>JAUVAV010000040.1 GCA_030591525.1 candidate division FCPU426 bacterium | reverse complement strand
TCCTACGCATGCCATAAATGCCTACAATGGCAGTGCCCAGTTCGCGGGCGCGTATTTTGGAGTGACCCTGCAGGCTGCGGATCTTTTTGGCAACTTTGTGCCGGGCGCTCCGGGTCATACTATACGTCTGAATTCAGACGACCTTAATTTCAATTCCAAGCCTTACTCTTCATCCTATTTGGAATCAGTGCTCTCAGGCGGCCTGGCCTGGTTCAACTGCCAGCAGCACACTGAGGGGCCGCGCAGCTTAAAGCCCTCGGATGAAATAGATCCTGGCATCTGCGATGGTGATACTCCTGACAAGTCCCAGGCTGTGGTAAGAATTGTACCGGGAACCGAGACCAAGTTCGCGGTTTTAGTCGAGGGCGTGGCTTTTGAGGATAACACACCGGTGTATGTTGAAGCCTATCCCAATACTTTTGCCATGCGCGTGGAGATTAGGTTTACGGGCACAGGCGAGATTGTCAATACAGCCCAGTCTTTTATAATGGAACCAATGCTGGATCTTGGCAGCCCGCCAAGCCCGGCTAGCGGAACCCTGGGTAAGACTACAGGAGGAACTTTCCTGGGCAGTGCCGAGATACAGAATCAGACCTATACCCAGGCTGAGAATATCTATATCCGGGTTCGGGATGCGGCTGGCTCGGAAGATCCTGACATGGCTTTCTCGGGTGAAATTCGTGTAACCAGCTATACCCCTCCGACACCAACACTAACGATCATTACTACAACAACTCCGACACCCACATCAACCACTACGACTGCACCTACTGCTACTCCAACTCCGACACCCACATCAACCACTACGACTGCACCTACTGCTACTCCAACTCCGACACCCACTCCGATTATCCATAAGGCCGGGGAAAACGAGGTAAAAGCGGTTAATAATCTTTATAATCCCTATAAAAGCGCTCAACCGGCCATAATCAACTTTAACCAGAAAGAAGCCGGCCGGGTAAGTGTTAAGATATATACCACGCGGGCTAAACTTATTCAAACCCTGGTAAACAATGAAGAATATTCTGGTGGTCACCATTCGCTGGAATGGAATGGAAGGACCAGCACGGGCGAAATTGCAGCCTCCGGCATATATATTGTGCATGTCCAGGCGCCCGGCATTAACCGGTATGTCAGAATTGCGGTTATAAAATGAAAATTTCATTGATTTTTCACGCCTGCAAAATACTAAAGAGGAGGGGTTAAAACATGTCTAAAATATCCACTGTGATTTTAATAAGTCTGGCCATGCTCGTTCCACCGCTGCATACCTTGGCGCTAAGCGGAGGCGAGATACTTAAAGATTCTGTAGGCGCCCGGCCGTCCGGCATGGGCGAAATGTATACTGCCCTATCCGGCGATCTTAATACCATATATTACAATATAGCCGGAATGGCCGACCTCCCTGCCCCGGAAATCGAGAGCACCTACACCATCGGCCTTTTTGAGAATAAAAACGCCAATCTCACTTTCGGTCTTCCGGTCGAATGGTTCGGCCGGGGAACCATAGCAGCCGGCATGCTGAACCAGGCAGGAGCCAAAATGGAGATAAACCATCTTGACGGTTCCACCCAAAACCTGATTTCCCAGAATGATTTTATCTGGACCGTCGGTTATGCCCATCAAATCACTCCCCGGCTTTACGCCGGCCTGAGCATGAAAATATACCATTCCATTATGGTCGAAGAATACACGGCCCTGGCCTATGGCGGCGATCTGGGTATCTTATATAAGGATCTCGGCCTGCCCGGATTAAATCTCGGGGCCGCCCTGCGGAATATTGGAACAGAAATAAAATATTTAGAGCATGGTGATGCCATGCCGGCTACTTTACGGATAGGCATAGCTTATGCCCGGGACTTCGCCGACAGCCATAACCTAAAAACCGGCGGGGATATCTTGTTTCCCAATGATAGAAATCCCTTGGGAAATTTCGGTATTGAATACGCCTGGGAAAATATGCTTTTTGCCCGCGCCGGATATAAACTGGGCTATGATATAGACACCTTTACTCTCGGCGGTGGGATTAAGCTCTATGGCCTCCGGCTGGATTATGCTTTTTCAAGTATTGAGATTGGGGGAAATGCACACCGTTTCGGGCTGGGATATTCATTTTAAAAAATATGGTGGGCCCTGCTGGATTCGAACCGGCAACCAACAGATTATGAGTCTGCTGCTCTAACCGTTGAGCTAAGGGCCCAATCATTTTGCCCGGCGTAAATATCGCCGGAGATATTTTATCCTTCTTTACTCTTTTTACAAGGAGAAAAAAGAAACCTCATCGGGCGCCCACAGGGGGGCGCCCCTACAACTATAAACAGCTAACAAACTACAATTTACCGGCACTTTTTCCTTAATCCAAATAACCTTTAAGCTTCCGGCTGCGAGAAGGATGGCGCAGTTTACGCAGGGCTTTAGCTTCAATCTGACGCACGCGCTCCCGGGTAACATTAAAAATATTCCCCACCTCTTCCAGGGTGTGAGGATAACCGTCACCGATGCCGAAACGCAGGCGCAGCACCTCCGCCTCCCGTTCCTTCAAGGTGTGCAAAATCTTACGGATTTGCTCCTGGAGCAGAAGGAAAGCCGCCGCATTAGCCGGCGAGATCACTTCCTTGTCCTCGAGAAAATCTCCCAGATGGGAATCCTTTTCTTCTCCGATCGGGGTTTCCAGGGAGATAGGCTGCTGGGCTATTTTCAAAATTCCCCGGACTTTTTCCACCGGCATCACCATTTTCTTGGCAATCTCTTCCGGTATCGGTTCACGCCCATGCATTTGAACCAGATCCCGCGAGACTTTAATCAACTTATTAATTGTTTCTATCATATGTACCGGAATCCGGATGGTCCGGGCCTGATCGGCAATCGCCCGGGTAATGGCCTGCCGAATCCACCAGGTGGCGTAGGTGGAAAATTTATAGCCCCTCCGGTACTCGAACCGTTCCACCGCCCGCATCAACCCGATATTGCCTTCCTGAATTAAATCCAGGAACTGAAGACCGCGATTAGTATACTTCTTGGCTATGGAAACCACCAGACGCAGATTGGCCTCAACCAGTTCCATCCGGGCATCATAGGCCGCCGCTTCTCCTTCTCCGATTTCAATGCCTAATTCAATCAATCCCTCGGCCTTCATCTCAGCTTCATGCTCGATCCGCTGCAGGCGCCGGCTCTCATCCTGGTAGTTCTTTAAAAGCAATTGCCACTCTTCCGCTTTACATTTGGTTTCCCGCTCCAGCTTTCTTATTTCCGGGGCACCGCCCTTCAAGGCTTTAATCACGGTTTTTAACTTCTCGGCTTCGATTCGATGCTTGTCCAGCAAAGCCTGGAGGCTCCGCTTAGCGGCTTTTAAATTTTCCGCCAGGCCTTTAATCTTATCAATCAGTTTGGTTATTTCTTTAGCGTTTAGGTTAATATTCTTCAAACTTCTAAAGCGTTTGGTCTGCGCCTGAGAGCGCTGTTTTTCCAGCTGGCGTCTCTGGTTCTCGCTCAGCTTGGAGTTTTCCAAACGCAGCATTATTTTTTTCATTAACTGATCATTTTTTAAAGCCGCCTTCATCTCCCGCTTAACTCGGGCGCTCATGCTACGCTCCACGGAGGGGGCGATTTCGCCTTCGATGTTATGCTTGACAATTCCGCAAACCTGTATTTTGCCGTGTAGCAACTTATCATGCAAAACCTGTACTTCGCGTCTGGTAAAGGGCGCTTCCAGCACGGCTTTTTCAACCCGCAACTCCTGCTCTTCTATCCGCTTGGCCAGCCGGACTTCCTGCTCGCGCGTCAGCAGTGGAACCCGCCCCATCTCATGCAAATACATCCGGACCGGATCATCCGAACGGGTTTCCTCGCTCATGGCATCCTTGCCGGTTTCAAACTCCGCTTCTTCGAACTCACCGATAATCGAAACCTGATCTTCCGATTTCTCACTCCGGGCGGCATCTACAATTTCAATATCATTTTCTCCCAGCATAATAAGGATATCATCGATCTGGTCGGAGGAAACAATATCGGAAGGCAGTAGATTGTTGACATCGCTGTATGTCAAATAGCCTTTTCTTCGCCCTTTTGCGAGCAGCTGTTCAACTTCACCGGGATTAATCACTTTCCGGTTTATTTCTTTAGCCATCTGCACAAACCTCATTCCTTAAAAAAAATATATATTAGACTTCCACTTTCCCCTGCGTTAATATTTCATGCTGTTTTGTTAGTATGTAGGGGCGACGCATGCGTCGCCCCTACAACTATTTAGCCGGGAAATCCGGGTAATGAATAGGCTGGTATTTTATCGTATCTTTCTCCCCAGTCAAGAGCATTATCGCCTGCCAATAAATCTCCCTGCCCCGGGAGGGGTATCAAAGCTTGGGGGGATTCCCCCCCATTCCCGGCCTCCAAGCAATATCCAGTTCCTTTAATCTCCCAGCCAAGGCTTTCTTTTTCTGAGCCAACTGCTTGAAAGCTTCCATATCACACTCTGCCTGAACCTCTGCGATCCGGCTTTGAATTTCATCAAGCTGTTCCAGCAGTCCGGCCGCCTCCAGGCGTTTCAGGCAATCTTGTAAAATAAGGCCGGGATTCTCTTCGCCTCGCTCTTCGGCGGCTAGTTTAACCGCCAGTCCGGCCATTTCCCGGTCAGTGATTTTACTTAAGAAGGCGGCCAACCACTCTTCCTCGCTATCCGGCTCAGGCAGAGGTGCGGCTAATATTTGTTCTGCCAATTGGCGGTATTGCAGGTTCGCCATGTCTTCCAGTTTTATTTTCCCCCCGGTTTCTCCGATCAGGCAGGGATAACGCAAAAGCATTGATAGGATCAGTTTTTCCTCGGCTCTGACCCGGTGCTCTTCCCAAATCGGCCTGGGTAAGCCGGCGTCTTCTCTTTCGCCTCCTGGTCCGGATGGCAGCTTTTTTTTTGCCAGATCAGCAACTTCCCCAGCCACCGTCCTTTCATCCAGCCGCAAACGTTCCGCCAATATCCGGGTATATTCCTGACGTTCTATCGCGCTCGGCAATTGGGAAATAACCATACCGACCCGGTTTACCACCGCCACTTTATCCTCAACGGTTTCCGCCGGGTTCCCGGTTAAAGCTGCTTCCATTAGAAATTCCGGCATTCCTACCGCCCGGGAGAGAGCTTGACGGAAAGCCACGGCGCCTTTTTTCCGGATATATTCATCCGGGTCCTTGGCCCCTTCCAGCTTGACCGCCCGGACAGCCAATCCTTCGCGATTCAGAATTTCAAAGGCGCGCAAACCGGCGTTTATTCCCGCTTCATCCCCATCATAGATTAGAATAACCTTACGGGCATAACGCTTTATCAAGCGGGCCTGTTGGTTGGTTAAAGCGGTTCCCAGACCGGCTACAACCTCGATAACACCCGCCATATGAACGGCGATAACATCCATATATCCTTCTACCAGAACTAAGCATTCCTTGCGCCGCCCGGCTTCGCGTGCCAAGTCCAGGCCATATAGTAATTCACCTTTGTGGTACACTAAAGTTTCGGGTGAATTAAGATATTTCGGCTCACCTGATCCTAAAATCCGGCCGCCAAAAGCCGCTATTCGTCCCTGGTGATCGCGAATAGGAAATATCAACCGGTCCCGAAAACGATCATAACTTCCCTGCCCCGCTTCTCGAACTATTACTAAACCCGCTTTAGTCAGAATATCCTCGGAATAGTGATCTCTCCGGGCAGCTTTGAATAAATTATCCCATCCCGGCAGAGCATAGCCCAAACCGAACTTTTCCCAGACTTCTTTTGAGAGACCCCGTTTTTGCAAATAAGTTCGGATCCGGGCGCCGCTTTCAGCGGCCTGGAGGCCCTTCTGAAACCAGCCTGCCGCCCAGTCCATGACTTCCCTAATCCGTTGGCGCAGGTTCTCTCTCTCGTCCTGACCGTCCCCCCGGACCGCCTCAGGGCAGGCAATATGCGCTCTTCGGGCTAACTCGTGCATAGCCTCCACAAAACTCAGGCCTTCAGCGCGCATTAAAAAATCGAATGCATCTCCTCCTATGCCACAGCCAAAACAGTGAAAATATTGTCCCTGGGGATTGACTGAAAAACTGGGTGTTTTTTCTTGATGAAAAGGACATAACCCTTTAAAATTTTTACCGGACGGCTTCAGGGATACATAATTGGAAATAATTTCGACGATATCAGTGGCTTCCCGGATATTAGCTTTTATTTCAGGTGAAATCAACCTTCATCCTCTTCCGAAAACAGAAAAGCAGTCCGGATTTGGTGGATCCGGACTGCGTAATGTTTAGAATGAACGCTTCTTGGCTTTTTTTCTGGCCGCAAGAATTTTCAATTTCTTTTTTACGCTGGGTTTTTCATAATGTTCACGGCGTCGCATCTCAGAAAGCACTCCTGATTGTTGAACCTCTTTTTTAAACCGGCGGAGGGCAGCATCAAAATTCTCATTATCTTTAATACGAATTTCGATCATTGTTTTTAATCCCTCCTTTCCATAAATACATAGTATAACCACTTTTTCTTTTTATCAAAAAAAGATACTAATTTTCTCTAAAATATATTCTTTCCTCTTTTTAAAATTCAATTTCCCCGCTCTGAAGAGCGGGGAATTGAATATGATCTGTAGATTAAATAAATGTGTATCCCGCATTTCGCTTTTTCAGCGAAATGTCCCCGGCTTGAACATGCATATCAATAATAATCTTCATCTCATGTCACGAAGTCAAGCCGGGAAATTCGCGGTTAACATATTAAGCAAAGAAACCAAGGCTTTTAAGTAACCTGCCCGAATAACAGTTTATTCTAATTACACAATTATATCTAGTTTTATAAATTTGTCAAATATTTATTTATGGAAGCCAAAAGCCGGTTTTCAGGAAATCCTCCGGATTTTGTCATTCCAAGAGACCCTTCGACTACGCTCAGGACATACTCCGTGGCCGACGAATCTCTTTGAAAACCAGGTGTTTTATAGATTCCTCGCTTCGTTCGGAATGACATTGTAAGGAGAAAAAACATATTGGAAACAGTTCTCTAAAATAACAAATTTGCTCTAAAACGAACAAAAAACGATATTATCTCTCAAAATAATATTTTTACGCTGGGTCTAAGTTCTAGAAACTTGAGCATTTAGTCGTTTTTTTGAGAGTAGATAGTAGAGAGCAGACCGCATTTGAGATATTTTATCTAATTTCTACTATCGAATCTCAAATGCTCTGGAGCCTGAGCAACTAATTGCTCAGGCTCCTATCCAGGAGGCCAATGGAATTTTCGCCCGCCCAAAAGATGAAGATGCACGTGATATACTTCCTGGCCGGCACCCGCACGGCAATTAATCACCAGCCGATAACCTGAATCCAACTGCTTTTCCCTGGCAAGCTTATTAGCAACACCGATCATCCGGCTAATTAAAAAATCGCTCTCAGCCGGTATATCCGCTATGGTAGGAAAATGCTCTTTGGGAATAATCAAGGCATGAAACGGCGCTTGGGGATTGATATCCTCAAACGCCAGGATCTGATCATCTTCAAACAACTTGCGGCAGGGAATCTCCCCGGCCGCGATACGGCAAAACAGGCATGCTGAATCTTTTTTCATAATCTTTCAAATCCCCGCTCTGAAGAGCGGGGATTTGGATATGATCTGTAGAAAATCATTATTACCATCCCTCTTCATCCCCGGCTTGAACATGCATATCAATAATAATCTTCATCTCATGTCACGAAGTCAATCCGGCGAATTCGCGGCTAACATATTAAAAATTCAACCCGTAACGGAGATTAGTCACAAACTCACCGTAACTGTTTATATCGGCTATGCGGTCCGAATACGCTATATTCATCAAGTTCAGGGACAAGGACTGGACAGCAGTAAAATAATACGTGCTGTTCAGGCTGATAGTCGATAAATTATTTTCCACCAAGTCCGCATCATCCTTGCCGCTTAAGTTCTCCCAGCCAATTCCCAGATCGAGTTTCCCGGGCCAGGCTTTCCAATTCACCTGTAGATTAGTCGAATGGTAGTCTATGGTCTGCTTTTCAACCAGGGGCGAGGTGGATACCGCGGTAAGCGTAACACCGGTATAATCTCCCATATTCCGGGTCAGACCATATCCGCCGGTGAATGACCAATCCCGGCCGAGTAAATATATCAGCGAGCATTGGAAGGATAAAAAATCCATATCCGCTGAAAGCTTATCCTGCGCCAGATCCCGGTACTGGGTTTGCGATAAACCAATATTAGTTAAAACTTGATCCGAATCCAGGGGAAGCTGTATGCCCACCCCCAGATTAAGCACACTGGTATGATTATTAATAACACTGCAGGGCTGCGAATCATCCTGCTGGCTATTAAAGGAATACCCGGCCGATAGATTTGGAATTAAATTGGAAACAGTATAATTAATCATCCCGGAAAAATACGTTGTTCGGGTGGTTCCGGCCGTAACCGAGGTTCCGGCTGCATCCAAATATGTCTGGGTTTTCTGTCCGTCCAGATTATCGCTCCATATTTCCACATTCGCCAGCAGGGCCAGGGTATCATCCAGCAGATAAACCTGGGTGTTCCCAACCAGACCTTCCCAATCCCCGATTAACCAATCATTGGCCAAAGACACGTAATTGGCTCCGGTATGCCGGTACTGGATATCAATTAAATTTCTATTTCCCCATTCCCAGCGCGTACCTCCCCGAAAAGCATCTCCTAAAGAAAGCGAAAGCAGGTTCTGGACTTCATCATAATAACTCAAGCCGTATTCGCCGTAAAAAGTGCTTGAAAACCTGGGCGCCAAGTTGATTTTGACGCGTCCCTCAGAAGTCGCCAAATGATTATTGGCAGGAAGACTGCCGCCGTCTTCCTCTATAGAATTGGCATAATCATTAATACTACTGAAATTAAGTGAAAAACCAGTACCCGGCATAAAATCATGAAACCATTGAGTTCCCCAGAGCCACTGCTCGAACGTCCCGGCCGCATCAGAACGGCCTTCAATCGGAATACGGGTCATTCCTCCCAGGGCTTGAAACTTTGAATGCGCTTTATCCGGACGGCCGGAAGTCAAGGTGAGACTCCCTCCCCGCACAAAAATATTACTTAGGGAATAATCCGAAAAAACCGGGTAAATATCACCTGCTGTGAAATTAAAAGATTTATCGAAAATTTCCAGGCTAAAACGATTTACCGGCTGCTGCCCGGGTGTTTCCTCATCAGTCAGGAAAACCGCTCCCAATATATGGAGTTCTCCCGCTTTTCCTGCGCAATTCAGGTTCAGGCGATTCAACCATCCCGCAGGCCGGCTGAGATAAAGCGTGCTTCCGGGTTCACGGGTTAAGGCAGCGTACTGAACCTCGGTCCCAAGACTGCCGGAAAATTGTCGTGGAGCCTTGGCAAGCTCTTCCTTCCGCTTTTCGGCGGGTGGTTCCGGCTTCCCGGACCGGCTGATAGTAAAAGACCAGGCAGCTGGTTCAGATTCTACGCCGTCAAGATTGCATACTTTTACTTGCAACTTATGCTTACCCTCGCTCAGCTCTTTAGGCGGAACGTAAGAAATCATGGTTTCTGAAATCCGGGCCTGATTAGTTATATCCTGACCGTCTAATATCACTTGCAAAGTCGATAGGTCCGGCCGGCTGCGTCCCGCATCAATCGCCACTACCATTACCGCCTCTTCAGGCTTAAGCCAAGCGTCCTCCTCAGGCGCCAGCAGGCGTACTACCGGAGCCCTGGCAGCTTTGCGGACTACTACCTGATGGGGCGCATTGGCCGCATTCAAGACCGGAGAGGTCCTGATCTCGCCGGCTTGATTGCGGGCTTCAATGTAATACTGTACACCCTTACTTAAAACCACCGCACCTGGTATCTGTCCTTTATAATTGTATCCCGCCGCTGTCATAACCTGAACACGGTATCCCAAGGTTCCGCTGATTCTGAAAAAAAGCCTGACCTGAATGAGGGATGAACCGGGATCCGTTATGGTGGCATTAATGGAGAGAGACCTGCCTTGCATGGCCTCCAGCGGAGGTTGATGAACAATATTCGGCATGGCATACGCCTGCTGGTATGATATTCCACAACAGATTATCGCCGTTAATAAGCAGACGCTTTTTCTTTTCATAGATGTTCTATTTTTTTTCATATTTTATATCAAGTTTTTGTTCTTTGCCGTCTTTGTCCTTGATCTTTAATTTTAAGGTCTTGGAAGAAGGTATATCAACCACGGACCCAAACCATTGATCCCTTGATTCCAGCTTGGTTTTTTTGGGTTTCTCCGGGGCCTGGTCTTTCTCTGAGGTGCTTTCCTGGGATGCCCGGACTACGACTTTTCCGTGAGAATTAAAAAAATCGACTAAGCCGTCCCAGACAATAAGCCGGACTTTCCCGTCCGGTAAAACCTTTAGCTCCAGCTCAGTACCTTTAATCGCTGCGACTGCCGAAGGAGTCTCGATTTCAAGTCCTTGACCATGATCCAGCTTCTTGACCTTGGCCCATAAGTGGCCCAGCAGCAGCTTTATCCGGTTTTTCTTCTTAGCCTGCCTAACTTTGAAAAAAAGGTCGGTATTTTCATTCAAGCGGATTATGCTGCCGTCATCAAGAATCACGGCTGCTCTTGCCAGTTCCCTGGTCTTGAGTTTGTCCCCTTCAAAAATCAGCATGCCCTTTTGGGCTTTAATCCACTTCGTTTTGCCGCTCCGGAGCAGTTCGACCTGGCCGTTCTTCACAAATAAAGTACCAATCCCATTTTCAGCCTTTTTCTTGACACCAGCTCCGGGCTTAGCAAGGGCCGGTACGGCGCCAAGCGCGGTTAAAAGTAAAATCACGGTTAGGGCAAGTAATTTTTCATGCATAGAATTCCTCCTCCTGAGTCAGGATATAGTTAGTATCAGTTGTGGAAAGAGCAAATTCCCCTCCCTTGATGGGAGGGGATTAAGGGGAGGGTGAAATAACCTTTGAAAACACCCCCACCTAACCTCCCCCCTCAAGGGGGAGGAATGTATTTTATTTTCCGCCATTTAACACTATCCGGACTGGTTTACTCCAGCCGGGCTGATATAACCTTGGCTGTTCCCTCACGTAATTGACGTAAGAGTCCGGATAAATCGTCACAATTGGTTTCCAAAGCCATGGCCCGAAAACCCTTAAGTTGGACGGCAATAGCCTTATTCGGTATCAGGCGTTTCAAGACCGAATCCGCCTCGTGGGGTGAAACTGTGGTTTTTACACGGGTCATTACAGTCTTTATCTGGAACCAGGCTGGCTGAGAACGTCCATCTTTTCCGCCTATGGGTTTGCCAAAGCTGTCAAAAGCCCGGACATGCCAGTAATATTTTTTCCCGCTTTCCAAAGCCCGGGCCGCAGAAGAATAAAGCACTTGCGTATTTTTCAGGCGCCGGCTGCGCCAGCAGGTATTGACTTCCGGATTCTGATTAGAACTGACTCTCACTTCATATTCGCCGGCTTTCTGGACCGGGGTCCAGGAAAAACTCGGCAGAAGCGTATTGACTTCCACATTTCTTGGGTAAACCGGAACCGGGGGCATATTAAGCGAAGACTGGGGAGCGAAGAACGCGAAATTCACGACATACGACGGTCCGGGAGGCGAGGTCGGAGTTATGGCAACGCGATAGTTTCCCATGGGAAAAATATTTCCCTGGGCGACCTGGCTGGCATTAGTACTGGGTTCGTAGGCCGTATTAAAACTGACATTTAAATTCGAGGTATTAATCTGGGTGGCATTATACCGGTTAGTCCCTTCTACCAGCGGATGGGCTTGGAAACCGGTTGCCACTACCACCTGATTCCTCCCCTCCTTGATCTCGACTTTAAATTCCAGGACGTCGACAATTTTCTGCCCGCCGGTATAAGTCGCTATCATCATGAAAATGCGGGACGCTGCCATCGGAATCGAGTTGCGCTGGTTATGATAAGCCTGGTAAAGCTCTATCAGCAGCCGGGGCGATAGGGATACATTCGTAATCCTTACCTCAGCCGGCGCCGACGCAGCGCCTAAAAAAATCATTGCTATTACAGATAAACCAACCCTGTGTAGAATCTTCATAATATGCCTCCACTTTTATAATAATCCCTGTTGCGAAAAGTAATTTTTTGTGGACTTCCCATGTTTGTCATTCCGAGCGTTAGCGAGGAATCTCCACGAGCCCGTTGAATTCAAAAGGACTTTTGGAGATTTCTCGGCTTCGCCTCGAAATGACAAGCTTGGAAAAATTCACTTCCGCAACAGATACTAAATAGCGTATTGTCAAAAACAGTAGCATATTTCTGTTCTGGTAGCCGCCGGCTTCAGCCTGCGAAAAAACATGTCCTATTTGACCGCCTCAAAACAAGCGGTCAATAACCACTTTAACCCCGCAGCCGGACAGTTTGGGTATCAAAACCGGGCCAGTATCAGCGGTTTTCTGTTTTTTTACGTCTCCCTGCTCCAACACTGCCAGTGGCGATCCTGTAACATCGTAAAGCCAAGAAGTCAGAAAAAGCATGAGTCCGCCGATGGCCATTCCTACTCCCCGGGATAACTGTTCCGACTGTCCGTAATAATTGATATCTTCTAAATCAATCTCATCTACGACAGAGGTTATATCCGTTATTCCGCGATAAGCCATATAAACCGCCCCGGCTTCGGCCAGTAAAAGCAAGGTTCCGGTTAGAGGCCGGCCGGCGTAAAAATGCCCTGAACCATGCAGAACAATGCCGGGAGCAAAAGCCAAAGTAGCCGCTATTCCGGGTTGAGGCCCTGATTTCTCAGGTGTTGAGGCAAGCGTGGAACGGGATTCCGGTATCGGCGTGGACGCAGCCAGCAGGCTTTCAGGCGCGGAAAAGGCACTCCCGGCCCCCGCGAAATTAGTCAAAACAACTAAAACTGCCAAGCGTAATACGCGCGGCTGGAACATAATTCCACCTCTTTCATGGAAGTGGGTTAAGTTTAATATAAGGGCTTTTTTTTGTCAATCGAGGAAGTGGATTACAAGGTAAGCGATTAGTGATATTGCGAAGAACGATTTTCAGGCTGTCATTCCGGCGAAAGTCCTGGACTAACCCATCCAGGACAGGCCGGAATGACAAAACGTACTAATTGCTCAAGCTCCTAGCATGAGTAGGAAAGCGGATTGTTATGACAATGTTGTGGCAGAAAGTTTTTTCAATACATAAAAAACGAATTAGCTTCGGATAATTTGTTTCCTTCAAGAGAAGTGGCAAGAAAAGAAATATTTGAATACGTCGAGATCTTTTGTAATCGACACCTGAAAAGGTAGAGAAAAAGCTGACTGTAACCTAATTAAAGTGTCCGTTGAATCCGGGATAGCTCTGTGTGATCCTCCCCCGATTTAGTGGACATCCTCTATTTTAAATTATGCCGCTCAATTTTGTCTAGCTACTTAATGATAGAAATTTTTCCCGTCTGTTTTTTCTCTTCCGACACAACAGCAAATAGATATACTCCGCTGCTGATTTCTGATATATCCCACGCCCGGCTGCCGCCCGCTGCAACCGCTTGAGGTTTGAGGACTGTTACCAATTTTCCGTCCATGGTATAAATCCGGATGGTTGCTTTTCTGGGTAAATTAGAAAACATGATTATGGGGTTTGAGCCCAGGTCTTTCAAATAGGGATTGGGATAAACCACCACGCTTTCCGCTTTGCTTGATACTACATTGGATAAATTTGACCAATTTCCTGCTTCATCGGCTGTCTTCATCGCAAAATAATAGGTAGCTGCAAAATCAATATTAGGAATAAGCATAGTTTCAGAGGTATTAGCTTGGCCCGGTGACGGTTCGCCGGAAACCAGTATGGCAACATCCCAATTTTCTTCTGTTATCGGCAGGCTTAAATATCTTATATCATACTCTACGGCTGTTCCCGAATTTCCATCATCTCCCGGAGCGGTCCATGTCAGATGCAGGGATGCAGTTTCAACATTAATAACCTCTAAATCCGTGACGGCAGCTGGAGACGTTATATCCGTGATGGTAGCCGTGGGTGTCATTTCAGGTATGCTAATCCTGCCTTCAACCCCCATAGAAAAATCATGCGGAAAAACCGGCGTTGCCTCAAAAAACTTCCCTGGCCAGTTTAAAAATGAATTCGCATTATTTCCAGCAGGACTACCAACCGCATTTAAACCCATAGTACCTACTAAAGCAGTAAAATTACCTGAGCTGGTATAATCAAATACCGGCGCAACTGCCAGCCAATAATGCCCTTTCGGCAAAGAAATATTTAGTCCTGAAATTTTAAGGCTGTATTCCGGATCGCCAATGATGCTCCGCCCGGTAGCTTCCTTGGTAACAACATCGATACCACCATAAAGTAAAGTTCCGCCGTTCCCCTCAGAAATCCCACCGCGAATTTCCCAAAAAGCCTGGGTTACTTCACTCTCAACTCTTAAAGCAACATTTGACCAAACTGCTTCAATGATCCAACCGTTACTATCTGTCACTTCAAAATCATCATAAACAATACAACTCCCCGGTGGCCAATACCAATTGGAATACATTCCCGAATTCCAATCGCCATTATACCAAAGAGTCTCCAGAGCGTCAGAAGGAGTAACACGCGATAAATTTACCATAAATGAAAATACCAATATAATAAATCCTCGACACAGCCACTTAGTAAGCATTATTTGAGTTCCTTTCTTTTTCCCCGGCGTCTGCATAACTAGTTTTGGTTGCGGAAAACCCACTTCCGGCTGATACGCCTCCCATGTTGTCACTCCGGCATGCCTTTATCCGGAGGCCGGGATTATTTTTCTGATCAAATCTCTGGATTCCAGCCAAAAACGTGCCGGAATAACATGCTGGATTTTACTTAAAGCAGTTTTCGCAACAGATTCAACTATTCATTTTAACCCGCTCATTTAATAATTGACAGCTTGCCTTGTTGTCCGCCTCCTGCCGAATCAATCAAATAAATATATACCCCGCTACCCATCCCGGATATATCCCACGCCCGGCTGCCGCCCTCGGCAACCGCTTGAGGTTTGAGGACTGTTACCAATTTTCCGTCCATGGTATAAATCCGGATAACCGCTGCTTTAGGCAGAGTTGCGGAGTCAATTTGTCAAGATAACCAATGAAATCAACAGAACTTTTTACAAGTCCAATGTCAACTTGACAAATTGCCGGGTGGCCCCTATCCCTTACAAAAATATCATAATGGTTATTTCGCAATCAGTAATCGGTTACGGTTACAAAGTAAACGCCAGAATAACCAGATAAATATCCACCCGCCGGTTCTTCTCGCGGTTTTGCTCGCTATCATTGGGCGCGACGGGGCGGGATTCCCCGTAAAATTCCAGGATAAATTTCTCCGGCTTAATTCCATGTTTTTGCCTTATATAATTCTGAACCGCTTCCGCCCGTTTCCGGGACAATTCCATATTATAAGCTTCCGTACCCAGATTACAGGCATGTCCCTCGATTCTTATCTTCAAATCGGGATATTTATTTAAGAGGTCCCCGATAAAGTCCAACGGAGGATAATTTGTTTCCAACAATACATCTTTACCAAGTTCAAATAGCATAGGTTTCGGGTGGTAGTCTTTTATGTCCGCCAGTAATTCCTGCAGCCTTCTCTCACGCTCGCTTATTTGATAGGGCGGCTGTTCATGCCCATCTTTTACTTCGGGAACCATTGGTTCATGTTCAATAGTATATTCCGGGGCCGTCACCTCCGCCGCCGGGAGTACTTTTTCTTCCGGGGGCGGTTGCCGGTGATCCCAATTAACCGTTATTCCCAGCCGGTGTGATCCCCAGGTATCATAAATTTGGAAGGGATATGTAAAGGCATAATCGAATTGCAATACCAAGGGCGTCCCTGACCAGACATATCGAAAACTCAAGCCGCTGGTAGCGCGCTCCCTATTCAAGCCGGTCCGAAGAGCCAGCACCTGTTGCAGAAACCAGGCCTCCAGCCCAACCTTAATATTATATATATTATCCCGCGCCGTCCATTCCACGCTGGTCATTAGCGAATCAGCGAATTCATTCTGCCACGGTATTTGATAGGCCCCCCCTACCCTCAGCACTCCCGGCACATAACTGGTGCCCAGGATACCTACATCAGCGGGAACCAGGTTATCCCAGCTTAGTCCGAGATTAAAACCCTGGAATAGAGTGGCAATGATTCCCACATCCGCCGTGTATGCCATTTTATCGCGGTTCGGAAAAGCAGAAAAAGCCGGCCCGGTGGAATACTCATTGGCTTCGACCATCCATTGCAGGACTTTAAGGTTTAGTCCCATATCTAATCCATAGGCCGGCCAGATACGGCGGGCGTAGGA
This sequence comes from candidate division FCPU426 bacterium, assembly GCA_030591525.1. Taxonomy (GTDB): domain Bacteria; phylum Oederibacteriota; class JAAXVQ01; order JAAXVQ01; family JAUVAV01; genus JAUVAV01. The sequence continues at coordinate 2,148 of JAUVAV010000040.1, read as the reverse complement.
AAGAGTGAAGGCATTTTCCTTATAGAAAGTGGAATTAAACTGGTTCCAGGCTAATCCGAAAGCCGAGTGGGTATGCAAAACCGGCACGGCCAAAGAAATGAAATGATAACCCATGCGATCATACTCCCCGGTGTAAAGCCGGGCATTGGCGCCACTATAGAGATCAGAATACATGCCGGATATTTGCAGATCTTCTATACGGGCAAATCCGGCCGGATTAAATAAAACCGTGTTAGCGTCATCCGCCACAGCCACAAAGGCTTCGCCCATACCCGCAGGTCTAACGCCGCTGACGTTGCTTTGAAAATATGCCTGGCTGTACCCGGGACCATATATCAAACCGCTTCCCCCTCCGAATAACACCAGGAGAATAAGCAGGTTTAATTTTCTTCTCATAAGTTTTATCTTTTTCCCGGGCATAATTAATCTTCTTTCTTTTTTTGTTTTACTCTGAAATCAAAACAACTGTTCCGGTAATACGCTGCCGGCCGTTTTCTATCTGATAGATATACAATCCTCCCTCGCATAATTTCCCGGAATTATCACGGCCGTCCCATTCCGAATTATTAATCAAGGTGCGAACCAGGCGGCCTTGGATATTCATTATCCGGATTTGAACCGCTCCCAGGTTCGTTGCTATGGAGTAATTGAAATTGGCTCTCTGGCCAAGCGTCGGTAAAAACGGATTAGGCGTAACGTAACCGAATTCCAACCTGCTTAGCGCCGTACTGGTAGGCGTGACAGTATAAGTGGGCGTGATGGTGGGCGAGACGGTCGGCGTCGGACTTATGGTCGAAGTCATAGTCAAAGTAGGACTGACGGTAATGGTTGGACTTATGGTTATGGTTGCAGTGATAGTACTGGTAGGTGTTACCGTGGCGCTTAACGTTGAGGTCGGGGTTATCGTTACCGTAGGACTGGGAGTATTAGTGCTGGTCGGCATGGGAGTCAAGGTCGCGGTACCCGTCCCAGTCATGGTTGATGTCACGGTTGGCGTCGCAGTACAACTAAAAGTCACAGTAAAGGTGGCAGTAACCGTAGCTGTACTGGTCAAAGTATAGGTACTGGTCGGGGTAGAGGTCATGGTAGTCGTAGCGGTCGGCGTACCGGTAAGCGTAGCGGTAAAAGTACTGGTATAAGTCGGGGTCGCAGAGGGCGTCAAAGTGCAGGTCAGCGTCGCGGTCGGCGTGGCCGAGTTGCTGGGGGTGGCACTGGGAGTCGCTGTGCTGCTCGGAGTAGCACTTGGCGTGGCTGTATTGGTCGAGGTAGCCGTCGGGGTGGAAGTATAGGTCGGTGTCGTGGTCGGCGTAACTGTCTCAGTTCCGGTCGGCGTTACCGTTAAAGTTACTGTTTGCGTACCAGTTTGTGTAGCGGTCGGGGTCCCGGTCAGAGTCGGTGTTGCGGTACTCGTCGGCGTATTGGTCGGGGTCGCGGTCGGCGTGGACGTATGGGTCGGCGTAGCTGAGGCTGTTGCCGTGCTCGTTGGCGTCACTGTTGGTGTAGCCGTGTTGGTTGGCGTATCTGATGCAGTTGCCGTACTCGTTGGCGTCGCGGTCGGCGTTGCCGTATTGGTTGGCGTATCTGAGCCTGTTGCCGTGCTCGTTGGCGTCGCGGTCGGTGTGGCTGTACTCGTTGGTGTATCCGTAGGCGTGGCTGTGCTCGTCGGCGTTGCTGTAGGCGTGGCTGTGCTCGTTGGTGTATCCGTAGGCGTGGCTGTGCTTGTCGGTGTTGCCGTAGGCGTGGCTGTACTTGTCGGCGTAGCTGTCGGCGTGGCTGTGCTTGTTGGTGTTGCTGTAGGCGTGGCTGTGCTTGTCGGCGTGGCCGTACTCGTTGGTGTTGCTGTCGGCGTAGCTGTGCTTGTCGGCGTAGCCGTTGGCGTGGCCGTGCTCGTTGGTGTTGCTGTCGGCGTGGCCGTGCTCGTTGGTGTAGCCGTCGGCGTGGCTGTGCTTGTCGGTGTAGCCGTCGGCGTGGCTGTGCTCGTTGGTGTATCCGTAGGCGTGGCCGTACTCGTTGGTGTTGCTGTCGGGGTGGTTGTATTCGTTGGCGTATCCGTCGGCGTGGCCGTACTCGTAGGTGTATCTGTCGGTGTCGCTGTGCTCGTTGGTGTATCCGTAGGCGTCGCTGTACTCGTAGGTGTATCTGTCGGTG
>JAUVAV010000010.1 GCA_030591525.1 candidate division FCPU426 bacterium | reverse complement strand
GTCGGCGTGGCTGTGCTCGTGGGTGTGGCAGTCGGCGTGGCTGTGCTTGTCGGTGTAGCCGTCGGCGTGGCTGTGCTCGTTGGTGTATCCGTAGACGTGGCCGTACTCGTTGGTGTATCCGTAGGCGTGGCCGTACTCGTTGGTGTTGCTGTCGGCGTGGCTGTATAAGTTGGTGTGGCAGTCGGCGTGGCTGTGCTCGTTGGTGTGGCAGTCGGCGTGGCTGTGCTCGTGGGTGTTGCAGTTGGCGTGGCTGTGCTCGTGGGTGTGGCAGTCGGCGTGGCTGTGCTCGTCGGTGTTGCAGTCGGCGTGGCTGTGCTTGTTGGCGTGACTGTCGGGGTCGCAGTACTCGTCGGTGTAGCTGTCGGCGTGGCGGTGCTTGTCGGCGTAGCGGTCGGCGTGGCGGTGCTCGTGGGTGTGGCAGTCGGGGTAGCTGTACTCGTTGGTGTAGCTGTCGGCGTGGCTGTACTCGTTGGCGTTGCGGTCGGCGTGGCTGTGCTTGTTGGCGTTGCGGTCGGCGTAACCGTATAAGTTGGTGTATATGTTGAAGTAGGTATAATCGTTGGCGTGGCTGTATAAGTTGGAGTCGGCGGATTATTACTCCAAACAATTAAAGCCGGGACATCCGCGACTATATTCGGAAATCCGCTACAACTTGCCGTTACAGTATTCGGCTGGGGGTCGTCGTTTTGCAAGGTCATTTGAGCCCAACCATTGGCATCCGCCACGCCGGTCACATTCTGTACATAAAGCGGCCCATGACCTTCCAGGGTAGTAGCAATAAATATTGGCGAGCCATTAGTAATAACAGTCAATACCGAGGCTGATGAGGTTACATTCCCATATTGATCTGCTATCTGCACATCAACCATAGCCGTATTACCGGTTAAGACGTATTGCAATTCCGGTAAAACTATTACATGGTCCGGTACCCCTGCAATAAATGTCACGGTCTCGGAAACATCCCGGTCCGGACTCGCCTGGGAACCAGGCAGGGTGGGAGAATTGGGAACAGCCTGGACAGTCTCGGCCGTCTGATCAGTTATGGTAATAGTTGCCGACCCATTCGCAGCTGTGGTCCCGGTAACATAATAAGTTCCAATCCCGGCCGCCCCGGAAAGCGTGGTTGCCGAGAAGGTAGCGTCCCCTGTGGCGGTTACGGTAATGGCCTCGGCGCTGGATACATTATTTGCATCGGCATCCACTACCTGGATATTAAGCACACGGGTTCCTCCTGCGGTCACGGGGGTTCCGGTAGGATCCGAAACCACCAGATGATCGGCACCTCCGGCTACAAAAATAACTGAAGCAGCTATATCATTCGCATGATTGCCCCAGGCGCCGCTGTCCGGCATAATACTGACGGTTTCCGCCACGGTATCACGAACATTTAAGACGGCCTGACCATTACTGTCAGTAGGTCCATAGGCGGTTGCGCCGGCATTAGTCCAACCGCCCGGCACAGTTGCAAAATATGCGGAATCACTCGCGGTTACAGTGATCCAGCGGCTGATTCCAACCGCTATATCGTCGATATTATACAATTGAATGGTGATGTCTTCCCCCGGCCCGGCCGCGCCTACTACTGCGCTGCCGTCATCCGCACTTGCCACTGCATGGTCCGGAGGGCTGAATACGGTTAAGGCGGATTCAGCATTAGCCGGCGTACCCCAGGCATGACTCGCGGTAATGGTCACGGATTCCGCCGTTCCATCGGTTAAAGTTACTAAAACCGAGCCGTCACTTCCCGAACTAACATTGATGGGATTACCCGCCGATGGTGCAGTAAACACTGCTGAACCGGTGGCTGACAGCGAAAAATTCTGCACAGTGGAAAGTGAATTTCCCAGCGCATCAAATACCCGGGCAGTTAAATCCCGCGAGGCATTTACGGGCTGCGTTGAAAAAACCGGGAAAATCCCGATATAATCCGGATCCTGAACCTCGAATTCATAAAACCGGGTTTGTGTGACTCCATTGCTTTCCGTGGCCGTGACAAAGGCCGTCCAGGTGCCAATCGGGCCGGCAGGAATTGTATACTGGTACTCGTACCAGCGCCAGAGACCCGGGTCGCTGGAATTCGTGGCTAATAACGTCATGGCCGCGGCATTCACGCGCGTAGTGCCGGAAGAATCCAGGATGGTTATGGCGGCGCCCGTAATATCATAGGCACCCAACGGATCTTGAATCAGGGCGCCGAATGAGCTGGCCAAACCGGTGGCGAGCGAAAGGCGCGTATTACCCAGGGAATCAAAAGTCTGGATATTGTCCACGCTGATATAGGTGGTAGTCGAGAGGTTGATGCGGGATTGCTGGGTTGAGGAGTGATAGACGTGAAAAACCGCGTTGTCACCATACCCGGGATGTATAAAACGCAGAACCAGGCGATATCCCGCCGGCACGGTAATGGTATCCGGAACGCTGATAGTAAAGGTCCGGGTTGCCGGTGATCCAGCTGAAATCTTAATCCCGGTAATGGTATCCTCGCCTATGACTATTGTGTTTTCTCCATTGGTATAAAACAAGGTTACCGTGGCATCAATACTTTTATTCCCGGTACTTAATACCAGGGGAATGGAAACATCGGTATTAATCTTAAAATCATCCGCCAGGGCGGGCTGCATGGACCAGGTTTGCTGCGAAAAACGATCCACCTGCGTAGAAGTTCCGGTGGAATTGGTATCCACCGTGGTATTCAATTTGTAATTTTCCGTGGAAGAATGCAAATAAAGCGTCTTGGTCCGGGTGGCGGAATCAGTACACTGCGTGGTAAAAGTCGCGAAACCGGTGAGGCTCCCGGTCTGTTGGCTGCCGGTTAAAACCGTGGTATCCGTAATCCCGCCCTCTTCATCCCCAGGCACTGTTTTGGCAAATAACAGGAAAGTGGAAGTGCCCGCGCTTACCGGCACATCCGGTTCATTATTACCGTTAGTATCATAGCCGCCCGCAATACTATCCCATGCTCCATCACCATTGACATCAGCCGCGATCGTAACTCCGGCCGGGGTTAAAAGCCGGGAAGACCATCCGGCCGTGGAATTCGAGACCAACAGGTCAAAACGGTCGGTAACCGAATTGCTGGTAAGCGAGACGCCATAGTATTCCGTGATCCCCGGCCCTGTGGTCGCATTGCCGTCCGGAGCCATGGAGAAACCGCCTACTATAAAGGTTACGGTTTTATAATTATTGGTGGGGCTTTGATCGGAATAAGCGGTATCGCCGGTTAAATCCGTATAAATTCTGGCAGTATAAGTGCCGGCCGGCACACTCGAAATATCGAAGGAATAAGTTACCGTGGTAGTTTCCGAATCCGGCACACTGAGATCCACCGCGGTGAAGGTAATGTCAATGGGAGTAAAAGCCGGAGCAGTAGAAGTAATGGAAACATGGATTGGCAATCCGGAGAAATCCTGCATGCCGTAAAGCGCCGCCGTGGCATCAATGCCCACCGTGGGGGTTACACTGCCATTAAAAACCTCTCCTTCGGATGGCGCCGTGATCTCAAGGATCCCGGTATCATGCAGTCTCAGTTTCCCATAATCGATTCCGTCCTGCATATCCTGCTGCCCGCTGGCCGTGTTAGTATTACCGTAAGCCCAGATAATGGGCACTACCCAGGTATCCCCGGCAGCCAGACCGGCATGATCCCAGTCCAGGGCCGTGGCCGCATCACCGACATAACTGTTGCCATTGGTCAGGTTGTTATTGAGTATTCGGTCCCAAATAATATTATACCTTTCCACATCATGCCGGTTGGATGATTCATACCCCGAGTAGCCGCCATACGAGACAGGATTGCCGGCCGGCTTATAGCCGTAAACCGTATCATTGCCCGCATCGTACGCGCAATTATCATTGGCTTTCCGCCCGTTAAAATTCCAATCCATGCCCTGAAAAAATCTGAGATTACTGGCAGCTGTGGAACTGTGCGCATTCTTGATGTAATAAATGGTGGCAAACCATTTTAAATTTCCCCGGATAATAATTTTCTGGGTAATCGTTACGGGTATGGGGGCTCCGGCCGGGGCAGCCATTTCAGTCACAATGACAGATTCCAGGACATTATTCGGGGTGTTATTCAAATAGGTATAAGTCCGGGAGAATTCCTCAATGCGTCCGTCCGCACCCGTAAAAACGTCTCCAAACAACCAATAAATAAAATTACCATACTGCCGGGTCTGCCCGTTGGCAGTAAAACGCAAGGCGAATTTGCTTCCGCCGTATCGGCCCTCATTATCGCTGCCTAAACTATTATCATCAGACCGGCCGACATGATCAGAATTCGCAGCCGGCTCGCCGCCGTTATACGGGTACGCAATACAGGAAATTTGCCCCGCATAATCCCGGGTATTACTACTTTGGGCAATTTCCACCAGAAGTGAATTGTTCGGTCCGGGCGGACTGAGAAACACGGTATATCCGGTTATGGGGTCATCGTAAAAAACCAGCTGATCGCCTTCCTTATACCAGACAATATTTTCCGGTTTAACTACGTCCTGGCCTTGAATCTCCTCATTCCGATTGGATATCTCCAAGCCATCCTCGCGCATGATTTTTGTAACCCTGTAGCCTTCAGGGATTCGAGCGGTCAAGCGGTACCATTGGTTATCGAGTTTGTCATTCAAGGCGAGTTCGATGCGATTGTCAGTTAATCGGTTTTTTTGGGTAAGCGCAGCGCGATTATGTCCCCTCGCAGGCGTGAGTAATTTTCTTTTTTTAGTAGAAGCCGATTTAAGTTTTTTATAAGTGTATTCCAGATAAAGACGTTGTCCGCGGCGGAATTCACCTCCCCGGCCCATCTTCAATTCAGGATGATAAACAGCGCTTTCAACTTTCCCGGCCCTAATCGCGCGTACCAATCCGGGGGATGAAGCCGCAAACTTAGACAAACGTCCGGCTGCTATGGATAAACCATGTTTTTTTACTTTGGCCTTTTCCGGAGTAATGGCAACCCGGGCAACATATTCGCGCGCCACCGGATCCCACGCCAGAATGTTATCCGGCGGCGCAGGAGCATAGGCAGCATGTAAATTGTGAGCATACAGCAAGATAAAAGCTGCTGCTCCCAGAATCATCAAGTATGGCCATGGATTAAATTTACTTTGTTTGAATAAAAACACCCACGCCCCCCGTATGTCTTATTATCAATGAAAAGTTTTTCTGCTGTAACAAAGTATTTTTATTTCAATTTAATTTCTTACTCCTTCACAAGCATAGAATTTCTTAATCGTAGGTTTAACTAAGAGCTTGAGCATTTAGTCGCTTTTTTAGGTTGTCATTCCCGAATGCTCGTATCGGGAATCCAGAAAAGCATTATTTTATAAACATTGAAAAATCCCTTCTAAGAAACTTCGCCTGGGAGCCTGTCGGAGAACCCGGCGAATAACTGAGAATAGTCAACAGTATTCTGGGATCGCCGAGCTCCAGCTCGGCAATAAATCCGGACGGCACTCTCGCACAGATGCTTGACCTATAGCGACGCTGATCACATATACGGCGTGACGGATCAATAACCGATTGAATTGCCGAGCTGGAGCTCGGCGATCCCAGTTAAAACAAGTTTTTTTCCCTCTATCCCGGCCATTTTTGGGCTGGGTGAAACGCTGGATACCCGCTAACTACATGCGGGTATGACAAAACGCACTAATTACTCAAGCTCCTAGTATCTTTTGCGGAAAGCCCTTTTAAAGGGTATTCTCACACTTTGTCATACCGCAATAAAAACCAACTATAATATTATATTACTTTTTTATAAATATATAGTTAATAATAAGTAACCTTACAATTTATTATATATTAAATAATATATTATGTCAATATTGACATTTACTATTATAGCATTATTATGTCATATATTTTGGCAGTTCAAATTATGTATTTCAGTTTAACTTATGCAGCACCAACCGGGGTCATCTGCAAAGGCGGATAAAAATCCAATTCCCCGTTCTGAAGAGCGGGGAATTGGATATGATCTGTAGAAAACCATTATTACTATCCCGCTTCATCACCGGCTTGAACATGCATATCAATAATAATCTTCATCTCATGTCACGAAGTCAATCCGGGGAATTCGCGGTTAACATATTAAAAAAAATATAAAGTTATTATCAATTCATACGATACTATATATAGAAATGATTCTGTTGCAAAACCCCCTAAGAAGTCATTGCGAGCGACCGTAGGAAGCGCGGCAATCTGATTTTATCCTTATAAAACCGGGATTGCTTCGTCGCTATCGCTCCTCGCAAAGACAGCAAAAAGGATTTTGCAGCAGAATCAGAAATAATTAAAAATACCAGTTGGTATATCACTATTTAATTACAGAGGTTCTTTATTATGAAAACAACTTTTATTCCCTTTTTATTTCTTGGCGTCTTGATTAATCTGTTAGTGATCAATAGTTCACCGGCTCAAGTAACCAGCGCAACCCCGGTGTTGGTATCCTCGCATGATCAATGGTTTCTGGCTTCTTCACAGTATAATGTAGCCATGCGAATTACCATCACTGCCGAACCTTCCGGCGACACCCTGAATTTCCTCGCTTTTTTAAATGATAATTATGTCCCGGCTGCCCAGGATGGAACAGATATTGTTACCGGCTCGGTACGCCTCTGGTATGTTGCCGCGGATACCGGCAATTTCAATACCTCTACCGCTCAATTTGTAAAAACCCTGGCATTCATGGGCGGCGGATGGGGCGATATGTCGCTCAACCAATTTGTCGCGGATGGGAGCGCCCTGTACGTGACTATTGATATTACTTCTTCCCCCACCCCTAATGCCGTCTGTGCCTTCTATACTTTTCAAAACTGTATTCAATTTGCTTCCGGTGCCATGGAGCCTCAGACTCAGCTGCCGGTTTACCCGGAAACCCCGCCAACCGCTTTTACCTACCTTTGTCCCTATTTTGCCGCCACGGAAGTGGAAATATCCCATCAAAAAACCTCCCTCTCTTCCCTCTCGACCGGACAGAACTTTGTTCCTTTAGATTTCACTTTTAATAATATTGGCACGCCTTTTACCTCGCCGATCTTCCTGCAGGGTCTGACTATCACGGTAAAAGATATCTCCCACACGATTATAGCTCCGGATACCGCCCTGGCATCAATGGGCTTGCGTGATAAAACAACCCATATTATATGCTCCACTGTTTCATCCCTGCCCGGCAGTCCGGTTGGTGTTTTTTTCCCGCTCTCGGTCTCGGTCACCGCCCTGGCGGATTTAGAACTGGAACTTTTCGGCACAGTTACCTCCAACACCCTTACCGTTGTCTCCGAATTTTATTTGGAGTGGAACGCCTCCGCGGATCTTATGGCAGTTGATGCTTATTCCTTGAAATCCGTAAGTATTAACCCGGCCAGCGGAGAAAACTTCCCTATGTCTACCGACCCATTCAAGATTCTTTTTTCAGCTACCCAACTGGATATCTACCATACTCCCGTGTTAGCGGAAAACAGCGTGGTGCTCAAGGGGCAGACCAACGTGAATCCCGTCTGTTTTACATTTAATAATCCTGGAAATACGCGAACCACGCGCGTGGATGTTACTCGTATTACCCTGGCGATTACCAATGGCGCAGGCGATCCGTTAACCCCCTCAACGGTTTTTTCCCGGGTCGCCGTTTCCGGACCAGTCCTATATGGTGAAACTACTGATATCCCTGACACCGGAAGCCTGGTCTCTATTGCCTTGAGCAACAGTTATGCCTCGGTTCCGGTTTATCAGCCCCTAACCGTGACAGTCCTGGCTGATATTCTCCCCCTGGCCACGGCTACGGAATTCAAGCTCTGTTTGACAGGCGCAACCGGCATTCAGGCTCAGGATGCCAATACCATGCTGCCGGTTAATGTCGCGGCCGCCTATGATTCTGACAGCTTTCCCATGTTCTCCCATACGGTTCGTATTGCCAGCACTTTTGCAGTCACCGGCCAATCAGTCGCGCCTGTCACCTTGTATCCGGAGCAACGCGTCTCACTCCTGGAATTGACATTATCTCACCCCGGTCCCGCTGAAATGGGCAACCTGGTAGCTCAGGGGCTTACTCTAACCGCCGTCAATCAGGCCGGCCATCCCCTAGAACTCTTCCGGAATTGCGCCGTGGTTTATATATGTGATGCCAACCATACACAGGTATCCCAGGCCGTGCCGCCGGCCGCCGGCGCCACAGTCTTTTTAACCCTGCCGGATATAACTTTAGCGCCTTATTCCTCGACCCAGCTTTTGCTGGATGTCCGGATGAACGCCGGGCCGCAAGATAATACTTTCAGTCTGGGTTTATCCGATAATACCAGTATATCCGTCATCCAACCCTCTGATCCCACCCGCCTGGTTTTTGTCGCCGGCGCCTGGCCGATTATGAGTCAAGCCGCAGCCGTGGGCGGCGGCGAGGGGCGGCTCCGGCTCTCGAATTATCCCAATCCTTTTTACGCCGGCCGGGCGCAAACGCATATTGCGTATTACCTCCCGGGACCCTCCCGGGTAACGGCCAAACTTTACACTCTAATCGGTGATCAGGTCCACATCCTGGCTTCCGGCGAAACCCAGGCCGCGGGAGCCCATATCCTGTCATGGGATGGCCGTACCGCCACAGGAACCGTGGTCGTAAATGGGGTTTATCTTCTTCGCCTCAAAGCCGAACCGATTGGTTCCGGAGAACCAATCGTTCAAATTCGTAAGATCGCGGTGGTGAAGTAGGATGAAAATATTTAATTTTATCGGATATCCGGGCTTGGCTTTATTGGCCGCCGTTAGCCTTCCTCCGGCCGGGTATGCTGCTCACGACGCCGGGACTGAATCCGCGCTTTATATCGGCGCGGAAGCAAGAACTATGGCCTTGGGCCGCGCCGGGGTCACGGAGTATGAATCCGCTTTTACCGCCGAGTGGAATCCGGCCGGATTAGGTTATATTCCGCGCTTTGCTGTCGGCCTCCAAATGGTTTCTTTATTCGGGGAAGCCTGGCACAAGAGTCTGGGAGTTGTCTATCCCACTCTGGACTGGGGCTCCTTCTCGCTGACTATAATGCGCTTAGAGTTGGATGAAATCGAGCGACGCACCGGCAATAATCTTCCTGATGGCACCTTTGAAATGATCGAACAACATTTAGCCATAGCTTATGGTTACCGCTTTCTGGGACCCTTGTCTCTGGGAGCCAGTGTTAAAGTTCATGACCTGCACCTGGATAACCGGGTAAGCACCGCTCCCGGTATGGACGCCGGAATATTTATAAAACTTCCCCGGCCTTTCCCCAAGACCTGGGCAGCCGACCTATTCCGGGATATCAATCTTGGTCTTTCATTTCGTAATCTGGTGGGACCGATCATCCGTCTAAGCCGGGAAAGCGAACAACTGCATCCCAACTGGCGCTTCGGCTGCTCAACCAATTTGGATCTTTCCTACGATTTCCTGGATCACTTACTGGTGCGTTTCGAAGTTGAGAAGCCGGAGCGGGCCGATCTACGCTGGCATGGCGGCCTGGAAGGCAAATTCTACAACCTCTTTTCAATCCGCGGCGGTTGGGACCATGAATATTTGTCAGCCGGGGCCGGACTGCGCTATGCGGATATTGCCCTGGACTATGCCGTGAGTTTTCCCGCCTTGGGCCTGCGTCATATGATAACGCTTACTATTGACCTGGGCGCGGATGTGGCCAGCTTAAAAGAGCAGCGGGCGGCGGAAGAAGATCGCAAACGCCTGGCTATCGTTGAAAACCTCAAAGCAAATATAACCTCCGAACACCGGCAAAAAGCCGTGGCCGCGATGGCCTCTCAGGATTATTCCCCGGCCGCTAAACTCTGGGAAAAAATACTTGATTGGGAACCGGATAATGCCGAAGCCCGGGCGCAATTAACAAAATGCCGCGATATTTTCAACCAAATGGAAAACCAAAAATCCCTGGAAAGCGCCCGTAAATACTTCAAGGCCAAGCGCTACATCGATGTCATGGTGGAATGCCGGACCGTGATGGAACGGGATCCGAATAACTCGGAAGCGCAGCGCCTGATTAAACAGGCCGAATTGAAAGCCGGAGATTTAAGCCCCCAAGCCTCCATTTTGAATGAACAAATGATCAAGCGTATGCAAAATGAATTCCGGCTGGGATTAAAATCGTACACGGGCCGAAACTGGAAAAACGCCATTGCGCATTGGGAAAAGGTAATTGAAAATACTCCCCTGCAAAAGCAGGTCTATGCTTATCTTCGCAATGCCCGCGCCCGTCTGTCCGAATCGGAAAAACAAGCGGATAAATCCTCCCGGCAGATGCAAATTGATAAAAAACGGCGCGAGCTGCATAAAAAAGCGGTGGACCTTTCCAAACAGGGTAAGCTGAAAGATGCCGCACACTCCTGGGAAAAACTGATGAAAGAGAACCCTGAAGACCAGGAAGTCCAGCGCAGTTACGAAAAAACCCGCCAGGATATCATTGACAGCCAGAAAAAAGGCATCCGCTGGTAAGTTTGGGCTAGGAGCTTGAGCATTTAGTCCGAAATTCAAGTATTCCCCTCCCTTTTTGACGTAAAATTGCACCCTCACCTAACCTTTCCCCTCGAGGGAGAGGAATTATTTGTATGAAAACCGGCTAATTGTTCAGGCTCCTAGTATATGGTTTGTGTAGGGGCGTTTAATTAAACGCCCCTACGACTTCCAGGATAAGCAAGCATGTACATTGTAGGGGCGGCCCCCCGTGACCCCCCGCCGCCCATTGAATATCCGCATGAACTTGAAAGCACAAGCCGGCACACCCTTCAGCTTCGCTCCCTTCGGCTACGCTCAGGACAGGCAGGACAAGGAGGCCGGCCCCTGCGCTAAGGCTTATAAGAAAAAACCTGCCTGGAAAGCCGGGCTCCAGATTAATTTGAACCGCAATGATTTCAAAACCGGGTTTTACAGAGGTACTCTAAGGCAAGTCCAGATGATACCTACCGGGTGGTCGAACGATAATAAATGCTTCCGCCTAGCAATGAAAATATTCCACCTATCAAAATTCCGGCCAGCGACCCGCTTCGCCATTGCAGCATAAATGTGCTGAACCGGCTTATTTCCTCCAATGATCGCAGGTCATCCATCCTGGGCAAAAAAACCACATAGGCCACGGAATGCATAACCGCCGAGGCTAAAATAAAGCCTGCTCCTATCAGGGGGAAAATCCAGATGGGGCGTTCGCTGGTAAGCCGCCCTAATTTTTTTAAAATCAAACCATACCAAATCATGGAAAAAGCCAGCAGGACAAAACCTATCTCATAGGGAAGGGCTTCCAGCGGATAATGCTGAATCCAGACAAAACTGTTCATTTTATTTCCTCCTGCACGCCGGATGAGGAGCGAAGCTCCGTAAGCGGCCGGGTAACCTTGTTGAGCACATGTGAAAACCGCGCGGTTCCGATAAGACAGAAAAAGCCGGAAGCCAGCAGGGATAAATGCCCTCCCCATTGAGCCAGCGAAGCAACTCGCGGATCATTTAGTAACGGCGTGGCCTTAAAAAGAAGAAACAGGGTATATAACAACAGCCCGGTCGGGGCCAGAATCAGTAAAGTACTATAAGTAGTGCATCCAAATACTTGACGGAAACGGCGAGCCACTAATCCAAAAAGAGCATAATTAATCCACAAGCAAAAAGCACCGGCTATGGCGACTAAATAACCCACAGTTTCCCAAATCTGGTTTTCCATACCCTTATCCCCTTCCCGTCTGATGAATTCAGCCCGGTTTTTTATATCTCAGCTCAAAATCCCCCGCACTTCAGTGCGGGGGATTTAACGTTTAGCCTCCTGCCACATCAACTCGATAACCTCTCCGGCTTTGGTAGGCCCCAGCAGGATAGTAATACTCCGTTGCAGTTCATTCAACAGTTGAATTAATTCAGGCATGTGCATGCGGTTCCGGTCTAAATTCAGTTTTCGGAAAGCTTCCCGGATCAAGGCCTCCCCCAGGTTTCCCAATTCCCGGGCGGCAATTTCAAAGACTCGCGAAATACGGAATCGGGTTTTGCGGATAAGGCCGGCAGACCATAAACCATATAATATTTGCTGCAGACGTTCGGTTTTTAAGCTGCTTTTCCCACATAGTACCTGCAGTGATTCTTCACCGTTAATACTAATCAGTACATTCCATTCATCCGGCCTCATATTCAGCTGCAGGTTTTTCTCCGTGTCCAAGACCGGGGCTAATTGCAGGACGGTTTCCGGGGGAGGAATGTATTTTGCCATCTCTTGGGGATCGCTGTTTCTCGAAACTTCCAAAAGAAGATTTTCGATTTCCTCCAACTTTCCCTGCCGCACAGCAGCGGAAACCTCATTTTTAGACTGAAAATGAAACCTTCCCTCCCGGGCCAAAAGAAGCGAAAGTACCTTTTTCTTAAGATTTGCACCCTTAGGGTCTGTGCCTACAATGCAACCGGCCTCTAAAAATATCTCGCCGGTTTCATCTTTTCCGCGGACTTTTAAAATTCCCGTTTGATGATACCTTGCCAACAAACGTAACATTCCACCCACACTGACCTCAGCATAATGTTCCGGCAGCATTCCCCTCACCTCAACATTTCTATCGGCTGATTTTAAAGCTTCATCTCTTATTTAAAGCTTCATCTCTTATAATTATTTTCGGGCTTTTAACGAAGTAACTTTAACCCTAATTTGAGTATTATCCGGTGCCCTGGTTTCAAAAAGGAGGCGTGTAATGAGTTCGTCATCCCGGGTGAAACGAGGAATCTCCAAGAAAACGTTTATTGGCGACAGTTCCTTTATATATTGACTCCTATATCCGGAATTTGTTATCGTTATTTCTGTCCCGCGGCACACTTACCGACCAAGTGTGGGAAAAATAATTTAAATCCGGAGTCTTTATGCCAAATACCAACTCTTCCCCAGAACCCATGATAATTACTAAAGAGGAAGTCTCCGCCGTTGATAAATTCCGGAAGTTAAAAGACACTTCCGTCTTAACCATTATGTTTACGGACATTAAAGGCTTTACCCGGTTATCCGAAGAAAAAGGCGAACTTTACTCCCATAAAATTCTCGGTCTGCATAA
Organism: candidate division FCPU426 bacterium; assembly: GCA_030591525.1. GTDB lineage: Bacteria > Oederibacteriota > JAAXVQ01 > JAAXVQ01 > JAUVAV01 > JAUVAV01. The sequence continues at coordinate 68,909 of JAUVAV010000010.1, read as the reverse complement.
TCAGCTTCTGGTCCCGGCCATTGAAAAGCACGCGGACGGCCTGATCGTTAAACATATCGGCGATTCCATTATGGCGGTTTTTCACGAACCATCGGCCGCCGTAGCCGGCGCCTTGCAAATTCAGGAAAACCTCCGGACTTTTAATGCCGAACATCCCGAACTGGAAGCTATCGAAGTCCGCATCGGGCTGCACATGGGCCAGGTTACCGTTGAAAATCAAATGCAGCTCGATCTTTTCGGGCGCCATGTTAACCGGGCCTCCCGCGTGGAGAGCCTGGCGGACGGGGGTCAAATTTATCTCACTTATCCGGTTTTTGACAGCGCCAAAGGCTGGCTGGAAAGCAACCGTGCCGGTTCCCTGGCATGGGTCCGGCACGGGAAATATTTTTTAAAAGGTATCAAAACACCGATAGAAATATATGAAGTCAGCGATAAACGCCACTCCCAGCCGCGGCCGCCCGCCCAAGGCAGGAAAAAACGAAACTTCCCGCGTTGGGGCGTTAGTTTGGGCATTTTCCTGCTGGGCGCGGGCCTGGCCTTGTCCCTTTTGTTATACCAAAACACCTCGGTTTGGTTTGTAAAACTACACGCCGCCGAGGTCTACTTGGACCAAAAAGAAAAAATCGTCCTTAAGGGCGAGCGAACCCAGGAGGTTCGCCAAGCCTTAAACCGGATTCCTCCCGGCCCCCACCTGCTGCATTATGATATTCATTGGCAGGTGAAATACTACATGGAGATACTGGTTAAACGCGGCAAAAACTATATTGAGCCCAAATTTGTTGAAAACTGGCTGCCCGCCTTATCCCGCCGTTTGGATTTCAGCGCGGATGATAAATCCCGCCAGGAAGTAAATGCGCTGAAACAGTTCAGCTATCTGCTATATGACAAAGCCAACCGGAAGATGGAAAATCAAGCAATTATCGAATTCTCCATAAAAGGAAAACAGGTTCCCACGCAGCCGGAACAAGTGGTTTTCAATTTAGACTGGAACGTGTCTTTAAATGGCAAGGATATCAGCCGGGAGCAAATGACCTTAACCAGTGTTTTATCCCATCCGGAAAGCACTAAAAAAACCCGGATTATTTATGAAGATGAAGAACATTATTATTATCTTAAATATTTTATGCACCGCAGCTCCGCGGAACTGGAAATCGGCGCCGCTTATATCGAGTATAAATAAAAATTTGTTCGACATTCTGGCAGCGGCGGGGTACGCCTCGCCCCCTACAAATTCTCCTTCGCATGTTATTCCGAGCCGCCCTGAACTAAACCAGGCAGGACAGGCGCCAGAAGAAATTGTTTGATTATATCCCGGTACTCTTTCGAGGTTACGAAAACCTCATCGTTATGGCCGCCGGTAAAAGGCATATGTTTCTTGGGTTCGGCCGCCTTTTCATATAACATTTTGGAATGTCTGAATTTTATTATCTCATCATCCCGGCCGTGAACGATTAATTTGGGAATGCTTATTTTATCGATTTTTTTAAGAGAATTATATTTTTGGGTCAGCAACAGGGTTAGGGGTAAAAATGGATAAATCTCCTTCGCCACTTCTGCTGACGAAGCGAAGGTGCTTTCCAGGATTAATTTCCCCACCTCCCGTTTCAGGCATAAATCCACGGCCACTGCACCGCCCAGGGATTTTCCATATACCATCAAGTCCTGGCTTTTGATGTTTTTCTCCGCGATTAAATAATCATACGCGGCTTGGGCGTCGTGGTATAAGCCTTTTTCTCCTGGCCGGCCTGAACTTTTGCCATATCCCCGGTAATCGAAGATCAGGACATTAATCCCCATATCATTGAAAAATTTTACCCGATGCAAACGGTGCGAAATATTGCCGGCATTGCCATGACAATATAAAACCGTGGCTGCTGGTTTTTTTGCCATGATAAACCAAGCATGCAGTGTCTCACCATCCCGGGTACGAAAATATACCTCTTCATACGGCAGATTTATATTTGCCGGGCTTGCCGGGATATCCCGGCTGGGATAGTACAAGTTTTTTTGCTCCATAAACATAACCAGCAATTTAAGTAATACCAGGCTTATAATTATAAATAAAAGTGTTTTCATGATTACATTCCAGATAATTATAGAGTCTTGCGTAAATAAGGCTACATAAGCCGATTTGCAGCTAATACGTTTAAAAAATCGTTATTCGTGCGAATTGTCGTTATGCTGTCATTCCGGCATGATTTTAGCCGGAATCCAGTAACTTTATCTTTGAAAATCTTTCTGGACCCCGGCTAAAATCATGCCGGGGTGACATACGAAGATTCCCTCTAAACTTTTAATCCCCTTACATCATACACTGACATGGCCCGTGCCTTCCCCTTCACGGTTATATCCTGGTGTTCCTGCGCCTCGACTTTATTTTTCACTGCTTGATAAGTACTCTCGGATATTAATATCTCCGCGCCCAAATCCTTGGTCTTACCTTCCAGCCGGGAAGCCAGGTTTACCGCATCCCCGATAACCGTATATCCCATAGCCTGCTGGGAGCCCATGTTTCCGACAATCGCCTCTCCGGTGTTTATTCCCACTCCAATTTTAAACATCCTTTTACCTTCTGCCGCCCACTTGGTATTCAGTTCCATAAGCGCCGCTTGCATGGCCAGGGCAGCTTGCACAGCCCGCAGGGGATCGTCCGGATGCGCCACCGGCGCCCCGAAAATCGCCATAATCGCGTCTCCGATAAATTTATCCACCGTGCCGTCATATTTAAAAATCATATCGGTCCAGGTCTGAAAATATTCGTTCAGAAGCTCAACTACCGCCTCGGGAGAAAGCTCTTCCGACAAAGTGGTAAATCCGCGTATATCGGAGAATAAAATAGTAACAACCTGTTTGTTCCCGCCCAGCTTCAACTCGGCGCGTGGATCTTTAACCAACTGCTCCACAACCTGGGGCGATACATACCTGGAAAATATGTTCTTGATCTGCCGGCTATGTCGTTCTTCTGTCAGCAGGAGGTAGACCATGACCCCGAGATGGGTTATAAAGAGAGCCAGTATGATATTAACCACAGGCAATATTAGGTTATACTCCCAGAACACCCAGAAACTGACCGATAAATAAAGTACGCACATGGCGCATAATACCAACAGAGCTTTAAACGGACGCAAGTGAACATTTACCAGGGCCAGAAGTAAAGTAAGCACCAGAAAAATCAATGTCCGGGGCAGCACGCCCAGCGTTTTTATATAATTTCCCCGCATAATCGTATCCAGCACATTGGCGTGAATCTCCACGCCCGAGGTTTTGCCGGCCTCCTTCAAATCGCCGAACTTCGGGGAATAAGGGGTAAAGTGAATATCCTGCGCCTCGATAAAAGTCGGACCGATCAGAATGATTTTATCTTTAAACATACCGGTCTCCCTAAGTCCCTCAAATATTTCGTTATCGAGAATATTGTCAATTGAGATAGTCTTAAATTTCCCCGGCCCGCCCCGGTAGTTAATTATCAGCCGTGCTCCCCGTTCCACGGAGATCTTCAGCGGCCCATAGGTCAGCAGTTTATTAGTAAGAGTCGCCTGGGGCGACTTGACGCGGTAAAACCGCGAAAGTATCTTCAGGACAAAAGATTGGTAGAGTTTACCCTGATGCTTGCGGAGCAATGCGGCATGACGCATTATCCCATCATCATCCGGCCAATAATTAACATACCCCACATGCGTCTTGCCCGGATCGATCTTGGGCAGGGCCGCTACATAGGCTGTCTGAGTGGCGCGATCCGATTTTTTAGTATAAAATTTACTCGCTAAAACTATCCAGGCACGCGACCGGATAATGGCATCGCCCAGAATCCGGTCCTGGATTTTCAATTCTTCCTTGGTGGGCTCGGAAAATATTAAGTCAAAAGCTATCACCGTAGCCCCGGCCCGCGATAAATTGTCAATTGCCTTGGCGTATACCGAGCGCGGCCAGGGCCAGCGGTATTTCGCTGTCTCCAGGGATTGGTCGTCAATTGCCACAATCATAATTTTATCATCCGGCTCCGGCTCACGGATTTCACGCAGCATAAAACGCAAATCATGAAATTTGTTTTCATAACCAGCAAAAAAATCATAATAAGCCATCAGGCTGAAAAACCCGCCCACCAGCAATGCTATTATAATTCCCATCTCGTGTTTACGAAACCCGCTGAAAATCTTACCGAATAGGTTCATGCTTTTTCTCCTTCAACCATCAGTAATTCTCCGGATACCCGCGTTATCCGTCCGCGAATCAAGCAGCCGGCTTTCGCCTCCAAAGCCTTAGTTAAAACCCGGGCGCGATTATAGGTTCCGGTAGTACCAAGCCATTCGCCGCACGCCGGATTTTTTTCCAGAAGCACATCCGTATCCCGTCCGATCAGGGATTTATGGTATGTTTTCGCCTGTTCCGCGCTCAAATCCCTGAGCTTTTTAGCCCGGGCCGTAATTTCCCGGCTGGGCAATTGTCCGGGAAATATGGCTGCCGGAGTTCCCGGCCGGGCTGAGAAAGGAAACACGTGCAGTCTGACCATACCGCTCTCCTGAACCAGGCTGCAGGTGTTATTAAAGGCCCGTTCGGATTCCCCGGGAAAACCGACTATGATATCTCCGGTCAAGGCCAATTCCGGCCGGGCGCTTCTCAGTTCTTCTATCATTTTTTTCAATTCAGAAACCGTATATTTACGGCCCATGGCGGACAGTATCGCGTCATCCCCGCTCTGTATTGGCAGGTGCAAATGCGGGCAAACCCGGTCCCCGGCCTTGGCCCAAGCCGCGATAAATTCAGAAGTAATGTGCTGAGGCTCAAGCGAAGAAATACGCAGGCGAAATTCGCCGGGCAAATCCGTTATGGCCGATATCATGCGCGAAAGTCCCGGCTGCCAGCATCCCAGGTTTACTCCGGTAATCACCAATTCCTGAAAGCCGGCCTGTATCAGATCCTTGGCCTCCTTCAGAATATCCGGCAAGGGACGCGATACCGGCTGCCCTCTGGCCAATCGCACGCGGCAGTATGTGCACTGGCCATCGCATCCATCCTCCACCTTGATCACAGCCCGGGCCCGGCCGTTTTGCTTAATCTTATACGGCTGACGAAAAAAAGAGCTGGAATTTTTTTTCACCTCTCCCTTAACCTGCCGGGACCAACCGGAAGAGAGGATTTCCTGCACCCTAGCCGCCGCCTGACCCCGCTGGGCCTGCCGGATTACAGCTATAACCCCGGGCAGCCCGGATAAAAAATCCGGTTCCAACTCCGCCAGGCATCCGCAGGCAACAATCATGGCGCGAGGATTCTTTTCCCGCGCCCGAATAATTAAACGCCGCGAATCGCGGTCCGCTCTCTGGGTAACCGTACAAGTGTGGATAATAAAAAGATCCGCCGTTTCCTCTCCCACTGCCGGACTCCAGCCGTGCGCCTCGAATTGCTCTTCCAGCATGTTGGCTTCCACCTGGTTCACCTTGCACCCTACTACTTGAACAATAAATTTGGGTTTTTCAGCCATAGGCATAAATAAATTCACTTCCCCGCAAACTTGATCTTTTCCAAGTACAATCCATAGGCCGGCGCGGTCGGCCCGGCAAGTTTGCGATTCCGCGCCATCAGAATTTTTTTAACTTCCGTGGTTTTTAATCTTTCTTTTCCGACTTCCACTAAGGTGCCGATAATATTACGCACCATACGGTAAACAAATCCATTGCCCGTTATCTTGATCTTTACCAATTTGTTCTGCCTGGTTATGGTTATAGCTGTCAGCCGCCTGACCGCATCTTCTGCCGCTCCGCCGGCTGCCTGGAAGGAAGAAAAATCGTGTTGTCCCACGAGGCATTTTGCGGCCCGGAGCATGGCCTCCAGGTCCAGGGACTGGAAAATCTGCCAGGCTCTTCCTGCCCACAGGGGCGAATATATGGAACGATTATAAATAAGGTAAGTGTAGGTTTTACTGATCGCAGCCCGCTGAGGATCCCAGCCGGGCCGCATTGGCCAGGCCTTTATAACCCGCACCCGGGGAGGCATAATTTTGTTTAAAGCCATAACCAGAGACACAGGCGGGATGGGATATGCCAGGTCAAAGGCTGCCACCTGGCCGCGCGCGTGAACCCCGGCATCCGTGCGGCTGGTTCCCTGGACCCGTCTATGTTCGCGAAAAGCCTTCCAGATGGCTTTTTCCAGCTCAGCCTGAACCGTATGGCTGTTGGCCTGGACCTGCCAGCCGCTGAAAGCCGAACCGTCGTATTCCAGAAGCACGGCCAGGCGCTTGACCTTTTCATCCTTATTTTTTATCACAAATTAACATCTCCGCGATCTGCCCGGCCTTAGCAGCCGCGCCCTTGCGAAAAAGTGTAACAAAACCCGGAAGAATTGGTCAATTGTTAAGTGAATTAGAACACCCTCCGGCAATCTGGAGGGAGTCCACCATGTCCCCTAACTTCTCACAGAAATTTAGCTTAAACAGGCAAAGTACAACCAAAAACCGGAAAGGGAAAGTCGATTTTGGCAGGTTGGGGGTGGTGCGGAATAAAGTAATTGCCGCGCAGTCATTCTCAAATCAAACCAAAGGTTTTTGCCATAAATTGTGCTTTGATTTTATCAATTAGTTTAAAATTTTCAATATACTCTGATTTCAGCCAGTTAATTTTATTCAATTTCCCCGCTCTAAAGAGCGGGGAATTGGATATGAGCTGCAGGAAATCATTATTACTATCCCGCTTCATCCCCGCCTTGCCTGTCCTGATGTCTTTATCAGGGAAAGCTGGGGAATTCGCGGCTAACATATTAAAACTTTTCTCTAGTTCACCTTTTAGTTTAGCTGACCCCTTGGTAAAAGCTTTATTATATTCCTCTTTAAAAAGATTAGATCCTCTTTCAATTGTTTTTTCATACTCCTCTTTCAATCCCATGAGCTTTTTCTTGACTTTTTCATACTCGTGCTTAATCCGGCTAATACCATTTTCAACCACCGCAAGATAATCCTCTGTAATTTCATTTATCAGTTCCTTCACAGGAACTATTTTATCAATTCTATAAACATTTGTGCCCGCAAATGCAAATCCCTGCTTTAAAATACCCTTTCTAGCATTATTAAGAGCAATAGATATACAGTAATTTACCTTGTCTGCCTTACAACTCTCAAGACATCTCCAGGGACACTTGAACTCTTTTTTCTCGCCGGAATTAACCCCTTTTAAAAAACTGTTAAAAATAGCTCTTCCCGGCATCCCCACGGGGCTGTGTATAATAACAATATCTTCTTTTTTTGCGTCCACAAAGCTCATTTTAAAGTTTATATCAGCATCACACTCTTCGGTAGCAACAAATCTAGACCCCGGCTGTACACCACTAGCACCAAGTTTTAAAAACTCATAAATATCTTTCCCATCAAAAATACCGCCTGCAGCAATAACCGGTATTTCCCTGGCAAACTGTTTTTCAAATTCTTTGACCTCCTTAACAACTTCCGGAATTAAATTCTCAAGTCTGAAATCCGGATTCTCTATATCTTCTTCCTTAAAACCTAAATGGCCTCCGGCTTTTGGTCCTTCAACCACAACACCATCAGGGATGGTAGCAAAGTTTTTTTGCCAATATTTGAATATCAATCTTACTGCGCGGGCCGAACTTACAATTGGCACAACCTTTACATTAGCTCTTTTAATCTCTTTTATCGGAATCCCCCTTAAAGGGAGTCCCGCTCCCAGAAATACAATGTCAACCTTCTCTTCAATTGCAACCTGAAGCATATTTTGAAAATCATTCAAAGCAATCATAATATTAACACCAATTATGCCATCACTCAGACTCCTGGCTTTTCTTATTTCATTTCTTAAAGCCCTCATATTTGCTTCAACCCCATTCTTGAAATAATCCGGCTCAATCATTCCTATTGCATTGGCAGCTATTACTCCTATACCTCCCTCTCTGGCAACCGCAGAAGAAAGTTTGGAAAGAGAGATTCCTACTCCCATTCCACCTTGAATAATTGGAATTCTTGCTTTTATATCTCCGATTTTAAGCTCTGGCATCTTTATCTTGGGAAGCTTAAATTTTGGCAACTCTAACCTGGGCAACTCTATTTTAGAAAACATTAAATTAAACTTTTTTAAATCCATATCTATTCTCCCTAATAATTATAAACTATTGATTCCGGCCACAACAAAATCCCAGATAAATAGTATACCACAGGTGGCCGGAATCAATTAATCTTTTATGATTTTATCTGCCTAGGAGCCTGTCGGACTTAAGTCTTTTTCCCCCTTCGGCCTGTCCTGCCTGTCCTGGATGATTTGGTCCAGGGGATGGTTTAGTCCAGGGAGAAGGGGGTGCAGGGGGATTTGCTGAAAAAACGCACAACTATCTGTTCAAAATCCCCCTTTATCCCCCTTTATCCCCCTTTTTCAAAGGGGGAAGAGTGCTTAAAATCCGCTTTTGTGCCTATGTCCGACAGGCTCCTAGCCGCAACCATTAGCGTAAGCGCAACCAGGGTGTTCTTATCCACACGGCGGGTTCCGTCTTTAGGCAGCAAAATGCTGTTTTTCGTTAGCGGGCAATCCATTTTTTCAAGACCCCTCAGGATACTGTTTCTCCACCTATCCAATTACAATAATCCTGCGCGCCTCCTATAATCGGCAAAGCTATTACCTCCGGTACTTCGTACGGATGCAATTCTTTTACCTTTTGGCTGACAGCCTCAACCAAATTCCGCCGGGTTTTGATAATTAAAAGTTCTTCGGAAGCTTGTTCTACTTTTCCTTGCCAGGAATAAATGGATATTAATCCCGGAATGCGATTAACACAGGCGGCCAGTTTTTCCTCCACTAAAATCCTGGCAATCCGCTCGCCAAGTTCTTGATTGGGCACTGTGACCAATATTACGCAATATTCCATACAGCCTCCTTGTATACAATGGGTCATATCCCTTTTCCTGAATAGACGCAGGGGACGTCCCCTGGCTTACAATCCATAGGCCGGCTCCTCTCAGCCGACCGGCCAGGCAGCAGCTCTGCCTGGCGCTCACTTTAGAATGGCTATTTTACCTTTTGTGATTTTTTGATCCGCATATAGAAAATAGAAGTAAATACCCGGAGCAATTTCAGATACATCCCAACTGACTGTATTATTACTGCCGCCGGGGTAATCAAATTGTTTTACCAATTCGCCGGCTAGGGTAAATATTTTGATAGTCGTGATGTCATTCAATTCGCAAAAATAAATCTCATTCCCGGGTGTTAGGCCTTTTCTGTAAGGATTGGGATAAATTCTAATTAGCGCTTTTTCCGGCATGGATGGTGTGGGCGACAGGGGTGCAGAATCATCAGTATCGTAGAGGAGACTAACTTCCGTCACCGCCGGAGGCTGGGTTAAGACAGATCCATCAAACTCTATTTGATACTCTAAATATCCGGCATTAGTGTTTATCGCGATGGATTGCGTATTCGAAAAATCGCTCCAGCCGGAATATTTTCCTGATAAGTGATTGGCGGTTCGATAGCGCAACCGGATATTTTCCGGAAAATTACCCTGCCAGGATAAGGTATCCAGTGAATGGTCTTCCGAAAAAATAAAATAATTATTATAATATCCCAAATCGCTGTTTTCATGGGTTAATTCAATTTTCCCCGTCTGAATATTGCCTGCGGTATTGCCGCCCAAAATCAATAAATATTGATTCACCGATAATCCCTGATGGCTAAGCGCTGGGGTATCATTGTACAAAGAATTCAATGTTGCCCAGATGCCTATGGTCCCATCGTAATTCACCCTAGCCGAATAGACGGCTGACTGAAAGAGTCCTCCATAGCCTCCGGTTACAAAAATATACCCATTGCTGCCAATAGCCGCAAAACTATCCAGCGCCTTGGGCATATTTGTCAAAGTGTTCCAGTTGCCGTCAAAAGTGCCGTCCGCATTAACTTTTATTGAATAAACCGAAGACTGCAGTGCGCCGCTGCTCCCCCCTAAAATATAGAGGTATCCATTTAGGCTAACCGCTGAACAGCCAATCAAAGGCTTGGGCAGAGAGGTTTGAATAATCCAATTCTCAATGCTTCCATCCGGCTTCAGCTTGGCCGAATAAACAGCTGATTGGTCGCCAGCGCCCACGGCATTCATTCCCCCAAGCACAAAAATGTGACCATCAACCAAGACTGCCTGATGAGAATACAATTTTTCCGGCAAGGGCGTTAAGGTGGCCCAGGGCCCGATAGTTCCATCCGAATTGACTTTAGCCGAATAAACCGAGTCTAAAATAGTCCAAGTTGGGCCAGGAACATATCCACCGATTACAAAAATATATTCGCCGGCACTTACCGCACAATGGCTAAGCACTTTGACCGGCAAAGAATTAACCTCGCTCCAGGCACCGACATCTCCATCTAATCCCAGGGGCGCGGAATAAACTGATGACAGACTGTCAGCATACCCGCCAAAATCTTTAAGCCCAGCGAGGGTGAACAAATAACCCTTAGCAATCGCATTGCCATGACCTCGATAAATATTGTTCGGCAAGGTATAGCTGGTGAAAAACGGTTCAACACTTCCGCCTCTTTTTGCCAGGGAGATGGCGCCGCCGGCATCCGAGGTAATATCCACATTTCCATCAAAATATCCGTTTCTGAAATCAGAAACTGTGGTTTGAACAAGAGTCATTGCAAAAATTCTTGTCGCATAAAAAGCTATTAGAAAAACCCACAGAAGTATAATTTTCAGCATGATTATTAATCTCTCCCAATTGTAAAATTCATAGTGGACTGCGGGGAAAGATCACTCCACCCATTTCCGCACTTACTTTATGACATATTTTCAAATTCCCTCACTCCTCAGGAGGCCGTGTGTTTCCTTGCATTTTTTTTATAAAATAATTCTGTATTATGTCCCCGGAATTACGACGGGATTATTCTCTGCCGATTCTATTCATAGTAGCCAGCCTCTCTTTTAAGCTACGAAACTTTTCTTCCACTACTTAATGATAGAGATTTTTCCCGTCTGTTTTTTCTCTTCCGACACCGCTACAAATAGATATACTCCGCTGCTGATCCCCGATATATCCCACTCCACACTGCCGCCGCCGGCTGTAGCCCTATGTTCTATGGTCTTTACCAATCCACCGGATACCGTGTAAATCCTCAGGGTTACTTCTTTTGACAATCCAGCAAATATTACTTTTCCCGAATATCCTCCGACCGCAATGTGGGGGTTAGGGTAAACCTTTATCTTGTCCATATTTGTTGACTGAATCATTGGAAGAATAATTGTTATTGTATTCTGATAGACTCCGGGTTCTTCTCTATACCAACTCTCACCAGAAACAATATCTATTACCGCAGCGGTATAACCATCTTTTTCAGCAGTAATAGTATATTTCATCTTCTTCTTTTCGGTGTTAGTCTGCCAATAATCCAATATTGCCGCTGAACTTGCTAAATCTGAGGGCAATGGCGTATGCCCATCTGCTCCGGTTACAAATATCGTTTCACTTTCTCCCTTAACATTGATAGAAGAATAATTACTATCAACTTCGTTGCTAATGGTTACGATAGCATTTCCAACTGGATTCCCCTTGAAGTCATCAACTTTAACATCCAGATAGTAATAAGGCAAAAAAACATCATGATTATCTGTAAAATTGATTTTCGAGACATTAAAGCTTGCATTTATAAACTTGATATTTTCATTCAAACCTTTGAAATCAACATCATAAGTCAAAGCATCAGAAATATTCAAATCCACAAATCGGGTATCTACTGTATTACTTATGGTTATGCCGTACTTCAAACCACCGGATATAGTAACCTTCTTTATAATTAAATTCGATGAATCCTGATACAAATTAATACCTGTGGTTGTAGTTTGGTCGACATTTCTGATAGAGGTGTTGTATATCGAACTATTATGAAGTCCCCCGATACGTATTCCCGCAGTATTGAAGGTTGGATATTTCGGGTTTATTATTTCATTATCATATATCAAAATATTGTTGCCCAAAGCTATAATGCCGTCCTGAGTATTAATCACGGTATTATCCTTTACTGTAATATTTTCACCACCCGTGTTAATCCCAATCCCAAGTCCTATCCCATCGATTAGTGTATTATTCTCGATCAACCCGTTTTGTTGCGAACCATTAAGGTATATCCCTCTCTGGAAATTCTTAATTACATTGTCTTTGAATATAAAATTCTTATCGCGAGCCATTATATCTATAACATAATTGCCAATATGATTCTCTGCATCAAAAGTATTACCTATAATTTGCAAACCATCGGTTTCATAAGCATAAACCCCAAATTTTATATCCGTTATAATATTATTGTATATATACGCACCTACATATTTAATATGAATAGCAGAACTTTCGATATTTTCAATTCTACAGTTTGTTATGTTCACAGGTTCTCCACCATCCCCTAAGTAAATACCATGATATGAGTTTGTGATAGTTATATTGTCAAAATATGACTCGCTCGTAGTCTTACGCATCTCCAGACCATAACGTTTCGGTTCGTCTCCTCCAAAAATACCTTTACCCAACTCCGAAAAGGAAGAGTCACTGGCCTGAATAACCGGACATTTTGATGAAGGCGGATGTTCATATTCTGCATATATCCATGTATTATAATCCGGGTTTTGGACAGTCACACTACTACCATTGCTAATTTTTAATCTGCCTCCATTTGCGGTTGCATTGCCTTTTTTAATTTCTATCCCGTAAAAATCTGTGTCCGTGCTGGCAAATATCAAGGCGGTGTTATCTAAGCTTAAGCTGCCGCCAGGGTGAATTATAATATCACCCGATAAAGTGATATTTTCATCCTTCCAGATTGTGTCATCAGAAATGTTGGTATCGCCTGAGGGATTGGGTGATGTGCCGGTAATGGCGGCATTTGCCATGTCGCCACCTGCAAACAAGAGCATAAAACCGATAACCGTTAAGACCTTTTTAAAGTTTGGGAGGTAAGTTTTCTCGAAAAACGTTTGTAAATCCCTCACTTTACTATACTCACCTTTCCGGTTTTTTTACCTTCCGGAAAAATGATAGTATACACATACACTCCCCCAGCTATTTCGGATACATCCCATTCCTCGCTTCCGCCATCAGCTATATCTTTATGTTCCAGGGTTTCAACCAATTCTCCGGAAACAGCATAAATCCTTATCCTTGCTGCTGGGGGTAAATTAGCAAAGGTTATTTTATCTTCGTTAATTTTTCTTTTTATATACGGATTGGGATAAATTTTCATTTCGTTATTTTCATTTGGCATGGGCGGAGTTGAAGCAAAACTGCTTTTGGAAGCTTCGACGGAATTTCCATAAACACCCATATTTATCCGACTGCCATTGGGTTCTGGTTCATTGGAATAAGCATCGTATGGATCGCCGGCATCTATACCGGGAGAGGTTACTCCATCATTTACCCACCCAGAGTCATCCCACCGGCCATACTGAGACTTAAGATGAAAATCATGGGTTGCAACATCTACAAATAACGGGTCTGACGAAATACTACCCGTCCCGGCCGGAGTATTCTGGTAGTTACCTGCCATGTTGTTCCAAACGCAATTACACGAATTATCTGAGATGTTTACTAATCCGTATAATGTGTTATTAACGATTATATTGTTTCTCACAGCATCTAATGGCTGGTCTTGATAATTATTAATCCCATCCGCGCCATTATTATAGATGGTATTAGATAATATTGCGCCACTCATATTTTTATATGCAGATGAATGCCAAATTCTAATACCATGTTTTTCATTGTTATAAATTAAATTATTATTAATATTTACTGGAATTGAATCAATGAAGTGGATATACTTTTGCTCTACACCTATTCCTGCCGCTAAAGAATAATCATCATAATGAACATTCCAAACTTTGTTATTATTAACTTCAATTCTACCAGTTGGAAGATTTATCCAAATTCCATATCTATAATAAGTGTCTGAAACAGTGTTTCCAGTTACATTAACATTCGAACTCGAATATACGTACAGACATCCTTGGTTATTAATAAGAGTGTTATTTTTAATTAAAGCATCTATCCCGTCTTTCCCCGAAACCCCATTATATTGAATCACTGTCCATTGCTTTGTATTTGATATCGTATTGTTAATAACCTTACCTCTATAACTGCCTCCATGCATCGTCAGTCCTTCGCCTACACCATCAATGACAGAATCTTCAACCGTGGCATCAATAAAATGACTTATGAAAACACCTCTGGGTTGGTTGGTTGTCGCATCTCCTTGAATCTTCACTTTTGAAACAGTCAAGTTTGTTATTTCAACCGCTCCCACCCCGCTGAAACGGCCGATTGAACCATGGGTATTAATAGTTAAATGATTTATTGTTGCATTATTAACCACTTCATCGGGGTGATCTTTAAACCATTGAACTTGTACTTCCCATTTAATTCCGTTGTTATAAAGCCAAGTATCTCTGGCGCCATAATCATAATATTTGGAAACAATAATGCCATCGGTTTGAACAGCAACTTGATTGATTATTGATTTATCCATTCCCTGCCCCATTAAGGTGACATTGCTTTTATTTATCCATAAGGGAGAAGTTAGATTATAAGTTCCATCTAAAAGCTCGACAAGTCCTCCCTCGGCCGGAAGTGAATTTATAGCGTTTTGGATTGATTCCCCAGGATCGACAATTACAGCACTTGCTATGTTTGATAGAGCAAGCAGCATAAAAATCGCTAAAAAAATGCTAATTACAAAAAGAAAAATTGTTTTAACGCTGTTCCCTATACAAACGCTCATTTTTTTATAAAATGACTGAATATCATTGATTATATTTTTCATAAAAACCTTCATTATTTATGAGCACAAGTCTACGCAGGCAAATTACGAACATATATCGACCTAACCTCCGCTGGCTACCTTCATATTATAAAACTGTATATATTAGTATGCAAGGCAAATTGGGTGAATGGTTATTGGGTTATCCCGGGTTTGACAGACACCTAAAAATGGAGACAACAGACAGGGAGGTGTCTGTCAAATCCGGGATAACCCAATTAACGTACGGCTAATGTATTATGCCGAAAAAGAGCTTTTTTATTTGGCAATTACAAAAGTACCGTTATAGGCTTTTCTCCGGATCTCTATCTGGTACATATATATCCCCTGCTTGATTTGATTGTTTTGATCCCGGCCATCCCATTCCGCCAGATATCTATCCCCCAAATTTTGAATATCCAGTTTTTTTACTTCTTGATTATGCAAGGTGAAAATCCGGACCTGGATATTTTGTTCAGACTCCAGGGACTTGAAATAAATTCTCAGCGTTCGGTAATCCTTGCCATAGGGAGTAATTACCTTGGTTTCCAAATGAGTCTCAAAAAATATTCTATCCGTGAATGGAGGGGTAACCGTAAGCGAGGGAGTCGCGGTCTGCGTAATGGTAGGAGTTATGGTACTGGTAGGCGATATCGTAAAAGTAGGCATTATTGTAAAAGTGGTGGTTATCGTCGGGGTACGCGTAGAGGTCGGAGTTACGGTAAGGGTCGGGGTAGCCGTGGGAGTCTTCGTAAAGGTAACCGTATCTCCCGGTGTACTCGTAGATGTTGCCGTACTGGTTGAAGTTAGGGTATAGGTCCCGGTTACGGTCGGCGTAGCCGTGGGCGTTGCGGTATAAGTCGGGCTTGAGGTCGGGGTATCCGTGGGAGTATCGTCACTCGGAGTATCCGTCGGAGTGGCGCTGGGCGTACTGGTCGGAGTATACGTAGGCGTACCGGTTGGGGTATTGGTCGGCGTAGCCGTAGCAGTCGCTGTGTCTGTTGGTGTGCACGTTGGGGTACCGGTGGACGTATCGGTCGGGGTCATGGTATACGTCGGAGTATTGGTGGGCGTTCCCGTTGAAGTCCGTGTCAGCGTAGCCGTGGGCGTTGCAGTATAAGTCGGGCTTGAGGTCGGGGTATTCGTGGGAGTATCCTCACTCGGTGTGTCAGTCGGAGTGGCGCTGGGCGTATGGGTCGGCGTGTCAGTCGGTGTCCCGGTCAGGGTCATGGTCAGCGTAACCGTAGCAGTCGCTGTGTCTGTTGGTGTGCATGTCGGGGTGTTGGTGGGCGTATCAGTCGGGGTCTCGGTAGGTGTACCCGTTGAAGTCCACGTCGGCGTAGCCGTGGGCGTTGCTGTATAAGTCGGGGTTGAGGTCGGGGTATCCGTGGGGGTATCCTCACTCGGAGTGTCGGTCGGAGTGGCGCTGGGCGTATGGGTCGGCGTGTCGGTCAGAGTACGGGTCGGGGTATTGGTGGGCGTTCCCGTTGAAGTCCGTGTCAGCGTAGCCGTGGGCGTTGCAGTATAAGTCGGGCTTGAGGTCGGGGTATCGGTCGGAGTATCTTCCTCCGGAGTGTCGGTCGGAGTGGCGCTGGGCGTGTGGGTCAGCGTATACGTAGGCGTACCGGTTGAGGTCATGGTCGGCGTAGCCGTAGCAGTCGGTGTGTCTGTTGGTGTGCACGTCGGGGTGTTGGTGGGCGTATCAGTCGGGGTCATGGTATACGTCGGGGTCTCGGTAGGTGTACCCGTTGAAGTCCACGTCGGCGTAGCCGTGGGCGTTGCTGTATAAGTCGGGGTTGAGGTCGGGGTATCCGTGGGAGTATCCTCACTCGGAGTGTCGGTCGGAGTGGCGCTGGGCGTATGGGTCGGCGTGTCAGTCGGAGTACCGGTCGGGGTATTGGTCGGCGTAGCCGTAGCAGTCGGTGTGTCTGTTGGTGTGCATGTCGGGGTATCTTCCTCCGGAGTGTCGGTCGGAGTGGCGCTGGGCGTATGGGTCAGCGTATACGTAGGCGTACCGGTTGGGGTATTGGTCGGCGTAGCCGTAGCAGTCGGTGTGTCTGTTGATGTGCACGTCGGGGTGTTGGTGGGCGTATCAGTCGGGGTATCTTCCTCCGGAGTATCCGTCGGAGTGGCGCTGGGCGTACTGGTCGGCGTGTCGGTCGGAGTCCCAGTCGGGGTCATGGTCGGCGTATTTGTTGAAGTGGCTGGAACCTCATAATGCTTGACATAAACTTGATATTTAGAACCATTACCTTCATACCAGCTTACATACGGAATTCCATTTGAATTCGCGATGCTGGGGCCATAGACATCCCGGTCCATATTCACGTTCAAACCCCCGCCGTCCTGAATCCAAGTGCTGCCATTGTAATGCTTCACATAGATTTGATAGTTCGTTCCGTTCCATTCTATCCAGCTTGCGTACGGTGTGCCATTGTAAACCGCCATATCAGGAGTATTGGTACCTTGATTTGCGTTAACATTCAAACTTCCCGCTCCATCCTGGTCCCAGTCAACGCCATTCCAATGCTTCACAAAGATGTGCGTTTTAGAGTTAAAGTATTCCCGCCAGGTTACATAGGGCGTACTATTTGACTTAACTATGACAGGATAATATGCGTGCTGGCCGGTGTTGATATTCAGACTCCCGCCGTCCTGAATCCAACTGCTGCCATTGTAATGCTTCACATAGATTTGATAGCGAGTGCCATCGGATTCATACCAGGTTACGTACGGCGTATCATTTAAAATAGCTATGCTGGGACGAAATGCATCCTGGCTGGTATTAACATTCAGACTCCCGCCGTCCGGGATCCAACTACTGCCATTGTAATGCCTGACATAAATTTGACTTTTAACACCATTGGTTTCCTCCCAAGCCACATACGGCGCACTATTGGAAAATGCTATGCAAGGCTGGTAACCATTACGGCCCGTATTGACATTCAAGCTCCCATTGTCCTGGACCCAACTGTTGCCATTATAATGCTTAACATAGATTTGATTTCCACCGGCAACGATATCAACTTCCCAGAAAGCCACATACGGTGTAGTATTATAGATGGCAATATGGGGCTCTGCCGCAGTCACGCCCGTATTCACATTCAGGCTCCCGCCGTCCGGGATCCAACTACTGCCATTGTAATGCTTAACAAAAATTTGAGGTTGAGAACCGCTGGGCTCCCGCCAAGTGACATACGGCGTACCATTGGTCATGGCAATACTGGGATCAGTTCCGGATTGGTTTGTATCCACATTTAAAATCCCGCCATCCTGGACCCACCCCCCTTGAGCAAGCGAGAGTGGAACGAAAATAAAAAGAGGGAGCAATATGGAATTCAATATGGTTTTATTCATCCTGTTGCCTTACGCCTGATTTATTCTTCACCCCATCTAAGCGAATGAATGTGATATTTACCAAATCGGCAGTACTGAAAAAGTCTCTCCAACTCTTGAAAAACCGCAAGGAAATAATTGAGCGCTCCGACTGAGGTGAGTCGACCAAAGGAACTTCTCCTTTAGCCGCTCGTAGAACGGTGCGGGAACCCCGCGATTCACACCGCTCCCATTAGCCCACCTTAAACCCTTGGCAATATTCAAATAAATTCGGATTTGCCCGAAAAACCCGTCTCAGCCAATCGCACGCTCTTTTCTTGTGTCTCTTGATGCTTTGGTACTGGCGCCTTGCCCATTTAACCAATCTTAAATTAAGATAGTTTGCAAGACCAATCATTTCAGTAATGTAAAACTTACTATAATACTAAATCCATCCTCTGGCTACAGCGTTGTACTTTTCAGCCAGGCCTATCAAGCTTGTTTCTGAATGCAAGTGTAATTTCCATTTTATTTTCACTTGTTTGCGCATTGCTTTAAGGACTGTTTTGCCGACTGCTGGTTGATGCTTTAATATCATAAATATATCCCGCTGCTTACCGCACTTTGTCTCGATTTTCTCTTACTTGATTATACTCAGCTTGCCAATCTCCTGGTTAGCAGGCGAAATAATGGTATACATATAAACCCCGCTCGATATTCCCGATATGTCCCATTCTTCACTACCTCCGTCAGCTATATCTTTATGCTTTATTTCTTTTATCAATTCACCGGCCACACTATATATTTTTATTTCTGCGGCTTTAGATAAATTGCCAAAATTTATTTTCTCTTGTGCACTTTTCCCTTTTACATAAGGATTAGGATAAACGTTTATTATTATCCTGCTCTCCTTGGGTAAATCTTCCGGCGGTGTTGGGGACCCAAAGGCAAAACTACTTTTGGAAGCCTCGGCGGTATCCCCGTAAGCGCCCAGGTTAATTTGTCCATTAGGATAATCAGGTTCATGGGAATAATCTGAAGAAGGGTCACCAGCATCTATGCAGGGGCTGTGATTAGAATCAATAACCCAGGTAGTTCCATCCCATCTTCCCGTAGTGCTTTTCAGGTGGAAATCATAGTTTGATGAGTCTGCAAACAAAGGATCTATAGATATATCACCGGTTCCGATAGTGATGCCATTATAGTTGCCGGCTGCATTATTCCAAACATTATTATACGTATCGATTATAGTACCCTGTGTTCTATGTATGCCATATTGAGAATTATTGGCAATAATATTGTTTATAACCGTCGTGGTAGAAGATAAGACGCTCTGATCTATCCCGTCCAAATTATTGCCGCAGATAACATTGTTGATAATAGAGAATATGCGAACTCCTGGATCAAGGCCGTCATAGTAAATCCTGATCCCATTGCCCGAATTGCTAAAGATTCTGTTATTCTTGATGACAATATTGCCCGGGGAGTATCCACCGCTAGAATATAATGTCACTCCGCCATCGGCGCGATTGTTTTTAATTTCATTGTTTTCTATTACTGAATTGATGGTTGACGTATAAAAAAGCACACCTCCCTTATTGCCATATATCATATTATTCCTAATTGTAATATCAGAACACGAACTATATCCATATATCCCTGTGTATGAATTGGAATGTATAGTATTATTTTCAAATACGTGATGTTGATTCACCCGATTCAGGTTGATACCCGGCCAACTTCGAATATAGCTTATTTCACAATTCGTCACTTTACTATTACGAGTAGTCCACCAAGTTATTCCATCTCTGCAATTTAAGAACAAACAATTTTCTATGGTTAAATTTTGAGTCCATTGACTTTCTTCCGGCCAATCCCAACCCACGATACTGTATGTATGCACTCCCGCACACATCCATTCAACCTTTATATCTGATATTGTTATACTATCAGCTAAGGGGGGGCTAATAGCTATTGCATCTCCATCAGTTTTAGATAAATAACTCGTATCCGTCGAGTGAATATACATATTTTCTATGGTGATGCCTTGAGCGTTTGTTATATAAAATGTATGAAATGTAGGCCGGGGTGCGCCATATTTTATCTCTGTCTCTTCTCTGGTTGCACCTGCTCCTCTTATTGTTATATTAGTTCGGTTGATGATTTGGGTAGAAGAAGTCGGGGCATGTATTCCCGTTCCAAGTTCTACTATACCGCCTTCCGGAGGAAGGGAGTTTATTGCATTTTGGATTGATTCACCACAAGTTACGATTATAAGGTCAGAGGTCGTAATCGACCAATTCAAATAATCTCTTCCTATAATATCATTCATCTCATTTTCGAGTGTTACTTCAACATATATTTTCCAAGTAGATTTTTCGATTGGGACAGTCCAGGCAAAAGTGGTTCCTGCGGTTAAAGCAGCCAAAACTTCGCTCCCTTTGATTACATGCCAGCGATAATTTAAATTCGGTTGGGTAGTAGTTATAGTAAAAGCAATCTCATCTCCTTGGTCTATTTTATAGATTAGGTCTTGGTCATTATCTTTAAATTGAGGAGTTCCGCCAGTAGATGAATAACTTGTGATCAAATCCATCTCTGGAATGACCCCAGCAGCATTCACCACCCCCACCCCAGCAAACAATAAAATAACCAAGTAATAAAATAGTTTTGTTTTCATTTTTGTCCACATTAGCTCTTTGAAAAATTAATCAGTAACATAGAGGACATGGTTAACTATTTAACTATATTGTCATTGCGGGCGCGGCAAGCTGATTTCATCCTTATAAAACCGGGATTGCTTCGTCGCTGCCGCTCCTCGCAAAGACAGCAAAAGGGTTTTGCAGCAGAATCAATAGTTCGCCATGTCCCTCACTTCAGGCTTCCGGAGGAGTGAACCCTATTTGCATTCGAACTCGTTTGCGCAACACAAAATAGTTATACTCTAAACCGGCTAGAAAGGCAAATGAAGCCCCAGCGAAATATCCGTAACATTATGGGTCGCCACGGGATCGGGTTTCGGTTCCTGCGTGATAGTATCCAACTTGACGAGAAGATCGGCTGCCAGGCCGTCGGGTATTGCCAAACCCAGACCAAAGGTTATACGGTTGTCCAGGGACCTCAAATCAACCGGATCACCCGAGGGATTCAGAGCGCCCTCTTTGAGGGTATCGGTTAATATGGCATACCCGGCACGGAGGGCAAAAATGGGAAGAAGCCAGTATTCCGCACCGCCTTGGAGCTTGCTCAAACCGCTATCAACGTCCGTGTCCGGGCCGGCTGAACTGCCATCCGGATTGAAGCTGGAGGTCGTGGCCGTGTTGGCAGCAAATGCATACTGCAAACCAGCCTGAAGCTTCTTGCCCAAGGCCTGTACGCCCAGCCCAAGGGCAAAAGTGCTGTGGTTTATCGTAGTGCTTGCGTCTTTAAAAGTTTCATTTGTCGCGAGATAAATGGTGTAGCTATCCTGAATTCCGCTTCCCCACGTGGTAAACATTGCGCCCGGAAGGAGATGGAGATCCTCTCCCAGTTGAAGCTTGGCCCGGACCACGGGGGTTAAGCCGAGACCGCTTTCGCTAAATATTTTGAAATCTGCAGTCACAGAGCCATTTGCCTCTTCCTTGTAATTGAGCTCGCGCATTTTATAATCGAACAGCAAACCGGCTTCCAGCATGGTTCCCAGATTAAAGATGGCTTCGCCTCCGACTTTTAAGGGTGAAGGTGTGAGCCTGGTTTTGCCAGAGCTGTCTCCGAACAGAGGAATGGTTCCTTCCAAATCCAAAATCATGTCAAAATCACCCTGGGCCCCTACCAGGCTCGTCGGATCGGTCGGATCGACATTGTCCAGATTGGGTAATTCATCATCGGCTCCGCATTGGATACCCAGAGTCAATGAATTGCCATTCGCGAGTTCTTTAACATAGGCGGCTCCCAGGTCCCAATTTAAATTGCCGGCCGAAAGATCAAATTTGCTGGTACTCCCGCCGTAAGGGGCATATAGGTTGTAAATGCCATCGAGACTTTGGGGACCTCCCGTCATTCTGCTATAAGCCAATCCTCCGCCTAAAGCCAGCCCGAAATCGAATTTATAAGCCAAATATGCCAGGCCCGAATAAGCCAAGGTCGAAAACGTATCTTCGATGGTGGCGACCGGTGAAGTTAAGGTGGTGTTGATATTGCTAAGGCCGCCGCCCACGCCATAGCTAAGAAACATATTATCAGTCAGCCGGCAGATACTGCTGCCGTATTCCGCACCCGAAGGAATAAGTCCCATTTCGGTGGTAACAGTTTTTTGTGTCATACCAGGCCAAAGTTCTCCTGAAACACTTTTACTGATATAGGACAAGCCGCCATCCGTTCGATTTAAATTTTTTTCAAAAACGATTCCAGCGGGATTTTCATGATTAAAAAGTGTCAAGGCAGTAGTCTCGTCTTCGAAGGCCAAAGCGGCTCCGCCCATGGTTGCTATTCGCCAGCCTATATTATCCGGCCAGGTAATGGCTAAGGCAGAACCCGATGTAAACAATATGACAATGCTGAATAGAAATCCTAAAAATGTTTTCATTTTTTCTCCTTCTCCTTGCGTATTTTTAAAATCCACCGCAGAAATACCGGGAAATCTTTTTAACTTTACAGAACATTTTTCGGTTGCATGCGCATTCCCTCAGCCGGCACTAAACTGCACGCCGTAAGTAATCGCTTACTTTTTTCTGGAAACTCTGTAGTTCCCGGCTTCTCCGGAATTTTCTCCTCCTCCTTTTTTAAAAAACGGATGAATAAAACATTTGGATACGCATATGTAGAGTTTCGACATTTCGTTCTACTTCTTTAAGGAAAAATCTCAAAAAAATTTCAAACCACCGGCTATGGGATTTGAGGCAGGAGGGGTAAGGTCATATACTAGCGTTTGAAGACCCACTCACGCAAGTAATGAAGAAAGTTAGTTCCTAGGAGCTTGAGCATTTAGTCTGATTTTTTTTAATTTCTGAGCAATTGAACAATAGAAAATAGACCGCAATTGAGTTTTTTTATTGCTCTATTGGTCAATTTTCAATTGCTCTGGAGTTTGAGCAATTAGTCTATGACTAAATGCTCAAACTCCTAGCCCCGCATAACTGTTTTTAACTATAGCGGCCGAATTCCGCAAAGCTTCTTCCTCCGCCGGGGTTAATTCCATCAGTATAACCTTTTCAATACCACTGCGCCCTACGACTGCCGGCAAGGATATCGCAACGTCCTTTATACCATAAACATTTTTGATAACATGCGAGACAGGTAATACTCTATGCTCATCCCTGAGAATGGCCTCCACAATTTGAACCAGCGCCAACCCCACCGCATAGCAGGTGGCGCCTTTACGTTTAATAATCTCATAAGCCGCATTTTTTATCTGATCCAATAATTTCGGATATTCCTCGCCGGCGGGACACTTCCCGCAGGCATCACAATATTTTCTGATGGCAACCCCACCGATGGTGGCGGCGCTCCAGGCCGCTACTTCCGAATCGCCGTGCTCGCCAACAATCATGGCATGAATGCTTCGGGCATCGATTTTACAACGATCGGCCAGCAAGGCGCGTAATCGGGCACTGTCCAGCACCGTGCCTGATCCCATCACACGCTCGCGCGGCAAGCCGGAAATTTTCCAGGCCCATTGCGTTAACACATCCACCGGATTAGAAGTTATGACCAACACACCGGAAAATCCATGCTTAACAATTTCCGGAATCATGGCTTGCATTATCCGGGCATTGCGGCCGGCTAAGACCAACCGCGTTTCTCCCGGTTTTTGTTTAGCGCCCGCCGTGATAATTACAGCAGCGGCATCCCGGCAATCCCCATAGTCACCAACCCGGATATTCACCGGACGAGTAAAAGCCACTCCTTGCTGCAAATCCATAGCTTCACCCCAGGCTTTTTCCCGGTTCAAATCGATTAAAACTATTTCTCTGGCGGTTCCGCTTTGCATAAGGGCATAGGCCAAAGTAGCCCCGACTGAACCGGCCCCGATAATTGCCACCTTATTGGTCATCGTCGCCCCCATTGATTAATTAGTATCTATTGCGGAAAGACTAAAATCCCCTCCCTTGATGGGAGGGGATTAAGGGGAGGGTGAAATAACCTTTGAAGACACCCCCACCCAACCTTCCCATCCAGGGGGAGTACTTCATTTTGGCTTCCCGCAACAGTAACTATCTATTTTCCCCGGATCAATATCTCCGCGATCTGCACGGCATTGGTGGCCGCTCCTTTGCGAAGCTGGTCCCCTGCCACCCAGAGCGCCAGGCCATGGGCATGGGAAATATCCTCCCGGATGCGGCCGGCAAAAACCAGATCCTGTCCGGAAGTGTCCAGGGGCATGGGATATTTCAGATTAGCCGGATCATCCACTACTTTTACGCCGGGCGCGGACTCCAGCAGTTCACGGGCCTGCTGGGCGGTCAGTTTCTTTTCCGTCTCTATTTGCAGGGATTCGGAATGGCTGGTAAAAACCGGAACCCGGATCGCAGTGGCGGAAACCTGGATGGAATCATCATGCAGCATTTTCCGGGTCTCATTGAGCATTTTCATCTCCTCCCGGGTATAACCGTTATCCTGGAAGGTGTCTATATGCGGCAGAACATTAAAGGCGATTTGATAAGGATATACTTCATGCTTGATCGGCTCTCCGGAGACAAACTGTTTAACCTGGTCTTCCAACTCTGTGATAGCCTGACTGCCGGTCCCGGAAACTGCCTGATAGGTACTTACCACGATTCTTTGGATGCGGGCCACGTCGTGCAAAGGCTTTAATGGAACCAGCATAATAATAGTTGAGCAGTTGGGATTGGCAATAATTCCCTTATGTTTAAAGATATCTTCGGCATTGACCTCGGGAATCACCAGGGGAACTCCCGGTTCCATGCGAAAGGCGCTGGTATTGTCAATCACCGTTGCTCCGGCCTCAACCGCATGGGGCACGTATTTTTTGGAAATCGAGGCCCCGGCCGAGGCCAGGACAATATCCAGTCCCTTAAAGGAATCTTCCGTAAGTTCCCGGATCTTCACCTCTTCCCCGCGGAATTTCAAAAGCTTGCCGGCCGAGCGGACCGAGGCCAGAGGACGCAATTCAGCCACCGGAAAATCGCGTTCTTCCAGAATCCGGAGCATAATTGATCCCACTGCGCCGGTCGCGCCCATGATGCCGATACGGTATTGCTTTGGCATGTTAAACAACTCCATACTTCAATAATTTAAATCAAACTGGCTATTAAATCCCCGACCTGCCCGGTGTCCAGACCCATGCGGCCGGCGGCCAAAGACTTTATCTTGCCTGACTCCAGCGCTTTAATAACCGCGTTCTCCACCGCTTGACCGGCCTGTTCCTCTCCCAAATACTCGAGCATCATGCCGGCCGCGCAGATCGCGGCCAAAGGATTGATCTTCTTCTGACCCGTGTACTTGGGCGCCGAGCCGCCAATGGGTTCAAACATGGATATTCCCCCGGGATTGATGTTTCCGCCCGCGGCAATGCCCATGCCGCCCTGGATCATGGCCCCGAGATCAGTTATGATATCTCCAAATAAATTGGCCGTTACCATGGTCTCGAACCATTCGGGATTTTTCACCATCCACATGGTGGTCGCGTCCACGTGCGCGTAATCACGCTTAACCTCGGGAAACTCCTTCTCGCCCATCTCATGGAAAGCCCGGAACCAAAGATCGCCCACCTCGGTAAGCACGTTCATCTTATGTACCAGGGTGAGGCTCTTCTTCGCCCGCTTCATGGCGCGCTGGAAAGCATAACGCAGACAGCGGTCCACTTCGGGCCGCGAATAGGTCATGATCTGGGTGGCGTACTCCAGGGGCGTTCCTTTATGCGCCGAGCCGCCCACGCCGGTATAAATCCCGCCGCAGTTCTCGCGAATAATCTCAAAATTTATCTGCTCCGGCCCCTTGTCTTTCAGCGGCGTTTCCACATTCGGGTACAGCTTTACGGGGCGCAGATTAATATACTGTTCAAAATGAAAACGAAGCTTGAGCAGAATACCGACTTCCAGGAGCCCGGGCTTGACATCCGGATGCCCGATTGCGCCCAGGTAAATACTGTCAACCTTGCCCAATTCATCCAGTACTGAGTCCGGGACCAGTTCTCCGGTCTTCAAATACCGTTCCCCTCCCAGATCATACTCGGTATAATCAAATGAAATTCCCTGCTTATCAGCCACCGCCTGCAGAACTTTACGTCCCTCGGCTATTACCTCCGGCCCGGTACCATCGCCCGGCAGAACCGCGATCTTGTAAGTCTTTCCCATTAACATCCTCCTTATTTTAGCGTCGGCTAACCGACGCAGCTTCACGCTGCTCACAACAAGACAAGAGATGCGTATTTTTAATCAATTACTCCTGCAGCAATCTGAAGGGAACAACCAATTTAAATAGCAATATAAACGAACGCGCTGCTTTTGTAAAACAATTTATGCCGCTTAATTTGTTATGGAGCCGCAAGTATATCCCGCCGTCCTGCTTTACATCCTGCGCCATCAGCCAAGTTTGCTTTAACTGCACAGTTGTCATTCATGGCCCCGGCTAAACTCGGATCAAATTCCCCGCACTTCAGTGCGGGGTAATTTAATATATCTCTAAAACTTCAGACTAATCGATATCCGATGCGTCATTCCGAGTTTTCCAAACGATGCCAAGGCATAGTCAAAATTGCATCCCAGATAATTCACTCCAGTGCCGGCTGTTAAGCCGTTTAATCCGCCGGTATACCGGGCACTGGTGTTATAACCGGCTCTGCCGGATATAATGATTTCTTTGTTTAGTTGGTAATTATATTCACTCCCGATTCCAAAACCGGCCTCATTGGCCAGCGGCGCGTCAGCCTCCAAGGCAATCAGCCAATCATTAAATATACGGTACGCCAGACCAATTTTGATATCCATGGCCAGCGGATCGCCTTCACCGCCATATTGCATCCCCGGCCCCAGGTTTCGGACTACCAGGCCGAGGGATAATTTCTCATCGAAAAGCGCATACTTAACACCCGCGTCCAGCGCGATGGAAAATGCCGTGTTTTTAATCTTCGAGGCAATGTATTTCAGGCTTCCTCCCAGGGAAATATTCGAGATACTTCTGGCATAGGAAACTGTCACGGCTAAATCGTACGGCCAGAACAGACCTCGCTCGACTCCAAATTCATCAGTCTCTTGAATTCCGCCGTAATTCAGATATTGGATTCCAATACCGGCCGTGCCATTCCTTTTAAGCGGCAGGGCATAGGAAACCCAATCATAGAAGATATCTTCAAACCATAAAGCGTGCATGAAAGAAATAGAATGTTTCCGGATTTTACTCAATCCGGCGGGATTCCAGTATACCGCGGTCGCGTCATCGCAAATACTGGTAAACGCATCCCCCATGGCTGCCGCTCTGGCGCCCACTCCTAATTTCAGGAAATTTGCCGTAGCGGTTCCGGCGTCACTCTTGGAAAAAGTGGCGCCGAGCTGGTTGACAACACCTAAAGAAATTATTAAAGCAAACAGTAAAACTAACCTCATTTGCCGGGTAAACATTTCCTCATCTCCTTATCTGTTGCTTTTATTTTCCTCGCTGAGAATCGGCAATCGCTGTCGCCGCTATTTTTCCAGCGCAATTTTCACCTTCCGGATTTCTCCGTCCGGACTCTCCAGCAATCCGATATAGATGCCATTGGCAACTCGCTGGCCGCTTTCGTTCCTGCCGTCCCAACTAACCCTCCCATAACCTTCCCGCTCCTGCAGGGTTCTCACCAGTTCGCCGGCAACAGTATAGATTTTTATGCTGGCCTGAGCGGCAAGATTATCTATGGTCAGACCTTGCGTGTGCCACCTGGGATTGAAGGGATTGGGATATACCTTTACGGACTTTAAGTCCGAGGGAACATCCAGCACGCCCAGAACCACTACAATAGTCCGGGCCGGCACCTCCGGATCAGGCCGATACCAGCCGGCATCCGGATTTATTCTTCTGACCGTTCCGATTACCCCGTTTTTCTCCGCTTTGACAGTATAGGTAAATTCTCTTTTTCCGGCCTGGTCTTTAACATAATCCGCAATTACCAGGGTTTGCGATTTATCCGAGGGTAGCGGGGTATGGCCGTTGGCGCCGGTGACAGCCGAAGTATGGGATAATCCTTGTATAAGCTGGTAGGATAAATAAGAATACTGGTTGGCCGAGGAAGGCTTGGGGTCAAACACCTGTTGTTTCACCTCAATATTTTCCGAGGGATAATAGGTGTTATCGACCTCATTAGTTACGGTTACCATGGCACCGCTTTCCGGCTGCCCCGCCTGATTAACCACTTTTACATCACAATAATATTTTGGTATTGCCCAAGCCCTATCCGTAGGAACAACTATATCCTTAAATTTGCAGTTCACCAATCCCAGTTTGCTATCCATCCCGGTTCCCTCGCCGCCATAACTCTCAGACTCATAACTGGCGGCCACATAGGGCACCCAGGTATGTGATTGTCCGGCTTGTTGGGGCAATGATTTTTTAATTACGATATTCTCGTTTTCCAAATTCATATCATACACATTCAATTTATCTCTTAAGGCATTAATTAAAAAAGTCACATTGATGGGGCTCTCTTGGCCGCTAAAAGAAACGCCCTGGAAATTAAATTTATTCGTATTTACTTCATCTAAATACACCCAAAATGATTTATCCCCATGGGGAAACCATCTCTGGCGGGATCGCTGCTGCCCGGTGGTAGCCACCCCGGTGTAATTGCCTATATCCAATTCATGCAAATTCGTGAATTTAGTATCAGTAATATTCAATTCCATAGGCGAATCAAAAAATATGTGGGCCGTATTATTTATAATCGAATTGTCGGCGGAAAATCGGATTAAACCCGCATTCCCCAAGGGCCATACGCCGCCGGAAAAACCCACTTTTTGAAATTCTATAGGATCTACCCGTTCAGAGCATGTTGCACGCCCTAAATGGGTGGTGGAGCTGGCATTATTCCATACGAAATAATGCTCGTTGGTCGTAGTAACCACGCTGTTTTCCATGCTCATTTCCGCCCCATACTTCAAAACCAAATGACACTCTCCGTCGTAATCACAATGGAATTTCAAAGTTTCATTGTTCATTATTAATTCGCTTCCATCGTAGATTACCAGGTCAACATAGCATATGGCCGTATTGCCGTTATAGGTAAATTTCGTGGCATCGTTAACCGCGGCGGCAATATCCGCCAATCTGATATTCCGCCCTTTTACTACAATCCCTTCCCTGGTTTCCGGATGAAAACAGCCATCACCGGTATTATAATAATAATTCCAGGTATATGGCTTATAAGCAATTTCGGTTTCCGGAAATAAATATTTATCCCGGTATATTTCCAGATTATCAATGTGCATGGTATGCCCTTCATAGCGGCTCAAAGTCAAAAGAATTTTTTCCGGCGTAATATCCAGCTTGTCCTGTACATAAAACTCAAATATGTAATCGTTATACACATAAACCCATGTCTCCGGGGTACGAATAATTGTCACTTGATGCCATTTGCCGTCTTCCGGCCATCCGGTCCCGTCATACTCAAAACTGAAAGCGCACTCCGGTCTTACATAAACACAGCAATGGTGATGGGCATCCGAACACTTCCCATAATAGCAATTGCGATTTATACTGGAACTCCAGTTGTAATTAACACTAAAACCATAATGACCGGTATTGCCGTCGGGAAATCTGTATTTAAATTTCCAGGTGCCGCATTTTACTGACATATTCGTATTTATGGGCAGATTGATACCATCAGAGGTTCGTCGCACAAATCCTCGGGAAGCATCTAGTACTATATAAGCCGGATTATTATTGTATGGCGCCCACTCACTCAATGCCCTATCCCATGGATCTTTTGCCGTTCTCCCGCTCAAATATTCCAAATCTGCAAAATAATCAAAAAATTCCGGCGCTTCGGCAGGAGTTAAAGTGGATACCACCCACTCCTTATGCGCTTCTTCGTTGGTTAGATTCCAGCATTTTAAATGAATTTCCCATATGCCCTTTTCTTCGGGAACTGTCCAAGCAAATGTATCGGCATTTACTGATGTCTCGGTTGATTTGTTTACCTGCCATTCGTAATCTACTGCCTGATCTACCGTGACTGAAAAAGTCAAGTTGTCATTTTCTGTCACCAAATACATTATGTCTTTATTATCATCTTTGTTTTGAGTAGTTCCCCCAACAGAAGACCAATCAGTAATTAGCAGTGCAGCAGCCCTTGCCATACCTGCCCCTGCAAATAACAGCATCACCCAGATAACAGAGTTCATTCTTAAAAACATGCAAAGATTGGCTTTATTCAACCACTTTAATTCAATATCTCTCATTTTTCCATCCTCAACTCCCATTATGCGCCAATAAAGCAAATCTAAACTAATGCACCTGTCTTTAAAACTCATTACTTTTCTACTTTACAATACTCACTCTCCCTTTATTTTTTCCTCCCGGAGAAATAATCGTATACAGATATATTCCGGAAGATATACCCGATACATCCCATTCCACACTTCCACCGTTTATCGGTTGAGGGCTTATTTCTTTTACTAATTCCCCTGAGATGGTATATATCCTCAAGGTCGCTTCCTTTGGCAGTCCACCAAAGATAATCCTTTCCGGATATCCTTTACCTGCAATGTAGGGATTGGGATAAATACTAGTTTTCTCCGCACCTTTTACGCTAACATAAATCGTCTGACTGGTATTTAACCCCCCGGGGTCGGTAACCTTAATAACCACGGATTTATTATTTATTAAAGTTTGATAACAAAAAGCAAGCACATATCCCTCTACCGCGATATTTTCGGGATCATCTGTAGCTACGATCAAGAGATCACCATTGGAATCAGAAATGTTTTCGGAAATATCGTATTTCCAAGGAACTCCTACTATACCCGATTGATTAACTAACCCCGATATGGTGGGCGCGTGATTAATCCTGGTTAAATGGAAATCTACCAGCGTAGTTTTCCCCGCTGCTACTTCCACACCTTCTTCGGTTTTCTCTTCATACCCTGCCTTTGATGCGGTTAGGGCGTAGATCCCTAGGGGCAAGGTTATTGTGTAGTAACCTGTTGAATTAGTTGGGTTTGAATAGGAATTAGCCGATACGGTTGCTTCTTCCAGAGGATTGCCTGTATCCTGATCTGTGACCATGCCTGAGATGGCACCGGGATCGAGGGGATAGGCTACTCCCGCATCTGTAAATGTCATGGTAGCAAGATTATTAACGCCGTCGGGGTCAGGAGTAATATTCGTAATTACAATCCTATTTGCAATAATACCATTTCCCGGGAGTTCAAATTCAAATAATTCATCAGGGCGTAACTCTGCATCAAACCATCCTTGCAAGGTATCATTTAAAAAAAATTCAAACCTTGCAATATCGGCAAGTGGTCCCCAAGATTCAGAATCTGTTAAAATTGCAAAATCTTTATCTACAGCATCAGTAAAAGGGTTCTCAAAATCTAATATTAAGGAACCAGGTGTAGTGCCGGTACCTATCCAATATATAAGATTAAAATATCCTCGTTCTGGTCTTCTGAAATGCCCACCACTGTCTCTACTAGCAGAAACGCCGGAACTATCCGTAGCAAACGGTTCTGTGTCGTAAGGAAAAGAAAGTTTAGCAAAAGCACTCTGTGAAAAAAAAGTAAGTACTGCAATTACAAATAATGTTTGCATTATTCTCTTCATTAAATTCATAATCCATTTTCCTTTCAGCCGACTGGTCAAGCAGCAACTTGCTTGGCGCTCATTTCTCCACTGCGATTTTTACCTTCCGGGTCTCCCCGGCCGGACTCTCGATCAAACCCAGGTAGATGCCGTTGGCAACCCGGTGGCCGCTTTCGTTCCGGCCATCCCAAACGATTCTCCCATCACCGTCACTATCGGCAAGGGTTCTAATCAGTTCCCCGTCTATAGAAAAGATACTCATCCCGGTTTGCGCCTCTAAGTTAATTATGGTGAAGCCCTGGGTGTGCCACTTGGGATTAAAAGGATTGGGGTAGGCGCGAAGCGGCGGGTTGTCTTTCAGGGGCAACTCGAGAGTGATTATATTTCCGTAAGTTTGGTAGTCAAATATTTCCCCCGGGGCGACCTGATTAGCTTTAACCGTTTCGCCATCCTTAATGGCATTTATTTCATAGGTATAGTTCTCCGTCGTATTCGCATTGGTTTTCTTCCAGTTCAAGACAGCGGGTGAATTGGCTTTATTAGCAGATGCCCGGGAGGTATAACCCGTATCATCGGTTTGAAACATAGTTTGCGGCCAACCCTCGGCTCCGACAACTTCACCGCCATTTTCCGGCAAAATCATTACCTGCGCATCGTCCACCGGATTGCCGTGTTGATTTACGACTCGCACGGTAATTAACCGGTAATCTTTGACATATGAATTATCGGCCGATGACGTGATTTCCGTTTTCTGGGGGTCAAATGAGCAATTTATCAAATTTATTTGAAAATCATCCCGGGTAATATATATATCGTGATTTGCTCCGAAGTAGGTATCGTTTAATCCGTAAAATTCGTGCCGGGTGGGCCAGGTAGACGTGATCGCTTTATCGCTGGCAATAATTTGAACGTCCTCGCTATAAACCTTCACAATTCCCCACGATGCCGGGATAGGCGTCCCGTCATTGGCCTGCGTGCAAGTCCCCTTCAGGTAATACCCGGTTGCCGTATTTTCTATTTTGCCGTGCCTTAAACAGCGCGGTTCAACCGCATCGCCATAACTTATTTCAGACGCATTCAGCATCCAGACCATTCCCATATCCGCGCCAATATTGGTATGCGAAATGGTGAAATCGGTAATTTCAAAGCCGCTGGCCGTAATACTCTGGATTCCCTTGGTGAAATTTTTCATGGTTATATTATTAAGCTTTTCAATATATATTCCCGTGCTTGATCCCCGGTGTCCATACCGATTGTAGCCCAGGGATAACAGCCCGCCGGCCGGAATGTTTTCCCCTTCTAATATAATGTCAGAAAATGTTATCCCGTCTGCCACCTGTGCGTGTTCGGCCAGGGCGCCGGCTAAATTCAGCCCTTTGGCCGTCATGTTTCTGACAATACAATGATTCGACCACATGCCGATCGCCCCAACATTGCTGTTATCGCGCAAAGAAAGATTTATATCATCAAAAGTAACCGTATCAATGATGGTATGGCTATTGTTACTTAGACAGACTACTCCCGAATATGCCTGCCAGGTGTCCAGAGGCAACCCCCAAATAACATTTTTAAAGCCGACATTGCGGATTTCGGAACCATGACTCATTCTAATCGATAACGGGGCCAGATAATTGGGCCAATACGGGGTTAAGATGTTTGCTTCCGTAGGAAATACAAATCCTTCCATCGTTGAGTTGGTAATCATGCATTTATACAAGAAACTATAGCTATTCCCATCGGCCTCTAATCTTGTTTCCCACCATCTTAGATTATTCGCAAATAATCCAAACTGCCCTGAATCCATGCCGCTTTCTCCGCGATAACATCTGATCAGACCCTGCCCGTTGACCGAGTATATTACCGCGTCATTCATGGTTATCTTGCCGTGCGCCAGAATTCGCCAAAAGCCATCAAATACGAATTCGGCGTTGCTTAAATCAAGCCCGCTGTTTTTCTTCCCAAACATATTTTTATGTAAAATATATTTATTGCTTTCCGGTTTTCCCAAATACGCTCCATTGCCGATTTGCTGATAAAGCTCTTCAATCGTAATTATGCCTTCATATTCTATTCTATCTTCCGCCGGATTATATAAAGCCGAGCCGCCAAAAGCGGTTCTGGTAATAATCAAAACCCCGAGAAAGCCGGCAAAAGCTATTCCCTTTAAACCCCATTCATGCATTTGCCTCACCACCTGATTATATTAGAAGCTTGAGCAATTAGTCGGTTTTTTTAATTCCTGAGCAATTGAACAATAGAAAATAGACCGCAATCGAGTTTTTCTGTTGCTCTATTGTTCAATTCTCAATTGCTCTGGAGTTTGAGCAATTAGTCTATGACTAATTGCTCAAACTCCTAGGCCGGCCATTTTTTTACCTTCCGGAGAAATAACGGTTTCCGGTTCATTTTACAATGCTGACCTTTCCCCGTTGCTTACCCTGCCCTGACTCCACGCAGTAGATATACACACCGCCGGCTGCGCCTGAGACGTCCCATTCCTCGCTCCCGCCCTCAGCCGAGGCCTGATGGTTTATGCTCCTCACCAATCGGCCGGCCGGAGTATAGATCCTCACACTTGCCTTTGCGGGCAAATTGCTGAAAATAATTTTCTCTGACGCGCCGCCCGAGGGGGCCGCCGGGCTTTTATTTGATTATGCTTACCTTGCCCTGTCTTTTTTCCCGGCCCGACTCAAGGCTATACAGATAAACGCCGGCGGCTATGCCCGACACATCCCATTCCTCACTGCTCTCATTGTCAGCCGCCCGATGCTTGATAGTCTGGAGCAATTCCCCTGACATAGTGTAGATTCTTATGGTGCACAGGCCCGGCAGCCGGTTAAAGCGTATCTTAGGCGAGGCATACTGATCTGCGCAAAAAGGATTAGGACCGACTATGACTCTATCCAATAACAAAGACAGAGAGGTTGGCTGTTCGGGCGGCGGCGCAGAGGAAGGAGGATCCTCGGCTCCGGGATTTTGGATCAAATTTTCCCCTCCCGCTAGTCCGACATATACATCGTCTACATATAGGGCTCCCAAGTTAACTTCTGATGAGCTGCCATAGGCTCTGAAAAGCAGGACAAACTTCTGGGTATTATTCTGCGTAGTAAAAGTCCCCTCATGCTTCTGCCAGGTAGGTTGCAGGTCTAGGGTGCCCAAACCGATGTAGACGCGGTCTCCGGACGCCCCCTCTTCCGAGTTCCAGGCCAGGACGGATACCATCGTTTCAGAGAGATCGCCTTTTATCCAAAAAGAATAATTATAAGTGGTATTCGCCGATATGGAATATGCTTCTTCTCCACTATACCCATCCGATTTGCCGGCTATCAGCCCTATGTTTATCGAGCTCCCGCCGTAAACCGTAGCTTTAAGCATAGCGCTGAATGTTCCGGAATGGGCCTCAGCATAGGTCCGGCCCCAAACCCCTTCCCCATTGCCTATGTAATAACTCCACCAAGTGGGATTGTCCGGATCCAGGGGCGGAAGAGTAATAAAGGTATAATCCCCGCTCACAGCTTGGTTGTCGTTGGCATCTTTGCTTTTTACCCGGAAATGATAGAGAGTGTTGGCCTGCAGTTCGGTGAGGGCTTGGCTGTGCGTCAAGGTTAGCTGCGTGTCCAGTAGGCTGGACTTTCCATAACTTTCAGTAAGTCCATACTCCACCTGGCTGTCGGACAACTCATCCGTTCCCCAAGTGATGGTGCAAGTATCCTGGGAAATATCCACAGCTTTTACACCCATGAGCTGCGGCGGACTCTCATCTACGACTAATTGAAAATTCACGGTAATGGTACTGCTGCCGATCACATCCGCGGGCTTAAAAGCCTGGTTATAGCCGGAAGCGGATGCTGTCAGTGCGTATACTCCGGCCGGAATGCCTGATAAAAGGTAGATTCCCTCGGCCGAGGTCAAAGCCTCTGCCACTCCATTGGTTATCTTCACTCCGGAAAGGGGATCGCCGGTTTCATTGGTAACCAGGCCGGTTATGCTGCCGTTAACGACTACCGCGGGAATGGCTTCATTATATATACTCAGCGGCGTAACCACGTTGCTGGGAGTAGAAGCATTGGCTTCATATAGGTATATTATTAAATATTCCAGGGTTCCGTTTACCGGACTGGTAAAGGTGAAAGCGGAGCCGGGCGTAACTATGTCAACCTCATTCAGATAATAGGCGCCATTTACACATCCCGTAATCCGGTATTTCCCGGGATAGCCCGGAGTCCAGGCACTGCCTACACCAGGATGCGATGTTTCGTACGGCCATAAGCGGTCATACGCTCTGGTCCAGGTGCCGTTAAAAGGGACTCCGGCGGTTACGGCTTGATTGATATTCTGGTAGTGCCAGTACTTGGTATATAATATCCCTATGACTATCGGTGCATTATCATAATATACAAAAGGCGAGGTAATAATCCGGTTTATCTCAGAGTAATTGTCGCCGATATGATCCCAGCCCGAAGGCCAGCCGCCTAATGCCGTGTCCGAACGCGCCCGCAAGGCCCGGGGATTCTTCCAGTTCATGGTCCAGATAATATCCGCGTCCATGATAAAATCGATAAGCATGACGCTCGCATCGGGATGATAAACCCTCTCGCCCCCTCCGCCCAAGCCATGCTTTAAGGAATCCACTAAATAATCTGCGCCCCCCGTGCCTTGACCGGGTGATATATGGATGCGGGACTCGCCGTGCATTCCCTGCTCTGAGGCCTGGCTGATTGGTCTTATCTCCAGCCATTGTTTCCCGCTCAGGGCGCGGTAGGAATTGGTTACCGTGGTTACATACCCTCCCCGCTCATACGTAATAGCTTCGCTGTAGACCATGACCTCTTCGGCCTGATTCTTCAAAATTTTCACTAATTGCGAGCCCCCGCCGTAATTCCGCAAACCATTGGGCGTATCCCATGATCTATACAGCTCATTATGACGCGAGGGAGTTCCGTCTTCAGCTACTTTGGCATAAAGAAAAACCGCATCATAAGGACTGGAATGCAGAGAGAGCCAGAAATTCTCCCCTTCCAGGGCGCAATCGCCATTAAAGGTATATTCTACGGTTCCATAAGACACCTGGGTCCAGTTGGCGCGGTCGTTCCATTGATCAGTAAATCCATAATGCTTGTAATCGTATTTGGCATTAAGATCCCAAATTTTTACGTCGGCACTATTTGCCATACCGGCTATGGTCAAAATCCCCAGCAGCGCCGAAAAATTCACAATCAGCTGTTTTCCGGAAAATGGCATCTTTATTACTTCCGTTCTTTAGTCAATAACAAAAAAAACCGGGCATGCCGTCAGCCGGCTGCCCGGTTTTTTTGTTTGCTCCTGCTTATTTTCCCATCTTCTGCAAACTCCTTTTAATCCGCTGGTTGTTGGGTTCCAGCTTCAAGGCCTGCTTATAAGCCCGCCGGGCCGCGGATTTCTGGCCGAGTTTGTAGTGGCAATAACCCATCATCTCATAGACTTTGGCGGTTTTATATCCGCGGCTTATAGCCTGTTTGTATTCCCGGATAGCGGTCCGGTATTTTTTTTGCTTATAGAATTTCTGTCCGGTCTGATAATACTTTTGGCCCGAACCTCCCCGCCGCGCTGCTTTGGGCCGGCCGGATCTATCACCCGAAACTACCCGCCGCGTAGTTTGAGGCCGGACGTAGCTGGCAGTTGTCCCGCCCCATTGCATGCCCAAGGAAACCCGATGCACATAACCTAATTTATTAAAGGGAACAAAAGCATAATCCAATTGGTAATCTTTCAAAGCAACGCCTATTCCCAGGCAGAAGCCGGTTAGGATATCCTCGTTGGAATCAGTTTTTAAATCCTGGCCTGCTGTCCGGTATCCCAGCCGCCCGTATAGTTCATAACTTTTTGACCGCCAGCAATACTCGCCGCCGAGGTTCGCATTAAACTTTTCATCCATAGGCAGATAAATAAAATCCAGGCCCCAACGCAAGGTATCGGAAAGCATTTTGTAGCCCCAACCCAGATCAATGGTTAGGGGCAGGTTATGCTTCTCGTCTATAAAGGCCTTGGTCTGAAACCCTAAATTCTTCACGGTTAGACCCACGCTCATGTCCCGCGCTCTGGTCAACTCATATATCCCGCCCAAATCCACGGCCACGCCGTTGGCCGTGTATCCCTGGATATCTTCATACACGCCTTTAAGATTTATTCCCACGTTGAGTGCCGGATGAAGACTGCATCCATAGGAAATTATTGCGGCAATATCATAAGGCCGGTAGGTCCCCTCGCCATCGCCGGTGGGATTTTCTCCGGTAGTTACTGGTATCTCGCCATAGTCCAAATAAATCAGGCCTACGCCGAAACCACCGCCCAGCATGGGTTGGGTGTATCCCAGGTAACCGGAATTAATGTTTACGACATAGCTTAAATAAGAAGCAGTGATCTCATGGCGGCTTATTTTACCCAGACCCGCCGGATTCCAGTAAATCGAGTTTATATCATCCGCCAGAGCCGTATATGCTTCAGCCATGCCTACCGGTCTGGCGCCGGCTCCTATGCGCAGAAAGCTAAAAGAGCTGCTGCCAACCTCAGCCGCACAAAAAGGTATATTCCATCCCAAAGAAGAAGTGATTAGTAGTACACTTCCTAAAAACCAGGATATTTTGATCAGATTTTTACAAACCATCTGTTTCATTTTTCTATTCCCCCTTTGGTTAATTTATACAAAGATTATATCACTTTTTCCAGTTCTTTTCCATTCATTAAAAATTTTATTATATGATCGCAAAAACCCCCTGCCCGGAGAACGGCCATAGGAATTGGAAAGACCCGGATATTCTCTGCCCTATCCGGCGGAAGAATAAAGGGCAGGATGATGGTTATGGTGGAAGAGCCGGCGAATGCGCAATGGTGGCGGGCAGGGCAGGCTAAGGCAGAAACCAGGGCCGCCCGGCTACTTGACCAGCACCAGCTTGCCTCGAGCTTGATGGTCCTTGGCCTCAAAATATACCAGGTAGGTCCCGGACCCGGCGTCCCCTCCGTTCCAGAGAATCTCATGGGACCCGGCCGATAAAGAACCGTCTAAGAGCGTGGCAATTTTTCGCCCCGTGATATCGTAAATTCGCAGACAGACATAGCCGGCGCAAGGAAGTTCTACCAGCATTTTAGCGCTCTCTCCGCGGGAGCTCCGGATCAGTCCATGGATAACCTGAAAAGAATATCCCAAATCCGGCGTTTGTGTCGGTGTCATAGTCGGGGTCGTCGGCGGAATAATATATACTCCTTTAGCATATTTTAAACTACCGGTAGTTGACTCCAGATAACTTATGTGAGGAGAATAATCGCTGTTTCCCAATACCATAGATGTACATTGTCCAACATTTTGGGGCGAAGAATCCACTGTCTCCACTTCCCAAAAAGCCCCCTTCCATATTGCGAATTTCACATTCCTGTTTGTCCTGTCCCTATAGGCTATACCCGGATATTCATCATAACCAAATGCTAAAGAGGAGTATTGGCCTACATCGTCCGCACTGTCTGCCACTTCAATATTCCAGCTGGAACCGTTCCATTTAGCATATTTTAGATTCCCGCTGGTATAGTTCCCGCCATAGGAAATATGCGGAAAATGGTTGGAGTCCAGGGCCAGGGAGGGATTAATACCCACATTTCCCGCGGAATCAACAACTTCTATATCCCATGAAGATCCATTCCACCTGGCATATTTCAAGTTTCCATTGGTTTTGTCCCAATAACTTATATGGGGATAGTCATTAGAATCCAAAGCTATAGTGGTATGGTTGATTTCAACTCCAGCGAATGAATCGACTATTTCTATATTCCACGAAATGCCATTCCATCGTGCATATTTCAATTGTGAAGCACTAATCGGATGCACAAGATAACTGATATGGGGATAGCCGTGGGAATCCAACACTAGAGATGAATCCCAACCCCCGTTCCCGGTTGAATCTACAATCTCCGTATTCCACGAAGCACCGTTCCATTTCGCATATCTTAACTCTCTGGCATCAGCATTAATAGTGTACTGATAGCTTATATGTGCGTAATCATAAGCATCTAATGCCAGCGAAGTAAAATAACTGTACGCCTCAATAGAAGTCACTACCTCTTTATTCCAACTAGAACCGTTCCATTTAGCGTATTTCAGATTAAAACTAGTGTTATCATAGTAACTAATATGAGGATAATCATTGCTATCTATTTTTATGGAGGTGGAACCGCCGCCATCTGAATCCACAGTTTCTATAATCCAATTAAAAGTCTGCGAGAAACCGGTCCCGGCATTTGCCAGAATTGCTATAACCACCAAAATAATTATCTTTATATTCATTTTCATTTATCCCCGCCCGGCTTATCGCTGCTTTAAACTCGAGAGTGTAAGAGATTGATATCATCCGCCCAGACTTGATTATCAAACTTTACTATCCATTCGGCAGCATACAGGCATTCCAGCCGGCAGCAGCTTAACAGTCTGCAAGTATTATGAGACTCAGCCCCTCAAGAGAAACCCAACGGTCACCCGGCAGGACGGGTTTTAAAATTTATAGCCCACCGATACGCTGGTATTTAAGCGCGGGGTTCTGCCCCCAATCACATTCGGGCCGTCAAATAAGAGCAGTTTGGATATCACGCCTTCGATAATAAAATCATCGACATTGATGGTAGTGCCTAAAGCGGTGTTTACCGTGGAGACCGCCTTGGATTTGGAGTCGTAGCTTATTCCGCCCACTTCCCTATCCGCGGAGGTTTTTTTAGTCTCATAAAACATGGAAGCCCGCAAGCACAGCCAGGTGGCCATGTTTTTCTCGACAACAAATTGAAGTGTCGGAAAATACAGGGAGGCAGGATTATTTTTGGCATCAAAGCCGGCGGTCTCGTATTTTTGCTCATCCTGGTATGCTTGATTGACAAACCCCAGGGCCAGGCCGGCCAAACCGGTTTCATCTTGCCATAATCCGCCCAGGGCGACGTAAATATCATTGCGGGTCATGGTAAGCGTGGCGGCATCGTCGGCGGTCAGGGTGTCAGGATCAATATCCACTTTGCCCCCGAAATTGGCATATCCGGCCAACCCAATAATATCAAAGTTATGGTTCAAGGCATAGGCCAGACGAAGGTTGGTATCTAAATTCACGCTGCTAAAAGATGCTTTCTGGCTCAGGGTAGGGGAAGTGTAGGTAAAATCATAGGCCGGCAATCCCATCCCTAAATCCAGGGCAGCGGTAAACGTCTCACCCAGCTTATATTCACCGCCCAACCGGACCTCCATATCACCTAGGGATTTGCTGATATCAGCGGAGAGTGGAAGGCCTACGGCTTCCTTGCCTTCCACGCCGTTGCCAATATAATTAAACGCCAAGCCGGCTTTCGCAACACCCCCCAGCGGCAGGCCATAGATAATACCAAAAGATTCCACATCATTTAAATCGGTCAGGGAATTACCATCTATAGTGGCGTTTACGTTCATAGTAGGAGAGGTAGCGAGAATCTCGGCATTTAAATTATTAATATTCCTGGGTGTATCGCTCAGTGTGCCTTGTTTCAGCAGGCCAAAATTACGCGCCACTTGAATGCCCAGGCTGCCGGGCAGCCCGAGCTTGGCCAGCTCAATAAAAACAAACCCGGTATAAAAATCATTCGCCATAGATGTCCCTTCTATACCGAGAAGGCTGTTGTAATCCACGATATAAGCCGGGTTGACAAAACTGTCAGCAGAATCCAGGGCAATGCCGGCCAGCGCATTCTCCGCTATACTGACCCCGCTTAAAACCTCTTTCCGGGCATCCATGGCACTGGCAGGGAAAGCCGCCCAGGTACTGATTGCTACCAATAGAAATATTTTTTTGAAATACATGAATTCCTCCTTACCGATTTTTTATTACTAGTAGACTTTTTCTTCTCCGCGGCGGCATCTTCTTCCGCCTCCGCCTTCCGAAGAGTTCTCGGAAATTATACCAATGGTCGATTTGCCGCGTCAATAATTAAGTCAGTTTGAATTAAATATTCCCGCAGCTGAAAATAGGCGGGCTATAACTCCGCAAGAGAATGTTCATGCCCTTTACTCCCCCGGTATACCGGGCCGGACAACACTATCCTGGGCAGTTCAAAGGGAGAACTCAATTAATGGTAGCCCAGTAGCAAGAGGAAATAAGCTGGCTTTATTATTATAATATTTAATAGTTGCCCACTCTTTTGTATGTCTTCCCTTTTTCATTGACGTATTGTGCAAAATATTTGTATAATTTTTCTAGAATTGATCTTTTTTAAGTTTATTTGAAAGGTATATTCATATTTATTATGGCCTTTTATTTTGAAATTTGATGTGGATGTATCCTCCATGGACCCGGACAGCTCCATCATAAGTAATGCGGCTGTGATATATTCGGACCAGACGTCTCCTTACACCACAGAAGCGGTTACGAATACAGCCACAGGCATACTGACAATAACTTGTACACCAACATACACGGTGACAGTGACGCCAACGCCTTCTCCAACATTAACGATAACCCCGACGGCCACGCTAACCTATACGGTGACACCTACCGGCACAGTGACCTCGACCGCCACTCCGACGAATACACCCACGTCTACGGCATCTCCCATATATACGAATACAATAACGGTTACTCAAACACCCACATCAACCATCACACTTACTCCTCGGTTTACAGATAAATTATTCTTTGAAACTCATTTAGAAACAAGAGTCGTAACGCCTCATGGGCAACAGTTCCAAACCTTAAGAATTTTCTTCAAGTCGCGAGAACCGGCGCAATATATCAAGGTACGTATTTTCAACTTGCATAGTTATTTGGTGAAAGAACTTTCCGTCCCAAACATAGGCAATCAATATCTGGCGGAATGGGACTACCGGGACCGCCATAACCGAATTAAGCAGGGAATTTATATTTACCAGATTGAGATCGGCCGGAGAGCGTATAACGGCGCCTTTGTGGTGGCCGAGTAAATAAGACCAAGAGAGGATAATCGTCATGCAACAGCAAACCAAAAAGAAATATCAGCGGCGGCACCAATTTCTGATTGAAAAAAGTTTCCAGCACAGGGTTATTTGGCGTTTTGGAACAGTCGTGATCGCAAGCATTTTCTTTTCGCATTTTATTACGGTCGGTTTCC
Source organism: candidate division FCPU426 bacterium (assembly GCA_030591525.1). GTDB lineage: Bacteria > Oederibacteriota > JAAXVQ01 > JAAXVQ01 > JAUVAV01 > JAUVAV01. The sequence goes on along the minus strand of JAUVAV010000010.1, from coordinate 26,001 downwards.
TGAAGTTGAAAGAAATATTCAGTCCTTCATCCCAGGATTTAGTTTATTTCGCGAACACCTTAAGTCCCACCATGGTCTTTACGCGGGTTCTGGATATTCTTTGGTTGCCCATGCTATTCTCAGCATTACTCGGCAGTATCCTGATTGTGATTTTCAGCCTTTTTTACTCCCACCGTATTGCCGGTCCCCTTTATAATTTAAAACGCATGATGCATCAAATCGAAAAGGGGGATCTAAACGTCATTATGAAAATTCGTAAAAACGATGAATTTCATGATGTGGAAGAAGCCTTTAACCGAATGCTGGCAGGATTAAAAAGCCGCCGGGAAGATCTTGAAAAAGCCGTCGCAAATTTATCCGGTCCTGACAAAAACAAGATCGGAAAAATATTAAAATCCCCCGCCCCGAAGGGCGAAGAATTTTGATCCCAGAGGTAGAAAAGCATTATTTCTTTCCCGCTATCCTTTCTACCGGAAAAACAATAACGTGTTGACCGGTTTGGCGCGGATTGATATTTTTAATCAAAAACATGCCCAGGCTTTGGAGCGCCTGGCTCAACTGCATACTCCGGAGGCCTTATACCTCAAGGGCCGTTGCCTGCTGGCGCTGGAGCCGGAATTGGGTCAGACGCAAGGTGAAACGATCCGGAAATTCATGGTTGAAAAACTGAATCTTCCTAAGGAAGATATTAAAATAAAGGTTCTCCCTTCCCAAAATCCTTTAACGGATCATGTGAATATTATCTGCCTCTAGAAGCAGGGGGACGTGCCTATGCCCCCGGGAATATCCGGCGACCATAAAATATTTAATTTCGTCACCCTAGGAGCCTGTCGGACTTAGCAGCGTTAAAAAAGTCAATCTGAGTATTAAATTGCATTTTTACTTAACTTCCCCCTTTTCAAAAAGGGGGAAACTGCTGTCATTATATCATAAGTCAACAACAAAGTCCGACAGGCTCCTAGGCAATGACATACCGGATTTAAAAGGAAACATTTTTGATTTCGACCTGTCCTGCGCTATTAAGATCTGAAACAAGACTATTAACCACACTTTGATCAGATTTTACTTTCAGGATAATCAAACCGTCCTCATCGCCATTATCCGCCGCTGCCCCATGCAACCCTAATCGCACCTGAATATCACCACCATGCTTAGTTAATACTTCCTGCACTTTCACAGCTTGGGAGCTTCTTGATTTTAATTTGATGATGATTAATTGCATTTCTCTGCTCCTTTCCTCCTAATTATTTGATAACCTAATATTGAGAGTACTGAAAAACCAAATTATAGGGTGTGCTGATTAACCATCCTGGGAGTTGGCGGGGTCGGCCCATGGAAAAAATATATCAAGCACGATAATGCTTGGCATATATGCCGCCGGCAATAAACCCCCATGCCGCATTAAATAGTAAAACAAACATAAATGTAAGCGGCCCCTTGTCCCATCCCAAAAAACCCAAATTATGACCAGGATAATAAACCAATAAAACATAGGTGCTGGGCAGAAGACTTAATATCAAACCCAGTAAAGCGCCCCGGGCCCGGAAAAAAGGGCCCAACAACACTAATAATAGCGCCCATAAAGACCCTTTTAAAATCCGTTGGGCCAAATAAGTCCAGCTCAGGCTGGCGACACTCATTTTTACGGAAAATAACTCAAAAAGCCCCCATTGGTCACAGAACCATGCTATTAAAGCATAAGCCAAACCACCAATGGCGCCGGCAAAATAGGCAATTGAGAATCGGTTAAAAAGTTCCCGCATAGAAAACACCACCCAGAGCTATTAGTAAACAGGATGTACTGTTAATTTGGACAGCAGTGATTTATTAATAAAAGTATAACAAAAGCCGGAATAGTAGGTCAATAATAAGAATTCGGATTTATCGGGGGCAGGAGGATGGATATAGCTGATGAGTAGAGCGAATAATTTACGAAATATTGCTTGACAATAATACGAACAAATGGTAAATATTGAGTTGAAGCTTTTTTTATTCTATTTTTTTTTGGCTTTTGTTCGTCTTTGGGTGAGAGGAATTTTGAGTTGTCTGCTAAAATAGACCAGGCGAATTCATTTCACCGAAGGCGTAACAAAAAAGCGCAGTTCTGACTCATCTCGGAAAATTTATTTAGGAAAAGGAGGTGGAAAGGTGGCTCTGACGCGTAAACAGAAACAAATCCTGGATTTTGTACAAGCCTGTATCCAGACTAATGGCTATGCTCCCACCTTGCGCGAGATTGGCGAACACTTCGGCCTCTCCTCGGTTGCAACGGTACATAAACATCTCAAAACGCTGGAGGAGAAAGGCATGCTTAGCCGGGAAGGAGGGCGTGCCCGCCATGTTACATTAAAACAACCGGACGAGCAGCCGCGCGCGCTGGAAGTACCACTAGTAGGCTTGGTTGCCGCAGGTTCACCAATTGAGGCGCTTGAGCATCCCGAGAGTATGGTGTTGCCTGAGGATATGCTGGGACGCCAAGAGACCTTTGTCCTGCGCGTCAAGGGCGATTCCATGATCGGGGATCACATTATGGATGGTGACTACATCATCATAGAAAAACGCAGCCAGGCGGAAAACGGCGAGATTGTGGTGGCGCTGATCGGAAACGAAGCGACTGTCAAGCGCTTCTATCGCGAAGCCGGCCGCGTCCGGCTCCAGCCTTCCAATACTGGAATGCAGCCGATTTATGTCGAGGCCGGAGACCTGCGCATCCAGGGTATTGTCATCGGCGTTCTGCGCCGGATGCAGAAACGATGATTTCCACTCAGGCCGAGGGGGGAAAAAGACTTAAGTCCGACAGGCTCCTAACGGGATCTATTTATAAGGAAAAGCAGGTGATATGTTTCGAAAAATAAATAATGCAAAAGTTATTTATTTAAAGTAAAATATGTTTTCCGGCAGGCTACCTTTCCAAAGCGGGAAATTAATCAGGCAACGCCGCGGCAATCCACTGGGCATACGGGCAGGTAAGGAATTGAAATAATTGAAAAGAGACACATAATAGTTATGAAACATATTTCCCTTCAAGAACAACAAACGGGGAAAATATTTTCCCCGGCTTCTGTTGAATTGGTAATAAAAGCTATCGCTGATAATTTCTCGCCTTTTAAAATTATACTTTTTGGCTCCTATGCCTCAAATCAATCTACAGCGGATAGCGACCTGGATATTTTAGTCGTTATGGACACCGATCTCCCGGCGCACAAACGTTCAGTTCCTATTCGGCTGCTTTTCAAACCCATGCCTTGTGCCATGGATATTTTAGTCTATACACCCGAAGAAATCGCTCGTTGGAATGGCACAGTTAATCATATCATTACAGAGGTATTCCGTTCCGGAAAGGTAGTTTATGAGCGAGCAAAACATTGAATTCGCATATCAGTGGTTGAAAAAAGCTGACAATGATCTTATTACAGCTCGTCAGACACTTCTTCTCCCGGAAGCTCCTACAGATACCGTGACTTTTCATGCTCAACAAGCAGTGGAAAAATCGCTTAAAGCTTTTTTAACTTTTCAGCAGATTGAATTTCCTAAAATACACGAATTGGTAAGGTTGTTGGATTTGACAATTTCAATTTTTCCGGAACTCGATCAATTCCGTAAAGCTTGTGCTGAACTGTCCGGTTACGCTATTGATGTTCGTTATCCTCCGAGTGAAGTTGAGCCTTCCCGGGATGAAGCTATCTTTTCTGTAGATATAGCCGAGGAGATAGTTCGCATAATTCGAGATAAAATTGGAATGAAGGGATAATTAGTGAGCCCTCCACCCCGCGGCAAACCCCGGAGCATATGTACCTATTAAAATTTAGCGGTTAAATTCCTCTTCACATACTCCATCAAGCCGCCGGCTGCGACCAGTTCCTGCATAAAAGGCGGGATGGGATCAACCTGATATGTTTTACCTGTAGTCAGGTTCTTGATTATTCCCTGTCCCGCGTCAATGGCTATTTTCTGCCCGGCCTGAGTCTCAGAAGCGGCATCCGGACATTCCAGGATGGGCAGCCCGATGTTAAAGGCATTGCGGTAGAAAATCCGGGCAAAACTTGCGGCTACTATGCAAGCTACGCCCGCGGTTTTTAACGCCAGGGGCGCGTGCTCGCGGGAAGAGCCGCAGCCGAAGTTTCTTCCTGCCAGTACAATATCTCCCGGTTTTACCAGGCCGGGGAAACCGGGATCCGCATCCTCCATCACATGGGCTGCAAGTTCTTGGGGATCGCTGGTATTCAGATAGCGGGCCGGAATAATCTCGTCAGTGTTGACATTATCTCCGAATTTATAGGTTTTGCCTTGAAATTTCATGTTCGCTTATCCTTTTTTGTATTATATCAGCCATTTGTTATGGCCTCATCCGTAGTTGTAGGGGCGACGCATGCGTCGCCCCTACGTCCTGTAAGTGACATATCCCAGCTAAGATCCGCCTCAACACTATTTCTTAACTCCTTGCTTCCACTTTGATCCGCGAACCTCTTGGGGATGCGCCAAGCGCCCTTTGATGGCTGAAGCTGCGGCCACTCCGGGCGAGGCCAGGTAAACCTCGCTCTTGGTATGACCCATGCGCCCCACAAAATTCCGGTTGGTCGTAGCCACGGCGCGCTCGCCTTCTGCCAGAACGCCCATGTGCCCTCCCAGGCAGGGTCCGCAGGTCGGAGGCGAGATAATGCATCCGGCTGAGGTGAAAACTTCCATCAACCCTTCCTTAAGCGCCTGTTTCCAGATAGTTGGGGTAGCCGGAAAAATTATAGTTCGCACCCGGGAACTAACCTTTTTGCCTTTCAATAGCTTGGCTGCTTCGCGCAGATCCTCGATCCGGCCGTTGGTGCATGAACCGATCACAGCCTGGTCTAAAACTATATTTTTTAGCCGGGAAACCGGTTCTACGTTAGATGGCAGATGAGGCTTGGCTACCAGAGGTTCCAGCCGGCTTACATCGAATTCCTCCACTTTTTCGTAAACCGCGTCTGCATCCGAGGCATAGTAACGAGGCTTACGCTGAGCGCGGCCCAGAGAATACTTCTTAGTAACAGCGTCCGGCACAACCAGTCCGGCTTTGCCCCCGGCCTCGATCGCCATATTGCTCATGGTAAAACGCCCGGCCATGGACAGACCGGAGATCACCGGACCAGTGAACTCCAAAGCCCGGTAATTGGCCCCGTCCACACCCAGACGCGCAATGGCCAGCAGGATTAAATCCTTGGCAGTTACGTCCCGGGGCATCTTCCCCCGAAATATAAGCTTGATGCTGGGAGGCACGCGGAACCAGGCCCGGCCGGTCAACATGGCGGCTGCCAGGTCCGTGGAGCCCACGCCCGTAGCAAAGGCCCCCAAGGCTCCATAAGTACAGGTATGGGAATCCGCGCCAATGATTAAATCGCCGGGTACTACTACTCCCTGCTCCGGCAACAGGGCGTGTTCAATCCCGCACTCTCCCTGGTCCCAGTAATACTTTAATTTCTGCTCGTGGGCAAATTCACGCAGGAGCTTGGTCTGCTGGGCTGATTTAATATCCTTGTTGGGGGTAAAATGATCGTGTATCAAGGCCACTCGTTTGCGATCAAAAACCTGTTTTCCGCCGTTGCCGTAAAACTCCTTGATTGCCAGGGGAGCGGTAATATCATTTCCCAGGCAGAGATCCAGCCGAGCCAAGATCATCTCTCCGGGCGCAACATATTTTTTTCCGGCCGCCCGCGCCAGAATTTTCTCGCTGATTGTCATGGGTCGCGGCATATTCAAACTACTCCTTTTTGTAAATAGTCAGTCAGAAGCTGTGAAAAAATCGTTTTTTTTAAATTCAACAAGTCTATTCCTCTCCCTTGATGGGAGAGGCTAGGAGAGGGTGGTAATATAAGCGTTTTATTTTCACCCTCCCCTTCATCCCCTCCCCTCAAGGGAGGGGAATATCTATATAAATCAATTATTTCACAGCTTCTAAGTAATCACTTAGTTCTTTCCCGTTATTACAGTTAGCAGCTTAGTTTTTATTAATTTTAACTTGATTGGGAATAATAAAAATGGCACACAAGTATACAAATATGCCTAAGAAAAATCCCGTAAACACGGTCAGTAAAACCCATAAAATCCTTAGTAAGCTGGCGTCAATATCAAAATATTTTGCCAGCCCTCCCAGAACTCCTGCAAACATCCGGTTGGTTTTGCTGCGCTGAAGTCTTTGTTTAGGCATGTATCCCTCTCCAAAGTAAATATCCCTCAGCGTGCTACCGCCTTAGAACGGCGATTTGGGATTTTTCGTACAACATTCTCCATGGCAGCCAGACGGTTCAAAGCATTTATATAGGCCTTGGCTGAGGCGACAATAATATCAGTATGCGCTCCCCGGCCGGTAATCACCCGGCCATGGCTGTCCAGTTGAACCGTAACCTCGCCCTGGGCGTCGGTTCCGCCGGTAATGGCCTGGATCGCGTAACCGGTTAATTTATGCTGCCGGCCCAATAGAGCATCTATGGTTTTATACACCGCGTCCACCGGGCCGTCGCCTGTTCCAGATCCTTGAAGTATTTGACCCTCTTTAAGCAGGCGAACCGCGGCCGTGGGTACCAGGCCGCTTCCCGAAGAGGCCTGGACGTGTTCCAAACTGTAGACTTTCTTGGGCGCACCCGTGCGCTCTTCCATCAGCGCAAACAGATCTTCATCAAAAACCTCTTTCTTTTTATCCGCCAGTTCCTTAAAGCGTTCAAAAAAACCTTGAAGTTCTTTTTCCTCCAGCTGGTAGCCTAATTCCCGGAGCCTTTTGGCCAAGGCGTGCCGGCCGGAATGCTTGCCTAAAACCAGCCGGTTTTCCTTAAGTCCTATATCCCGGGCATTCATAATTTCATAGGTCAGCCTCTGCTTAATAATCCCATCCTGGTGGATTCCCGCTTCATGGGCAAAGGCATTTCCGCCCACAATGGCCTTGTTCGGCTGAACCACTATACCCGTGGCTGAAGATACCAAACGGGATATGCGCACGATCTGCCGGGTTTGAATATTGGTCCTCACCCTGTAGAATTTTGCACGGGTCTTGAGGGCCATTACAATCTCTTCCAGGGCCGCGTTGCCCGCGCGTTCTCCCAGCCCGTTGATGGTACCTTCTACCTGGCGGACGCCCGCGCGAATTGCGGCCAGGGAATTCGCCGTGGCCATGCCCAGGTCATTATGGCAATGCACGGAAACCATAATCTGCCGGAGGCTGGGAACTCGAGCATACAATTCGCGAATTAAAACCTCAAATTCCCCAGGAGTGGTATAACCTACGGTATCTGGAATATTGATGGTCGAGGCTCCGGCCTGAATCACGGTTTCTACAATCTGGGCCAGAAAAGGCAACTCACTACGGGTGGCATCCTCAGGCGAAAATTGTACATCCTGGCAGAGCGAACACGCATAACGGGTCATATTCTCCGCAATGCGCATTACTTCCTCTGGTCTTTTCTTCAGCTTGTATTTCATGTGCAGGGGTGAGGTTGAGAGAAAGATGTGAATTCGGGGCCGCCTGGCGCTCTGCAGCGCCTGCCAGGCTGTCTTGATATCCGCCTTCTGGCAACGGGCCAGTCCAGCTACTACGGGTTCTGTAACTGCTTTGGTCACAGCCCGCACCGCTTCAAAATCACCTGGCGAAGAAACAGGAAATCCCGCCTCAATTATGTCCACTCCCAAGGTCTCCAAAGCCCGGGCTATCTCCACTTTTTGGTTCCTATCCAGGCTGGCCCCGGGAGACTGTTCCCCGTCCCGCAAAGTAGTATCAAATATTTTTACTGTTTCAGGCATGGTTGATTATCCTTTCTTCACACCGAATGGCGCGATAACTATATAAATCGTCCCACCCACGAGCAGCAGCCAAACCGCTATCTTCGTGGCGGCCGGTGGGCCTAAAAATATCGTTGCCACGGCCAACAGCACCAGTAAAAAGATAACCGGTCGATCTGCTGGATTGGGATAGGGGATGGTACTAACCGTCAGAAAAGTCAAGCCAATTACCACGACCAAGAGCGCCAGCCGGTATCCCGGCTCAAGGCCGCCCGGCTCCACCAACTGAGCTACCAGGGAAATAAAGGCCGCGTTAATGGTTAAGGGAATCCCGATAAACCCTCTCTTCACGGTTATCGGATTATATATCTTGTAAAGCGAGAGCCGGCTCAAGCCTCCAAAAATAATTATAAACAGTGCGATTAATCCCAGGATACCCCAACCGCGAAAAGCCAGCCCATAAATTAGAAACCCCGGGACCACGGTAAAACAGAGAATATCGCTCAGCGCGGAAAACTCATCCTCCATGCTGCTCGGCCCGGCTGAAAATTTGCGGAAATGATACTCTATTCCGGCCAGGACCATGGCAGCCAAAACTACCCGGCCGGCCAGGGGCAGTTTTTCCTGAATCACCAGCAAGAGAGCACAAAAACCCAGAATAAACACCGTTCCCATAAATATATATGGAATACTGCGCCGCCAGGGTTTTGCCATAACCCGCGAAGGCCTGGATACACGCTTCCGGGTTTGTTTAAAAATCGTCCGTTTTATTTTTTTGCGATCCACCCCATCATACTCCGCAACTGTTTTCCGACTGTCTCGACCGGATGCCCGGCTTCCTGGTTTAAAATGGCATTATAAACCGGCCGGCCGGCCTGGTTTTCCAGTATCCATTCACGCGCAAATTCTCCGCTTTGGATCTCCTTCAGGATTTTTTTCATTTCCTGGCGGGTCTGTTCGGTAATGATCCGCTTGCCCCGTGTAATATCTCCATATTTGGCAGTCTCGGAGATACTGTGCCGCATGCCGGAAATGCCGTTTTCATACATTAGGTCTATGATCAGCTTGAGCTCATGCAAACACTCATAATATGCATTCTCGGGCTGATACCCCGCCTCTACCAAAGTTTCATACCCGGCTTTTACTAACTCGGTCAAGCCGCCGCAAAGTACGCACTGCTCTCCGAACAAATCAGTCTCGGTCTCATCGCGAAAAGTGGTCTCCATTACTCCGGCCCGAGTGCATCCGATGCCCTTGGCATAGGCTAAACCGATCTTCAACGCCTCGCCCGTGGCATTTTGCTGAACCGCCACCAAGGCCGGCACCCCGCCTCCTTCAGTATAAACCCGGCGCACCATATGACCCGGTCCTTTGGGCGCCACCATAAACACATCCACCGAGGGAGGAGGCGTAATCTGGCTATAGTGGATATTAAAACCATGGGCGAACGCGATCGCCTTCCCCTCTTTTAGATTCGGTTCCACTGCTTCCCGGTAAACCCGCGGCTGCAGCGGATCCGGTACCAGCATCATCATGATATCCGCGGCTTGGCAGGCCTCCTGGGCGGTCATAACCTCTACTCCGCTCTGCTGGGCAGCCTTCCAGGCCGGCGAATCCTTGAGCTCTCCGGCGATGACCTTCAAACCGGAATCTTTAAGGTTGAGAGCGTGCGCATGTCCCTGGCTCCCATAGCCCAGGATTGCGATAGTTTTCCCCTTCAGAATTTGTAAATCCGCATCCTTATCAAAATACATCGTGGCCATGCTGTTTTCCTCCTGTTTATTAATGAACGCTATTTTTTCAATCCCTCAAAAGCTGTGATGTGTCATCCAAGGAATGTAGGGGCGACGCATGCGTCGCCCCTACGACTCCCGGATTAAGTATACCGAATGGCTAATATGTTGCGATTTTTTATTTTTTCTTTTTCTCCCGGGCAATCGCGACCGTGCCGGTACGGATAAGTTCCCGGATCCCGAAGGGCCGGAGCAATTCAATAAAAGCATTCACTTTGTCCGCTGTCCCGGTAATCTCCAGGGTAAAACTCCGCTCGGAAACATCCACGATTTTCGCGCGAAAAATTTCCACCAACTGGGTAATTTCCGAACGGCACCGCACCTCGGCCTGCACCTTGATTAAGGCCAATTCGCGCTCCAGATGAGCCTCGCCGGTAAAATCATAAATTTTAATAGTATCAACCAGTTTATTCAACTGCTTGGTAATCTGTTCGAGAATGGCATCATCTCCCGCCACGACAATGGTCATGCGTGAAGTGCTTGCATCCTCGGTCTCTCCCACGGTTAAACTGGTAATGTTAAATCCCCGGCCGGAAAATAAACCGGCGACGCGCGCCAGCACTCCAGGTTGATTTTCCACTAAAACAGACAGCGTATGACGCATGATTGTTTCTCCCTGAAATTAATCACGAACGGGCGGACATGGAAGTCCGCCCCTACAAAATACATCTTCATTGCCATTATTTCATCAATTTTACGCCAATTCCCCGATCATCTCATGAATCGGCGCTCCGGCCGGCACCATGGGCCAAACATTTTCTTCCCGGTCCACTTGAAAATCCATCACTACCGGCCCTTCAGTGGCAAACGCGCGTTTTATTGCCGGTTCAACCTGATTCTGCTCCTTAACCGAAATCCCGGTTGCACCGAAAGCTTCCGCCAATTTAACAAAATCCACAGAACTCTCAATATTCGTCGAGGAATACCGCTTGCCATGAAATAATTCCTGCCACTGCCGCACCATGCCCAGGTATCCGTTATTCAGAATAATCACCTTTACCGGAAGCTTGTTAACCACGGCTGTAGCCAGTTCCTGCATGTTCATCTGGAAACTGCCGTCCCCGCTCACCACGGCCACGGACTTGCCCGGCAATCCGGCCTGCGCTCCCAGGGCGGCTGGAAATCCATAACCCATGGTCCCCAGGCCTCCGGAAGAGGCCCAGTGCCGGGGCCGCTCAAGGGGAAAAAACTGGGCCGCCCACATTTGGTGCTGCCCCACATCCGTGGCCAGGAACAAATCCGGCCCTCCCACCTTATATAGGGTCTCAATTACCATCTGGGGCTTTAAGCCGGAACCCTCCCGGGAATAACCCAGGGGAAATTTCTTCTGCCATTCCCTGACCCGGGAAGACCACTCATCGCATTTCCGCGAAGCAACTTCTTTCAGCAGGGCCTGCAGGGCCAGCTTGGCGTCCCCTACGATCGGCACATCCACGGAAACAACCTTTGAAATGCTGGCCGGATCCACGTCAATATGAATTATCCTGGCATTGGAGGCAAAGTGCTCCACGCGGCCGGTCACGCGATCATCAAAGCGCGCGCCTATTGCAATAACCACATCGCTTTCCTGCATGGCATAATTAGCCGCCCGGGTGCCGTGCATGCCCAGCATGCCGATAAAATTTTCATGCGTACCGGGAAAAGCGCCCAGTCCCATTAAGGTAAGGGTAACCGGCGCATTGATTTTTTCGGCCAACTCCTTCAGTTCCTTGGAAGCATTGGCTAAAATCACTCCGCCGCCCGCGTATATCAGCGGCTGCTTGGCTTCGGCAATCATAGCCGCGGCCTTCTTAATCTGGTTGGGATGCGGCACCAAGTTAGGCCGGTAACCACGGATTTCCAATTTTTCCCGGTACTCCGGCACGCAAGCCGCAGTAGTCACGTCCTTGGGAATGTCCACCAGGACCGGTCCCGGCCGCCCAGTACCGGCAATGTAAAAGGCTTCCTGGATGGTGGCCGCGATATCCTTAACATTCCTGATCAAAAAATTATGCTTGGTAATGGGCCGGGTAATACCCGTAATATCCACTTCCTGAAAAGCGTCATTACCTATCATGCTGCTGACCACCTGGCCGGTAAGGGCCACCATGGGAATGGAATCCATGTAGGCCGTGGCAATCCCGGTCACCAGATTGGTCGCGCCCGGTCCGGAGGTTGCCAGGCAAACTCCCACCCGGCCGGTCGCCCGGGCATAGCCGTCTGCCATATGGGCCGCGCCTTGTTCATGACGAGGCAGAATAACGCGCAGTTTGGAAGCATACAAGGCATCAAAAATCGGGAGTAAAACTCCTCCGGGATAACCGAAAATAACATCGGTTCCTTCCCGCAACAAGCTATCCACAAATATCTGTGCGCCGGTTATTTCCTGGCTCATAATAAAACCCCCTGGTATTCCATTTATTCCAAGACTGCCCCGGTATTGGCCGAGGTTACTAATCTCGCGTAGCGTCCTAAAACGCCCTTAAATATTTTTCGCTTCGGATGCTTCAAACCAGCCATACGCTGTTTGATTTCCTGATCCGAAACCAGTAAATTGATTTTCAATTTTGGTATGTCGATCTCTATCCTGTCTCCCTCGCGAATCGCAGCAATTGGTCCGTCAGCCGCCGCCTCGGGCGAAATATGCCCGATAGCCGCCCCGCGGGTTCCGCCTGAGAAACGTCCGTCCGTGATTAAGGCTACATGCTTATCCAGGCCCATACCCGCGATGGAACTGGTCGGGGACAGCATTTCGCGCATACCCGGACCGCCCCGGGGACCTTCATAGCGAATAACCACTACATCACCCTTCCGGATCTCGCCTTTCATAATAGCTTTGAAAGCAGTATCTTCACTGTTAAAGACGCGGGCCCGGCAGATGCTATGCATCATTTCCGGTGCAACCGCGGACTGTTTTACTATACTGCCGTCCGGAGCAATATTGCCTTTTAAAACTGCCAGCCCGCCATATTTGTGGTAAGGTCTGGACAAGGGACGGATAACCTCGGTATCAGCCACTTTAGCGGCTTTCAGGTTCTCAGCCACGGTCCGGCCTGTAACCGTAGGTAACATAGTGGCAATTACTCCCTTGGCTGCCAGCGTTTTCATCACCGCCGGTACTCCGCCGGCGCGATGAATATCCACCATAAAATGATCTCCCCCTGGGCTGACACTGCACAGATGCGGTGTTTTCCTGGAAAAACGGTTGAATTCCTCTAAATCCAGTTTCAAACCGGCTTCATGCGCGATCGCAGGAAGATGCAATACTGTATTGGTTGATCCTCCCATGGCCACATCCACTGCTATAGCATTGCGAAAGGCCGCCATAGTTAATATTTTAGACGGCGTTAACCGGCTGCGCACAACCTGCATGATTTTTAAACCTGCCTCTTTGGCCAGACGAATACGCTCGGCCGAGATAGCCGGAGCGGTTCCATTTCCCGGAAGAGCCAATCCCAGGGCTTCTGCCATACAGTTCATGGTATTGGCAGTAAATAATCCGGCACAGGACCCGCAGGTCGGACAAGCGGCATCCTCAATGGCGCGAAATTCCTCCTCGGAAATTTTACCCGCCAGGGCCTGGGCCATGCCTTCAAAAGGCCCTTTAATCAAATCAATTCTCCGGCCGCGGTACTCCCCTGGCAGCATAGGCCCGCCGGAAATCAGCACGGCCGGAATATTTAATCGGGCCGCGGCCATCATCATGCCCGGAATAATCTTATCGCAATTGGGCAGGAGAATAAGGCCGTCAAAAGGCGTCCCATTCGCCACGGCTTCCACTGAATCAGCTATGATTTCCCGGGTGACCAGGGAATATTTCATGCCTTCATGGTTCATGGCAATGCCATCGCAAATACCGATAGTATTGAATTCCATAGGAGTGCCGCCAGCCATGCGGATACCGGCTTTCACAGCCGCTGCCACCTGGTTTAAATGTGTATGGCCGGGAATAATCTCATTAAAGGAATTGGCAATGCCAATAATCGGACGCCGCAATTCCTCGTCCGTGTATCCCATGGCCTTAAATAACGACCGGTGCGGAGATTTGGTCACTCCTTTTTTCATTACATCACTGCGCATAGTTTATATCCTCGCTTGGTCAGTAGGGGCGACGCATGCGTCGCCCCTACTGACATAGTTTACATTTACAACATAAATCCAGATATAGAATTTCGTTCAATTTCCCCGCTCTGAAGAGCGGGGAATTGGATATGATTTGTAGAAAATCATTATTACTTTCCCGCTTCATCCCCGGCTTGAAAGCCGGGGAATTCGCGGCTAACATATTAAAAGAGATATAATAAAACCATTTTAAATAAAGTCAACTGATTATTTATTTTCCATATCCGTCTCACTGCGGGAAAGCATGGCAAAGGTTATCAGATTATCATTGGTCTTTCGCAGCTTGCCGGCCAGACTGTTAATCAGGTTCACGCTGATCTTGAAAGCCAGCCTCGGATCAGTTTCCGCCAAAGTTTCAAAATCATGGTGGAACATGGTAAGCGTGGAGGTATTCTCCCTGGCCACTACGCTGGCCGAATAGGGAAACCCGTCAAAGAGCGACATCTCGCCGAAAACCGAACCTTCACCCAGCAGCGCCAGTGGTTTCTCATTTTCCCGGCCGGTTTTTTTTCGCACCTCTACCTGCCCTTCCAGAATAATATGCAGCATGCCCCCGGACGCGTTCTCGCGGATAATTACTCCTCCCGGCCGGTATTCCATCTGTTTGGCGCCCCTGATAATCGTGGCCAGTTCCTGGTCGGAAAAACCTTGAAAGATTTCCAAATTTTTCAGAGTTTCAATATTCTGCATTTCCACCTCACCTCTTTCTATTGGTCTCTTTCCAGTCCCAGCATATCGCATGCATTCCCGTACTCTATCCCGCTTAATTCTGCATCCGTAAAACCGGCCTGTCTTAGATATTCCCGGTGCGCGGCCTGATTCCCCCAAGGGGCATCACTCCCGAAAAGCACACGCTTAACGCCATGCGCCCTCGCAAGTTCCAATAACCGGGGCCCGGGACATTCATTAGCGCAATAAGCCGTATCCAGCCATATCGGCCTGCCGATGAGATAATGTTCTACCTCATCCCACATGCGGAAACCGCCCAGATGAGCGGCTATTAATTTCAATTTCGGAAACGCTTGATTAATTTGCATAATCCGCGCCGGGGAAGCCTTGGGTTTCCCGGCAAAACACAGATCAACTCCGGCATGCATCATTAATGTCAATCCCGAGGTTTCCAACCGGTGGTAGAGCGCTTCCATCCGGTCCTCATCCGGATAAAAATCCTGATACTCGGGATGTAATTTCACACCCGGGATACCTTGACTTTTTAAAAACACAATCTGCTGATCCAGTTCTCCGGTGGACATATCCGGGTGAAGGGCGCCGAAAGAAAAGAGCCCGTATTGATCCTGCAATTCCCGGCACCACTGATTAATCGCCCTTACCTGCCCGGGCTTAGTGGCAATATGCTGGATAACCGCGTGAGTAATGCCGCTTTGGCGCATAGATTGCTGCAGCCCGCTCACTGTCCCATTATAGGCGGGACATACGCCGCCCCGCTCCGACAACTGAGGAATCACGCCGGCCGCCAGGTCGTCGGGAAAAGCATGTACATGAAAATCAATTACGGATTTCAACTCTAATACTTACCGCCTATCCGCCTTTAATACGTCACCGCGAATTCCCCGCCTTTTAAGGGGGGGATGAAACGGGTATATAAATAACGCCTTTCTACATCTCGGATCAAATACTCTGCCCTTCAGGGCGGAGTATTTTAATATAAAAACGGCGCCCCATATTCATGGAACGCCGGTTATTAACTGGTGGAGCTGAGGGGGCTCGAACCCCTGACCTTCTGAATGCCATTCAGACGCGCTCCCAGCTGCGCCACAGCCCCGACAATTCTTTCCACGGAGAGAAAAAAATAACCTACTCATTGTGCCCTGTCAAGCTTTAATTATTAACCCCGGGCTCCAGAATTTCCAGTGTGCATTTTTCGGCATCCATTCGCGCCTTAACACCGTACGGCAAGGTAACCTGCGCAGCCATATGTCCTATGGCCAGGCCGGAAAATACCGGGATTTCAAGAGGACACAAGCGATCCTTAAGCATTGCATCCAGGGACAGGCCGTTCTTCCCGGTAAAGAGCTGGGGCGCGCAATCCTGGAAAACACCTAAGACAATGCCCGCGGCATCCGTTAACTTACCGGCGGCTAATAATTGGGTAAGCATCCTGTCGATCCGGTATGGTTCTTCGCCTATCTCTTCCAAAAAAACGATCCGGCCTCTGGTCTGCACTTCATAAGGTGTGCCCAAACTCGCGGCCAGCAGGGTGATGGTCCCTCCTGTCAACCTTCCGATTGCTTTTCCCTTTCGCAGCACGCCGGCTTGAGATCGGCGGTCGAGCGGCACCCGTCCCAGCGGTGCACACTGCATTACGGCGCGGCTGAGCCAGGAAGCGGAAAACGCGTTCAATCCGGTGGAAGCAGCCGGCATAGGACCCCAAAAGCTGACTATTCCGATCGACTGCAGGGCCAGGTGCAACAATGTTATATCGGAAAAACCCAGCAGGACTTTAGGCTGGCGGCGGACCAGGCGGATATCAAAATGCTCCAGCAGACGGGAGGTTCCATACCCGCCGCGGGTGCAGAAAACACCTTTAATATCAGGATCAAGAAACGCGTTTTCCATGTCCCGGGTACGCTCCCGGTCAGTACCGGCCAGGTATCCACAGCGTTGCAAAACCGCCCGGCCTAGCCGTACTTTAAACCCTAGCCGTTTAAGCGCCTGTTGGGCCGCACTCACGTCTTTCTGACCAGCCGGCGGCGAGGCCGGAGAAATCAGCATGACACTGTCTCCCGGACAAAGTTTGGGAGGAAGCCTTAAACGAGCGGCCATATTAAAAAAGCAGGCGGCAAACGATAAAAGCCGCCACTACTCCGGTTAGATCTCCCAGCAGCGAAGCCGGCAGCGCATGCCGGCTTTTCCTTACCGCCACTGAACCGAAATACACCGCGAGCACATAAAAAGTGGTTTCCGTACTTCCCTCGATAACACTGACTAAACGCCCGACAAATGAATCCGGACCCGCGGTTTGAAATACATCCGAGATCAGTCCCAGGGTTCCGGAACCGGAAAGCGGACGCAAGAGGGCCACGGGCAGAGCCTCGGCCGGGAAACCGAACAGGCCGGTAAGCGGCCGGAGCCCAGCAACCAATAAATCCATGGCCCCGCTGGCCCGGAACATTCCAATCGCCACCAGGATACCGACTAAATACGGAATTATTTTAACCCCGATCCAGAAACCTTCTTTAGCACCCTCGATGAAACTTTCATAAACTTTAACGCGCCGCACGGTAAAAGCATAAAGCGGTATGCCCAATAGCAGCAGGGGAACCACCCAGTTGGAAGCCGCGCTTAGGAGATCTTTCAGCATGAGCTGGATTCCTTGGCCCGGGGACGGCTCTTTTTAAAATACGGCAGGCGCGCCAGCAGCTTGGCGCTCAGCACGGCCACAATGGTCGAACATGTCGTGGCCAGAATAGCGGCTATAATAATTTCAGAGGGATTCCTGGAACCGGCAGCGGCACGAAGCCCGATAACCATGGCCGGCACCAGTTGAACAGAACTTGAATTCAAGGCCAGAAAGGTACACATGGCATTAGTGGCGGTCTCTGATTCGCCATTCAGCTGCTGCAAATCCTGCATGGCCTTGAGGCCCATAGGCGTAGCCGCATCTCCCAATCCCAGCATGTTGGCCCCCATATTGAGAGCAATAGCGCCCAGCGCGGGATGGTCAGCCGGCACATCGGGAAATATCCATTTAAACAGGGGGCGCAAAGCACGCGCCAAGGCCTGGACCAGGCCGGCGTCCTGCGCCACGCGCATCAGGCCCAGAAAAAGGGCCATGGCTCCGATCAAGCCGAGGGATAAGGTTACGGCAGTGCCGGCGGATTTAAAGGCGGCGGCCGATACCTCGGGCATCGTCCCGCGAAGAGCTGCGGTGATCACTGCCAGAAATATTAATCCCAGCCAGACCAGGTTCAAAGCAATGCCTCCTTATTTATACCCCACCATTTGCCTCCGGGCGATTTCGGACCAGTAGCTCCCCGGCTCCTCGGACTTTTCCTTTGCAAGCAGTTCCCGGGCCTCGGCTTTACGGTCCAGGTTCCAATAACATCTGGCAATGCTTATATTAACCGCCCTTCGGTTGAAATAATCCGGCTGTTCGGCAAGTATTGCCTGGTAAGTGGCCAAGGCCTTTGACCATTGCTCAAGATTTTCCTGACAGGCAGCCAGACGCTCTTGGATGGTAAAACCCAAAGCTTCTTCTTCCCTTTTCTGCAGTTGTTCCTGATAAATCCGCATAGCTTTTTCATACTCTTTCAGAAAAAACCAGGAATTGGCTTCCCCCAGGCTGGCCAGGCCGGCGGCCCGGGTATTACGGTAGGTCGTTGCTATTTCGGCAAAGGCTTGCTGGCATTTTTTGTATTTTTCTTCCAGGGAGCGAAAACCTTCTCCGCTGGCCAGGGGTTGATAATTATAACTAATCGCGCGGTTTAATAAATTTTGGGCGCGCTTCTCATTAGCGCCCTGATGCCGGAAATACAGCGGGACTAAAATGGCAATCACTCCGATAATTATGGCTGAAATCAGAAGGTTTTCAGTATTACTTCTAAAAAGACCAATCGTTCGATTTAAAAAATTCCGTAATTCATCTTGTTTGAGACTCTTACGGATTTGCTTGTGAGAATACCTTTTCTTGGCCATGCTCTTCCTCCTTATTATGCTTAACCACGTACACGCCTGCATATTTCAAGCGCATTTCGTTTACAGAAATCCAATTTCGCCGGGGACAAACCCGCCCCGGCTGCCACTTTCTTGATCAGATCCCTGGAATAAATGTCCCGGGCGGCATGCGCATCACTGTTTATCACCAAGGCGCAACCAGCCTGTAAGGCCGCCTTGGCGACATGTCCATTGGTTAGGCAATGCCCCGGTCTTGAAGTGATCTCCAAGGCTACGCCCTGACGCCGCGCTTGCCGGGCTTCGGCTAAAGTAATCAGACCCGGATGAGCTAAAATATCGGCGCCTCCCGCAATGGCGGCTCTATTCGTTCCTCTGGCCACCGGCTCCACGGGTGTCTCGCCGTGAACCACCACCACTTCCGCGCCCTCTTCCCGGGCTTTTCGAATCAAGCCGGGAATTTGCTTGGGCGGAACATGAGTGATCTCTACTCCGGCCAGAACCATGATTCCAAAACCTCTGGTCAAGGCTTGGGCCGCCGCCTTTAGACTAGAAAGCACGGTTTCCAGGTTCGACTGATCCACATGATCCGTCAAGGCCATAGCCCGGTAACCTACCAGCTTAGCCCGGCGAACCAATTCCGCGGGGATTAATTCACCGTCCGAATGCAAAGTGTGCATATGCAGATCTATCATGGTAAGCCTCTTATAAATATGACTTTTTAGGGCGGACATGGAAGTCCGCCCCTACTTTTCAACTGTTCTCCTGCTCAACTGCCCGGCTGCGCGCGAAGCTGGTGCCCCCGGCGCGACTTGAACGCACGGCCAACGGTTTAGGAAACCGCTGCTCTATCCAACTGAGCTACGGGGGCGTTAATACTTGATCAATGAAAATATATCCTGCCCTTCAAGTCTCTGCCGGCCTTTCAGAAATTCCAATTCTATTAGAAAAGCAATTCCTATAATCCGCCCCTCCAGTTTCCGGACTAAATCCACCGTACCGGAAACCGTTCCACCGGTGGCCAAAACATCATCGGCGATCAGAACCCGGGTTCCGGGTAAAATGGCATCAGAGTGAATTTCCAGTGAATCCGTACCATATTCCAGCGCATAAGTCGTTTGCAGGGTTTGAAAAGGAAGTTTACCGGGCTTACGCACCAGAACCACCCCCGCGCCCAGCTTGTAAGCCAGGGGCGCCCCAATTATAAATCCCCGGGCCTCTACGCATACCACTTGTTCAATGGATTTATCTTTATAATGCTCCGCGATCCGGTCGACCACCTGGCGCCATGCTTCCGGCTCGGCCAACAGGGGGGTGATATCCTTAAATATAATTCCGGGTTTTGGAAAATCCGGAATATCCCGAATTAAAGTTTCCAGCAGCTTAACCATGATTCCTCCCCGCTGGGAGCCTGAGCAATCAGTTGCTCAGGCTCCAGAGCATTTGAGATTCGATAGTAGAAATTAGATAAAACATCTCAAATGCGGTCTACTTTCTACTATCTACTCTCAAAAAAACCGACTGATTGCCCAAGCTCCTAGTGTCATGTCTCACAAGTACTTGGAATTAATATTTTGTCATTCCGGCATGCTTTCAGCCGGAATGACAAAACGCTCTAATTGCACCGGCTCCTACGTCTTAAAAATATCTTCCACGGAAGATTGTCCCTGGCGTAAATAAGCCCGCAGCTTTTTCAAAGCTGTCACTTCAATTTGACGGATGCGCTCCCGCGTTAATCCGAAATGCCGGCCGGTTTGCTCCAGCGTGCACGAAGTTTTCCGATTCAAACCGAAACGCAAGATGATAATATTTTTTTCCTTGTCCGTAAGAACATCTAATAAATCCTCGATTTTTTTCTGTTGTATGGCCCCCTGGGTGGAAGCATCCGGCGCAATATTGCTCTTGTCTTCAAAGACGTCGGTCCATTTCCGGCCGTCACTCTGATGGCTTCCCATCATGGTTTCCAAGTAGGCCGGCCGCTGATCCGCCCGCATGATTTCCCGCACTTGTTCAAGCGAAACTTTCATAGCCTTGGCGATCTCAGTTATGGTCGGTTCTTGTCCCAGCTTTTGACTCAATTCATACCGGATTCTGGAAAATCGCGATACTTTCTCAACCATATGGACCGGAATACGGATAAGCTGACTCTGGTTGGCCAGCGCACGCTTGACATATTGCCGTATCCACCACGCGGCATAAGTCGAAAAACGAAATCCCTTGCGGGGCAGAAATTTCTCAACCGCCCGCATCAGGCCTAAATTCCCCTCTTCAATAAGATCCAACATTGGAAGTCCGTGATAAAGGTATTGTTTGGCTATGGAAATCACTAATCTCAAATTACTGACAATCAGGGTTTGACGGGCCGCGGCATCATTTTTTTCCACCCGAAATGCCAAATCCCGCTCTTGTTCCGCGGTTAAAAGAGGAGTCTTGCCGACTTCTTTAAGATATTGCTTAATAATCTCCGGTTCATATTTCTCCTTTTCTTCCGGGACAGCAACTTCTTTATGGGGCCGGCTTATAACCGCATGGTCATAATTATGAATTTCCTTCTCTGCGGTATCTGTTTTTATTACTTCCGGCGCAAGTTCGGTAAACTCCTCAGCCTGAGTATCGTTATTCTTAGCAAGCTTAAAATCTCTTTTGACCGAAACTGGAATTTTGGCCTTAAGTCGGAATTCAGGGCCCCTTTCAGACTCTTGCTTCGGTCTGCGCTTTATTGATACCGGCCGTCCAACCCGGCGTTTATCTTTTACCGGACGACCCCGGCCGCCTTTTATCTTCGCAGGAGTTCTGCCGGATTTTATTGGCTTAGCTTTTGGGGGAGATGTTTTCAAGCGCCGGACGGCTGACATCAACTCATCCTTCAAATGTATTCAATTTCCCCGCTCTGAAGAGCAGGGAATTGGATATGATCTGTAGATTATATAAATGTATATCCCGCATTTCGCTTAAAAAGCGAAATGTCCCCGGCTTGCCTGTCCTGATGTCTTTATCATGGAAAGCCGGGGAATTCGCGGCTAACATATTAAATAATTTTAACATGAAAACCCTCTTCCTCGGGCAGTGAATCCAGCCAGTCAATCTTCATTTTATCCACCACTGCCAGTCCGGGCCCTTTTTCCAAATCTTTCAGCAGGGTGCGAAGGTCTTCTTCCGTCCCTTGAGCTTCTATTTTTACGCTTCCCTCCGGAGTATTGGCAACCCATCCGGATAAAAACCGCTCCTGCGCCGCCCTTTCAACAAAAAAGCGGTACCCCACGCCCTGTACCCGTCCACATACCTCGACTTTCACTCTGAGATTCCTGCTCACCAAAGCTCCTCCACGTAAGTGACTCCAAAAAGAAAATGATCACCTATAATTTCACCAAGATTCTGAACCTCGCCTATGGCGTTGATATTCTGCACGGCTAAATCCAGGATCAAATTAGACGCCAAGAGCATCCGCAGGCCAACATTAATACCTATGCCGTCAACCTCAAAAATCAATTCCGCGCCCGGGAAAAGCGTCTTGCTTAAACCGCCGAAACCTTTTTCAAAACGGCCGGTTCCCCATCCCGCCAATAACATCATCCGTGATAAACCGGATATATATCGCTGAATAACTAAATAAGTATTATCCCCTTCTATCCCTCCGGCCAAACTTATTCCCGCCCAATTTTGATCCAGAATCTTGATCTTTCCTTGTCCGCGAAATGCGTCCCGTAAAAAAGCCGGTATATTCTCTTCCACGTGTTCCCAACTGGATAAATTCCGATAGGGCCGGAATTGATCCCCCAGCAGATCTGCCCGGAAGTAAATTCCTCCTTCCACTATATCCAGCATCCCCAGATTAAGTTTGGCCTCGCCCCTGTGAAGCGCCGCATTAAAATGCCCGGCCTCCGCAACTTCAGCCGAAGGAATATTAATCCATCCGGTCGGACCTAATAGTGAAGCGGAACGGTTTAAATATCTGGTGGATTTCTCAATTTCTCCCCAGGCACTGTTACAAATACCAACACATAGGATAGCCACCGTCAGGTTAAAAACAATTTTGTTATAATTATCCATAGTCGCAATTTTGCATATTTAATTGTAGGGGCGTTCAATTGAACGCCCCTTAGTGCTTTTAAAAATCATTAAAGCATGAACAATTGAAATCTGGTCGGGGCGAGAGGAATTGAACCTCGCGCCTTCGTCGCTTCGCTCCCCAGAGGGGGGTTACCCCCCTCTGGCGCTCGCTTTCGCTCGCTGACTCCCCTTATGTTGGGGGATTTCTCCCCCACTCCCCCTGGAAGTCGTCGGTTCTCTTGCTTTCCTTACCAGAAATATCTGCCTTAGTTATGGTCGGGGCGAGAGGAATTGAACCTCCGACTTCCTGCTCCCGAAGCAGGCGCGCTAGCCCCTGCGCTACGCCCCGAAATAATTTCAAACGAAAAAACTTGAGCAATTGAGAAGTTGAAAATAGACCGCATTTGCGCAATATCTGCATTCTCAACACATCTATGCTCAAGCCTTATCTACTGTTCTACTGTTCTACTGCTCAAATGCTCTGATTTTCGCCTGCGGCGAAAATCTGGTCGGGGCGAGAGGAATTGAACCTCCGACCACTCGCACCCCAAGCGAGTGCGCTAGCCACTGCGCTACGCCCCGAAATTTATTCAAATTTATAAAAAAATGATACCATAACAAACAGCTATTATATTACAAAAATCAGGGCCGGTTGAGCATTTGCATAAGATTTTGAAGATCGCGTTTAACCTTTAGAATTGTATTCAATAACTGATTTTCACGCAAGCCTAATTTTAAATCGATTTGTGATTTATCCGGCCGCAATTCCCCGGCCAAACGGCGTTTGGCCCCGGCAATCGTAAATTTCTCATCATACAGCAGGGTTTTTATCCGCCGGATCAAACGAAGATCTTTATCCCGGTAAATCCGCTGGCCGGTGCTGGCCTTTTCCGGCCGCAATCGGGAAAATTCCGTCTCCCAATAACGAAGCACATGGGCTTTAACCCCGGTTATTTCACTGACTTCGCGAATCTGGTGAAACATTTTGCCGGAAATCTCAACCGGGTTATTATCTTTTTCAAAACCATTTTTTTTCCCGGAACCTCCCATCATGTCTCCTTTGCTTCCGGTTTACGAACCATGCTCTTAAGCCGGCCGCCGGGCCGGAATTGAATCACCCGCTTAGCCGGCACTTGTACGCTCTGTCCGGTCCGGGGATTCCTGCCCTTGCGGGCCGCCCGAATCTTATAGTGAAAAGAACCAAATCCCACTAGATTAACAACCTCGCATCGCCTTAAAGATTGAGCCAGTTGTGTGAAAAAACAATCCACTATTTGCCTGGAATGATTCCGTGAAATTCCGATTTTAGCAAGTTTGTAAGCCAGTTTCTCCTTGGTCGCGGTTGGGTTGTCTTTTTCCATCATTTCACCTCCGAGAGCCAGCCTGGTTCCAGTTCGGCTTTACGTGGCCGCCGCATCAAATCCCGAACAGCTTCTAAAGGCGGAATTTCCTCAAAAAGTATGCGGTTTATTTGAGCAGTAATCGGCATCTCCACCTTCATTCTCTCTCCCAGCTGTTTGGCTGACCGCGCGGTCTCCACGCCTTCCGCCACCATTTCCATGTCCTTCAGAATCTCATCTAATCGGCGGCCGCGCCCGACTTCTTCTCCCACCCGGCGGTTCCGCGAATGCTGACTCGCGCAGGTTGCTATTAAATCACCGAGGCCTGAAAGTCCTGCAAAGGTTTCGGAATTAGCGCCCAGGGATTTGCCCAACCGTCCTATTTCCACCAGTCCCCGTGTCATGAGAGCCGCCTTGGAATTATCCCCCAATCCCAAGCCATCCACCATCCCGACCGCCAGGGCGATAACATTCTTTAAAGCGCCTCCCAGTTCCACTCCAACTATATCCGGGCTGATATACACCCTTAGATTGTCGGTGCTGAATAACTCCTGCACTGCTTGAGCGGTTTCCTTATTTTCAGAAGCCGCCACCAAAGAACAGGGCATACCCCGGCTTACTTCTTCGGCATGGCTGGGACCGGAAAGCACACAGACTTCCGGCCCTGGCCCGAATTCCTGGCGTACCACCTCCGACATACGGGCCAAACTGCCCTTTTCGATCCCCTTGGAAGCGGTGATCACACACCGTGGCTGAACTCCGGTCCCGGCTAAACGCCTGGCCACATCACGTAATTTCTGAGAGGGAACCACCAAGACTATTTCCCGGCAATCCGCCACGGTCTTCTCGATATCCGCGCTTATCATGACATTTTCCGGAATACGAACACCGGGCAGAAATTTGAGATTCTCACGGGACTCGGCCAATCGCAGGGCATAATCCGGAAAATATTCCCATAAACGAACCAGGCAGCCTTTCCGGGACAGAATCAAGGACAAGGTTGTACCCCAGGCCCCGGCGCCGATAACCGCCACCGGTCTATCCACGGTGATTTTTTTCCGGCTTAACCGGTATCCGCTGACCAAGCCGATTTTCAGTTCCTTGAATTATACGATCAATATTACCACGATGCAGATAGATAATCCCCAGCCCGATAATTATGGATAAAATCAAGATGGAAAAACCGTAGCCGGATTCACCTACCAGCCAAATCAAGAGCGGGAATAAGAACGCGGAAACCAAAGACCCGGCCGAGATATAGCGGGTACCGGCCACTACCCCTGCAAAAGCTATAAAAACCATAATAGTGGCAATAGGGGCCAACCCTAAAAAAACTCCGTAAGTGGCAGCCACCCCTTTTCCGCCCTTGAATTTCAAGAAAGGTGTAAAAGTATGCCCAAAAATCGCGGCCAGACCGCAGCCCACGCGAACTAAATCCGATGCCGGATAGGGGGTCCAGCGGGAAAGCCAATAAGCCGCGGCAAATCCCTTACCAACATCCACCAACAGAACCATGACTCCGGCCGTGATTCCAAATAAACGCGCGACATTGGTGGCGCCCGGATTTTTGGAACCTTGGGTGCGAATATCAACGCCTCGCAACCGGCCGTATAGATAAGCCGTGGGCAGCGAACCCATCAAATAAGCGGATACTATTGCCAGTACAATTAAAGACCAATCTTCAATCACGTCTTGCTCCCTTCGCTTCCCGCAACATAACAATCAACGGTGTGCCTTGAAACCCAAAACGGGCGCGCAGGCTGTTCTTGATATGACGCAAGTAAGCAAAATGCATGCGCCGCGCCTCATTGACGAACAAAGCAAACGCCGGAGGCCGCACCCCGGTCTGGGTAAGAAATTTTAGCTTGAGCACCCGGCCACGACGCGAGGGCGCAGGATGCTTATGAATAATATCCTGAAGCGCTTTATTTAGCAAGCTGGTTTTAATCCGCGCTTTATGCTGTTCATCCACCTGCATTGCCATCTCCAGCAAACGGTTGACCCGCTGCCCGGTTTTGGCAGATAAAGTAAGACTGGGAGCGTATTCCATAAAAGCCAAGCGCGCTCTTAATATTTTCATATATTGGTCAACCGTATGCTGATCTTTTTCAATCAAGTCCCATTTATTAACCGCCAGGATGCAGGCCCGGCCGGCTTCATGAATAAAACCCGCAATCCGTTCATCCTGTTCACTCAGCGGAACGGACGCGTCCAGCAGCAAAACCGCCGCATGACATTCTTCAATGCTCCGGAGCGCGCGCATTACGGAATACTTTTCCACCCCGGCCTCTACCCGGCTCCGGACCCGCAACCCCGCGGTATCCAGAATCTGGAAAGACCGGCCT
>JAUVAV010000039.1 GCA_030591525.1 candidate division FCPU426 bacterium | reverse complement strand
GGGACGGTCCAGATGCGAGCGAAGGGCAAATTCGACTTTTTTTGATATCTTATGCCCTGCTACCACGGAAAGTTTTGGGTCAACCAGCACATGTACATCCATTACTATTTCCCGTCCCACGCTGCGGGCGCGTAAACGATGCCAGGAAGACACCCCGTTTTGTTTGGATAAAATATTGGCCAGCCGTTCCTTCGTTTCCCGGTCAACCCCGCCTTCGCCTAATTCAATCACACTCTGTCCAATGATTTTGATACCGGCATAAATAATCATAAGACCTACCACCAGCCCGGCGGCCTGATCACCATAGCCCCATCCAAAAATGATCGCTCCGGCACCGATTAAGACGACCACTGAGGATAGGGAATCCGCGCGGTGATGCCAGGCATTGGCGTACAGAATTGTGCTGTTGGTTTTTTTGGATACTGCCATGGTTCGGCGAAAGAGCCATTCTTTCAAAATAACCGAAAGCAAAGCCGGACCCAGAATCATCCAGCCGGTTTTCGCTGCCGGCGTCAGCGAGAAAGCATGTACGGCTTTAAGCACAATGCCCACCCCGCTGCCGATCAATACCCCTGCAATGATCAGAGACGCAAGGGTTTCGAATTTTCCATGTCCGAAAGGATGGTTGGAATCAGGCGGTCGCGAGCCCAATTTTACGCCAATAAGCACAACCGCATCAGTGGCCAGATCTGAAAACGAGTGAATGGCATCGGCCACCAGCGCCAGCGAGCCGACTAAAAGCCCAACCGCTGCTTTGATGACTGCCAGCGCGAGGTTAACGGCAGCGCCCACCAGCGTGATCTGCCGAATGGAGGCATTTTGACCTGGGATGTCAATCATTTACTGCCTTCCTCATTTTATTACTGTCTTGCTCTTTTTCTTCCGTCTTTTTCCTGAATAAACTGGACGACCGCGAGGAGACCCAGATTCAGTAAGATAAATATATTCGCCCCGATTATGATCCAGTCTTGCAGGTGCGCACCATAGGCGGCCCAAAGTGAAGCTCCGAGCATAAAAATCCCTATGGTTCCGTAGGCTACCCGCGCCTGGTCCGGATTGCGTATCCGGAGAATTAATTGCGGTATAAACGCGGTCGAGGTAAGGGCGGCAGCGGTCAAGCCTACGACCGGCCAGAGGTTCTCCCACAGCATGGTTTCGTGCCTCCTCTTTTCAGATCACCTCGAAGTTTTTTAGCGGAGCACGCTTTTCCAATAGCGCAGCAAGACTTCGGCTTATCCGGGGACGATCGATTACTTTAAACCCGCTCTGTTCAGCCAGGGCCAGGGATTTCTCAAAATCGTTTTCCGAGGCGTGGCCCTTGGGCTCGGCTATCAACAACTGACCCTTGCTTTTTAAAGCTTTGTGTATCTCAGAAAAAAAGGCCGGCACATCCGGTACTTCGTGGAGCACGGCAAAAGCCAGGGCTAAATCCATCTTTTGGTCGAGACCTTGCAAACCCAGAGATTCTTGGCTGCAAAGGCGCGTCTCAATGCCGGCGGATAATCCGGCTTTTTGGGCGCGCCGCTTTAAAGACCCCAGCATCTTTTCCTGCATATCTACGCAGATTACTTTTCCCTGCGGCCCGACCATTTCGGCCAGCGGCAAACTAAAGAACCCCATGGCGCAGCCAATGTCCAGAACCTGCATGCCTTCTTTAATATACGGCCCTAGTATTTTTTGGGGATTTTGCCCCAATTTTCTCAGCGGACTCAGGAGTAAATAACCAACCCATATTGGACATACTCTTTCCGCCATCTTGTTTCCTCCTGGTTTCATTTTTTGAGCAATTTTTTAATATCCGCCTCAAACACTTCCTTGGGACGAAACCCTATATAGTTGCCAACTATCCGCCCCTCTTGATCAAGGACCAAGGTATGCGGTATGCCGCGCAACCCCACCTGCTTGGCGATTTCCTGGCTACCCCAATAAACCGGATAATTTATCTTCAGTTTTTCCATAAACGATTTAACTTTGTCCCCCGTGGTTTGATCATAGCTAAGTCCCACTATAATCAGGCTGTCCTGGTAGGTTTTCTGAAGCTCCACAAAAATCGGTATCTCGTGTTTGCAAGGCGGGCACCAGGTCGCAAAAAGATCCAGTATCACTATCTTGTCAAGATATTGCTTTAAGTGAACTATCTCTCCTTCCAAAGATTTCACTTTGAAATCCAGCAACCCCTGACTGACCGGAACCGGAGAATCTTTGTCCGGCAAAGACTGAACTGCCTGGCGGCCGGACTTATTTTCCGTGCTTTCCGGCGGCACCTGGCAACCGGTCAAAAGGCCTATGATAATTATCCCTAAACCACACCTCTTTATTCTGAACACTTCTTATTCCTCCTTTAAAAGGCCTGACTCCCGCCGTTAGAGCGACGGCTAGAAAAAATATCTCGCTCTTATCTCTATTTGACAGGGATTCGGCTTCTCTCCGTTTTCACTGTTTATCTCTCCGCCTAATATCCGGCAAAGCGCCCGTATCTCAAGATTGGGAATCTCGGTATAAGTCGCTTCCGGCGCCAGGGAGAAGCTCTTATCCCAAAAATTATATATGCCCGATATAGCCGGATAAAAATATCGTATGGCATCGGGTTCTTTCCAGGCCAGACGCAGTCCCAGGTAATCCTGCATGGGAGCGGGCGCGGTATGGGGCGCGGCCAGCGTTTCAGCCCGCTTTAACCAGAAATCATCCCCACTAGCCTCCCATTGCTGAAATCCTCTATCAATCAAGGAATAAAATCCTCTCATCTGCTCCGCATTATAGCCGGTACTATTATGATAATACTCCAGGATAACATTCGCAGCCGATGGAGAACCATACCTCAGGCCCATCACCAGGCTGCCGGCTCCGAAAACATTTTCCCGCGTCTGGCCCGCTGGGTTGAAGAATTCCTGTTTGTGATTATGGATATAAGCCCCTTCGCAGTAGATTTCCAGATCAGAAGCAACTTTTCTCGCTAAGTCGAGACCGTAGCGAATGGTTTGGCTTCCCCCGATTAAAAGCAGCAGGTTAATATCGGTGTCATGCCAAAGGAAATATAACTTTCCGGCAAAGTTCAACCCGTAGCACTCGCCGAATTTTTCATTAACGTGCTCTAAGACCGGCAAAAAGACCGGGCTGAGTGAAAAGGTTTTTAAGGCTCCGGTATAGTGTCTCGTATAATCCAGGGTAAGCATGTAATATCCCTCGCGTTTACACTCGGGATCACGAGGATCCTTATCTCTTTCCACGAAAGCCGTGGGATTCCAGGCATAGCCGTGGCCCCATTCCAGGGTCTTTTTACCGGCATAAAGCTTCAGCCACGGTGGAAATTTATAGCCGAGACCGGCTTCGAGTATCCGGGCTTCGCGCTGCGGATCAAGTTCGGAGACCTTAGCCGATAAATCTCCTGCCAGCCAGACGGAAGCGCTTCCATAGCGCAGCCTGCCTTTCAGCCAGAGTTTCATATTTAGCTCGCTATTAATATTTCCCGCCTCCTGCGCATAATATTTCAGCTGGTATTCGGCGGAATTTGTGTCCTGTCCCTGGAGCAGGGGCTTTAACTCCCCATAACCACTGTAAGAATAATACAGTTTCTCGATTTTCGGAGTTTTCGTTTCCATCTCTTCTGCCTGAATGGGAAATTCCGCCCCTGGTTTAAATTGCCCCGGCTTGATTTCTTCATAAGTCCCCAGGGGATAAAGATGCCTCTCTTTTTGTACGATCTCCTCTTCCGGCAGCTTACGGGTTTCCGTCCCGGCTACGGAAGCAAAAATAAGCAGTCCTATCATACAAATCAGACAGAAAACCCCTGCTCTTTTCGGATAGTTTTTCAATAATCGCCGAAAAAAAGATCTGCGCATGATTAAAACTTTTTTACGCGGACCCGGTAATCCACGTTATATTTAATCCATTCAAATAATTTGGTCTGCTCTGGGATGGGCTTTTCCGGTACTAGCTGCGTGCGCCATCCTCGCATTACTTCCACTGGCACGGTCCAAAACCGGACTCTGCGGCGAACTACAAAATCCTCCCAATTTTTCCCCGCCTTGGGAGAAACATAAAGCAGTCTCACGGTTACATTCCGGGCCAGGTACTCCAGGGGCCCTAAATCAATCTTGGAATAGGAGCGGTGCCCGGCTCTCCCTTTCTTTACATTCGTACCCTCGGGAATTCCATCGCTAACTATGATAATCGTTATGGGCGATAATGTCAGGTTGCGTTTCTTGACCAGTTTGGCGATGGAAGCAAAAAAGGTGTTAAAATCCGTGAGCCGGTCCTTACCGCCGAACCAGGTTTGTAAATCTTTATTAATCTCCGCGACGCTCTTGCCTTCCAAATCAAAAATCGAATGAAAGACCTGGGGATCATCCGCATAGTTGCCGCCGATTGACCCTACAAACATGGCTTTGGGCTTTTTTAATTCACCCAAACTATTGATATGAGCGTACGTATAATAAGCAAGAAATCTCAGGGCATCCTTAAATTCCGGCCGGTGCTTAAATGATCCGCTGACGTCAATCCCGATAAAATACGACATCCGGCTGCGCGTGGTTTTCGCCGGATCCACCGGGCAGCCGGTTAATACCAAACCGGCTCCTATCAGCGTCCCCAGCGCCAGTAATCTTCGGTAGGATTGAAATTGCATGCCGCCTCCTTGTGTATCGAATGGCGCTAACTTAACCGGAGAGCGCCCTTCCAGCTAAGAAAATTTATCTCGCGTATCCGTCTGGTGAGGATGAAATTTCTTCAGCCCGATTCTTTCCAGAATTTCCGTTGTATCCAGAACCTCGCTCATGCTTTTTAATGGTATCTTGAACACCGTCTGTCCGGAGATAAGAATAATACAGAAATTTATGGCGACCGCCAGCAGCTGGAGCACAGGCAGAATGGCCAGTTCGGCCAACTCCTGGCTGTTTTTACGGAACCACTCGATATCATTCTTAAATATCTCCAGCAGCCGCTTCGCCCAGCCCATTTCCGGTTCCTTCTGTCTCTCTTCCATGGTTTCCGTCCCTTCCAGCTTCTGCCGGGCCATAATGGCCAACAGCGAGGGCGTACCGAAGCGCCCGAAAAGGAACCATGTCATGCCCCGGATTCCCACCCAGCCGAAAGTGGCGAAAAGCAGGGTGGAATATAGCCCCATGCGGAATTGTTCATCCGTATGCTGCGCGATCCAGGGTGTCACTGAATCCACCAATTCCCGGTATAAAAAGAAGACTTCCAGAAACATAACAAAAAATTCCACCAGCAGCATCTGTACTATCTGCTTGATATTATGCTGCCGGACCGATTCCGCCAAAACCTGAAGGCAGGCAAAACTCCCGGATATCAGTAAAAACAGCATGGTAAAAAGTATGGGGGGGAGAAAACGGTGAGTCTCCACGCCGACCAGGTCGCTTAAAACTTCGGACATAGTCGGCAAAAGGGTATAGGTAAAAACAGCGGCTTCGAGGATCGACCAGAAAATGGTGAGCATCACCGCCAGCCAGGGAACTCCCGGTTGAAAATATTTGCTGGAAAATTGGGTTCCGATGCGAAACGGAAATAGTATGATTTCCTTTAGAAACTCCAGAACCACCCGGAAAGACATCACCAGCAAACCCCAGAGCCATCCGAAGGCCAGAAACAGGAAGCGGAAAACTCCGACCCAGAAAAGCCATACGGCCTTCATCATTTCCCACCAGTTCAAAGCCAGGGAGGCAATAAAATGAATCCGGTAAGAGCGGAAAGGCAGGGTATAAACCGCCAGCATAGTGGTCCATAAGCCGGCAATCAACAGCAAGGCCGGCAGCAGCACAAAAACCCTTTTAGGAATTATCTCCCACACCGAATGAGCCGGCCAGGCCGCCTGTAAAATATATGCCTGGGCCGCGGGAACCCACTTCAGGGGTAAAATCAGCATCTGATATAAGCCTTGCCATTGCTGCGGTACTGAGGCTGCCAAAGTTTCAAACATAATAACTCCTTTCTTTAGTTACTTCCTGTTACGGAAAGGCGGTTTTTTTCCTCTCCAGGAGCTTGTCGGACTTAAGTACAAAATCAGATTTTGAGCATTCTTCCCCCTTTACAAAAGGGGGAGACTGAATAAAGTCCGACAGTCTCCCAGGCGGCCTGATAATTCAGGCGTTTTCTTGGAGATTCCTCACTACGTTCGGAATGACAAACTTAAGAAAACACGCGTTCCGCTCTATAAATTATTTAATGCTTTCTCGCT
Organism: candidate division FCPU426 bacterium; assembly: GCA_030591525.1. Classification (GTDB taxonomy): domain Bacteria; phylum Oederibacteriota; class JAAXVQ01; order JAAXVQ01; family JAUVAV01; genus JAUVAV01. The sequence goes on along the minus strand of JAUVAV010000039.1, from coordinate 14,911 downwards.
TCCGTCCCGATTTTTACGTAGGTATTATAACGATCAATTTTTATTTCCATAAAAGTCGTGGTGTTGGGATAAAAAAACGACGGCTGCCCGGGTTCTGTCCTGCGATAATCATACAATATAATATTCTGCAGATTCTTGTTGGCATAACGGATTCCCTTATCGATATCAGGAACATATATCCGCATACTTAATACTACTCCGGTCCGCATGTCCTGCTGGGCCGCCGTTAAAACAGCTTTAATCTTCTCGACATTAAACATCAGCCGCCGGTAACTGGAATCCTGGGAATTGGTATGAAATTCCGAGGCCAGTTCCGCATGCGCCATCCGGCTATACATAAGTTCTTTCCTCGTCATATTCTGCCGGGAAACCACCTGGCTGAAACCCCGGCCGGCTTTAACTATAAAAAACTCCAGCGTATAATCCGGTATGGAAACTCCCTGGTCGTCTATTACGTGTAAAAAAAATTGTTGAAATCGCGGTTTTCCGGTTCTGGCATATGACTCCTCGGTCGCTTTGGCCAGCCGGGTTTTTAGCCGCCGGAAATCTCCGGGTCCACGGGTCCGGAGAGCGGCCAGCAGAAAATCGCTGACTTGCGTATCATTCTTCCCCGCTTCCTCGATAATTCCTCCATGGTCCACTTTTTCCATCACGCCAAAAGCAAAATCATCAACCGCTTGCTTAACCATCCAATCACAGGGACAATACTGCCCGGAGCCCGCCTGGCGCGGTTTGGAAAAATCCAGACGGAGCTTGACTACATCCAACGAGGTTCCGGCAATAACCACGGTCCCGTCCGTGCCCGGCTTGTTGATCCATCCGCGTAAACCCTCGTAGTCTTTCAAACCGACCATTATGGAAGTCTGGATTTGGCCCGCTGTATAATAGGGCTCCGGAAAAAAGAGATCTTTATGCGCCAGTTGCCATTGGTAGGGGCTGGCCAATTCCAATCCCTCCAGCAATTTTCGCCCTACTTCCAAAAAATCTCCGATCTTCCAACGCCCCTTAAACAAAGCCCCTAGAAAGGATTTCCCGCGGTGGGCCAGCGGAGAACCAAAATTAGCCGGTGCCAGCATAATCAGCCGCCGTACCGGACATTCGGCAATGCGGTTCCGGTCTTTAAAATAGTAGCGCCATATCCAATGGCGGATAACCAATCCTCCGGTGGAGTGAATTATGACATTAAGCTCCCGGAGTTTTACGCCGTTATGGTCAATAATACCATGCTTGTACATTTGATCGTTCAGTCCGTCGATTACATCATCAAAGGTTATATTATCCTCTCTTGATTCATAATCCGCATAAAGCACCGTATCCACCTTACCGATACCCTGCTTGATAAGGTGACTTTTTAGATGCTTGAATGACTGCGAGCAATCGCTCCAGCCATGTATGATCAGTGTAATTTCAGACATTGCCAACATCCCTCTCGGTAACCGGCGTTTTTACACCACCGGGGAGTGCTGCCAAAACCCGCCTTTCCCGATCCCCTTCCCGGGATATTGTCTCTCCCGGGAAGAAGTTTCCGGTGTTTACCCTTTTATCAATTCGGAAATCGCTTTTTCAACTTCCCGGCCTTTGTTCGGGTTAGTGAAATTAGCAACCGATTTTCCTATCTGGGTAGCCAGTGCTTGCAGATCCTCTTGGGAAACATCCTGGACGGTTTTATTAATGCGCTTGAACTGCGTCTTTAAGATGGCTTGGGGATAATGAATATGCTCTTTAAGTATAAGATACAGTTTTTGCGCCAACTCATTATAATCGCTCTCATTTTGCATTTTTGTCTTCCTTAACTCTTTTTAGCATAAAACTGCTTTGCATATTCATCCAGCTTGTCATAAGGCGCCATAATAAACTCGCAGCGCTCATCGCCGCATGCCGTACAGCGCATTTCCCGGGCATGAACCTCAAGCCCGTATGCTTCCGAACACCAGCCGGCTGAATATCCGGCGCTGAAGAAGCAGATGGGGTGCTCCGGTCGCTGGCTTTTGGTCTTGTAAATCTCGGATTCAAAAGTATTGGGATGCTGATAGTGCAGGAAAAAATTCTCATCCGGGGACGGCTTGGATGAAGGATAAATATCTACAAAAGCCCACCCACTATAAGCAAAATGAACCGGCCCGGCCGAGAGTTTCTCTGTGGGGTCCGTAACTCCCCGGTTGACGGCGAAATCTTTGGAATCTGATTTTCCGATAATCCTCGCCATATTATAAATAAATTCCTGCGCCTGCTCCTCGCCAAAGGTTTTTTCCAGCTGCTCGAACAAGGCCACAAACAAGCTTGCGCCCCGGAATAAAACGTATCTTTCTCCGCCGATTCGAATAGTCCCTTTGCTGGGATCGCGGTTAAATTCCTGAAATAATTTGCCCACATATTGATCTGCAATTTCAAAAAGAGGCTCAAAGGCCTTGGGAACTTTAACCGTATTTAACATGCCGGTCTCCTTTGCCGGGATACTAGACCCCGTTGATTATTTTCCCGCCGTGCCCTGAGAAGCTACGGCTGCCATGGCCTGCTTTATGGCTTCCTGGTCTCCCAGATAATAATGCTTTATCACCTTGAACTTCTCATCAAATTCATAAACCAGCGGAACGCCGGTGGGGATGTTAAGCCGGACAATTTCCTCGTCCGATACGTTATCCAGATACTTTACCAAGGCGCGCAGGGAATTGCCATGCGCCGTTATTAATATTCTCTTTCCGGCCTGCAATTGGGGAAAGATTTCCTTTTGCCAATAGGGCAGCGTCCGCTCCAGCGTATCTTTCAGGGCTTCATGGGCCGGTCGTTCCTTGGGTAAAAGCGAGTCGTAGCGCCCCTCCTGGTTGGGATGACGCGGATCATCCGGCTCCAACGCCGGTGGGCGAATAGAATAACTGCGCCGCCAAATTTTCACCTGCTCATCGCCGTACTTTTCCGCCGTGCCCTTTTTATCCAACCCCTGCAGGGCGCCGTAATGCCGCTCATTCAACTGCCAGGTCCGATAAACCGGTATCCACATTAAATCCATATCATCCAGCGTAATCCATAAAGTCCGGATGGCGCGCTTGAGCACCGAGGTATAGGCCAGGTCAAATATATACCCCTCCTTCCTTAATATTTCTCCGGCGGCCTGCGCCTCTTGTATGCCTTGCCCGGATAAATCAACATCTGTCCAGCCGGTGAATTTATTTTCCAGATTCCAAGTGCTCTGTCCGTGCCGCAACATAACCAGTTTGGTCATTAATTTTCTCCTCATTTAAAATCAGAAATTAGAGAATAGAGATTTGACCGCATTCAAGTCCTTATCCACCATCTAAGCTCTACTCTCTAATGCTCTACAAGTTCGCTTCCGGCGAAATTGCTGGCGGAGAGGCAGGGATTCGAACCCTGGGTACCCAGTAAAGGGTACAACTGCTTAGCAGGCAGCTGCCTTCAACCACTCGGCCACCTCTCCGTACTTTTTTCTGCTCTACCTATTAAGTGCTCAGCCCTTCAGGGCGGGATATTTTAATATCCCAGTTTAACCGGAGCGCATGCAAAAATATATAATAGATGACTTTACATTCTGTGTCAATCAAGAGATTTGTCCGACATCGCCCTTTCATAATAGTAGGGGCAACCCCCGTGGTTACCCCATATTTAGGGATTTGACATTCTCAAGGCAGGCACATCCTTCGACTTTGCTCCCTTCGGCTATGCTCAGGACAGGCAGGACAAAGGGGCCTGCCCCCTATAAAAATCCCCCCGCTCCAAATAAACATTAACTGTTTTGCGCGCAACTTGTTAGGAAATAGGTGCCGGCCGGGTTTATTGCCGAGCTGGAGCTCGGCGATCCCAGAATATTGTTGACTGCTCTGAGTCACATGATGGAAGGCTGGATTAACGAGTTGCCGTTCAATGTTAGGGACAGGAAAAAACGATTATATAAAAACCAGAAATTCGAGAGTAGAGAGTTGACCGCAAAATTTTTGGCGGAGGGCGAGGGACTCGAACCCCCAAGTCCCAAGGGACGGCAGATTTCAAGTCTGCTGCCTTACCAGTTAGGCTAGCCCTCCGGCATACTTTTTTTCGGGTCTTACCGCAATTATTCCCATTCTCCATCCGGCGTTATTTTTTTTCTTCCTCCCAAATACGCAACCAAGGCCGGCGGCATGTTGATACTTCCATCCGTCTCCTGATAATTCTCCATGATCGCCGGCAGCAGCCGGGAGGTTGCCAGCCCGGACCCATTTAAGGTATGACAATATTGGACTTTCCCCGCTTCATCCCTAAAACGGATATTGGCGCGGCGGGCCTGAAAATCCCCAAACACCGAGCATGAGGATACTTCCCAATATCGCTTGGCCCCGGCATGCCATACTTCTATATCATAACTCTTGGCCGAAGCAAAAGACATATCACCGGTTGAAAGTACTAGCGTCCGGTAAGGCAGTTCCAATTTTTGCAGTATCTTTTCCGCATCCTGCACTAAATCTTCCAATTCCGCATAAGCAGTTTCGGGGCGGACAATTTTTACTAATTCGACTTTGTTAAACTGATGCTGTCGCACGAGGCCCTTGGTATCTTTACCATAGGTCCCGGCCTCGCGCCGAAAACACGGAGTATAGGCCACATACTTGATGGGTAATTGGCCGGCTTTAAGTATTTCCTGGCAATGAAGATTGGTAACCGGCACCTCAGCCGTAGGTATCAAATACAATTCTTCCGCCTGTATCCGGAAGATGTCATTTTCCATTTTGGGAAGCTGGCCCGTGCCGATCATGGCATCCCGGTTAACCAGCAGCGGCGGAAAAATTTCCGTATACCCGCCTTCCTGGATATTCAAATCCAGCATAAACTGAATCAAGGCTCTTTCCAGGCGGGCGCCGGCTCCGCGATAAACCATAAAGCGGGCGCCGGCTATTTTAGCGGCGCGAACCGGATCCAGTATTCCCGAACGTTCTCCCAGTTCCCAGTGCGGTTTATATTCAAATTCGCCCCGGGGAAGCTCTCCCCAACACCGTATTTCCTGATTGGCCCGCTCATCCCCCCGGGGAACTGAACCATGGGGAATATTCGGGATTTTCAATAACTCGCTATCCAGCCGGTTTTCCACCTCTTTAAGCCGGCCGTCTAAAACCTTTATCTCCCCGCTGATTCCACGCATGGCAACAATCTCGGCCTGGACATCCTGGCCGGATTTCTTCCCGGCAGCAATTTGTTCGCCGGCCTGATTGCGCCGGGATTTAAGGCGCTCCACTTGACTGGTTACTTCACACCGCTGCTTTTCCAGCTCTAAAATTTCATCCAGGTCACACTCGCAACCCCGATCCGCCAGCGCTTGGCGGATAATTTCCGGCTGTTCCCGGATCAGCTTTCGATCCAGCATTATCTTTCTCCCTGTAAATTCCCCGCTCTGAAGAGCGGGGAATTGGATATGATGTGTAGATTATATAAATGTATATCCCGCATTTCGCTTTTTTAGCGAAATGTCCCCGGCTTGCCTGTCCTGATGTCTTTATCAGGGAAAGCCGGGAAATTCGCGGCTAACATATTAAATATCCAAATTCTTGACTTCCGGAGCATGTTTCTGTATAAAACGCCGGCGCGGCTCAACTTGGTCTCCCATTAAAACGGTAAATACCCCGTCCGCGCGTGCCGCATCTTCTGTTTTCACTTGCAGGATCGCTCTATGTTCAGGATCCATGGTCGTAGACCATAATTGATCAGGGTTCATTTCTCCCAATCCTTTATAACGCTGAATATTCAGTCCTTTTCGGCCGGCTTGTTTGATTTGCTCGACCACCTGATCGATAGAGAAAATTTCTTTTTTCTCGCCGTTAAGTTGCAAATTAAATAGCGGCTGAGGTTTTTTCGGCTCTTTGGGGCTTTTGGCTTTTTCTATGAGCTTTTTAATATCAAATCCGCTTTTCTCTAATTTCTGCAGTTTGCTCTCGGCCAAACGCAATTCGCCTATATCTTTTACTGAAACATAGGGCTCCTCTTCTTCGCCGTTTTCTGCAACCGCCTGCGCCTTCCGGCCGGCGGATTTTTTCCTTCCTTGTTCCATCTCCCGGGGCTTCTCTCTTTGCTTCCCCCGCTTAAGTTTGGAAAGTAATTTTTCTAATTCATCCTCGCTATAAACGTAGCGCGGGCCCTCGGGCGTAGGAACTTCGTACATGGGCAGTTTCCGGTTTTCCGCCCGGAGATTGATATATTCGTCTAAAGTCAAACCCCTTTTTGCCAGCTTCGGCTTTAACTGCCAAAGCTCGCTGATATTCTCTATAAAATCCTGCAATTTCATGCCTTGCAACACCACAGGTTTTTTTGAGCCGGTCGCTGCCTCTTCCAACCGCGCCTCGGAAATTCCGGCCTTGATTAAAAATTTATCCATCGCCGCCTCATTATCCAGATATTGCTCCTCCTTGTTGCGTTTTACCCGGTATAATGGCGGCTGGGCAATATACACATAACCATGCTCCACTAATTGGCGCATCTGGCGAAAAAACAAGGTCAACAATAAAGTCCGGATATGCGCCCCGTCCACGTCGGCATCGGTCATAATTATTATTTTATGATAACGGGCTTTTTGAATATTAAATTCTTGTTCCCCGATTCCGCAGCCCATGGCCGTGATAATGGTACGTATCTCTTCATTATTTAAAATCTTGTCGATCCGGGCTTTCTCCACATTTAAAATCTTTCCTTTTAAGGGTAAAATCGCCTGAAATTTTCGGTTACGGCCTTGCTTGGCAGAGCCGCCGGCCGAATCTCCCTCCACCAAATAAAGCTCCGACAGGCTTGGATCTTTCTCCGAGCAATCCGCCAATTTGCCCGGCAAGGCATCATTTTCCAAAGCTCCTTTGCGGCGTGTAATCTCGCGCGCTTTACGCGCCGCTTCCCGGGCTTGCGCCGCATTTACCGACTTATCAATTATGCGCCGGGTAACTCCGGGATTTTCTTCAAAGTAACTGCTCAGGGCTTCATTAACCGACGCTTCAACCCAGCCTTTTATTTCACTGTTTCCCAGTTTGGTTTTGGTCTGTCCCTCGAATTGGGGTTCACTTAACTTGACCGAAATAACCGCGGTCAGGCCTTCGCGAATATCCTCTCCTTGCAGGGAAATATTATCCATTTTTATTAGTTTCCGGGAACGGGCGTAATCATTGGCACTGCGCGTCAGCGCTGATTTAAATCCGATTAAATGCATGCCGCCTTCCACGGTGTTTATATTATTGGCGTAGGAATAAATATTTTCAGTATAACCATCATGGTACTGCATCGCTACTTCCACGGAAAATCCTTCTTTCTCTTTGGTAAAATATATGGGGAAATGATGAATAACATTGCGATTGGCGTTTAGATGTTTAACAAAAGACGAGATTCCGCCCTCATAGTAAAAAGAAAGGTTTTTTTCCTCTTCACCGCGTTCATCCGTAAGTTTGATCTTTATTCCTTGGTTTAAAAAGGCCAACTCACGGAGACGCTGGGCTAATGTATCAAATGAATAACTGGCAACTGAAAATATTTTGTGATCCGCCTTAAAAATAACCTTGGTTCCGGTTTTTTTTGTCACGCCGGTGCATTCGACTTTGGTCTTAGGCACTCCCCGTTCGTAAGTTTGAGTATAAATCTTACCGCCGCGCCGGACTTCAACTTCCAGCCATTCTGAAAGCGCGTTTACGCAGGAAACTCCTACTCCGTGCAAGCCGCCGGACACCTTGTATGCTTTATGATCAAACTTTCCGCCGGCATGGAGCATGGTCATAACTACTTCCAAAGCCGACTTTTTTTTATGCGCATGTCGCTCCACCGGAATGCCGCGCCCATTATCTTTAGTCGTAACAGAATTATCAGCATGAATTACTACTTCAATTTCCGTGCAATAACCGGCCAAAGCTTCATCTATGGAATTATCTACGACTTCATAAACCAAATGATGCAGCCCTTCCGAAGCTGTATTGCCAATATACATGGCCGGGCGGCGGCGAACCGCTTCCAACCCTTCTAAAACCGTGATTTTGTCGGCGCCGTAATTCCCTTCATCCACCGGGGAAACCGGCAAATCGCCCGTTGCTTTGGATAATAATTGTTCCGCCATTTCCACGGCCAATTCACGGTCTTTCTCTGTAATTTTTTCTTCCGCTAGAGACTCTCCTAATTCCTTATTTTCTTCCTGGTTTTTTAGGTCGCTTACTTTTTTGCTTTTCTGTGTGGTTTTGAAAAAACCTAATTGGCTGGAGGATAAACCTTTGTTTTCCTCTTTTTTTCCGGTTTTTTTAGGTTTATCAGATTTTTTTACCATTAATTCCCTCCCCGGAAATTTTGCCTTGCCAAATTTAAGAGCCTTTGAGTATCAGAAATTAGAGAGTAGATCAGGGCTCAAATGCGGTCTAGTTCTAAGGTAATGGACTACTTCCCTTTCAGCCAGGCCTTCGTATAATTAAAGCCTAAAAATAATATCCTCAATATTTATACCATATTCTGCAAATAATTTTCGAGTTTCAATTTTAATCTTTTCCCTCATAAAAGTCAACTCATTCATCCAAACGGCACTTTCCACTGAAACCACTAAGCGGCGATCTACGATCTTCAGAGGTCTGGTATGTTTAGCAACCTGTTCGCCTACAACTCTTTTCCAAACAATATTATAAGTTAATTCTCGCTGATTCGCGTTTTTCTTCCATTTTTTCAATAACCGCTCAACCAGATATCCTACCTTTTCCGGATATTTTCGTCCTCCCATTTTTCGATGCTTTTTATTCATTTTTATTAATGGCTGCCTTTCCTTGATTTATATTGAAAACACGCGCCCTGGGAATCATTTGAGAAAAATCTGAAACCCGTGTCCCTGTGATAAAAATCTGAATATCCGGCTTTAAAAATTTTATTAAATAACCCTTTCGCTTATCGTCCAGTTCTGAAAATATATCATCAAGTAAAAGAATGGGATATTCGGAAAAAACCGAATAAATATATTCTACTTCAGCCATTCGCAGGCTAATAGCCATTGTTCGTTGCTGCCCCTGCGAACTGTAAAATCTGGCATTTAAATTATCTAATTTTATCTCTAAATCGTCGCGATGTGGCCCAATTATCGTCATTCCTTTACGTATTTCTTCAAAATTAATGCTTTTTAGCTTGTTTTTATATTTAGTAGCATATTCTTCCTCTTCAAAATTTTCTCCTTTAAAAATAGTATCTTTATATATTATTTCCATTTTTTCATCAATATTTAACTTTTTATATATCATTTCTAGTATCTTATTGACATTTTTTATCAATATATCCCGTTTTTTCGCTATTACGCCTGCAAAAGATACAAGCTGTTCATCCCATGGGCCTAAAACATCTTTTGCTTTTTTTCGTTCCTGAATATCCTTTAAAAGAAAATTTCTTTGCTTTAAAACTCTTTGGAAATTTATCAAATGTGATAAATAAACATTATCCGTTTGGCAAAGCAGACTATCTATAAATCGTCTACGGAAAGCGGCCTCGCCTTTGATTAACATTAAATCCTCTGGACAAAATAAAATTACATTTATGTTCCCTAAATAATCTGATATTTTTTTACTATTTTTCCCGTTTACCCATATTTTTTTGCCAGTTTTTGCAATAAAATCGAATTTTATTGTCTTTTTTAACCCCTTTTTTATTATTTCCGCGTTAATTCCAGCATTATTTTGTCCTATTTTCAATAATTGATCATCATGTACTCTTCTGAAGGATTTTGTCGATCCAATTATATATAACGCTTCTAACAGATTTGTTTTTCCCTGAGCATTATTGCCTATAAAAATATTACTGTGATCCGAAAAATCTATGTCCAATTCCTGGTAATTTCTGAAATTTTTTAGCTTTAAAGTAGTTATCCTCAATTTAATCCCTCGTATGGAACTCCGCTGTCATGGCTTGCGTGGTGTGTCTAGGAGTTTGAGCATTTAGTTATAGACTAAATGCTCAAACTCCAGAGCAATTGAGAATTGAACAATAGAGCAATAAAAAAACTCAATTGCGGTCTATTTTCTACTATCTACTCTCAAAAAACCGACTAAATGCTCAGACTCCTAGCGTACTAATGTACCACTCTAATCTTTGAATCCTCTGGAACATCAATGAATCCCCGGGCTTGCTCGGGGCTTAAATTGACCATTAGAATTTTCTTTTTTAAAATGGTCTTTTTCTGGGAATGCCAACATTTCTGGGTAATCTATCAGGTGTTATCCCCATCTTTTCCACAACAATAATTTTCCTTTTACTATTTGATAAAGGCAATATAAATTCAACATTTTCTACAATCTTCGCTTTAAGCGTAATAAGTGCTTTTTCTGAGTTTTCCACATTTGGTCCTTTATATAATACTAATCTTCCTTTTTGACTTAATAGGGGTATTCCATATTCAATTAATGTCCCCATACTTGCTACCGCTCTAGAAATAGCAATATCGTATTTTTCTCTATGTTCTTTTTGATGTCCAATCTTTTCTATGTTATCGTTTAATATCAAATATTTTGAGATCTCCAGATTTTTACATATATTTCCTAATATTGTGGCTCTCTTTTTCAAAGAATCTACAAAAACCATTGTAAGTTCAGGGAATAAAATCTTCAGAGGTAATCCCGGGAAGCCTATTCCGGTTCCTAAGTCAATTACTGATTGATCCTTATATTTAATAATCATAGAACTGCTAATAGAATCTATAAAATGCTTTATAATTATATCCTCTTCATTTTTAATGGCTGTAATATTAATTACTTCATTCCATTTTTTTATAAGTTTTAGATATTCCTTGAATTTTAATATTTTATCGTGCTCAATATCTATTCCAAATTCCTTAATTCCTTTTTTAAGTATCTCTTCTATTTTCATTCTGTATCCTTATTTATTTTATCTAATAGGAGGCTGTGCATTTAGTATGTTTTTTAAATTCCTGAGCAATTGAACAATAGAAAATAGACCGCAATTGAGTTTTTCTATTGCTCTATTGTTCAATTCTCAATTGCTCTGGAGTTTGAGCAATTAGTCGATTTTTATATAAATAATTCCTCTCCCTTGAGGGGAGAGTTTAGGTGAGGGTGCGATTTTAAAGGCTTTTATCACCCTCCCCTTTATCCCCTCCCGTCAAAAAGGGAGGGGAATTCTTGAATTCCGGACTAATTGCTCAAGCTCCTAGGGGTTTTTCCTGAAAATTAGCTTTTGGCGACACTCTTAATATGTTTCACGTGAAACATTATCAACTACTTTTATTTCCCCACGCAAAATTTTTGAAATATATTTTCTAATATTTCATCTTTGGTGATTATTCCTATGATTTCCTCAATTTTTTCTTTTGCTTTTTCAATTTCATAAACTACCAAATCAAGGCTATCCTGATTTGGTAAAATATCTCGTGCGCTTTTCAATAAATTCCCTGTTGATTTTAATAAATCTGCTTGTCGAATATTTGTAATGATATTATTTTCATTATCTTGGCTATCTTCTGTTATTTTTTCTGCTAATTTATCTAATAGCTCGTCTATCCCTGCTTTAGTTATTGCCGAAACATGAATATTTGATTTATTCTTTTTGGTTTCAATAAATTTTTTCACATATGGATTTATCTTTAAATCACTTTTATTGAATACCACAAACCCATTTCTGCTTAATATTTTTTCTGTTTCTTTAAGTTGATCCCTCTTTATTTTTTTACTTTGATCTAAAACATATATTATTATATCACATTTTTCAATTTGCTTTTTAGTTCTTTCTACAGACATTTTCTCTATTTTATTTTTTGTTTTTCTTATTCCTGCTGTGTCCATTAACTTTACTTCAATTCCTTCAATTTCTATGCTTTCATTTATGTGGTCTCTTGTCGTTCCCGGTTTATCACATATTAATGAACGGTCATTCCCTAAAAGTAAATTAAAAATACTTGATTTACCTGCATTGGGCGGTCCGGTTAGTGCCACCCAGCATCCTTGATTAAAATATTTATTTCTATCGGCAGCTTTAGCCATACCTTGAATTATGGTTTCACTTTTTAAAATTAATGCATCCCATTCTTTAATTTGCTCGTCCTTTGGATATACTTCAAAATTAATCACAGCTTCTATTTGCATTAAAATCGAAATTATTTCATTTCTTAATTCAATGCACTTTCTGCTTAAAACACCATCTACTAATTTGAATGCATTTTTCATAGCCTTTTGAGTGCGGGCATTGATTAACTCATTTATAGCTTCTGCTTGTGCAATATCTATTCTTCCATTTTCAACGGCCCTTCTAGTAAATTCTCCTGGTTTAGCCAAATGTGCCCCCGCTTCTAAGATACTCTCTAATGCTGTATATAAAATAGCCCTCCCTCCGTGACAATTTAATTCTACGCTCACCTCTCCAGTGAAAGATTTTTTGGCAGGCATAATAGCAATTAATATCTCATCTATTTTTTCTTGTTTTTTATCAAGTAGGTGTGCATAGACTAGTTTTCTGGATTGGCTTTTTTGAAATGATAAAATATTTAGTTTTGATTCAGTTACTTTTTTTGCAATTTCAAGTGCTTTGGGCCCTGAAATTCTAACAATACCTATCCCACCTTTACCCTGAGGTGTGCTAATAGCTGCAATTGTATCCTTATCCATGTTCTTCTCTCTTTATAGTGCCCAACCGCTTGTCCTATCCTTGATTTTTCGGGGATATTACCACTCTTTTATAATTTCCTTCTCCTTCGCTATAGGTCATAACTTCCGGATTATCTTTAAAGTACATATGAATAATTCTTCTATCAAAAGCATTCATTTCCTCTAAAACAACTTTTTCCTTTTTGGCTACCACTTTTTGAGCTGAGCTAGCTGCCATATTTTCCAAAATTTCGTGATGCCGGTCACGGTATCCGCCCACATCTAAAATATACTTTACTTTTTCGGCGTCCTTGGGTTTGACAATCTTATTGATAAGGTGTTGCAAAGAAGATAAGGTTTGTCCCTGCTTCCCGATTATTAATCCGCCGGCCTCTGTCTTAATATCCATTAGAACAATCTCGTCTTCTTTGTGCTGTGTTTTTATTTCCGCGTCTTTAATACCCATCAGGTCCAAGATTTCTTTTAATACCTCTTCTCCTTCTTTAATGGCTATTTCCTTGGCCACAGGTTTTTTTTCTTGTTCCTCGTTTCCTTTTATCTTCACCATTACTTTAGCCGGCTTGGTTTTTCCAAACAAACCTTTGCCCGGTTCCTGCAAAATTTCTATTTCCACATTGCTTTCATCCGTATTCAGTTCCTGGATCGCTTTGGATATTGCCTCTGCTATGGTTTTTGCTTCACAAATAACCTCTGCCTTCATGCTGTTTTCCTCACTTTCATTTAATAAATAAACCCACAGCTTGCCGGTCCGGAGGCAACCCGCCGGGATCTTGCTTTGCTTAAATTACACCGCCCTGAAGGGCGGAGAATTTAATCCGAGATGTAGAAAAGCATTATTTGTATGGCCGCTTCATCCCCGCCTTGAACATGCCTGTCAATAATAACCTTCATCTCATGTCACGAAGTCAAGACGGGGAATTCGCGGTGACGTATTAGACTTTTTTATTTATTAATACCTGTTGCCCAATCGACAGAATATTTGAAACCACCCAATAGAGTAACAGGCCGGATGGCCACATAAACGAAAAAAAGGTTAACATAATAGGCATTAGATAAAGCATCATTTTTTGTTGCGTGGCGGATTCGGGCGTGGCGGCCGGAGGGGTTGACATTTTTTGTTGTATAAACATTGACGCTCCCATGGCGATGGGCAAGATATACGCCGGATCTTTGCTGGATAAATCTTTCCACATCCATACGAACTCGGCCCCTCTTAATTCAACCGCCGTGGTCAAAGTTTTATATAAGGCAAAAAATACCGGCATTTGTAAAAGCATGGGCAAACATCCACCCATGGGATTAATTTGATATTCCTTGTACAACTTCATGGTTTCTTCGTTCAATTTCGCCGGATTATTTTTATATAACTCCTTTAAGGTTTTTATGCGAGGCTGCATCTTACTCATAGCGCCTTGCATTTTTTTCATGGAGGTATAACTTTTTTGCGTGGGCCACCATAAAATCCCTCTTATCAAGATCGTCAATAATATAATCGCCACGCCGTAATTTCCTGTGATTTTGAAAAATACTTTCAATATATAAAGCATGGCTACCCCGATTATGTGAAACCATCCAAAATTTACTATTTTGTGCAAATTAAATCCCAGGTCCTTCAGCCTTTGATACTCTTGCGGTCCAAAGTAAAAGCTTATTTCATAGGCGATCCGGCTATTCGGCGGCACAATTTTAGCTGCCAGATTTAACTCCATATCCAACGATTGATCTTCGCTGTTAACTATTTCTACGGATACAATATCTTGTTTCTCCGGACTAGAAAATATTGCACAAAAATATTGTTCCCGCATTCCCGCCCATCCATCTGACAGCTTTATCCGGGTGCTTTTAGATTTTTTTTTGGTTTTTATTCTGGTGATTTCTTTTCCTTGTAATATTACGGCTTGCTTAACATTGAATCTATTTTCTTTGGTATGTTTTAAGGGGCCCCAATGCAAGACGCAATTATCTATTCGCATTTCATCATCCCGATTGTTTTCAATTATGATTCTAATTTTTCCTTGATAAGTGTCGGGTTGTATTTCTATCTCTTTTTTAATAATTACATTTCCCCGGGGTTCGCTTTTAAACACTATTTTGTTTGCTGTTTTTTCCGCCTCCCAAGCTACGGTATCCGGGTCTATGGCTTCTCCATTTAAGCTTGCTTGCAATACTAAATATTCCTGGCGATCATGTTTTTCGATTAGATCAAATTCCATTTTTTCTTTTTTGCTATATTCCTTTATAATAAGGTGATTTATCTTCGCTCCGTCTGATGAGGCTTCTATTTTAAGTTTATTATTTTCAATTACAATTGTCTTACTTTTATCCAAAAAACG
>JAUVAV010000087.1 GCA_030591525.1 candidate division FCPU426 bacterium | reverse complement strand
CTCTCAGGATTATTGGAGGAGGTCAAAGATGTGATGGATATGACGGGGTTTAGCCATTTTTTCAAAATATTCGAGACAGTGGAGGAAGCCGCCGCCGCGCTCACACAAGCTAGAAAAAAGTAGTGCAGGAGGTTGGAATCCCCGGAATGGATGCGGTTGAAAATTATCATCCCGAGACGGAGGCGGCATGTTAAGAATAGACGCTCACCCTACGCATAAACACGGTGATTTTAATCTGCGGGCCGGCAAACCGCTGCCCTTCGGCGCAACCATCGTTCCCGGAGGAGTGAATTTTTCCATCTATTCCAGCTATGCCACTGCCTGCGAATTGCTTCTCTTCCACAAACATAAACCAGAACCCTTTGCCGTCATTCCCGTGACTGATCAATTCCGGATCGGAAATGTTTTTACGCTGGTGGTATTTGATCTGGATTATGAAAACCTGGAATACGGCTTTCGCATGGATGGCCCCTATGACCCTTCCGCCGGCCACCGCTTTGATAAAACCAAGGTGGTAATGGATCCGTATGCCAAAGCGATCGGGGGACGGGATGTATATGGAGAAGAACCGGATAGGAACGATATTTACCCGCATCGCGCCCGCATCATCTTTGATGATTTTGACTGGGAAAACGACCATCCCCTGGAGAAACCCATCGAGGACCTGATTATTTATGAAATGCATGTTAGAGGATTCACCCGGCATAAATCTTCGGGCGTGAAATACCCCGGCACCTTTGCCGCCATCCGCGAGAAGATCCCTTACTTAAAGGAACTGGGCGTAAATTGCGTTGAGCTGATGCCGGTCCATGAATTCGATGAATTCGAGAATTCCCGCATCTCGCCGCTAAGCGGCCGGCGCCTGATGAACTACTGGGGCTACAGCAACGTGGGCTTTTTTGCGCCCAAGACCGGATATGCGGCGACTGGAAAATACGGGATGCAGGTGGATGAATTAAAGGCGCTGATCAAAGAATTGCACAAGCACGCCATCGAAGTGATCCTCGATGTGGTGTTTAATCATACCGCCGAGGGCAATGAAATGGGGCCCACCATTTCCTACCGCGGGATTGACAATAAGACATATTACATGCTTACTCCCGAAGGCTATTATTATAATTTCAGCGGATGCGGAAATACTTTGAATTGCAACAATCCGATTGTGCGCAATATGATACTGGATTGTTTGCGCTACTGGGCAACCGATTACCATATTGACGGTTTTCGTTTTGACCTGGCTTCCATTTTGGGACGTGATCAAAGCGGTGCCCCGATGCACAGTCCTCCGCTTTTGGAAACGCTCGCGTTTGATCCTATCCTGGGAAAGTGCAAACTGATTGCCGAGGCTTGGGATGCCGGCGGGCTCTATCAGGTGGGTTCTTTCCCTTCCTGGGGACGCTGGGCGGAATGGAACGGAAAGTACCGGGACGATGTGCGCAAGTTTTTAAAAGGTGACGGTACCGTCGCTGCCATGGCTCAGCGGTTGCAGGGTTCCCCTGACCTTTATCAATGGCAGCAGCGGGGAACCTGCGCTTCGATAAATTTTATCACCGCCCACGACGGTTTCACGCTGCGGGACATGGTTTCCTACAATGGGAAGCATAACCAAGCCAACGGTGAGAACAATGCGGACGGAGCCAATGATAATGAGAGCTGGAATTGCGGATGGGAAGGAGAAACTCAGGATCCGGAAATCAACCGTTTGCGTAACAAACAGATAAAAAACGCTGTTTCCATTCTTTTAATCAGCCAAGGCACGCCGATGATACTGTCCGGAGATGAAATGGGACACACCCAAGGGGGAAATAATAATACTTACTGCCAGGATAATGAAATTGCCTGGCTTAACTGGGGGCTTTTAAAGGGAAATGATCAAATTTTTAATTATTTCAAAAAAATAATCGCCTTCCGAAAAGCGCATGCGGCTTTAAGAAACAGCACTCATTTTAAAAATTATGATTATATGGACAGCGGTTATCCGGACATCTCCTGGCATGGAACCAAAGCCTGGGATGTGGACTGGTCAGCCGGCAGTTCTACACTGGCTTTTTTACTCTGCGGCCGGTATGCCAAGGAAGGAAAAGCGCCGGATGACTATATATACGCGGCCATGAATATGCACTGGGAGATGCATGGCTTTGAATTGCCCAAACTTCCCCCCGGAAAGTCATGGCACGTTTTTGCCAATACCGACATGGCGCCTCCCTGGGATATATGCGATCCGGGGCGGGAAATTAAGCTGGATAATCAATACGAATTCCTGGCAGGGCCGAGG
>JAUVAV010000031.1 GCA_030591525.1 candidate division FCPU426 bacterium | reverse complement strand
CCTTTTCACCCATCTTTGTCAGCTTATTTATTGCTGGTCTTTTTACATTAAAATAAGATGCGATTTCAACCCCTTTTAATCCTAATTCCTCAATTCCCCAATAGGCGATCATTCCTTTAGCGTATGAAATAGGGGACGTTGGTTCTCACGATGCATTGCTCATGCACCCTTTTCCCTCTCCTGTTCACAATGGTTATACGGCTCTGATTCGGCATACTCTGCCTCCTGATCGTGGATATCTCAGATACTAAAATATTCCGCCTTGAAAGGCGGGGGATTCGCGGCTAGGGATTAATTTTCATAATATTGGCGGTATTATGTTCTCTTTGGTTTAGTCGAAATGATAAAAACCGGCTGATATTGACGGGTTATCGAGGCTACCTGCAGATAGGCGATTACTCAGGCTATGATGGGATATGAGATAAAAATCCATAATTTTATTAATATTTTTATTTTACCCAGCCGATACTATGGAAGAAACCATTGTAGGAGGAATACTATGGGAGACTTGGTTCAAGTCCTGCAGGCAAACCAGTTGTTTAAACCGTTTTCTTCCGAAGAGTTAAGTAAATTAGCGGAGCACGGCCAGGAAGTGTGTCTTTCAGACGGCGAAATTCTGTTTGAAGAAGGACAAAAAGACGATGAGGCGCTTTATTTTATCACTGATGGTGCAATTAACATTATTAAGGGTCAAGGCGCGAGCGCCCAAATACTGGCGGTTTTAAGTGAAGGAAATTTTTTCGGAGATATGTCTTTTTTGGATTCGCAACCCAGATCAGCGACCGCCATTGCCAGCGGCAATGCAACCTTATGCAAACTTACACCTGATGATTTTACCGAGTTTGCCGATGCGGCTCCCAAAGCAGCGCTGAAGTTTTTTAAAGTATTTATCGCCAAACTTATCAAACGCTTGCGTGAGACTGATGAAGCCTTGATGTCGAAGTATAACAGCATTATCACTTCGTAATAACCACTGGTAATAGGGAACGTTGGTTCTCACGATGCATTGCTCATTCACCCTTTTCCCTCTCCTGTTCACAACGCACCAGCGCGCGATTGATGCTCGAAGTCCTGGGGGACGTCCTATATAACGGGGGACGTTGTTCGGTAATACGGTTATCCAAAACCACTAATATTTATGAAAAAATCCAAAGATTAATCAAATAAAGATAACCGTATTACCGAACAACGTCCCCGATCACAGGCTGACCAGATCCATCCGTGTGCCATGAAGCGGCACGAGCGATGAGGGAAGGCCCCGCGGCATCGGTAACAGGTTTGAGGGGAAGTCCATACTTCGGCGAGTATTAACTATGCCTGATCACAAACTGGCAAGAATGTTTGGGGTGAAGGCGCCGGAGTTGATGGAGGGGATTTTTGATTGAGGGAAGGTGCCAGACCGGCACTATATTTATTTTATGGTATTGCTGAAATAAAGAATTTACAAAATTGTTGCCAGGTAGGAGAATTCATAAATATAGATCATCCTGAAAAATTGATCTCCTGGCAGAGATCAATTAAAATGGACGCATGGGAGCCGTGATGACCCTGCTGGTATTGATCATTCTGGTTTTAGCCTTAGCTGCTTTTTCGATGAAACTTTCAAAAAGGATTAAAGTTCCTTCTGTGGTCGCACTTATTGTTGTGGGACTAGTTTTGGGCCAACCTCCATTTAAGAGTTTCTTTGTCGGCGAATATGATCAAGTCATTTTCCTGCTGGGAGACATAGGCCTGTTGGCTTTAATGTTTTTAGCTGGTTTTGAGAGCTCTTGGCAACTGCTCTATCAAGAAAAAAAGGATGCAGCTTTAATCGCGATGTTTGGTGTGCTTTTTCCTTTGATTCTGGGGACATTGGTTATAGTCCTTTCCGGATATCCTTTCTCTATAGCCATAGTTGTCGGTGTTTGCTTAAGTATTAGCGCAGAAGCGACCCGGGCTAAGGTTTTGCTGGAACTTAAAAAAATTAACACCCGGCTAGGCGCAGTCCTAATGGGTTCAGGCTTAATCGATGATATGCTTGGCTTATCCTTATTTGTCCTGATTACATTTTTAATTAAAGGAACGGCTACCAAAGAACAGTTTTTAGTGATAGGGTCGATTATCACTTTTTTCTTAGGATTATGGTTGAAACACTATATTAGCCGGCACCATGTCTTAACCCTCATGCTTGAGAAAGGATTAAACACATTAATTATCCCCTTTTTCTTTGTTGCTATTGGCATTCATTTTAATTTTAAAGCACTAATAGTGCATCCTTATCTGCTTATAACGATTTTCCTAGTAGGGGTTATCAGTAAATTGTTAGGCGCTTTCGCTGTAAAACCATGGACTAACCTTAATTGGCAGCAACTCAATTTGGTAGGTTGGGCAATGAATTCCCGTGGGGCGTTGGAACTGGCTTTGGCTTTGGTAGCCTTTCGCAGTAGCTTAATTACTGAATCTCTTTATTCCAGTCTGATTGTTATGGCCCTAATTACCACCTTAATGTTTCCGTTCATTATCATCCAAATGCTTAAATGGCACCCTGATATTATGAATTGATTGAGATTTCATTTTTCATCCTTAAAATAGTGAAATAGGGGACGTTGATTCTGAGAATGCGTTCGAAAATTAAAACATCTTAATACGTCGCCACGAATTCCCCGCCTTGACTTCGTGACATGAGATGAAGATTATTATTGATATGCATGTTCAAGGCGGGGATGAGGCGGCCATACAAATAATGCCTTTCTACCTCTCGCATCAAATTCCCCGCCCTTCAGGGCGGAGTAATTTAAGAATCACCGTCCCTAATTTTCACGGAGCCGCCTACCCGCTCCATCGATTTAATGGCTAGCTATTCCCTTTATTGTTCAAACTTCCCCGTGGCCTTGAAGATGACAACCTGAAATCACCGCCGGGGGTCATTTAATAATAACTACTCTATTCGTTCTGGTCTTGTTGGAATTCCCCTCCTGGGTCAACGTCAAGCGGTAATAGTAAATACCCGTCGCCACTTGCTCTGTCAGCCAGACCACCTTATTCGTTGACGGCTGATTTACTTTTATCGTGGCAACTCTTTCGCCCAAATTATTGTAAATATCAATGCTTACCTTTTGCACGTTTTCTTCCGGCCAGACAAAGTGCACTTGATCGTGCGCAGGATTTGGATAAGCCATGATTTTATCGATCGTTGGCGTGAGCGCGGGGGTTAACGTCATGGCGACGGAGGGCGTCCGAGTCAAGGTTGAGGTCTCTGAGCATACCATGGTAGGTGTCGAAGTCCTGGCAGCGGTTGGGGAACAAGTCCGGGTAGCGCTCATGGTGCCAATCACGGTTTCCAACGAAGTAGGTGTGCCGGTCGGCGTAGATGTCGATGTGGCAATCTCTGTGGATGTGGGTGTGTATGTCGGCGTACCTGTGACGGTTGCGCTGATGGTCGAAGTCTGGGTAATGTTCGGAGTCATAGTCGCGGTAGAAACCGGCGTAGTGGGCAGTATGACAAAGTTGCCGTTAATGACACTATCGATAGGTATGGGAAGCATATCGAAATCTTGCAGCTGAATATCGGTTAATTGCAATGAGCTGGACTGGGATGAACTGCCTACGGCTTTCAGCACCACATCACAAAATTTAACATTTCCACTTATGCCTGCGAATATCTGCATAGCATTAATCGTCACACTACCAAATTCCGGGTTCAGGGGTGGGTCCGCAGGAGGCAAGTCGAAGTCACTATTTATGATATTAATGGCTTGCACCACGGTCGGATCATAAACCAGAATAAGTTGTATGGCTCCGGCATTGGTAACATCATTGATCATTATCGGAACAACATCTGTATTGTTCGGCAAAGCGCTACCATCACCGATAGATAGCGTGGTTGCGCCCATCGCAGAACTGGTTATAAATAATAAGATAAATACTGTGAAAAAATATTTTTTATAATAATTCATCAAAGAATTCACCCCCTCTTTTTAATGATTAACTGTAACATATAATTTTCAAATGAAGTTATATTTAGCTTGGAGCGGCGAAATTGGGGACGTTGATTCTCACGATGCATTGCTCATGCACCCTTTTCCCTCTCCTGTTCACAACGCACCAGCGCGCGATTGATGCTCGAAGTATTCACTCCCAAATGACGAGCCATCTCTGCGCCGCTAAGTCCCAGCTCTTCCCGGCCTCGTATCGCTATGCTTTCACGGATCATGCTGACCAAACTTCTTTTGTTCCCCAGCTTCAACTCCTCCGGACTCACTCTGCTCTGCTTGCATTCATCTTGAATTATATCATCTATTTTTCTGCCGTTGCGACGTAGTTTCAATTGGCGCAAATATCGCTCTTCCGTATTCTTGAGAATTGCACGGACAAATTCTCCGCTTCCTAATATCCGTTCGTCCCCCTCCTCCGGCTGCTCCTTTCTCCGCATGGCCACTACATGTGACCATCCACCTTGACTCCTGATTATTCCGCCGCCGGAGAATTCAGCGGTTCTTTCCCTTCCCATTCCATCCTTCATAAACTGCCGGTATTCTTTAACCGCCTTTTTCTTGGTGCCCCCGAATTGCGCCAAGACGTCACTGACCTCCATCCAGGGGTATTCTGTCTTTCCGATTATAGCGCGGTGTCCACTCCACTGATAGCGATCCATTTCTTCTATTGAAGATATGCTTTTAGCTCTGACTGGATTAAGGTGAATATATCGGACAAGGGCCAAAAGATACTTTTCTTCTTCACAGAGAATGGATTTGTATCGGTTTTCAAAGAGGTGACCCGTGCGATGATGCCGCCGGTTAAAATACTGAGCGTACCACGTGAGCAGCTTGCGCATGATAGTGGAAATACCGTCTTGGCCGCTTCTAAAGAGAATATGCAAGTGATTGCGCATGAGAACCCAAGCATAAATTTGACAGTGTCCGGTGGTGATGTTTTTGCCTAACCGTTCTAAAAACTGTAGTTTGTCCTGGTCATCTTGAAAGATGGCAGATTTGTTTATACCCCGCACCATAATATGGTGGAGAGCACCAGGAATGTCTAACCGGGCTTGGCGTGGCATAAAAATTATTTTACGCAACGTAAGTTAGTTTGTCAAGGCCAGCGCATCTTGAGAACCAACGTCCCCTAATTTATTATTGATAAATTTAATCAATAACACTATAATTTTGCAATGCGGAAAAAACGAATTAATGTTCTCATGCTTTGCGGAATTCTACTTATCATTTCTTTTCGTCCGGGAGTTGCTTCCGGTAAATGTACGTTTGAGGAAATGCGTCGCTGCGCCATGCTCGGTCTGGCGGTGGGTGGTTTTTTGGGTCTGCACCATTATGGTTTGAGTAAAAACATGAATCCGTTGCATCTTCTCGACAATTCGGTCTATGGATTGGTTACCGGCACGCTCGTGGGAGTCACGCTGGATGCCTATGAGCTGACAAGCCGTCAGGATTTTCCTGGAGAATACCCTTTGGCCATTACGGGTATCGGTGCTTTGGGTGGTGCTTTTCTGGGTGCTTTCTGGGCTGTGATTCCCTGGGCTTTGGAAGATGACGAGCATGAGGATGAAACTGGACGCCAGAGTAGAACGGATTCCAATTTTTATCATGGCATGATTGGACTCGGCATCGGCGGTTTATCCGGTGCGGCGATTGGTTTTATTATTGGTATGGCAACCCTGCCATCTTGGGAGCAAGAGACGCCGCAAATTTCAGTTTGTATCGGCATCATGCCTGAATACCACTTTCTCGATGTTACTTCCCAAACACCCGCGCCACAATTTTGCTACCGGCTGGTCGAAATTAAATACTAGGACAGTAATTCTTGATAGGTGATAGTGCAAGCAGGCAATTTTATTTTAAAAAAAGGGTATGAAGATGTGCCTTTTATTCTGCCGGCAGGAAAAGAATGTGCTTAAAAATGAAAGCCAGAATACATCTTGACACTACTCCAATTAAAAACCGCTTGACAATGATTCTCTTTTTGGTAACCTTCGCATAGAGAATTCAAGTATCGTTTTGGTGACACCTTTACATTAGAACATTAAGGAGGTGAAAACAAAGGTCAAATCCACGAAAGCAATAAAAGATCGCGATGTAAATAAATGATTTTTAGAAGATTTTTTTGGGGTTATTTATTAAAAGGGCTGGTATCTTTTAGTCGTATCAACTGTTTAAACTTGATCTTTTCAAATTTATTTAGTTTAGCATGATTGCATCTGGATTATTTGAAAAAGAAAGGCAAACAAATACAGAAAGGGGTTAAAAAAATGGGCAAACGTTTAATCTTAGTTTTAATGATTTTATTTGTTTTTTCGATCACCTCTGTGGGATACGCTGAAACTCAAACTACCAAGATTAGTGGTGACCTTACTATGCGTGGAATAAATCACGAAAGCCTTGATCTTCAAGCTGGAAATATCCATGGGTCATGGTTTATGTCAACCCTGCGCTTACGCTTAGATGCTGCCTTATCCGATGATCTAAATGCAGTTGTACGGTTACTCAGTGAAAGAGATTGGGGATTAGAATCAACTGCTCCTGATAGTAATGATCTTGATCTGGATTTAGCCTATATTACTGTAAACAAGCTGCTTTTTTCTCCTTTAACCCTTACAATCGGCCGCCAGGAATTGCGCTTTGGCAATGCGATGATTATCGGTGATCCGGATACGAATTTGCTGGCATCTTCTGAATCAAAAATTACCGCTATTGATTTGAGTGCACGGAAATCTTTTGATAGCATCCGGGCAACCATTGATCTTGCACCCGTAACCATTGATCCTTTTTTTGCTCAGGTTAATGAAGGAAACAGTGTGAATCTCGATGACGATATATATCTTTATGGAATAAATGCCCGTTATAATTTTTCTAAAAATAATGCTCTTAGTGAAATATATTATTTTGTTAAACATACCGACGCCATTTTAAAAGATGAAGTAAACAATGTGGGATTGCGATGCAGTTTTGGTCCTAATTTCGCTCCCAATTCAGCGATGTTGCCTTTTGTCCTCCAAGCGGAAGTAGCTCATCAATTCGGAGACTTTCCGGGTGGATTACCAAACGGCGTATGGGGACTTGCACCCCACCTTCCCGGCAAAAGAAGTGCCTGGGCATATGACATTTCCGGAACTTTACTTACTCCTATCAAGGTCCTTCCTTCAATAACGCTTCTCTATAATTACCGTTCAGGTGAAGACCCGGCCGACATCGCAGGAAACTACACTGGCTGGGATATAATGTATGAAAGTCAAGGAGGCGGCAGTTTGGATAATGCATTGGTGGCTCCCTCCAATGCTCATCTGTTTCACATTATTACCCAAATTAAACCCATAAAAGAGCTTACTGCGAATATAAGATTTACTCACTTTATATGGGACAAAGCACCTCTTGCCGGCACTCCTCTTTTTGGAGTATATGGCATGTATATACTTACAGCAGAAAAAACTTTAGGTAATTTTGCAGAATTAGATCTTCAATATGCCTACACCGAGAAAATCACCTTTGGTTTAAACGGCGGAATATATTTAGCCGGAAATACTTTTAACGAAATCAACGATACCAATGCTCATCGAATTATAGCTTCAATGAAAGTCGACTTTTAATATAAGCTTTTATAAACCCATACCCCCTGGGAATGTTTTCCCAGGGGGTATGGGTACTTGAATTTTGATGAAATGGGGCGGTTTAGGCTGAATTTTCACAGGGGAAGAGGGCTTAAGTCTCAATTTGGGCTCCCGTTTTGCGCTCCCCAACAATCCGGTTAAAGGGCGAAAAGAAGAATAGTGTCCATTCCTATTTTGCCAGGTTCAGGCTGACCAGATCACCCTTATTGTTTTTTACATATAAATTGGCATTGCACAATACCGGCGCTGTCCAACAGGTGCTGCCGAGCACATCCTCCCGGGAAGAAACCAGTGTGTATTTTTGGGGATCCGCTTTGACTATATAGAGCGTTCCATGCTCATTTAAGAAAATAAGCTTGTCATTGGCCGCGATCATATTGCCAAAACCCAGTTCTTGGCTCCATTGCACCGAGCCATCCTTGAAATCGAGACATTTGATACTGGCATCAGTTCCGGCATTGCCGTCAACCGCATAGAGATACCCGTCAATAACTATGGCGGTCGAAAAATGAGTACTCACCTCTTTATGTTGCCACACTTCTTTGGGTCGGCCGGAGGAAAAATCAATCAGCGCGCAACCTTTTCCATAGCCGCTGGACAAGAAAATCTGTTGTCCCACAATCACCGGATCAGCAGCAATAATGTTATATTGGCTTTTCCACGGGAATGACCATTTCACTTTTCCGGTTTTGGCCGAAACAGCGAAGAGATGCTTTTTTCCATATATGGCCAAATATTTTTCCTCTCCCATATCAACGCTGACGGGAGTCGAGTAGTTTCCTTTGCCGGGTTCGCTTTTCCAGATCAGCTTGCCGGTTTTTTTATTAAGCGCCAGGCCGGATTCACAGGCATTCAGAACAGCCATGTCCCCCTCGATCAGCACGGAAGACGAGAGGCGCCAGCGCAATACCTTAGCTCCAAATTTCTTTACCGCCTGTTTTTTCCAGATCATTTTACCGGTCTTGGCATCATTACAGAGAATATCACCGTCCTGACTGAAGGTATAGACATATCCGTCGTCCACCACGGGCGTGGATTTCGATCCTGCGTATTCACCCTTGGTGGCCTTAACAGAATATTTCCATATTTCTTTGCCGGTCTTGACATCCAGGCAATAAAGGGTATTTCTCTTTTTCTTCTTGTTGTACCCCATGGCATACAGGTACTCACCTTGGACGGCGACGCTGGAATAACCGAGACCGACATTTTTCTTCCAATTTATTTTCAAGGGTTTTTTCAAGGCTTGGGCATCCCAATTGGTTTCCTGGGAAACACCATTCTGGTCAGGCCCCTTCCATTGGTTCCAATTGAATTCTCCGGCAAAAGCAGAACCCGTTGAGATCGTAATGGCAAAGCTCACCAGTAACATCCAGAAGAAGTGCATATAATGTTTGCGCATGGGTCATCTCCATTAAAATTTTTTACGAATTAGTTTTTAGAATAAGCAAAATTTGTATGCTTGTCAAGCTGGTTCCCAGGGGCGTGGCAGATGATAAGAAATTAGTGCGCAAAAAAAAGTTTAACAAAATCCGAAACGCGAACTTTAATTTACACTCCCATGCTTAATCCACCTATAACCTTTACTCCTTACTTTTTCCGTACCACTCCTGCAAAGGCGAGACGGTCAAGGCGGCGGCTTGCCGGGCCTCAATTCCGTTGACCGCGGCCTGGGCCCCCTGCAGGGTGGTAATACAAGGAACACCATGGGCCACGGCCGTGGTCCCAATGGGGCGGACATGCTCCCGGCCCACCGGGCCAAAGGGCGTGTTAATAATCATCTGGATTTTTTTCTCCCGGATAAGATTTAAAACGCTCTTGGTCTCCCGGCCGATTTTATCCACCTTGTCAGCCAAAATGCTGTTGCTCCTCAGCACTTTATGCGTTCCCGGGGTGGCCACCAGGTCAAAACCCATATCCCGGAGTTTCTTGGCAATAAAAACCACATCACGCTTATCATCATCCTTAACGCTCACAAACACCCGGCCGGAGAGCGGGAGGGTCTGCCCGGCCGCGGCCTGGGCTTTGATAAACGCCATGCCGAAAGAGTTATCTATGCCCATGACCTCGCCCGTGGATTTCATTTCCGGCCCTAAATGGATATCCACGCCGGCAAAGCGCGAGAAAGGCAGCACGGATTCCTTGATGCAAAAGTGCTGAATGGATTCCGATTCCGTGACCTTGATTTCATCCAGGGTTTGGCCGGACATGATCCGGGCGGCAATTTTCGCCCAGGGCCGGCCGGTAGCTTTGCTTACAAAAGGCACGGTCCGCGAGGCCCGGGGATTCACTTCCAGCACATAAAGGTTGCCGCGCCGGACCGCGAACTGAATATTCAGCAGACCGCGAACCCCCAGGGCCAGGGCAATGCGCTCTGTGTATTTTTTAATCCGGTTCATCACTTCTTCGGACAAGGTATGCGGCGGCAGTACGCAGGCTGAATCGCCGGAATGAATACCGGCTTCCTCAATATGTTCCATGATTCCGGCCACTACGGTGCGGGTCCCGTCGCAAACCGCGTCCACATCCACCTCAATGGCATCTTCTAAAAATTTGTCGATCAAAACCGGCTGGCCTTCGGCCGCGTCAAAGGCTTCCTGGACAAAATCCATCAGGGACTGGGGATCGTATACAATCCGCATGGCCCGGCCGCCCAGCACAAAAGAGGGCCGCACCAGGACCGGAAAGCCTATAGTATTGGCTATTTCCAAAACCTCGTCCCGGGACCGGGCAATCCCGTTTTCCGGCTGCGCCATGTCCAAATCCAGCATTAGTTTCGCGAATTGATCCCGGTCTTCCGCGCGCTCAATCGCCTCCACGGGCGTGCCTAAAATCGGAGCGCCGGCATCCTGGAGCCGGCGGGCCAGGTTTAAGGGTGTCTGCCCGCCGAATTGGACAATCACGCCCAGGGGTTTTTCTAAATCTATAATATTCATGATGTCTTCAAAGGTCAGGGGCTCAAAATATAGTTTGTCCGAGGTATCATAATCCGTAGATACGGTCTCCGGGTTGGAATTCACCATAATGGTTTCATACCCCAAGTCCTGCAGAGCAAAAGAGGCGTGACAACAGCAATAATCAAATTCAATCCCCTGCCCAATCCGGTTGGGCCCGCTGCCCAGAATCATGATCTTGGGCTGTTCCGAAGCCTGGTCCATCTCATTTTCTTCTTCATAAGTGGAATAGCAGTAAGGGGTATAAGACTCAAATTCCGCCGCGCAGGTATCCACTAATTTGTAAGTCGGCAGCACACCCAGGTTTTTGCGCTTTTCCCGGACCTCGATCTCGGTCCGGCCCACCCAACCCGCGATCTGCGCATCACTAAAGCCTTCCTGCTTCATTTTTTTCAACCAGGCGGGATCCATGTTTTCCCAGGCATGTCCAACTTCCTGTTGGTCCGTATCAATAATGGTTTTTAATTGGGATAGAAACCAGGGATCAATGCCTGTGATGGCATAAAGTTCCGGAATACTTATCCCCTGTTTTATGGCCTCCCGCAAGGTAAAGAGCCGCTCCGCGTGAGGAACGGCCAGCCGGGCTTTAAGGATTTCCGGAGTAAGATCCGCGCCGATTTTGGGATAGTCTTCATACCCGCTGCGATGAATTTCCAGACTCCGCAGCCCTTTTTGCAAGGCTTCGCGAAAAGTCCGGCCAATGGCCATGGTCTCGCCCACGGATTTCATGGATATGCCCAGTCCCGGATCAGCGCCGGGAAATTTCTCAAAAGCAAAGCGGGGGATTTTAACCACGCAATAATCAATGGCAGGCTCAAAGCAGGCCATGGTCTTGCGCGTGATGTCATTGGGGATTTCGTCCAGCGTGTACCCGACAGCCAGCAGGGCCGCGATCTTGGCGATCGGGAACCCGGTGGCCTTGCTCGCCAGGGCCGAAGAACGGGAGACGCGCGGATTCATCTCAATCACCACCAGGCGTCCGTCTTGGGGATTTATGGCAAACTGGATATTCGAGCCTCCGGTTTCCACGCCAATGGCCCGGATTATGGCAATCCCGGCATCCCGCATCTTTTGATACTCTTTGTCCGTCAGGGTCTGGGCCGGCGCTACGGTAATACTGTCACCGGTGTGGACACCCATGGGGTCAAAATTCTCGATCGAGCAGATAATCACTACATTATCTCTGCGATCCCGCATGACTTCCAATTCGAACTCTTTCCAGCCAATCACGGATTCTTCAATCAATATTTCATGAATCAAACTATTTTCCAACCCCAGCCGCGCGATCTTCCTGAACTCCTCCTCGTTCCGGGCCACCCCGCCGCCGGTCCCGCCCAGGGTAAACGCCGGCCGGATAATCACCGGGTATCCGATAGATTCTGCGGCCTTGATAGCCTCCTCCAGGCTGCGTCCTAACCCGCTTTTCGGCAGGTCAAGTCCCAAGCCCTGAATAACTGCTTTGAATTTTTCGCGATTCTCGCCCCGGTGGATAGCGTCTATATTGAGTCCTATCATTTCCACCTTATATTTTTCAAAAACACCCTGGTTATAGGTCTCCACCGCTATATTCAGGCCGGTCTGCCCGCCCAGGGTCGGAAGTACTGCCTGGGGACGCTCTTTTTCAATAATGCGTTCCATAACTTCCGGAGTAATGGGTTCAATATAGGTCCGGTCCGCCATTTCCGGATCAGTCATAATTGTAGCCGGATTGGAATTGACCAGAACAATTTCATAGCCTTCCGCCTTCAGCGCCTTGCAGGCCTGCGTCCCGGAATAATCAAATTCACAAGCCTGGCCGATCACGATCGGGCCGGAGCCGATAATCAGTATTTTTTTAATATCCGTGCGTTTGGGCATCAGAAAATTCCTTCATTAGTTTTAAGACAGGTTTAAAACCTGTTTCTACAATATGAATACATCACCCGCGTTTTTTATGCTTGTCCATCATCCCGGTAAAACGATCAAATAATTCAGCGGCATCATGGGGACCGGGCGAGGCTTCGGGATGATACTGCACTGAGAAAACCGGCTCTTCCTTATGGCGCAGTCCTTCCACGCTATTATCGTTCATGTTAAGATGGGTAATCTCTATTTCCCGGGGCAGGCTTTCCGCCTCCACACAGAATCCATGATTTTGAGAGGTAATGCCCACTTGCCCGGTAGCCAGGTCCTTAACCGGATGATTTATTCCGCGATGGCCGAATTTCATCTTAACCGTGCGGCCGCCCAAGGCCAAACCTATAATCTGATGGCCCAGGCAAATACCGAACATAGGGATTTTCCCTATGAGTTCCCGGATAGTCTTTGCCAGATATGGGACCGCCGCCGGATCACCGGGGCCATTAGATACCATAATCCCGTCAGGATGTCCGGACAATATTTCCCCGGCTGGGGTATGCGCCGGGACGACTCTCACGCCGCAATTGCGCAAGGTTAATTCCCGGCAGATATTGCTTTTAGCACCACAGTCGATCACGGTTACCTTAAAAACCGGCGAGCCAGCCTGTTGCTTCGGATCAGAGAAATCATAAGCTTGGGCACAGGTTACTTTTTTAACCAAATCCCGGCCTGCCATGTGCGGCGCAGCTTGGGCCTTTCTTTTTAAAGACTCGATAGACTCATCATGGGTAGAAAGCACACCGTTCATACTGCCGGCTTCCCGGATATGCCGGGTCAAGGCCCGGGTATCTATGCCTTCGATTCCGATAATCCCCTGCTTTTTCATCCAGGCTTCCAAGGAGCCCTGCGAGCGATAATTTGAAGGCCAGCGGCAAAGTTCCCGGACTATAAAACCAGCTACTTGGATGCGATCCGACTCCATATCCTCGTCATTGACGCCATAATTACCGATCAAAGGATACGTCATATTGACGATCTGTCCGTAATAAGAAGGATCGGTCAATAATTCCTGATACCCGGACATACCGGTATTGAATACCACCTCAGCCGCTGCCTCGCCTTCTGCGCCAAAAGCCCGGCCGTGGAATACTCTGCCATCTTCAAGTACCAATAAAGCTCTCAACTTCTGCTCCGTTTTAGATAGTTAGACTGTTCTCCATGATTTCCACAAAATTCTTTATAATATAACATATAAAAATGTGAAATCAAGAGAATTACTGTTCCATGTCAACCCAAAGTAGAAATGTCCTATTTTTACCAAACTAGAAATGTCCGGTTTTTACAGCCGGATATGACAGCAGGTGAAATGAAAGTTTTGGTAAAAGGAAAGTTAAAGGAGATGGGGTTTCCGGGATTCCTGGCAGGGTTATTTACTATAGGAATACCAAAACTTGAACGATGGAAAAAACCAAACAAATGAAAATGCGGCCTAAGTTATGAATGAAAGCGGGACGCAAGCAGAGGCACGGTGCGCCGTACCCCTGTGAACGCCGGAAATTAGTTAAGACTAATGGTTAAATTAAACTTTTCCACTGGTACGGAGTCTTCCAGTAAGGTTGTGCCAAACGTTTTATAAAACCAGATATTATCCGGGTTTTTCAAAAAAACCAGTATGTCATACGAAACTCCTGAACCGGATGATTCCAAACCGGACAGCGAGTATTCGCCCTTGGCATTAGTCAATGTGCTTTTATAATAACCGGAAACATGGGGCAAGGCTATTACCACTGCGCCGAAAATTGGCACTCCTCCGTTAGTAGAGATTATTTTTCCGCTGATTGAACCCAGGCAATTGGCCGGCACGGAAGCCAGTGTGCCGGTTATATTCGACACGCCGCTGGTATTGCCGCTGGCATCTACAAGTTCAACCCCGACATCATAACTGCTTCCCGGTGATTTGGTTATTTCATAATAACACCCATTCCAGTAATCCTGGATTGACTTTCCAGCAAGAAGCTTCACACTTCCATCATAGAGATTGAATGTATACTCTACTGAACTAAAGAAGTTACCAAATTTCACTAACATTTTAGTGTCGGAAAAGCCGGTATTACTAAGCAGGATTCCAGTAGGGTCCGGATTGGTGGTATCAGCCCCAAAGGCCGGGGCGCTCACATTGGGAAAAAGGGCCGGACTGTCGCCAACTCCCTTACTGCAGCCTGAGGAACATAAAACACCTGCCAGTAAACCGGCCGTTATTATCATGTACAACTTGGTTTTCATTATTCACAATCCTCCTTAATACGTTAGTCGCAAATTCCCCGGCTTTCCAGCTGGGGATGAAGCTGGGAGTTTACTCAACAAATCCCGCCAGGCCGCGTTCTCTGGGCGTTCTCCGGGAAAGTAAAACTCCGGCCGAGCTGTACTGCTTAAAACCGGTAAGTTAATGTCAGGGAAGAATTCATGGACCAGTAACTAAGTTGCCAGTAAAAATCAATCAGGATATTCTCCCATGGTTCATAACCAAAACCAAAGGAATAATCAGTCCACTGACTTTCGGATATGTAAACATATTCTTCATCATCATCCATTGCATCCTCAGTATTGGTGGAGACGATTTGTTCATCATCCACCGCGGGATCGGCATAATCCAGCGAGGTATCGGTTTGAGCGTCGCTGACGGTCTTGAACACTACCTTTCCGGCTATAGCCTGATGGATTCTTCGCATGCCGCAACGCAAAGTCAAATTATCCAATATTTTTGCCTGTACGCCGATAGGCAGAGAGATGGTATTCTCATAAGAGGTCTTAGTTATTTCCACTTCCTTGTCTTCTCTTATGGTTTGAGTTCCTTCTTCTCCGGCAAACCCACCCAAAGTATCAAATCCGTTAAAAGTCGAGCCGTCTCCATTATCATATGTAAGTAAGCGGGTATAATCCGCCTGGGTGGACATGTCCTTTTCCTGATTGCTGACTTGCCAGGATAAACCCAAACCGATCAGGATGTTGGGCGTTATATCAAAGATCGTATCCAGCCGCGCGCCGTAATTGGTCAGGGTATTGTCTCCGGTCTCCGTGTAATTCAAAAGCCTTTCTTCCGTCCTTGTCTCGGTAAAAGAATCCGCGGTATTGGGCCTTTTGGTTTCGTCTTTATAATAATCTTGCTTGGCATTATTTATAGTTCCCGTGCCGCTTCGGTAAAAAGGCATGAGTTTGAAAAGGCAGGAGTCATTTATCCGGTAATGAGCCTCCGGGCAGATAAAAAACATATTTAAATCCTCGGTGCCGTCTGCTCTCTCCCAATAAGATGAACTAAGATAATAGGGATAGTTAAAAATAATACTGTTAACCATGTTATAACCTATTTGTTCATCAGTATTTGCCTGGCCGTACAATCCTCCATTACTCGTGGATTCCGGGTCATGATCAGTAAGTCTCCGGTATTCCCTTTCCCTTATTTCCTGCCATGCGTTTATTTCATAACCGAGTTGGGGATGAATTTGCAATTGTTCGCCGAGTGCCAGCAAGGCGCTTAAAATAAAGCTCTGCTTTTTATCCGGTGACTGGGTGCGGGTTTCATCATTAAGCGTGGAGCTATAACCCAGGAACCCATCAGCGTTGCGTTGTGTGAATTCCTCGGTCCAGTTCCTCGTGTAGTTGTGGTCCAGGCCGTACATTTCATAAGACAGGCCCAGGCTGAAGCTTTCATTTATTTTACATCCCAATCCAAAATCAAGGGTGGAATTTCCGTCCTCGTATTCTCTACCATACTCATAAACACTTTTATCAATTTGTTCATAAATACCGTCATCATCCGGGTCATAGCCGATGGTATTTGTTTTTTTGTACACGTCATTCGGGTCATTACTTTTATTGAGATCAACACTCAAACCAAAATTGAACATATCCATAAAATAAGGGCTGACAAATCCGAATTTGGAAGCCAAAGTATTCTGGTTTAAATCGTCGAAATTGGAAAGATAAGACAGGCAGTCAACCAGGCCGCTGAGATGGTAACGCGCGGACATTTGATTGCCGGCCAGGAGATGGGGGTATTTCTGAATATAATCATAACCGTTTTCATCAAAAAAAACACCAGCCGTGCTGTCGTACGTTTCCCAGCTTACCCAAGCATTGGCCAAAGAGCCGGTCAGGAATACGCTCAGGACGATAATCATAATCTTTTTTATCATTCGGTTTTCCTCCTGTTTTTTTCGTTTGCCGCCCGCCGGCCTGGCTGCTATTTTATGCCGGTCTTCGCCTCCTTTTGCCGAATTTTTACAGCATAAATTATTGTGCACCTTTTAAAGCTGCATTTTATTAAACTACTCCCTTTTTGGCAAGCTATAGTTCCCAAGACGCCATAAAAATAATATGAAAGCGGGACGCGATGATCTTCTGGAGTTCCCCTATGCCCTATTCTACTAAACGAAACGGCGGATATTGGTCTGTGGTTAGCAGCAGGGCATACCCTGCCACCCGCAAATGCCAGCGAAACACCCCTGCGATAAATTCAAAAAAATTCTTGGGAATGCGACCTGTAAACAGGATCGCGAACCAGGAAATTATTACGACGATTATGACGATAATGCTGAGTACGGCCAGGACGATGTAATGGGGGATGGCGAGAAACCATTTGACCAGGGGCAGCCAGCGGTTGAGATCTTCTTTGGCATTCGGGTAAGGGAGCTGAAGGTGCACGTACTGTTCTTCATCGGTGGAAGGATAGACATCGCTTAGGAGCGTGATATAAACCGTGACACGGGCCGCGAAACCGGCGAGATTAAAATTCCAGTCAAACCACCATTTCGGGTATTTTTGGCAAAACAGCAGCATTAACAGGGTGGGCAGGATGACAAAGCCGGCAAGGGAAGCTTGAATTCCGTTGCCAGCGGCCAGGAGCAGACCTAAAATAATCCACCGGATAGGCTATGTTAGCGGTGATATTTTCACCAAAATGCAATACTTTTTTCTGATGACAACTGGGACAAAACCATCGTCCCCGGCAGGAAAAGGCTAATAAATATTCTTGTTTACACTTCTGGCATACTATCCGCGCAAAGCCTTTGCTCAAATCCCCACATTCCAGATATTTCTTTACTACTTCTAAAACTATCGGTCTCAAATAGCCATGGCTTTTTTCATACTTCTCTTTATAATGGTTAAGGTAATCATCGAAATGGACATGCAAACATTGCCACAACTTAGTTCTTTTAGGATGGCGGGATTTATAGATTTTTTCTCCCATGTCTGGTTAGACATGGAATTTATCCTTTTATTGCTGAATTAAATATGGAATCAAGAGAATTGCTGTTCCAATTTTATACCGCTCCATGCTAGGATATCCGGCAGAAGAGGAGGCCGCGGCCTTGCTGATTAAAATTGATCCGTCTGTCATAACTGGGTATTTGGAAGATGCCTCAGGTTTCACCCAGGGATATGCCGAACGCCTGGTAATTCCCGAGACCGAATCCGAGGTCGCTGAATATTTAAAGCAAGCCTCCCGGAAGAAAGAAAGCATCACCATCGTGGGGGGCCGTACCGGAGTAAGCGCGGGATGCATTGCCCAGGGAGGCACCCTGCTTTCCATGGAACGCCTGGATACTCTCAATAAGATTGAACTCACCGGAGAAGGCGGCTGGGTAACTCTTGGCCCGGCGGTCCGGCTGGAAACCCTGATATCCGCGGCTAGCCAGGCCGGCCTGCTCTACGGCCCGGATCCCACGGAGAAAACCGGCACGCTGGGCGGTAATGCGTCAACCAATGCCAGCGGCGGACGGAGTTTTAAATACGGCGCCACCCGCGAACACGTGCTGGCTTTAACCGCCGTGCTGTCCACGGGTGAAATCCTGCGCCTGGAACGCGGCCGATCCCGGACCTCCCAAGACCTCTTGAAATTCCCGCTGTCTTCCGGCCGAACACTGGAATGCCAACGCCCCTTGCTTCCCTCCCTGGAAGTGACTAAAAATGCGGCTGGATACTTCTCCGTGCCGGATATGGACCCGATTGATCTGTTAATCGGCATGGACGGTACTCTGGCAGTAATTACCTCTCTGAAACTCAAATTGCTGCGCGCGCCGGCCGGCCGTTTCACGCTGGCCGTCTTTTTCCCGGATATGCCGAGCGCGGTTGATTGCGCCGCGATTATTCGCAACCAGACCAAAGATTCCGCCTTCCAGACCGGTCCGGCCTCGTTGGAGTTCATGGATCAGCAGGCTCTGGATTTGCTCCGGCCGGAATTTCCCAATATCCCTGATATCAGCCGGGCCGTATTATTGATGGAACAGGAGTATTCTCCCGGCAAGCAGGATGAGGCACTTGCACAATGGTCGGAATTTCTGGATCAAAGAGGCGTATCGGAAAACATGATCTGGTATGCGGAAACCGAACCGGATGTCCGGCGTTTGCAGGAATTTCGCCATGCCCTGCCCGAAGCTGTTAACCGCCTGGTAAGGCAGCGCAATTTCCCCAAGGTGGGAACCGATATGGCAGTACCGGAGAAAGCTTTTCCTGAAATGCTCAATATTTATCGCCGCGGCCTGGAGAGCCTGGGATTGCAATATTTAATTTTCGGGCATATTGGAGAATGCCATCTGCACGTCAATATACTGCCCCGTCAGGCCTCGGAATTCCAGGCTGCCAAAGATCTCTATTTACAGTTCGCCCGCGAAGCAGTAGCCCGCGGCGGTACGGTAAGCGCTGAGCACGGCATCGGTAAAATCAAGCATGCCTTTATGGAAATCATGGTGGGAGAGCCGGGCTTGCGGGAAATGGCCCGGGTCAAGCGCATCTTCGACCCGGCCGGTATTCTAAACCGCGGAAACATTTTCCCGGAAAAATATTTGGATTAAACCCGGGAGACTCCGGATAGACTCTATCTATCGCTAAAAACTTAAAAGTGTTGAAAAATAAGGGATTTCATTAAAATATATGCTGTAAAAGTGTAAATCAAAGGGGAATTTGGACAACAATGCTGCTTACAACAAAGTAATTTTAACGGATAATTTAATTAATGTCTGTTGCGGAAACGACAAATTCAAGCAACCTAAGCCAAGTGCTAAGTTCTGAAGTGCCCGTCATTCCGGCATGATTTTAGCCGGAATCCAGCGACTTTATAGATAAAATCAGGCCTGGACCCAGGCTTTCGCCGTGGAGACGAAATGGGAGTGCATTTGCCAGAAATTGCGTTTTCGCAACAGATACACGTTTGATTTAAATGGCTCAAAAATAGGCGAGCAAGTATTTTAATAGCATGTTGAAATGTACCAACAATTTATAAATTTCGGTCATTGTTCTGCTACAAACTCCAGTTCCGGCAAAGCAATTCTGTTAATAAACGTAGTGAATCTTTGCGATAGTCTCTCACGAAATAGCTCGTTGATTGTAGCTAAATAGCACTCATTATAAGTTTGCCCAATATCCCCTAGCGGAATTGTAAAGTGTATTTTAAAATCAACAATAAGCTCTGGTATTTGAAAATCTAAATTTCGTGGAATGAAATGATACCTTTCCATTTTCTGTTCTTTTATTTTGTCAATTATTTTTTGATTTTTTCGCTCCTGCACTACTTTATACAATTCTTTTAAATGTTCACCCTCTTTAAATTCATTAACAGTAAAAGCTGGTAGGATTAATGCGTTGGGTAAAAATTGATTATTTATTTCTTCGCCACTATCTGATATTTGATTATTTTTCTTATTCAAATCCAAGTCGCAATCTTGGGAAACAACCGTAACATACAGTATCTCTTTCTCTATTATTTCATCTCCAGCAACTATATTAAATTTAAAATCCCTAAGAATATCTCCCTGACAAACTCTACTTTTACTATGTTTCTCATAAAAAGACTCAATCTTGCTTTGTAACATATCCAACTACTCGAGACGATGAAGTTTTACGACTATATTCTTTGCCTATTTCAACCTTATCATACGATTTTATTTTTTCTGCAGAATCCTTCTTTGTTGATTCTTTGGTGTTTTGTGTAAAATAGTTTTCTGTTTTTTGTTCAAAATATTTATTCATTTTTTACTCCCCATTAAATTTCTTAATTTATCTTTAATGCTCATTTCAAAATACTTCTGAATCAAATTATGAAATGTGCACAGATAATCCTCGACTATATTTATATTTTGTTCTTCAGGAAATTCCGTTGTATAACAATCCAGATCCAAAGCAAACTCTTTCCTGCTTATTTTAGAAGGAAATTCCGTGTTATGTAAACCATATGTAAAAATCAACATCTTATCATCATAGTTTAAATGCATTTGTGACATAGCTCGAGATATTTTATCTTTTTCTTTGATAAAGCTGTCTGTTGTTTTTGTTAAATTTTCATCAATATATTCAGTCCAATTAAGAGGATTTCCATCCTTTACAGATAATTCATTGACGTACCTAAGACCTATTCGATTAAATACAATTGGTGAATATTCCTGAGAAAATATTTCATAGGTTTCTTTTATATTTTTATTAATAACCTCAAAATTCTTATAACTAAATGATTCAAATACATAACTTTCTGGATTTATAGTAACCTTCATAGTTTTATCTTTATTAAAAAACCACCATTCTTTATAAAACTCTGTTTGTTCTTGCTTTTTATTACCCTGAATGGCTGTAAATATTTTTGTCCCCGAGTGTTCTTCAGTTATTGGAAAATTAGCCCTTATTTTATCTTGAAATGCAACAGGTAAAGTTTGTGATATTTTTAATATATTATTAAAACCAATTCGAAATATTACTGCTTTTAAAAAATTTTCCTTATATTCAATATTGTCATAATTTTCTGCATTCATTGTTTCGTTCCTAATTATTTTGATAATCGATATACTTTTTTAACTAAATTGCTAATATCTTCGGCAAGCTGAGCTGGTAGGTAATTGCTTTTGAATGATAATATAGCAAAAACTGGAGCAGCCGTCAATGACGATATTTTTCCCCCAACTCCTAAATAAAAAATCACCATGTTCTTTCCCCTGAGCAGTCTTTTTTTTCGCGGATAACTTTTTTCTTGACATAACATCGTGAGACCAGGACAAAGGAAAATATTTATTGATCGCGGCGGGGTCAAATTTCGACGACAGTGTCGACGAAAAAGGAAAAGAAATATTCGTGACATTTTGACATTTGAGCACTGATGAGCTAAAAAGCAAATTCCTATCTGTAAATCAAAGCCTCTGGATTCCGGCTTCAAGCATGCCGGAATGACAAAACATATATTCAACGTACCTGTGAAACATGACACTAGAATATCTCATCCCGGCTTGACTTTAATTTACAAAAGACGGAAAATACATACACCCTGGACGGGAAGCAAACTTCAAACAAAGGAGATACCCGCCATGCCGCTCACTATTACTCCCGCGGACGCTTTGATTGTCGTGGATATGCAGAATGATTTTATGCCGGGCGGCGCGCTCGCGGTTTCCGGAGGGGATGAGATTATCCCCCTGATCAATCGTCTGCTGGCCGGTTTTTCAACCCGGGTCTTTACGCGGGATTGGCACCCTGCTGATCATATCAGCTTTGCGGTTTCCCCGGCTTTTAAGGATGGTTCCTGGCCGGCGCATTGCGTGCAGGGAACCCGGGGCGCGGAATTTCACCCGGACCTGGAAAGCAGTTCAGCTGATAAGCTTGTCAGCAAGGCCGAGGCTCCGGATAAGGAGGCCTACTCCGGATTTCAGGATACGGATCTGGCCCAGTGGCTGAAGCAGCGTAATATTCAGCGGATTTTCGTAACCGGGGTGGCTATGGAGTACTGCGTTAAAGCCACTGCTCTGGATGCGCTGCGCTCCGGATTCGAGGTCTGGCTGATTCAGGACGCGGTACGCGGCGTGAATATATCTCCTGGCAGCGAAGAAAAAGCCGTGCAGATTATGCAAGCGGCCGGTGTAAACCTCACCTCCAGCCGGGAACTGGTTTAATCATGCCTGCTTCTTCCAATTCGCAACATTGGCTGCACCGGCAAGGCATGGCCTTGATGACGGATTTTTACCAGTTGACCATGCTGGCCGGTTATTTAAAACACGGTTTAGCCGATCAACCGGTTTCTTTTGAATATTTTTTCCGCACACTGCCTCCGCATACCGGTTTTGTACTGACCGCCGGACTGGAACAATTCATGGATTACCTGGAAAATCTCCGTTTTACACACCCGGATCTGGAATACCTGGAAAGCCTCCGGGTCTTTGACCAGGCCACTCTGGACTATTTGGCCAAGTTCCAGCCCGCGCTGGAAATCCGTGCCATGCCCGAGGGAACGCCGGTTTTTCCCCATGAACCCATTATCCGGGTTACCGGCCCGCTGGGGCACGCGCAATTAGTGGAAACCTTTCTGCTCAACGCTTTAAATTACCAATCCCTCATCGCGACCAAGACCGCCCGCATCTGCCAGGCCGCCCAAGGCGATCCGGTACTCGAATTCGGCCTGCGCCGGGCCCAGGGACCGGATGGCGGGCTGACCGGCAGCCGGGCGGCTTATATCGGTGGAGCCATGGCTACCAGTAATGTCCTGGCCGGACGGCTCTTCGATATTCCGGTTCGGGGCACGCATGCCCATTCCTGGGTCATGGTCTTCCCTAATGAGAAGGAGTCTTTTGAGGCCTTTGCCGATACTTTTCCCCGCGGATGCGCCCTGCTGGTTGATACCTACGACACGCTGCGCAGCGGAGTGCCCAACGCCATAGATGTATTCAAGACCCGGCCGCATATTCCACCGGCCATCCGTATTGACTCCGGAGACCTGGCAAAACTTTCCAAAGCCGCTCATAATAAATTCTTAGAAGCCGGAATGCCGCAAGTGACCATTATCGGCACCAATGACCTGGATGAGGACCTGATCGCGGATTTAAAGCGCCAGGGCGCTAAAATCAACATGTGGGCCGTGGGCACTCATTTGATAACTTCCAAGGATCACCCGGCCCTGGACGGCGTGTATAAACTAGTGGCTATGGAAAGAAAAGGATCCTGGCTTCCCCGCATCAAGCTGACCGGAAATCCCGAAAAAACCACGGATCCGGGGCTGAAGCGTCCCATACGCTGCTATAATGAAAAGCATCAACCTTTGGGGGATATTATGATTTTCGAGGAAGAACCCCTGCCGCAAGGACCTGAGCTTTTGGCTGTTGACCGCCGGTATTTGCATCAGAAGCGCACTATTACCGGAGTGGCTTACGTGGAGGACCTGCTGCAGCCTGTGATCCGGCCGAAAGAAAATACTGCCGCCCGCCCCGCGCTGTCGGAGATCCGTAATTACGCCCGGAAAAAGCTGGCGGAATTTCCGGAAGAATACCTGCGCTTGCGAAATCCTGAAATTTATTGGCTGGGACTTTCTCCGGAATTGGCGCGCATCAAGGAAAAGATGCTCTCCGGCGTAACCTATCAGTCATGGCACTAACATGACTGATAGGTTACGTAGCATTTGAACCTTAAACATAGATAATAATATTCAAATGCGGTCAATTTTCTATTTTCGATTCTCAACGCTTACTTTATCACATTGCGATTTTAGTACCGTAACTGATAGCTTACTCTCAGGCCCCTAAGGGGACATGTCCCCTATGTCCTTAATGATTTTTCCGCACTGCAAAGGTAAAATGGGAAAAGTATTTTTTCCAGGACTCCGCCGTTGCTTTGAAGTGCCCCGCTTCTAAATAAAAATCCACCAGAGCTTCTCTTACCCGTACCAGCTCTTTTAAATGAAAAGCTTTTGTAAAATTATCGATTGATAAATCCAATAACTCCAGCGCCCGTTCAAATGACTTTTGACAATAAACCTCATTTTTCTTCACTCGCCAATTTATAAAGCGTTCAACTTCACTCCCGATATTCGCCATTTGTTCAATCAAGCTTAACTGCTGCCACCTTCCGGCCGCAAGATCTTTATGCTGGTAATTCATCCTTTCACCCACTTTTCAACCACCGCCATGATTTCTTTCTGAATTTTTACATCCTCTACTCCGCGGCTTCGATTGCCCTGTGAAGGTTTCAGGTTGATCATGGCATCAAACTCCACAAAATCATTTCCGGGAATTTCAGGATACAAATTGATTCCCCAGAGATTTTTTTGATTCGAACCATCTTCTAAAAGCAATGCTTCTATATCAGAATGAAGTTCCGCGTCTACTGCCATTACTTTCCGGTCAATATCAACCACGGCTTTTATCATATTGCCAAATAGCGCGTCTGCCGCCTGATTGAGTTCAGCCCGAGTTAAAGCATCTTTGATTATTTTCATTTAACTAATCCTTTGGTTCCAAAATATTGTTCCGTAAGTAAGGGGACATGTCACACGAGGCGGACGCACTTGGAGCCTTTTACGATCTCTCCCACCTGATAAACCGGTTCCCGCAGAGCCTTCACGGCTTGTACGGCTTGATCCGCCTCTGAGCGGGCAACTACTATCACCATGCCGATGCCCATATTAAAAGTCCGGTACATGGTAGTTTCATCCAGCCGTCCTTTCTCTTGCAGATAATTAAAAATCGGAAGTATGGGCCAGCTGCCCTGCTCAACAAGCGCCTGGCAATCAGACGGAAGAATCCGCGGAATATTTTCCAGCCAGCCTCCGCCGGTGAGATGGGCCAGTCCTTTTACCCGGATTTTCTTCAGCAGGGATTGTATCACCGCCAGGTAGGAACGGTGTACTTTCAGAAGCTCGTCCCCCAGTCCCAGGGAAAGCTCCGGAATAAAGGTCTGCAGGTTATATCCCTTTTGTTGGAATAAAATCCGGCGGACCAGAGAATACCCGTTAGTATGCAGGCCGCTGGAGGGCAGGCCCAGCAGCACGTCTCCGGGCCGTATGCGTTGGCCGTCAATCACTGATTTTTTCTCAACCATACCAACTATAGTGCCGGCCAGATCGAAATCTTCGCCATGGTAAACTCCCGGCATCTCGGCGGTTTCTCCGCCTAAGAGCGCGCACTGATTTTCCCGGCAGGCCTTGGCTAATCCCTTGACGATTTGTTCGGCCACCAGGGGATTTAATTTGCCCGTGGCAAAGTAGTCCATAAAAAAAAGCGGGCATGCCCCCTGGACCAGAATGTCATTCACGCAATGATTTACCAGGTCTTGCCCGACCGTATCATAGCGGTTCATCCCGGCGGCCAGCATGACCTTGGTCCCGACGCCATCCGTAGAACTTACCAACACCGGCTGACTATAGCCCGTGGGAAGCAGGAAAAGACCTCCAAAAGCCCCCAGGTCTCCCAGCACTCCCTTGGTTCGCGCGGTACGAACATGATTTCGCATCCGGCGTACGGCTTCCTGGCCGGCCTTAATGTCCACTCCGGCCGCGGCATAGGCGTCCTGAGAGATATTTTTATTCACTTCCGACCCTCCCATATTTTTTTATATTTGAGTG
Organism: candidate division FCPU426 bacterium; assembly: GCA_030591525.1. Lineage (GTDB taxonomy): Bacteria > Oederibacteriota > JAAXVQ01 > JAAXVQ01 > JAUVAV01 > JAUVAV01. The sequence goes on along the minus strand of JAUVAV010000031.1, from coordinate 7,578 downwards.
ATGCGCTTCCTGCTAACCTGCTTCTCTTTTACATCCCGCCCGCTTATCTCCTGCCGGTTTTTAAAATCCACGGGATAATCTCCGTTGAAGCAAGCCTGGCAGAAATTCCCTTCGTGGTTCGGCATGGCCTTCAGCATACCCTCGCGTGACAGGTAGGCTACGCTGTCTACTTGCAAAAACTCGGCAATCTGCCCGAGATCATGATTGGCGGCGATTAACTCACGGCGCGTGGGAAAATCCATACCGTAGAAGCAGGGATACTTTACCGGCGGCGAACTTAAGCGCATATGAATTTCCCTGGCCCCGGCCTGCCGGATCATGCTGACAATTTTACGCGAAGTAGTGCCCCGGACCAGGGAGTCATCCACTACTATAACGCGTTTTCCCTTTACCGCTTCCCGAACACAATTAAATTTCAGCCTCACCCCGAAATCCCTAATGGATTGGGAAGGCTCAATAAATGTTCGGCCGACATAATGGTTACGAATCAGAGCCATGGCAAAAGGAAGCCGGGACTCCTCGGCAAAGCCAATCGCCGCGCATACTCCTGAATCCGGAACCGGAACCACGATATCGGCGGCATGCTTATTTTCCCGGGCCAGCATGATTCCCAGCCGGCGCCGGGATTCCCAGCAGGAGTGGCCGAAAATCCAGGAATCCGGGCGGGAAAAGTAAATGTTTTCAAAAATACAGAGCGCTTCTCCGGTATTTTTTTCCGCAAAGCGCCGGGACCGCATCCCCTTCCGGTCAATTATTACAATCTCTCCGGGCTCGATATCCCGGATATACTCAGCACCGATGAGATCAAAAGCGCAGGTCTCGGAAGCTGCTACATAGGCGTCCTTAATCTTGCCCAGGGCCAGCGGACGAAAACCCTGGGGATCGCGAACCGCAATCAGGGAATCGTCGGTCAATAGAACCAGGGAATAGGCGCCTTTTAGTTTTTTAAGGCTGTCCGTCAGGGCGTCGAGAAAATCATCTTCCGCACTCCGGGCGATTAAATGGATGAGAACCTCGGTGTCTGCCGTGGTCTGAAATATTGAACCGTACTCCTCCAGTTCGCGATGAATTTCATCAGCATTCACCAGGTTGCCGTTATGCGCCACGGCCAGGTTTCCGCGGCTATACCCCACCATAATCGGCTGGGCGTTTTTTTCCACTGAAGATCCGGTAGTGGAATATCGGACGTGGCCGATAGCCGAGACGCCGGCCATAGCTGCGAGATTATCAGCGTTGAAAATATCCGCCACCAGACCCGTATTTCTCACCGCATCAAAACCGCGGTCATTGGCGACTACGATTCCGGCGCCTTCCTGACCGCGATGCTGCATAGCGTAAAGCATTAAATAAACCAGCTTGGAAGCCTCGGGCGCGCCATATACCCCGGCTACGCCGCAGGCCTCCCGGGGCTTATCCTTAAACATATGCTGCTAATCCGTTTTTCCAGGCGGAATACAGATCCCCGGTTTTTTGTTCCAGCAGGGGCCTGCCATGATGATAGACACGCAGGAATTTCCCTCCGACCCGGCCTACTTCTATCAGGTCCAATCCCTTGCTCCGGCATAAATCAACCAGGCGCAGAAAATCCGGAGGTGAAACACTCGCCAGCACCCGGGACTGGCTTTCCGAGAAAAGCAGGCTGGTGTCCGAAAGTCCGGTGCCCAAATTCAATTCCGCGCCCATTAAGACCTGGCCGGCGGTCCGGCCTAAAAAAGTGCATTCCGCCGCAGCTACGGCCAGCCCCCCGTCTGAACAGTCCTGCGCCGACCTTAAAAGACCTAAACCAGCGGCCTGGACCAGGACTTTCTGAAGCGCAGATTCAGGTTTAAGATTCAAGACCGGCGGTTTTCCCGCCTTGATTCCCTGCAATTCATAGAGCCAGGATGACCCGCCTAATTCATCATGGGTTTTACCCAGCAAGACAATAACATCCCCCGAGGTTTTAAACCAGGGGGTAACCATGAGGGCGTGATCTTCCAGCAAGCCTACCACTCCCACAATCGGGGTAGGATCCACTGCTCCGGCCGGACTTTCATTATATAAACTGACGTTTCCTCCGGTTACGGGAAGGTTCAAGGCCCGGCAGGCTTCGGCCATTCCCTTTACCGCCTGCTTGAATTGCCAGAATATCTCGGGATCCATGGGATTGCCAAAATTCAGGCAGTTGGTTACGCCGATCGGCAGCGCCCCGGTGACAGCCACATTGCGGGCGGCTTCCGCCACGGCAATGCGCCCGCCCAGATGAGGATCCAGATAAGTATAGCGGTTGTTCCCGTCCATAGCCACGGCCACGGCTTTTTTAGTATGCTTGACCCGTAAAACCGCGGCGCCCGCACCCGGCAGAAGCAGGGTGTTGGTCCGGACCATGTGGTCATATTGCTGCCAGATATAACGTTTGGAACATAGATTCTGAGACGCGAGTAATCGCAAGAGCGCATTTTCCAGATCAGGTTCACGGCTTTGAAACTCAGCGGGAAATGTTTTCACCTTGTCAAGATAAGCCGGACGCCTCGCGGGCCGGTGGTAAGTGGGATATCCCGGAAACTTGGTATCTGCCAAGGCACCGGCCGGCATCTCGGCCACTACTTGCCCATGGTATCTCACTCTTACCAGGCCGTCCTTGGTAACGCATCCGATATCCGCGGCATGGAGATGCCATTTTTTCAATATGCGCTTTACCGCCTTCTCCTGCCCTGGCTTGGCAATCAGCAGCATGCGTTCCTGTGACTCGGAGAGCATGATTTCATAAGGCGTCATCCCGGATTCCCTCTGGGGTACGTGGGCCAGTTCGATATCAATACCCGTATGTCCCCGGGCCGCCATTTCACTGGTCGAGCAGCTTAAACCGGCGGCTCCCATATCCTGGATACCGACCAAGTGTCCGCCCCGGATTAATTCCAGGGTGGCTTCCAAGAGGAGTTTTTCCATAAAAGGATCTGCTACCTGGACCGCGCTCCGCCGTTCCTCAGCTTCCTCAGATAACTCCTCGGACGCAAAAGTGGCTCCGTGAATTCCGTCCCTTCCGGTCGTAGCTCCGATGTATATAACCCGGTTGCCAACCCCGTGCGCCCGGCCCAGGGTCAGATGCTTATGCCGCATGAATCCCACGGCCATAACGTTTACCAGGCAATTATCCAAATAAGTATCATCAAACATCACTTCTCCGCCAATGGTCGGCACACCAATGCAATTGCCATAACCGGCTATCCCGGCCACTACCCCGGTAAAATGGCGGCGGGCCCGCAGGTGATTGAGTTTTCCAAACCGCAGGGAATCGAGGCAGGCCACAGGACGGGCTCCCATGGTAAAAATATCCCGCAGAATTCCGCCCACACCGGTAGCCGCTCCCTGGTACGGCTCAATCGCGCTGGGATGATTATGCGATTCCACCTTAAAACATACGGCCCGGCCTCCGCCAATATCCATTACTCCCGCGTTCTCGCCCGGCCCTTGAATGACCCGGGGGCCCTGAGTAGGCAACTGCCGGAGCACCGGCCGGGAATTTTTATAAGAACAATGTTCCGACCACATTACGGAAAAAATACCCAGCTCGGTATAGGTCGGCTGGCGCCCGAGAATTTTATTAATAGTGCTATACTCCCGTGGCGTTAAACCGTGCTCTTTCACCAACTTAGGCGTAATTTCCGGATCTTTCGGATCAGCCACTGGTAAAAGCTTGCCCCGTTTCATAGATGCCTTCTTCTTCGGGCTATTCTTTTTCAAGTTTACAATCTCCTGTTTTGTCTTGCTCTTCCGGTTGCTTCCACCGCATTTTCAATAGCATCCCTAACGCCCTAATTCCATCTTTCCAGCAATATTTCTTTCCTTGAACCAAGGTTCGGGGAGTGTAGGCAATCGGTACTTCCAGAATCGGAATCCCCTTTTTAAGCAGTTGGGCGGTTATCTCAGCCGAAAACTCAAAACCCTCGGCCTGGAATTCCAGGTTTCGCAAACATGCCGTACGGAAGACTTTATACCCGGTGTTAATGTCAGTTATCTTAGCACCATAAAGAGCTGTGGTCAACCATGATAGAAATCTTCCTCCCCAATACCTTTCCAGGCTGGGAAGACCCGTACTGCGTCCCGCGGCCGCGCCCAGTATCCTCGAACCGTATACTACCTGGGCTTCCCCTTTTAGTACGGACCGGAGCAATATCGGATAATCAGTAGGATCATATTCCAGGTCGGCATCCTGGATTAGAATAATGTCTCCCCGGGCTTGCCGCAGTCCGGCCTGCAAGGCCGCGCCTTTGCCCCGGGAAACCGGCAGGCGGATGACCGAGACCCCGGAAACAGAACCGACCAGCTCGGCCGTGGCGTCGTGCGAGCCGTCGTCAATCACAATAATCTCGCCGTCAAAATATTCAAATTCCATCTTGACACGATGCAAAATTTCCAGAATGGTCTCCTGTTCATTCCGAGCCGGGATTAAAACCGTGATTTTCATTAAAAGCAACGACTCCTTATACTTATAAATAAATCCACTTGTAACCAATTATTGATGTAACCTAAGTGCCGTCTAAGGTGGGTAACCTATATCCTAAATCATATCGGCACATGAAGCAAACTAAAAAACCCTGTCATTTTCAAACCCATGTAAAACATTATAATTATAAATATCCACTTTAACTGTTTAGCCGGGAGCTTATGCGCGGCTTTCACTCCCAATTGCGCCATAGGCACGCTGGTTCCCGCCAATATAATCCATTGCAAAAGATTAACATAACCTAAAGAATAGGACGGCAAGCCTGAAACATGCCATCCATTGACCATGTAAGCTATAATGGCTCCGATGGAGGTAATTATCATTAAGGCCGAGGAGGTTCCCACAGCCTGATGGATTTTAAATCGCAGGGCATAAACCATAACCGGCACTATTAATACCCCGCCGCCTATCCCTAACATGCCGGATACCATTCCCAGCGGAAATCCCCAGAGCATAAAAATTGACACCTTATCTACCGGCTCTCCATCCACTTTTAATGGTTTGGCTGTCAGCATTCTGAGCGCGCCGGCTAAAATAACCAGCCCGAATCCGACCTTTAGAAAATCGCCGGAAACATGGGTAGCAATGAACCCGCCTGTAAAGGCGCCGGCAAAACCGGTTAAACCCAGGATAATACCGGCTTTCCAATAAACAACATGTTTGCGGTGATGTCCCAGGGCGCTGCTAATGGCTGTAGGTAAAACCACGGCCAGTCCGGTGCCAAAAGCAATTCTAATGGCCATGGTAGCGTCAAACCCTAGCGAGGTTAATACCCAAAACTGGATCGGCACCATAATAAAACATCCGCCTACGCCTAAAAGTCCACCCGCAAATCCAACCCCCAGGCCGGTGATTAGCAGAATTATGATGTGGATAGTTTGCATTTCCATAATTAGTCCCTCTTTTAAATTGGCACGTTCAAGGTTGCTTATTAAGCAGGTCCAGATTATCGCGCGCCGCTTGCATATCCGGAGCCTGCTCCAGGGCCAGGGCGAAGCAGCGTTGGGCTTCGGCATAACGGGCGCGCTGCATGTACTGCACGCCGAGATTATTATAGGCTGCCGGAGTCAGCCAACCCAGTTCATCCGCTCGGCTATACATTTTAAAGGTTGCTTCCGGGCGCTTCATTTTAAGGTACAACCATCCCAGGTTTTCATAAGTATCTTTCCATTCCGGCGCTAATTCTATCATGCGCATCCATTCGGCCAGCGCGTCATTCACCCGGCCCTGCCGGATGGCTTGGCCGGCTTTACTGTGAAATTCTTTTTGGAGGTGTATCCATTTGATCGGGGCAAGATCATTATGATCTTGCCCCGATCACAGTCCCTGTTTCTACTGGCTATTTTTTTATTTATTAATGATAATAATATACCATTCAGTATACCATTCGCAAAGTTAGTATACCATTCGTTTCCATTTTGCGGACTGCCCTTTGCCCAGACATGCGACCTTTTTATCTTTTTGCAATTGAAGGAGCACTTTTTTAATCAATACCCGACTAACCGAGGGGCAAGCGCGTTCAATATCCGAGATAGAAAATTCTCCCTGTTGACTGTCAACCGCTTTCATTAGTAGCGCTGTTTTTGCTCCCCGAGCGGGTTTGAAGTTTGACGCACGCTCTTCAAACTCCTTATAAGCCGCAAGTACCGTCCCGAGGAAATAATTGAACCACGGCATCACATCATGCTTTGCGGCATGCCATTTTTGCGAGCTTTTATTGAGAGTTTCGTAATACGTTTCTTTTGACTGTTCAACGATACGCTCAAGGCTGATATACTTGACGACCATAAATCCGTGCTGATAAAGCGCCAGTAACGTCAAAAGCCGCGAAGCCCTGCCGTTGCCATCCCGGAAGGGATGGATACTTAAAAAATCAAGCACCAGGCAGGTGATCGCGTAAAGGTCGGGATATTTGAGCTGGGAAACGCTATACTCGTATGACAAACATAACTGCCTCATCATCTCCGGTGTTTCAGCGGCGCTCACGGGCTTGTAAATCACTTCCACACGGCCATCGGCGTGCTTGCGAATAATGTCGTTGTCTTTTTCTTTCCATTTGCCCGCGTCCCACGACTCACCGCGGCAGAGGCGATGCAATGCTTTAACCGTCTCTGGAGTAATCCGAAGACTTTTGTGTTTTTTATGTATCAAATCCAGCGCTTTGCGGTATCCGGCGACTTCTTCCTCCGAACGGTCGCGGGGTTTACTGTGGCCGATAACCAGCGGTTTTAATCGAGCGTGATCAACCGTTACCCCTTCAATGCGGTTTGATGATTCCGCGCTTTCAATCAGGGCTGTTTCCAGCAGCGTTTTTAACATCTGAGGCGATTGCTTGACGTAGAGTTCCTGCTTGCCTTTGTACTCGGCAATCGAGTTCATAAGCCAGACCGAACCTAACGGAAGCTTTATATTCTCTGGTTTGAATGAGTTCATTATTGTCCCCGTTTCTTTCGCTTTGCCCTAAACAAAAATCCACCCATCTCGATGGGAATTGACTCTCGGTTCAAAAAATCAAAGTCCAATGATTTCATATTGAATCCTTTTCTCCCCGCACCCGCTCGATCTCAACCAGCGCCTTATTGATCATAGGCGTTATGGTAAACTTCGGTTTAAAAGGCATAACATGGGGGGAAGATCATGCTGTAGCTTTAGGGCAAATGATAAATGTAGGAATGCAGTTTCAATGTAATCTTTATTGCCCATTGTTGTGTCCTTATCGGAAAAACTGCCAAACATAATTTTTGTGCCATTAAATACATAACATGCGAAACATAAATTTCTGATGATAGAAAATCGATTCTCAAGAAAAGCTTAACAAAATCCGAAATAGTGTGTCAATTACTAAAAAACGGGGCTGTTTAGTTGGAAAATCAAAAAACAGCCAACATTTCTCCATAGAGAAACTAACCGGCAGCTTACGGTTTCTTTTCAAGCAGGTCCAGATTATCGCGCGCGGCTTGCAAACCCGGCGCCTGCTCCAAGGCCAGGGCGAAGCAGCGTTGGGCTTCGGCATAATCCGCCCGCTGCATATACTGCACGCCGAGATTATTATAGGCTGCCGGAGTCAGCCAACCCAGTTCATCCGCTCGGCT
>JAUVAV010000080.1 GCA_030591525.1 candidate division FCPU426 bacterium | reverse complement strand
CAATGCTGTATATGGGTACTGCCACAAACACGCAGATTGCCAGAGCCGAAGTGGTCGAGAGAGAGCCTGTAGGCGGATGGTATCCTGGTATAATGGTTAATAAATTAGATATTGAAATAAAGATAAAGAGCGTTCCCAGAAAGCCCATATATTTTACCGGAGCGCTTAATCCTACATCCAATATTTGCTTTTTCACGAATACGGTCAGGATCTCCAGGAGGTTTTGCCAGCGGGATATTTTTATGCCAATGGAAATTTTACGCGTGATAAGCCAGGCGCCTAAAGTTATAAAAATCATTAATCCCCAGGTAAAGACAATAGTGGCATTTAGTTTAACAAACCCCATTTGCCAGAATATAATACCATCAGGACTTATTTTCATGCGATTCTCCTTGGGCGGGCACAGGGGCCCGCCCCTACAAAACCCATAATTAATGCTAGGTTTCAGTGGTCGTAGGGGCCGGCTTCCATGCCGGCCCTGGATTTCACAAACCTCAGCTGGGCGGGCACGGGGGCCCGCCCCTACGGAAAACATTATTACATTTTAACATCACGTTTCCTGACAACCCTCACCATGATCAGCCTTGCCATAAAAAAACCGGTCAGGCATATTATTAACCGAGCAAAATTATTCGCAGCTGCAAAGTAGATTGCCGGTAATGATATTCCGATTCTGACTATAAAACTGAATAAAAGCAGGAATTTTGGTTTCTGCGCTGAAATGCTTTTAGTAACAGTCCACCATAGTCCTCCAAAGAAAAAAGCTCCAATTCCAAGTCCTGCCAATAATGCAAGGCCAAAAGTTAATGGTTCAGGAAAGGTCATTGACATTTTTTTCCCGATCCTTCCTGGCAGCTTCACGCTCTTTATTCATCCAGTTCCAGGCCAAGAGGCAACCAATCATTATGCCAATTAGCATAAGCATGAGTGTCCATGAATAAGAATTTTTGTAATGCTTGTCAATCCAGATTCCCAGCAAAGTCCCGAGTACGCCGGGAATTGTTACGGACCAACCTACCAGGCCAGCCATACTGAACCCGAACCAGATGGTTTTGTACTTTTTGCGACGCGCTCTAAGCTTCCTTTCGGCCTTATTACCCACAGTATTAATAAATCCGGTTTCAGAAGCTTCTTTTTCAGGGGAAGGCATATGTTTATCATCCTCCATGACTTATCTCCAAAAAGTTGCGGACAAAATGGCTCTCCAGCTTTGCCAGGGAGGAACGCAGGCTTTTTTCCATCTCATCCTTGGTCAAGAATTCATGTTCTACGGCGCGGCGCAAGCTGGCGAGATCACTACCAGACATGGCATGACGTACTGATACCAGGACTTCAGAACCTGATTTAACTATTACACCCTCATCCACGGCAAAATATGCTTCCTGGTCCGGTTGTAAGGTGTAAATAAGTATTCCGGGTACTAAAATAGCCGTGCAGTCCAGCCGGCGAGGCAGAAGGCCTAGATTACCCTGGCTGGTTTCTACCACAATTCGTGTAACTCCTTCAATTTTAGCTAAAACCCGGGACGGGAGAAGGATTTTAAGCCGCATTGCGGTATTGTCCATATTATTTTCCTGCTGTTACGGCTGAATCGGCAGTTATTTCTGATTCAGGAGCTTCCAGAGTCATTTTTTTTGCCTCATCGATGTTTCCAATCATGTACAACGCGCTCTCCGGATACGATTGGAAATCATCCTGCAGGATCCGCTCACAGCCGTCCAGGGTTTCGGCCAGGCTGACGTTTTTACCCGGCAGGCCGGTAAATAATTCTGTAGTATAAAATGGCTGGGTTAAAAAGCGCTCCAGCCGGCGGGCGCGCAAAACCGTGTTCCGGTCCCGGGTGGAAAGCTCTTCCATTCCCAGCATGGCAATAATATCTTTGAGCTCCTCATATTCTGCCAAGGTTCTTCTGCTTTCCTGGGCCAGTCTGTAATGCCGCTCCCCCACAATTCCGGGTGTGAGTAGATTTGAGCCTGATTGCAGAGGGTCTATAGCCGGAAAAAGACCCTCGCTCGCTCGTTTGCGGGATAACACAATAGAAGCTGAAAGATGGGAAAAAGTATGTATGGCTGCCGGGTCGGTGAAATCATCAGCCGGAACATACACTGCCTGGATCGAGGTAATAGCACCGGTATCAGTATTGGCGATTCGTTCTTCGACCTGCGAAAGCTCGGTTGACATAGTAGGTTGGTATCCCAGGCGCGAAGGCATTTGGCCCAGAAGACCGGAAACCTCGGACCCGGCCTGGATAAAGCGGAAAATATTATCAATCAGAAGAAGTACATCCTGACGTTCGTCATCACGGAAGTACTCGGCCATGGTCAGTGCGGAATGCGCTACCCGGAAACGGGCACCGGGTAATTCGTTCATTTGGCCGAAAACCATAACCGTATTTGAAAGCACCCCGGTTTTTTTCATTTCCCGGTATAATTCTTCGCCTTCCCGGCTACGTTCGCCAATTCCGCAAAAGATACTCACGCCTTCATGCCGTCCCACCACATTATTAATCAGTTCGGTAAGTAAAACGGTTTTGCCTACGCCGGCTCCGCCGAAAAGCCCGGCTTTTCCGCCGCGTTCCAGGGGTACCAGCATATCTATAGCTTTAATACCGGTCTCGAAAATCTCCGATTTTGTAGAACGCCGGGAAAGGGGCGGCGGATCACGATATATTGAGCGCTGCTTGGCATTGAGTACAGGTGGCAGATTATCAATCGGCAGCCCGAAAACATTGAACATTCGAGAGAGAATACCTTTACCCACCGGAACTTTTAAAGTTTCATTGGTATCGATTATGGGAGCGCCCCGCTGCAAGCCGGATGCAGGGGTAAGGGCAATGCCCCGGACACGCCCGATATCGAGATGAGAAAGAACTTCCACTATGATCCTATTTTGCGGACCAGTATGCAGGATGTTATTAATAGCAGGCAGATGCTTATCAAATTCTGCGTCAATAACACTTCCACGCACAGAAAGGACTTTGCCTTGATTGGGATGGTCTGGAATAGGCTTATTGATACTCATAGGGAGTATCAATAACATAATTTTACATGAGAGGCAAAGAAATAATTTGACATTTATTGCGCAGGCTAAAGCCTGCGGCTACCCTAGGAGCCTGAGCAATTAGTTGCTCAGGCTCCAGAGCATTTGAGAGTAGATAGTAGAAATTAGATAAAATATCTCAAATGCGGTCTACTTTCTACTTTCTACTTT
>JAUVAV010000083.1 GCA_030591525.1 candidate division FCPU426 bacterium | reverse complement strand
TACCGGCGAAAGCCGGTATCCAGGAAGTATTTTTGCTTATATTACAGTGCTTTTCTGGATTCCGGCTAAAATCATGCCGGAATGACGAGAGGTTTTACCACTGTCTGAACCGCAGGAAGTAGGAGGACTACCTTAATGAGATACTTCTCGTATTTATTCCTATTGTGGTGTCTGTTGGTGATTCCCAACTTTAGTGCGGCTCAATCATCTCTTGATATCGGAGGCAAGATTGAAACCCGGCTGAGCTTTGATTTAGCCGAATCAGAAGCAATTTGGTCCAGAACCGCTTTTAAACCTAAGCTGGACAGCCAAATAAGCGAGAACACGCATGCTCATGCCAGCCTGAAAATGTACACTACCGGGGAATTACATTCCGATTGGAATTTGCAAGAGGCATATATTGATTACTATTTGGGCAGCCTGGACTTGCGGGCAGGGGTGCAGATCATTTCCTGGGGCACAGCCTACAGTATAAATCCTACGAATAATCTAAATCCATTTGATTTAAGTGAAGAGGAAGCCTTTATTCCGGAAGAAAAATTGGGCATAACTGCACTACGCCTGAAATACTACCCCCTAACCAATATAATCCTGACAGGAGTTTACCTCCCCTATTTTGTGCCGGCGCTTGAGGTGCCGGGCGTCGCCTTGCCGGAGAAAAATCTGAAGAACTCGGAATATGCCTGCAAACTCACAACACAATCCATAATTGGGTGCGACCTATCGGCCAGTTATTTCAAGGGGAGGGAGGATTATCCCTGGATAACTGGAGAATACAGGGAGGTGGAGATTATTGGCGGGGATATCATAGGCACGTTTAGCGAAATCGCGCTCTGGGCTGAGGGCGCATATAATTTGCCCGAAGGCGGGGATGAGTATTACCAGATAGCTGTTGGCGGAGAATATACGTTTGGGGATGATTTGTATTGCCTGGCACAATATTATCACAGGAACTATGAGAATATTCAGGAGCATTATATTATGACAGTATTGCGCTACCCCTTTCTGGACATTCACACCCTGCAACTTGGCATGGCATATGAGACCGAAAATAATATTATTATCATTTATCCGGAAGCGACTTACTCTCTGGCAGATGCGGCAAATATAGTGCTGTCCGGGATTTTTGTCCAGGGAGAGGCGGCCGGGACTTTTATGAGTGGGCTGAAGGACAAAATATATTTTAAAGTGGAATATAGTTTTTAATACACCACTATCTGTTCAAAATCCTCCTTTTTCTAAAGGCGAAACCAGGCGGCGTTTTTTACGAGGCGCCCCCGGGGTGCGGCCCAATAGCATCCAACGCTGTTGGGAGCGTTCCTGAAAGGTTTTGGCCACTGCCAGGGGTTTGCCTGTCCAGGGATCGCGTTCCGTATAATACATAATACCGGCCAGGGTCATGGGCAGGGGAATAAAGTCCTGCATCTGTTCCACCCGTAAATCCTGTGCCTGGCTGAATTGTTGCGCGGTTCGCATGGCTTTTGGCGTGCTGCCGGGAAAACTAGCAATAAAGTAGGCGGTAATATGAGCCGGTTGGTGAAGCCGGCGCGCAGCAGCGCGAAAAGTCCGTAAGAAATCGATTAACCGCTCAGGCGGGGGCTTTCGCATCAGGCGCAGAACCTCGGGGTCCAGGTGTTCGGGCGCGATTTTGAGAACACCGCTCACATGTTGGCCCGCGATAAGGCCGTCCAGATATTTAGGATCAGCCATGGCCAGGTCAAACCGGATGCCTGAGGCCACAAAAACATGTTTGACACCGGGAATTCTAGCGGCTGCCTGCAGGAGCGCCAGTTGCGGCCCATGACTGGTGGCCAGATGAGAGCAGCGCGTTGGAAATAAACAGGACGGCCGGGAACAAGCACCTTGGGGCCTGCGGCATGCGAGCTGATACATATTGGCGCTGGGACCGCCGAGATCCGTGATAGTACCTCGAAAATCCGGGCGTTTAGCCAGTGCCCGGATCTCAGTTAAAATCGATTGCGCACTGCGTGATTGTATGATTTTACCTTGATGCGCTCCGAGCACGCAAAATGTGCACCCGCCAAAACAGCCGCGATGAGTCGTCACGGAAAAGCGTACCGGTTCCAGAGCCGGAATTTTTTCCGCATAGGCGGGATGCGCCTCCCGGGTAAAGGGCAGGGCATAGATGGCATCCATTTCCTGCGTGGATAAAGGCGCGGCCGGAGGATATACCAGCACATACCGCTTTTGGCAGGCCTGGGCCAGGATGCGGCCCTGGGGAAGTTGTTCCGGTTCGGCTTTCAAGGCTGCCCGGGCCAGCAGGGTTTTATCCGCCAGGATTTCTTCATAACCAGGCAGAAGACAAACCGGCTTGTCAGCCGGCAGATGTGTGCGTACCACTGCTGTGCCGGGAATGCCGGCTAGGTCTTCCCGGTTCGCCAAACGCCTGGCAATCATCTCCACGGGTTTCTCACCCATGCCATAGACTAGAATATCGGCCTTGGCATCCAGCAACAGGGAACGCCGCAGATTGTCATCCCAATAATCATAATGCGCCAGCCTTCGCATACTGGCCTCAATGCCGCCCAAGATGACAGGCAGACCGGGAAACGCCTGCTTAATGAGATTGGAATAGACCAAGGTTGCCCGGTTGGGACGGAGGCCGTAATGGCCGCCGGGCGCATAAGCGTCATTGCGCCGCAATTTTTTATTGGCCGTGTAATTGGCTACCATGGAATCCATGGCCCCGGCGGTAATGCCGGCAAAAAGCCGGGGACGTCCCATGAGCATGACGCTTTCCGGGGTTTTCCAGTCCGGCTGGGCGACAATCCCGACACGATAGCCCTGGAGTACCAGATAACGCCCGATCAGCGCGGCGCCAAAAC
>JAUVAV010000033.1 GCA_030591525.1 candidate division FCPU426 bacterium | reverse complement strand
TTTCCGCGGCTGCTTTTAAGCGCTGGAGAGCCATCTGGTCCTGCCGTAAATCAATACCCTGCGCTTGCTGGAACTGCCCGGCCAGCCAGTTGATAACCGCCTGATCGAAATCATCTCCCCCCAAACGGGTATCCCCGTTAGTGGATTTCACTTCGAACACGCCTTCGTCCAACTCCAGGATGGAAATATCAAAAGTGCCGCCGCCAAAATCATAAACCGCTATTCTCTGATTATGTTTTTCTTTATTCATGCCATATGCCAGCGCGGCGGCCGTAGGCTCATTGATAATACGTAAAACATTCAGGCCGGCGATCTTGCCGGCATCTTTGGTGGCCTGGCGCTGGCTGTCATTAAAATAAGCCGGCACCGTGATAACCGCTTCGGTAACGGTCACCCCCAGGCAGGCCTCGGCATCCTGCTTTAATTTCCGGAGAATCATGGCTGAGATTTCGGGCGGAGCATACTCCCGTCCTCCGGCTGCTAATCGCACATCCCCATTGGGAGCCGCCATGGTTTTAAAAGGAACCATATGCTCTTCCGCCGCAGCTTCATCGAAGCGGCGGCCCATGAATCGTTTGTTGGAAAAAACGGTGTTTTCCGGGTTGGTCACCGCCTGGCGCCTGGCACTCTGCCCTACCAGACATTCACCTGTCTTGGTAAAAGCCACAACCGAGGGAGTCGTCCGGGATCCTTCGTTATTTGAAATCACCACCGCTTCGCCTCCCTGCATGACTGTCATGCAGGAATTGGTCGTCCCTAGATCAATCCCGATCGCTTTATTCATTACTCCTTAAATCCTTTCCCGGCATGAAAAATGATCCGCCACGCAATCTAGAAGCTTGAGTATTTAGTCTGTTTTTTTTTAATTCCTGAGCAATTGAACAATAGAAAATAGACCGCAATTGAGTTTTTCTATTGCTCTATTGTTCAATTCTCAATTGCTCTGGAGTTTGAGCAATTAGTCTATGACTAATTGCTCAAACTCCTAGGGATGCTTGGCGACCTTAACCATGGCCGGACGAACAACCTTACCGTTTAAAAAATAGCCTTTTTGCAATATCTCTACTACGGTATCATCCGGCACACCCTTAGTTTCCACTTTTTGCAGAGCCTGGTGAATTTCAGGATTAAACGCACAAGGCGCTTCTTCGATCCGGACAACTCCCGATTTTTCCAAAGCCTGGAGAAACTGCTTATGTATTAAGGACACCCCTTCCATAACCTTGCCGGTCTCAACCGTCTCGTTGATATGGGCCAGGGTTCTCTCCAGGTTGTCCACCACCGGCAGAATCTCGCGTAAAAGATCCTCTCCCGCATAACGCAGTAATTCCGTGCGTTCCCGCGCCATGCGCTTTTTATAATTTTCCATCTCCGCCAAAGCTCGCAGATAACGGTTATAATTTTGACTGGCTTTCCCGTCTAACTCTTTAATCACGCTTTTCAAAGTCGCTATCTCGTCAGGCGAGGCTGCGTCCCCAGACGCTTCCTCATCATCATCTTCGAAAGCCTTGGTGGGATCTCCCGCCGTGGGAAAAGCCGTTTCCGCATCCGATTTTATTTTAGCGACGGCTTCCGGATTAATCTTAGAAGTTTCTTTTTCCAATCCGACATCCGCCTTTTGAACAGTTTCATCCTCGAGATTTTCATACCACACATTTATCACCGCCTAACTTTCTATAATTATGTATTTAATGGGTAATTAATTATTCGCTTTCGCTCATGTGAATCCTTCATACTGCTTTTGCAATCTCATAAAAGCTGCGTTATTCCACACCCGGGTTGTAGGGGCGCACGGCCGTGCGCCCCTACAACCGCCGATGCTGTCAAACCCAGCGGCTGATCGGTCACCTTGCTACATTCCTGTCATAGCCTGGTTCAAAGCCTCGGCCGTATACTCCACCAAGGGAATGATTCGGCTGTAGGCCATCCGCCGGGGACCGATTACGCCGATACGCGCACAGCGGCCGTGGTCCAACAAAACCCGGTAGCTTACAAATGCCAAAGCCGGCAGCTTCGCGGAATAATGATCCTCGCTGATCATTACATGCACTCCGCCGCGGTTAATGGCCGGAGCAGTAAAAAAACGCAACAACTCTTCGCGATGATCCAGCATGGCGACCAGCTGCCGGGCAGCATTAATATCGTCAAATTCCGGCTGTTGTATAAGGTTGGTGGTACCTTCCACTAACATCGATTCACGCCGGCTTAAATTTAAATTTCCGACTATTAAAATCAAAGCCCGCCGCCACAAAGCCAGCATATGCCGGTCCATGCCCGGACAATCGGTTTGGGCCAAATTTTCGAGCTCGGCGGCGGTCTTTCCCAGTCCCCACTCGTTTACGCCTGCCGCCACCTGGTCGATTAGCCGTGCCATAGTATGCTCGCAAGTAAAAACTTGATGGTGTTCATGGTTCCGGGTCGTACGTACCACCATTAAAATCCGGTGCGGAGCCAACCGCCTTAAGCTCACTCCAGCCAACCGCTCCTCATTCTCCACCGGAAGCCAGGAGACCGCCAACAAATTGGAAACCATGGCCAATACCCTGGCGGTTAACTTCATTATCTGATCGGTCTCCTGAACCTGTTGCAGAACTTCGGCCTTTATCTGCACTTGATCAATATCCGCGACATGCTGCTCATTCATCAGCTCTGCCACAAAATACTGATACGCTTTTAGTGTCGGAATCTTGCCCGCTGAAGTGTAAGGAGAAGCTAAAAAACCCGCTTCCTCCAAACGGGCCATGATACTTCTCACCGTGGCCGAACTCCAATCGAATCCATACTGATGACATAGCTGGCTCGAACTGACCGGCTCGGCAGTAGTGGTATGACGTTCGATCACGGCCTCCAAAATGAAACGATCGCGTTCGGAAACCAACGTTTTATTTTGTTCAGCCGAAGATATGTTCTTCATTTTTCAAGCCTGTCTTTGCAGAATCCAATAATGCTTTCCCTTCTTTATTTCCGGGTAGCAAAAACCCGGTAATCAATCTCAGGAAAGATATTATCTTTATACTCTATATCCGCCAGCCAATCGATATCAATCCGATTTTTCTGGATATCCCAATAAAGACGCGTAAAACGCTCAACATGGTCCCGGACCCTCCGGGCCGCATATTCCACCATGGTTCCGGTCTTCATAATAAACGCCCAATCCGAGCTTTGCGCCAGCAATAGCTCCCGGGATGCCTGGTTTAAAGCCCGCCGCTGCAGATACTCCGGTTCTGTATAAGTATCCGCCAACTGGATCATACGTTCTGCGGCCTTATGTACGTGGCTATAAACCCAGTCATTGGGACCGGCCAGCCACTGTTCATGATAACCCTTGTATCCCCATGACGAATTACAGGGCGTCACGACCTGAAGCCGGGAATTCTCAGCCAGATATTCCGGTGCCGCAATCAGCCGGATTTCATCCTGATCATAATAGATCTTTCGGAATAAAAATTCCAGGAACTCTACCCCTTCATACCACCAATGACCGTAAAGCTCCGCATCATAAGGGGAAACAATTAAGGGTTTTTTGCCTATCAGGCGGCCGAGATTTTCCGCTTGCTTTTGCCGATTGAACAAGAAGTTACCTGCGTGTTCCGCCGCCTTATCCCGGGCATGCGCGTAATCATACGGTTCCTTATGATCGGTCGGCCCGGTAATCCGGTAATATTTTATGCCCGTAGGAATGCGGATCCCCTCCCCATGGATATAGGGACGGATATACTCATATTCCAAATCAAATCCGATATCACGATAGAAATCCCGGTATTGGTAGTCCCCGGGATAGCCTTCCTTGGAACTCCACACCTGTTTGGAAGATTCCACGTCGCGGCCGAAAGCCGCTACCCCGCTCCGGGTGTAAACCGGAGCATACACCCCGTATTTGGGACGCGGAGTACCGTAAAAAATGCCGTGCGTATCCGTGAAAAAATAACGAATGCCGTTCTCGCGCAGTATTTCATCCACTCCCGGTTCAAAGCCGCACTCGGGCAGCCATATGCCGCGAGGTGAGATCCCCAGAAATTTTTGATGCGTTTGGACCGCCACCGCAATCTGAGCGCGCTGAACATTCCGGTTAACCGCCAGTGGGAGGTAGCCGTGTGTAGCGCCGCAGGTAATAATTTCAAACTTACCGAGCGCCTGGAACTTGCGAAAGGCATCAAGAAGATTGCGATGGTACTGCTCGCTGAAAACCCAGCGGGCTCGCCGAAAACGATCCAGATACATATGGGCCGTCCGGTGAAACTCCGGCTGCCACCGCGTTCGTTCAACTTCTTTTTCCGCTAATTCCACCAATCGGTTAATATGGGTAAGATAGCGCTCCTGGAGAAGCGGGTCCGCCAGCATGCTGAGCAAGGGGGGGGTCAGCGAGATAGTCAGCTTAAAATTCACGCCCTCGTTTGTCAGGCGTTCCGCCATCTCGATCAAAGGGATGTAGGTCTCGGTAATACCCTCGTAAAACCAATCTTCTTCCAAAAATTCTTCATGTTCCGGATGCCGCACGTAAGGTAGATGGGCGTGCAACACTATCATTAAATATCCGTTTTCTGCCATGGTTACTCCCGGTAATTATTAGTTTTGCTTCTCAATGACCGGCGTAATCTCTCGTTCCTGCGTACCGGCGGCATTAACGGCCTTAACCTCAATAGTCTGCCTCCCTTTAGGCAAAGCGTAGCGGACGGAAAAAGTCCCGTCGTGGTTTAACCTTAAAGGTTCCCCTTGAATTATAACCTTGGCGTCCGGTTCCGTCGCCCCGTATACTATTAGCTCGGTATTAACCACCAGCCAGAAATCTTCTTTGCGTACGGGTTGCGGGCGGCCGCCATTGGAACCCATACTTGCCAATCCTCCGGAAGATACCTCTGCCCGTTCCCGCGCCAGCATATACTTGGTTATAGCTTCCGAAGAACGCCCCAATTCACCGGCACCGGCGGTGCGGCACAATTGATCAAAAGTTTCATCTACCACCATCCATTCCTCATCGATTACCGAGGAGACCGTGTCACGCGGAGTGGTTACCACATTTGATCGCAGCAGGGTCACAAAATTTCCTCCGGCATAAAGCAACCCAATATCCACGCAATAAGACCGGTCCGCCGTCCAAACATTGACATACCAGCTGCCGGCCATACCGCTCACTTCGATATCTTTATGCTGGTGGGCGTTAGACCCGTTGAATTCTATATTGGTCACATCATAAATTCTTAAAACCAATTTACAGGTTCCCGCGGAATTTTGAATTTCATTCCCAATTTTCTTTTCTTTATCCCCGGATAAATCCCAATATACAAAGCACCAGTAAGGATCACGAATCATAAGTACTATGCGGTCATCCTTATAACGGTCCTGCCAGTAAACCGGGGGAGAAAAATAAGGTTTCAGCGAAGGCTGGGGCACCGGCGGCCGCGGTTCAGATTCAATAATAACTTCCCGCACTTGGGGTTTGGGCCCGGCCGCTGCGGGTTCGGACCGGGAAGCAACGGCACCTATTTTTACAGCCTTCTTTTTCACGGAAATTCTTTTAAGCTCAGGTTTTTGAGCAGCGTTGTTTTCAAACACCGTCTTTTTCGCTGTTGCTTTTTTTTCTTGGGCAGTCGTTTCTTTAGCTATGATTTTTTTCTTAGCCACCTTTTTAGCCACAGTTTTGTTTGCTTCCGCCTTTTTCATGACTAACTTTTTACCGACTGCTTTTGGGGCAGCGGCTTTTTTAGCCACAGTTTTTTTCACCACCGGCTTACTGATCTTTTTTGTAGTCATGGCATAGCCTCCTGCTAATGCGGAAATAAGCGGAATTAAAATACGGCTTATTCATTTTAAAATAAAATACTTTGTCATTATACTTGTCCTGCCCACCCGGTCTGCTCTGAACCTATCCTAAGGGAGTAGCACGACGGCCTGATTTTTTTTATGCTTGTATAATTTCTTTCAATTCCTTACCCGGCCGGAATTTCGGAGCCTTTTTAGCCGGCACTTGAACAGATTCTCCGGTTTTAGGATTACGGGCTATCCGGGCTTTCTTCTCTTTTACTACAAAAGTTCCTAACCCGGCTACTGAAACCTTCTGGTCTGCTTTTAGCGAATTCTGAATTGTTGATATTAGCTTTTCCAGCATTTTCTCGACTTCCCGCTTGGGCAAACCCAGTCCTTCGGCCACTTTATCAATTAATTCAACCTTGGTCATTTTCGGCCTCCTATTTTGATTAGGAAATCATCTCCATATGGGATGCTATAACATATCCCCTGTCATATCGTCAAGTTAAATTCTAAATATTCGCTTATAAAATAGCTGGATTGTGGAGCGGGCTAAAATAACCTTCTAAAGTATCGCGCAAAAAACCACATCATCCAGGAGCATTGCCCGGGGCGTCAGACGGATAAATCCAGAATTGTCTACAAGTAGACTGGCTTGTTTCATATCATAAAAAGCTTTTAAAAACGCACTTTTCCAGTCCTTTCCGAATTGACACCACATTTTTTTTTGTTCACCCCGGAAGTAAGACGCAAGCCAATAATCAGTCTCTCAGCCCTTCGCTTCCGGCCTTCCAAGGCTACCCTTCCTTCCTGCGCCTGGCCGCATTCCGAAACCTTTTAATATATTCAGCCATATCAGAACAGTTCCAGGTTCTGACTCGGTGCTCATAAAAATAGGCAGCCGCCCCCAAGCCGATATAGGGATCTCCGCTTCAAATATTAAATTATGGCGGCAAGTCTTGCCCGGGCGGCTAAAAATTGAAAGCAACCTTTGATTGCAAATCCATCTGGATGTTTTTTTATTAGTGTGTTTGCAATTCAGGCTTCGGTTTCGTGGAGGCTTGTGGGGCGAATCCAAATGAACATTAATACAAAAATTCCGATTAGCGCCATCAGGATTTTGCACCAGGCTGGCATGGGGACAAAAAACAGTGTATAAGCGAATAACGGAATAATTAATAACGTAGCCGTCATTTTGTAACGCGTTCGAATCGCTCCACCGTTCTCCCAATCCCGGATCAGCCTCCCGAAACGAGGGTGATGACGCAGCCAGTGGTGAAGCCGTCGGGAGCCCCGGGAGAAACAAAACGCTGCCAGCAATACAAAGGGGGTCGTAGGCAGCACCGGCAGAAAGATACCCAAGACGCCCAGGAAAAGAACCGTCCAGCCGATAATAATCCAGGCAAATTTAACCGGGGATTGAATAATAAACATAAATTTAACTCGCCTTTTGCAGATTTACAACTTTGCAGCTCATAAGCATGAACTACCCCTTTCAGCCAAAAACATGACCCCGGTGGCAAGGTTGTCTGGCATTGTAACCTCCACCTTTGGTATGTTCACCCGGAAACGTAATCTACCAGCTGTTCGCTAGGGGTAAAAGGGGACATTCTGATCTTACCCCGATAAAATGGACATGCCGTTAAGACACCAGTGATCTTCTCATATTCCATCGGACTTTGATACACCAAATACGAATACCGGCACTGCGTTGCCGTCGTAAGTCCCTGCTTGATTCATGCTGGCTATATACCTCTGGTCCTCGAGAAAATCCCGGGAGAGCGATGGGACATAGTTAACTATGTGATTCTGCTGCAAAACCCTTTTTGCTGTCTTTGCGAGGAGCGACAGCGACGCAGCAATCTCGATTTTATAAGGATAAAATCGGATTGCCGCGTTCCCTATTGTCGCTCACAATGACTTCTTAGGGGGTTTTGCAGCAGAATCACTATATCAGATAATAGCGCGGGAAACCACATCCGCCAGAAGCATTCCCCGGGGAGTCAGGCGGATAAATTCAGAATTTTCCATTAACAGTCCGGCTTGTTTCATGTCCTGAAAAGCTTTTACAAACTCTTTTTTCCAGTCCTTTCCGAAATTATGCCGCATTTTTTGTTTATTCACGCCGGAAGTAAGACGCAAGCCAATAATCAGTCTCTCGGCTTTTCGCTTCCGGCCTTCCAAGGCTTCCCTTCCTGCCTGAGCCTGGCCGCCTTTCGAAACCTTTTGAATATATTCAGCAATATCAGAACAGTTCCAGGTTCTAACTCCCTGTTCATAGGAATGGGCAGCCGCCCCCAAACCGAGATAGGGATCCCCGCGCCAATATAGTAAATTATGGCGGCAAGTCTTGCCCGGACGGCTGAAACTGGAGATTTCATGCTGGATAAAACCTTTCCTCAAAAAAACGGCCCTGGCCCATTCATACATTTTCGCTGTCAGATCATCATCCGGTTGTGGCATGGTTTTATTCTGAATCTGTTGGGCCATGGGTGTCCAGGGTTCTAACTGCAGGGCATAGAGGGAAATTTGATCCGGCTCCCAGGACAACAGCGTATTTAAATCCGCCTGGAATTCCTCCTGGCTTTGCGTTGGCAGACCGTGTATCAAATCACAGGAAACATTTGTAAAATTAGCCCGGCGGGCCTTTTGAATCGTGGTTCGGGCTTGGAGCGCTGTATGGGTGCGCCCTAATAAACGCAGACTCCGTTGGGAAGTGCTTTGGACGCCGATTGAGAGCCGGTTAATTCCGGCCTGTCGGAAAGCCGCCAAGGAAGATAATGCCATAGTGGCAGGATTCATTTCCAGGGTAATTTCCGCCTGGGGGGAAAGACGCAAATTATGGGCCAGAGCATCCATCAGGGTTTTAATTTGCGCGGCGCTGCAAAGCGAAGGCGTGCCCCCGCCAAAATAAACTGTGGTTGCGCGTCCCTCTGCCCGTTGGCTGATTTCCGTCTGCAAAGCGGATAGGTATTGCTCCAGTTCCCCGGAAAATTTCCCGGGACGGGAAGCAAAATCGCAATAGGGGCATTTAGATAAGCAAAAAGGAATATGAATATAAACGCCGCGCGGCATTACGACCTACTTAATCGCCCTCCATCTCGGGACCGGCCAGTAAATGACCCAGGCTTTACCTTTTATAAGCTTACGGGGCAGGAATCCCCAGAAGCGGGAATCCGCGGAAAAATCACGGTTATCCCCCATCATAAAAAAATGGTCAGGCGGAACGGTTATAGGTCCAAAATTATCCCGGACACTTAATTCCCTGGGCAGTATGCGTATATCCCGGAAGGTAACGTAATTTTCGTTTTGCGGTTCGTTATTTATATATAATACTTTATCCTTTATTTCCAGCGTATCTCCGGGAAGCCCGATGCATCTTTTGATAAAATCCCGCCGGGGCTTTCGGGGATATTTGAAGACAATAATATCTCCCCGCCGCGGATCCCGGATTTTCAGGATGGTTTTATCGGTAAACGGAATATCCGTGCCATAAATACATTTATTGACCAACAAGTGATCTCCAATCAATAGAGTGTTCTCCATGGAGCCGGAAGGTATCTTAAAGGCCTGAATTAACAGAATACGAATAACCAGGGCCAGTAGAATTGCTATAAAACCGGAATCCACATACTCCAGTACAATATTGGTCTTGGCAACTTTTAAAATATAGCGGAGCAGCACCTGGGCCAAGGCCAAGCCGACCAGCAGTCCGTAAAAAATCAGTTCCGCTGCTTCCGCGGTTTTAATCCATTCCCACATTATAATATATCCACCTTTCTGTTAAGTGCTACGTAGATCCTGTTGCGGAAGCGTGTTTTTTAAAGGTTGTCATACCCGAATGATTGTTATATTTTGGTAGGGGCGGGTTTAAAACCCGCCCCTACCATTAACTCTTTAAAAACCAAAACCCCCTGGATTCCCGCTAAAGGCATGCGGGAATGCCATAACTCCAGTACTAAGAAAAAAGCTTTCCGCAACAGATATTAGTTAGCGCTGATCATCTTTATACTACACTTTAGGTCTTTTAATATATATTTTTTTATTTATCAATTTTCAGCACGGCCAGAAAAGCGGCCTGGGGGATTTCCACGTTGCCTACCTGCTTCATCCGCTTCTTACCTTCCTTCTGTTTTTCCAGGAGCTTGCGTTTACGGGTAATATCACCGCCGTAGCATTTAGCGATTACGTCCTTGCGCAGAGCCCGGATGGATTCCCGCGCTATCACTTTCGCGCCAATGGCCGCCTGGATGGGCACCTCGAAGTTTTGGCGCGGTATTATACTGCGCAGTTTTTCCACCAGCGCCCGTCCCCGCTGCTCCGCGAAATCCCGATGGCAGATGAAAGAAAGAGCGTCTACTGGTTCCCGGTTCACCAGGATATCCACTCTAACCATCTTTTCCCGGCCGTAGCCGGCGATTTCGTAATCCATGCTGGCATATCCCCGGGTACGGGACTTCAACTGGTCATAAAAATCCATGATTACCTCTACCAGGGGCAGGCGGTAGGTCAATTTGACACGCTGGGTATCCAGGTATTCAGTGTTGCGATACCCGCCCCGGCGTTCCTGGGCCAATTGCATAATAGCCCCCACATATTCCGCCGGCGTTAAAATGGTAACATTCATATAAGGTTCTTCAATATATTCAATCTCCCCGGAGGGCGGTAATTGCGCGGGATTATCCACCTCGAATGTATTGCCATTGGTCTTGTACACCCGAAAGACCACTGACGGGGCAGTGGCGATCAGATTAAGACCGAATTCCCGTTCCAGGCGCTCCTGGATTATTTCCATGTGCAAAAGACCTAAAAAGCCGCAGCGAAATCCGAACCCCAGGGCCACGGAATTTTCCGGCTCAAAAAACAGCGAGGCATCATTCAGTTTCAGTTTTCCCAGAGCCGTGCGCAGGGCCTCAAATTCCCCGGCCTCAATCGGGTAGAGTCCGCAGAACACCATGGGCTTTATTTCCTTAAAATCCGGCAAGGCCTTTTCCGCCGGGCGGAAATATTCCGTAACCGTATCCCCGACTTTCACATCCGCAATAGTTTTTATTCCCGCTATAATATAACCCACTTCACCGGCAGTGAGTTCATCTATGGCCTTGGCCGCCGGCGTAAACACGCCTACCTCGTCAACCTGGTAGGCCGTATTAGTCGCCATCATGCGTATGGTCATGCCTTTGCTAACCCGACCGTCAATTACGCGCAGGTACGCGATTACTCCGCGATAAGTATCAAAATGCGAATCAAAAACCAGGGCTTTCAGGGGAGCGTTTTCATCCCCGCCCGGAGCCGGAATTCTATCCCGCACGGCACAAAGTACTTCTGCCGTGCCTTGCCCGGTTTTAGCCGAAACCGCAATTGTGTCCCGGGAGGAAAGCGAGAGCGCTTCTTCCAACTGGTGCGCCACTTCCTCCGGCCGGGCCGCCGGCAGATCTATTTTATTCAATACCGGAATCAGGAGCACATCATTCAGCAGCGCCAACTCGGCATTGGAGAGGGTCTGGGCCTCGATCCCCTGGGCCACATCCACTACTAATAACGCCCCTTCGCAAGCCGAGAGCGAGCGACTGACTTCATAATTAAAATCCACATGTCCGGGCGTATCAATGAGGTTGAACTGGTAGACCTCCCCGTCATCCGCCTTAAAAGTCAGGCGCACAGCCTTGGCCTTAATGGTAATGCCCCTTTCGCGTTCCAGCTCCATATCATCAAGAATCTGATTGCGCATCTCCCGTTTGGAGACCGCATGGGTAAATTCCAGAATCCTATCTGCCAGGGTAGACTTACCGTGATCAATATGCGCTATAATGCTAAAATTCCGAATATTAGATTTGGACATTTTATCAGCTTCAATCTCCGTTTTTTTTGTTGGTTCCTGTTGCAGAAGTAAATTTTCCTAAGCTTGTCATTTCGAGGTGAAACCGAGAAATCTCCACGAATTCTTTTTAAACAAGAGTTTCCTTGGAGATTCCTCGCTACGCTCGGAATGACAAAACACGTGAAGTCCGCTACTACTGCCTATTGGGCGGGCACACCCTTCGGCTTAGCTCAGGACAAGGAAGTCCGCCCCTACTTCCTTTACGGTACCAGGCCATGATAGGCCGCTATGGAGTTAACAGTTGTTCCCACCGGCACAGGTGGTCCCAATTCCTCCGTAATCGGCAGGTAGATAAATTTAAAATAGGGGTTTTGGTCCCCGTCTTCCGCACAAACCGCTTTGACAGCCACCATTTGCCGGCCGCCGTTCCGGGTATATATCTGATCGGTTCGAAAACGCAGTTTTACGCTTTGGCCGGCCGAGCCGGGAGCCAGCTGGGAAAACACGCGGGGTTCCGTGTCCAATATGGTTAAGCGGGGCAGTGAAACCAGCTCAACCGCCACTGAGGTCAGGGTGTTCCCTGTAGCATTGGTAATCTCCACTTGGATTTCAGTCTCACGGCTGCGGATGATTTCCATGGGCGCATCTAATTTCATACTATATGATATGCGCGCATTAGCGGCTTTAATGCTGGAAAAAGAGGCCGCGCCGGCCATGGCCCATTCCATGGTACCGTAAGGGCCTCGGGCTCCGAAATAGGCCCGCCCCATATCATGCCAAAAAAATCCGAAATGCTTGGCCCGGGGCATCAGTTTATCCATAGTCTGCATCTGACGGATATAGTGTTCCTCCGTTCCGCTGGGATCTTTGGTCCGGCCCAACAGGTTCCAGTCTACGCATTGTCCTATCACCACGCTGGCAGGCGAACGGCGCAGATAGTTTTTCCAGGAATTCAGCATGTGGGGAAAATCCCTTTTATCAATGGAGTAAAACATGGGCGCATTGAACCCCACGCCCGCATCCAGCATCATCAACATATCCTGGCCGTGCTGATGCCCGGTCTTCCAGCCCAAAGAAAAAACCCAGAGAGGCTTGTTGGGCCGGACGGCCTGAACAATGCCGGCCAGAACCAGGGCTACTTTATGCGCCCGCCACCATTGCCATTGCTCGCGGGCCACGGCATCCCGTTCCACCTCGATCAGGCGGGCCATCCATAAACTACGTTCATCCGTTGACCATTGCCCCCATTCCGCCGGTGTTTCGAGAGCCATGTCTTGCACAAAATCTTCGGCAAATTCATACCCTCCGACATCTGTGCGCATATAATCCAGGCCGAGGTAATCCACTACAGGACTCGCTTCGAATTTCCGGAGCAGTTCCACTATATCTTTGATGCGTTTTTCGCACCCCAGGGATACATACCGCAACCGGCGAAGGTTCTTATTTTTACGATCCCAGCCCCAGGTATACGTATAACCAGTAGCTTCCGGTTTATCCCCGATAACTACAAAAGCCGTAATCCAGGCGCCGTATTTCATTCCAGCCTCCTGCACCGCCCGGCCCACGCGATCCATTAATTTGACTGTGAAAACCGACCAGGGAAATTGCTCCGGCTTCAATCTGGCCCACACCTGCGTCTGGCCAATGCAGTGCCAGAAAGCGTCGGCGCCCATAAAATCAGCCCAATGAACCAAATTGCGCCAGGAGCGCGGCTCTTCAGGCGTAAGTCCGGGCGAGGTATTGGGCCCCTTTTTTCCGCCTTCATACGTCACTACGGAAAAACCGGGCAACAGGGACCGGGGCTCTCGTCCCCGAATCCTGAAATGCTTAGAGGCGGTCAAGGTCGTTCCGTCAGTTGGCCAGGCGCTGAGTTTAACCGTGTACTTACCCAGCACGGGATTAAAAGGTATCGGCCAATTTCCCCGCCATTTATCCCCTTCTGCCCGCCGGAGCAGTATGCTCTTCTGCTTTCCAATTGTGACAACCCGGCGTTTTCCTTGCCATATTGTGGCGCTCATTTTTGCGGGAAGCTGCGCGGCCCAAGCTGTTCCGGTTTGTCCCGGACCAGCAGCAATCCTGACCAAATCATACCGCCAGTATTTATCTTTGTCTGTGGTAACTTCCAGGCCAGCTGCTGAGACGGTATTGGCTAATAATACAGTTGCCAGCACTGTAACCCATCCGAATTTTAACAAACCAGGTTCTCCTTTAAGGTAATATATTGCCTGAGATATTCCATATACGGAATGTAGGGGCGACGCATGCGTCGCCCCTACATCTACTGGTTTTACTATATATCTATTAAAAAAGCATTAAGTATTACGAATATATGGCTAAATCAACTCATCCCATAACCCGCACCATAATTTTTCTCTGCCGCGGACCGTCAAACTCGCAAAAGTATATCCCCTGCCAGGTTCCTAATACTAATGCCCCTTTAGACACTGGTATAGTAACCGAGTTTCCCACCAGGGTGGCTTTGATATGGGCATCGGAATTGCCTTCGGCATGCCGGTATCCGCCTTTCTCAGGAACCATCTTTTCTAAATGCATTAACAGATCACGTACCACGTCCGGATCGGCATTCTCATTCACGGTCATCCCGGCCGTGGTATGCAAAACGCCGGCCAAGAGGATTCCTTCCTTGATTCCGGACTCAGCCACTGCCTTTTTCAAATCAGCAGTGACATCGACCATCGCAATGCGTTGCTGGGTTGCTATTTTAATCTCACGCAAAATACCTGCCATTGTCTACTCCACGGTCACGCTTTTAGCCAGATTGCGCGGCTGATCCACATCCGCTCCCCGCTGCACGGCCACGTGGTAGGCCAGCAATTGGAGCGGCACCACATTAATAATCGGACTGAGAGATTCCTGGACCGCCGGGAGCTCAATCACCCAATCCGCTAATTTCCGTATCTCACGATTTCCCCTGGTCACTAAGGCCAGCACTGATCCATTCCGGCTCTTGACTTCCTCAATATTGTTCATTATTTTTTCCGTCACCGAAGATTTATTGGCAATCGCCACTACCGGCATACGCCCGTCAATCAAGGCTATGGGACCGTGTTTCATCTCCCCGGCCGGGTAGCCTTCAGCGTGAATATAAGAAATCTCTTTTAGCTTTAATGCTCCTTCCAGCGCAATCGGGTAATTGATTCCCCTTCCCAGGTAAAGAAAATCCCTATGATTAAACAATTGAGAGGCAATCTCCTGGATAGTATTATCCTTTTTCAAGACTTGCTCTATCAGCCTGGGAACCTGGCGGAGTTTATCCATGTGCGCTGTCGCGGCCGAAGCTGAAAGCAAGTCGTTGCGGCGGCCCAGGTAGAGCGCCAACAAGTGCAGGGCCGTAAGCTGGGCAACAAAAGCTTTGGTGGAAGCCACCCCGATTTCAGGTCCGGCATGAGTATAGAGCGTTCCCTGGGCTTCCCGCGTCATGGAAGAACCCACTACATTGCATATCGCCAGGGTCCGGGCCCCGCGGCGGCGCGCCTCCCTGAGCGCTGCCAAAGTATCCGCGGTCTCTCCGGACTGGCTGATTAAAACTACCAGGGAGCGGCGATCCACCAGGGGCGACCGATATCTAAACTCGGAGGCAAAATCCACTTCCGTGGGCAGGTGGGCCAGACTCTCGATTAAAAATTTTCCCACCAGTCCGGCATGCCAGGAGGTGCCGCAAGCCACCAGAAAAATCCGGCGCAGGCTTTTTAAAAAAGTGGCGGGAATCCCAGCCTCTTCCAGCGCTACGTCTCCGCCCAGTCCCATAACCCGGCCGCTTAAAGTATCTTCCACTACCTGGGGTTGTTCATATATCTCCTTGAGCATAAAATGCTTGTAACCGCCCTTCTCGGCCTGGATTGCATCCCAGGTGATACGAGTCGGTTTCCGCCTTATCAGCCGGCCCTGAAAATTCAAAAGTTTGATTCCGCGGGAAGTCAAAATTGCTAATTCATTATCCTCTACATACAACACGTTGCGCGTATGTGATAAAAGCGCCGGAACGTCCGATGCCAGAAAAAATTCCTTTTCACCCAGGCCCAG
The DNA here is from genome assembly GCA_030591525.1 of candidate division FCPU426 bacterium. Lineage (GTDB taxonomy): Bacteria > Oederibacteriota > JAAXVQ01 > JAAXVQ01 > JAUVAV01 > JAUVAV01. The sequence goes on along the minus strand of JAUVAV010000033.1, from coordinate 15,565 downwards.
GATCAAGGGACTGCCCCGCCTGACTGCCACCAGTTTGCCTGGCTCCTGTTGGCTGATTACCCCGATGGAAAAAGTACCTTTGATGCGGGATACTGCCCGGCGGACCGCGGTCTCTAACATTACTCCGGGACGGTAGTATTTATCAATTAAATGCGCAAAAACCTCGCTATCGGTATCCGATTGGAACTTATAGCCCTGGGCTTCCAATTCGCGGTGCAGAATCCGGTCGTTTTCCACAATGCCATTATGCACGACAGCCAAGGTTCCTTTGACATTCGTATGCGGGTGGGCATTTTCTTCGTTCGGCCGGCCATGGGTCGCCCAACGGGTATGGCCGATGCCGGCCGCAGCCGGCAAGGGTGACTGTTCCATAAGATTTACCAGCTTATGCAGTTTGCCTTCGCATCGCCGCCGCTCCAGCCGGCCCTGGGAAAGTACGGCCAGTCCGGCTGAATCATAGCCGCGGTACTCCAGCTTACATAAGCCGTCCAGAAGAATGGGAACTGCTTCCCGATTACCGATGTATCCAATAATACCGCACATAATGCACCTCGACTAGGAGCCTGAGCACTTAGTTGCTCAGGCTCCAGAGCATTTGAGATTGGATAGTAGAAATTAGATAAAATATCTCAAATGCGGTCTACTTTCTACTATCTACTCTCAAAAAACTGACTAATTGCTCAAGTTTCTAGTAACCTATCAGTCATGGCACTAATATGACTGATAGGTTACTAAGCATTTGAATTTTAAACTTAGATAATAATATTCAAATGCGGTCAATTTTCGATTTTCTATTCTCAACGCTTACTCTATCACAATGCAATTTTAGTACCGCAACTGATGGGTTACCTCGATTACTTTATCAACTCCAGCATATCGCGTACTGCCCGGTCCAATCCCACCAGGGCCGCGCGGGCTATAATATTATGCCCGATGTTTAGATCCTCCATATCCGTAATTCCGGCTATGGGCCGGACATTCCGATAGGTTAGACCGTGCCCGGCGTTTGTACGCAAACCTTTTTGACGGGCGAGCTTGGCTCCGGCCACGACTTTTTGAAACTCCATTTGGTTATCTTTTTCATTACGCGTTCCGGCATAGGCCCCGGTGTGAAGTTCCACAAAATCCGCGCCAACTTCGACCGCCGCCGCAATCTGCCCGGCTTCCGGATTAATAAACAGCGAGACCGTAATTCCGGCTTCACGCAGCCGGCTGCAAGTCACCTTCAACCGGGAACTTTGTGCGCTCACATCCAGGCCGCCTTCAGTGGTTAATTCCTCCCGTTTCTCTGGCACCAGAGTACACTCATCCGGCTTAATCCGGCAGGCAATCTCGACCATCTCATTAGTAGCCGCCATTTCCAGGTTCAGTTTGGTCCTCACCACCTGCCGGAGCAGTTCCACATCCCGATCCTGAATATGCCGGCGATCCTCCCGCAAGTGAACTGTAATACCCCCAGCACCGGCCTGCTCCACCAGCATTGCGGCGGCGATCGGATCAGGCTCCGTATCCCTCCGGGCCTGGCGCAAAGTTGCAATATGATCAATATTTACGCACAAGTTAGCCATGTTGTTGTCCTCCCCTTGCCATTGCCAATACTTTGTTCGACTGCGTCCGCAATCCGGTTCGACCAGGTCTCCACCAAAGAGGCATTTTCCGCCTCTACCATAATCCGGGCCAGGGGTTCCGTCCCGGAATAACGCAGGTTTATACGCCCCCGTTCCTTCAGTATCCGTTGGGCCGCCGTAACTTCCTGCTTAACTTTGGAAAGCTTGTCAAGTTGGGGCCGGCTGGTCACCCTCACATTCACCAGCCTTTGGGGGAAATCCTTCCAGCCTCCGGCAAGCTCGGAGAGCGGTTTTCCCTCGGCCCGCATTACTCTTAGTACTTCCAGCGCGGTCAAGAGCCCGTCACCGGTAGGACTCATCCGGGGCAGGAGCAGGTGACCGGATTGCTCTCCGCCTAAAATCAAACCACGTTCGGCCAGGACCTGGGAAACGTACCGGTCGCCCACCTTAGTTCGCAGCAAACGGATGTTTTTCTGCTTGAGAAATAATTCCAAACCCAGGTTGCTCATCACCGTGGCTACCACGGTCCGGCCGGCCAGCCGGCCCTGGCGGGCATAGTAGGTTGCCAATAATCCCATCATCCGGTCGCCGTTTATAATATTGCCTTTTTCATCCACCAGCATAACGCGGTCACCGTCCCCGTCAAAAGCCAAACCCGCCTGGGACTTTAGCGCGCGAATCCTGCTTGCCGCCTTATCCGGGTGGAGAGATCCGCAATCGAGATTAATATTCAAACCGTTCGGCTTATCCGCCATATACTGCGCCCTGATCTTCAGCCCTTCCATTACGCCGGGAACCGTTCGGCAGGCCGCCCCCTGGGCCAGATCCGCAACCACCCGCAATCCAGCCAGGCGAGCATTGGCAAATCGGCGGATAACATCCTGGATATAATCAGATGCCGCCTTGGCTTCCACCTGGCGAACCATTCCCAGGCTTACGCCCGGCATAGGCTTGAGCAGGTCCGGCCGGCTCATTATTTTTTCCAGTTTCTGTTCAGCCTCATCCGGAAATTTACCGCCAGAAGATGAAAAGTATTTAATACCATTATCTTCCGCGGGGTTATGCGATGCCGAGACTACAATTCCGGCATCCAGCCGGTATTTCCCCACCAGCCGGGAAACCGCCGGAGTAGTGATAACACCGAAGCGCCATACATGCGCCCCGCCTCCAGTCAGTCCGGCCGTAAGCGCCGCGGCCAGACCCGGCGAAGAAATCCTGGAGTCCCAGCCTAAACCGACTCTCGCCCTTGGTTTTAATTTTCGAGCCAGCAGACAGGCGGTCGCCTCTCCCAGCATTAGTACGCGTTTCATCTCCAGGGCCCCATGATTAGCCAGTCCCCGAATCCCGTCCGTTCCAAAAAGCCGCTCTTTTTTACAACCCATTAACAACCTCCGGCTTATCTTTTATCCCGGCCTCGCTGAACCCTTTTTTGCGAAACATGCAGGCTTCGCAAGCGTTGCAGGGCCTGCCTTCCGGCCCGGGATTATAGCATGAAATAGTCAAGGAAAAATCCACTCCCAGCTTCTCTCCTAATTTTACGATCTGAGCCTTGGAACAATTAATCAAGGGCGCCTCAACTTTAATCTGCCATGATCCTATGGTCCCGGCTTTGGTCCCCAGCCGGGCCAATCGTTGAAAAGCTTCCAAAAATTCAGGCCGGCAGTCCGGATATCCGGAATAATCCACGGCATTCGCGCCGATAAAAATAACTTCCGCCCGCAGAACTTCGGCCCAAGCCAGGGCCAGGGAGAGCAGTACCGTGTTCCGGGCCGGCACGTAAGTCCCGGGAATATCGTTTTGGTCCCCCGGATTTTCCCGGACATGCGGCAGGGGATCATTGCCGGTCAGCACGGAACCGCCGAAGCTGCGCAAATTCACATTTACGACTTTATGCTCGACGGCCTGGAACGCGGCCGCAATTTTCCCGGCTCTTGAGATCTCAATCCTATGCCGTTGGCCGTAATCCGCTGTCAGGGCATAACAAGCATACCCTAAACTCCGGGCCTGCGCCAAGGTTACGGCTGAATCCAATCCGCCGGATAGTAAGATAACTGCTTTACGCAAATTTTGCTTCTCCTGACTTATCTGACACCCTCAATCTGCTGGGAGATCATACTATTTTATGAATTGCCGCCGATTCTATCGCTGTGGATTAAATTACTCCGCCCTGAAGGGCGGAGAATTTGATCCGAGATGTAAAAAGGCATTATTTGTATAGCCGCTTCATCCCCGCCTTGAACATGCCTATCAATAATACTCTCCATCTCATGTCACGAAGTCAAGGCGGGAAATTCGCGGTGACATATTAAACGCATCCGTTATTATACTGAAAAATTGCTTTTTTGCAAATTTTGATTTAAGAAAAAATGTGCGTAGCTGGGGACATTATGGTAAGATATTATTTAGTTAATCTGCTGCGAGGCGCGGTATCGTGAAATTTATCGTAAAAAGCATGATTTGTTCTCTGTTCCTGATTCTTAGTATAGGATGTGGCGACATGCCGGAAGAGCGTCCCAAAGAAGCCGGGCAGGTTGAGACTGAAATCCAATTATCGGAACGTCATCGCATGGTGGCCGAGCAGATTGAAGCCCGCGGTATCCAGACCCCGGAAGTCCTCCAAGCCATGCGCATTGTTCCCCGCCATGAGTTTGTGCCTGCTTCCGAGCGTGCCTCGGCCTATCACGATTCCGCCCTGCCGATCGGTCACGCCCAAACCATCTCCCAACCTTATATTGTAGGTCTGATGACAGAATTGCTGCAGACCAAAGCCGGTGATAAAATACTGGAAGTAGGTACCGGTTCGGGGTATCAGGCAGCCATCCTGGCGGAAATGGGAGCCGAGGTTTATACTATTGAAATCGTTGCCCCCTTGGCCGAACGCGCCCGCCAAACCCTGACAAAGCTGGGCTTTATTGACAAAGTATCCGTGAAAGCCGGTGATGGCTTTGCGGGCTGGCCCGCGGCCGCGCCTTTTGATGCCGTGATTATTACCTGCGCCGTGTCTGAAATTCCACAGCCCTTGGTAGAACAATTAAAACCCGGCGGACGAATGGTTTTGCCCCTGGGCCGCCACCTGGCTTACCAAACCCTCACCGTGGTAACCAAGCGCGACACAGGAAAATTAATTTATCAAGACATAACCGGAGTAATTTTTGTTCCCATGACCGGTCCACACGGGTTCAAATAACGCCGCCGGCCTTAAAAAGCGGAATATCAAGGATTTTTTTCGTCTTTATGAAAGGATGGGATGTTTTTGGGACTTAATAATTTCATTGTAAACCAGGATTGGTGGTTGAAATACCTGGTCTTTTTAACCGGCATACCCCTGGTCACGGTCTGGTTGAATAATTTTTTAAAAAATATTTCCCTGCCTAAAATTTCCGTTATTCGTAAATCCTCAAAACCCACCTGGAAAGGCTCCTCCTCAAAATTGATTCTTTTATCCTTAAACCTGGTTTTTGAGGGTTGTCTTAGAAAAAGCTGTTTGGATTTAACTCAAGTAGATATTGAATATACCGACGCCCAAGGCTCAAAATACGAATTGGAACCTGGTAAATACACCCCCTTCCGTGAAATTGCGGAAAACCCTCTCGGCCGAATTGAATTATCACCGTATGACTCCCAAGAGGCGCAAGGCATAATCTATATTAAAAAGACCTTTTACCTGGAGGATCTCCCCTTGCAGTTTCAACTAACCTTGAGTTACCGGGATATAAAAAAAAGAATTAAAAAAATCAAGGTTACTTACGATATTATAAATTAGTTTTTTTATCACTGCTGTCTTATTAACCATCATCCTTAATCTCCCCCCTTTTTCCTTTCCAGGTGTCTGATGGACTTTTCATGTAACCGTGATATAATTAAAATATATGAGGATTTTATCGTATTCCGAGACTATGTTGGAGCATTAATATGTAAAGTATTCTGACTTTAATATGAGGTATATATGAAAACCTCTCACCTTAAGACTTTTGCCGGTTTTTTTCTCGCCACAGGTTTTGGGCTTACGGCTGCCTCCGCTGCTTTGGACCCAGCGCATCCGACGGTCAACACCCCTCCTGGTATTATCAATCCCCAGATTGAAACAACCTTCTTCCGTGCGCTGGACTTTTCATCCTTGGCCTTGGAAGATGAACAAACCCAGTTCCTTCAGCTTATTAATGAGTATCGGGTGCAAAACGGCCATTCGACTTTAGAGATCAACTCCTATCTGCAGGCTGCCGCTCAGTGGCATAGCGAGGATATGGCAGACAAAAATTATTTCAGTCACACCGATTCATTGGGCCGCGATCCTTTCCAACGTATGGCTGACTTTGGCTATACCGTCTCAACTTCTAAAGGAGAGAATATTGCTGCGGGATATTCCACAGCAGCGAGTGTTTTTCAAGGGTGGAAAAATTCCCCGGGCCACAATGCAAATATGTTAAATTCAAATTACCGGGTTATTGGCATAGGTTTGGCCTATAATAATTCCTCTAATTATGATTACTATTGGACCACGGATTTTGGCGGTATCCAGACAGATCCGGTGCTTTCTCCTACTGTTACCAGCACACCCGCTACCTCAGCCACTGCCACACCCGCTACCTCGGCCACTGCCACACCCGCTACCTCGGCCACTGCCACACCCGCTACCTCGCCTACCTCCACACCCGCTACCTCGGCTACTGCCACGCCCGCTACCTCGGCCACTGCCACACCCGCTACCTCGCCTACCTCCACACCCGCTACCTCGCCTACCTCCACACCCGCGATAAAACTTGAGGTATATCCCAATCCAAGTAAAGGCGGCGGACGAGTGTTTTTTAAATTCCAGGGTCATGAGCCTGTCAATGCTTTAGTAGAAGTCCGGGTTTTCAATATTTCCGGGAATATAATTTCCAAGTTTTCAAAGAATATCATTTCGATGCCGGTCCGCCTGGAATGGGATACGGGAAATCTCGCGTCCGGCATATATCTCTATAAAGTGTATCTCAATGGCAGGAGTGGTAATAGCGGTAAAATCTGCGTGGATAATAAATAAAAGATTCACATCTTATAACTTCACGTAACGTCCCTGCCAGGTATCTTCCCGCTCCAGCGTATCCTGAATTTCCCGGAGCACCGCGCTTTTATCCCGCAGCCAATCCGGCGCTACCAGCATTTGCTCCGGACACTCGGCCGTCAGTCGCTGAATAATTGTTTCCGGCCAGAGACGTTCCAGGAACCTGACCACCCGGTTGACATATTCACTCCGTTCCAAGGGTTGGTATCGCCCCTCATAATAATCCCGGGCCAGGGAGGTATTGGTTACCACATGCAAGGGATGGAGTTTTACTCCTTCCAGGCGTAAGCTTGCCACGATCCCGGCGGTCTCTTTTTCCAATACTTCGCTCTCTCCGGGCAAGCCCAAAATCACGTGCGCGCAGATCTTTAACTCAGGATATTTACGCGTCATAGTAACGGCGTGCAGAAAAGCTTCACTCCCATGACCCCGGTTGATTCGAACCAGGGTTTCATCATGGACGCTCTGCAGACCATATTCCATCCAAACCTCGTAGTTTTTTGAATAGCCCGCGATTAGGTCCAGGATTTCCTGGTCCACGCAATCCGGTCTGGTTCCAATGGCCAAGCCTTTAATTTCAGGAAAAGCCCAAATCGTATCATATATATCTTTCAGTCTCGCCACCGGAGCGTAGGTATTGGTGTAGGCTTGAAAATAGGCGATAAAATTCCGGACTCCTCGGCTTTTCCCCTGCTCAATCCCCTGGCGCAACTGCTGGATTAAAGGCGGGGCCTGTGGCCCGCCAAAGGGTGAAAACGCGCTGGGTTCGCAAAAGATACACCCCTGGTCTGATAATTTCCCGTCCCGGTTGGGACAAGAAAACCCCGCGTTCAGGCTTAGTTTACGCGTAGGGCCGCCAAAGCGTTTTTTTAAATAGGCTGAGAAAGTCCGGTAGCGTACTGACGGGTGCATAAATTTTAATGTCCTGTTAGTTAGTTTCTGCTGCGGAAAAAGAAAATTTCCCTAAGCTTGTCATTTCGAGGCGAAGCCGAGAAATCTCCAAAAGTCCTTTTAATTTTACCGTTCGCGTGGAGATTCCTCACTACGTTCGGAATGACAAACTTAAAAAAATATACTTCCGCCTCAGATTCTAGTTAGTTCCTTTTGCGGAAAATTTACTTCCGGCTTTTTTAATATATAACATCAGCAGGGTAATCGCAGCCGGGGTCACTCCTGAGATTCGTCCGGCCTGGCCCAGATTCCGGGGCCGCAAGCTGGTCAGCTTTTCCACAATCTCGAGAGAAAGGCCCGGCAAGCCCTGATACTCAAATTCCGGAGGAATAAGCATTTTCTCCAAATGTTTGAACCTCTCGATTTCCAGGTTTTGCCGCCGGATATAACCCTCGTACTTAACATTAATTTCCACCCGGGTTCTCACGTTTTTTGGAATCTTGGCCGAAGCCGGATCAAGCCAACCCAGTTCATTATACCTGATCTCGGGCCGCCGCAGTAATTCTTCCAGGGTCAGAGGTTCGCTCAACTGTCCTGCCCCTAGCTTTTTGAGTATATCATCACTCACCCGGCCGGGATACAACCGGGTACGGCGCAGCCGCAACTGTTCCTTCTGGACAATTTTTTCCTCGTCCATAAACAAAGCGTAATCCTGATCATTGACTAATCCCAAAGAATGCCCCAAAGGCGTGAGACGCTCGTTAGTATTATCTTCCCGGATTACCAACCTATACTCCACCCGGGATGTAAACATACGGTAAGGTTCCATCGTTCCCTTAGTAACCAAATCGTCTATCAGTACGCCGATATAAGCTTGAGAGCGATCCAGGATCACAGCTTCCTCAGCGTGAATGCTCCGGACGGCATTGATACCGGCCATCAGGCCCTGGGCCGCCGCTTCTTCGTAGCCCGTGGTTCCGTTAATCTGTCCGGCCAAAAACAGCCCTTTAATCAATTTAGATTGCAGGCTGGGTTCCAGCTGGGTAGGATCAATATAATCATGTTCAATGCCATAGCCGGTCTGAACAATCACGGCCTGCTCCAATCCGGCAATGGAACGGACCATGGTCTCTTGCACCTCCCGGGGCAGGCTGTTTGAGATACCGTTCGGATACCACCATTCCGTATTTAATCCCTCGGGTTCGAGAAAAACATGGTGGCTCTCCCGGTCCGGGAATTTGACGACCTTATCCTCTACTGAAGGGCAGTAACGTACACCTGTACCGGTAATCCGGCCCGAGTAGAGCGCCGAGCGTTTAAGATTGTTCCTTATGATCCGATGGGTCACGGCATTAGTTTTTCCTATATAACAGGAAACTTGGCTCAGCCGGGAATCCTCTGATGATTGCCGGGAGAAAGGGATAAAGTCCGCATCTCCGGGCTGTTCAATCAGTCGGGAGAAATCAATGCTCTTCCGGTCCAGACGCGGCGTGGTCCCGGTTTTAAAGCGGCCGAATTTGAGGCCCCGGGCCATCAGCTGCTGCGGGAGTAATTCCGAATTGCGATCCTGCCAACGGCCGCCGGAAAAATGTTCCTTCCCGATATGTATCAGTCCGTGGAAAAAGGTCCCGGGAGCCAAGACTACTGCGGAACATGTCATGGGGCCATGGCCTTTCAGGCGGACTCCGCGCACCGCGCCCTGATCAATAATCAGGTCTTGAACCTCATCTTCCAGTAATTCCAGATGGGATATCCCGCTTAACCGGGTTTGGGCCGCCCGGCGATATTGCTGCATATCCACCTGCATGCGGGTGGACCGCACAGCCGCGCCCCGGTTGGTATTCAGCAGCCGAAACTGGATGCAGGCCTCGTCGGCCAGTTCGCCCATCAGCCCCCCCAAGGCGGCCACTTCCCTGACCAATTGTCCTTTGCCGATCCCGCCAATGGCAGGATTACAGCTGAGCTCGGCAATTTTCGAAAGATCCAGGGTTACCATTAATGTTCCACAGCCCATGCGGGCCGCAGCCGCGGCCGCCTCCAGGCCGGCATGACCGGCCCCAATTACAATAATGTCATATTTTTTTTTATTCAACATCTTTAATCCTTTTTCCTTCTCATTCTGGCCGCAAACATACCGTCCAGCTCCGGGTAACCGGGATAGGTGCGGAAAAAACCATCCCTCCCCCAAAACTGCGCACCGGGATGACCGCTGGAACCCGGTCCGGGGCTTAGCTCGAATTCCGGATGCCCAGCCAGAAAAGCGTTGACCACTTCCTCGTTTTCCTCAGGTTCAGTTGAACAGGTCGAATAAATTAACCAGCCGCCGGGCTTCACATACTGGGCGGCCTGGTTTAATAACTTCTTCTGGATCCCGGCCATTCGCAGGAAATCCTTTTCAGTTACCCGCCAACGGATCTCGGCATGACGCCGCAGGGTTCCAATACCGGAACAAGGAGCATCCACCAATACCCTGTCAGCCTCTAAAACCTTGGGTAACTCTGTAACTGTTACTATATTTTTTAAACCCAAACGCTCGGCATTTTTTTTAACCTTTAAGATTTTGCCGGCCTGAATATCATAAGCCAGTACACGGCCTTGCCCGCCCATCAGTTCGGCCAGGTGCGTGGTTTTACCTCCGGGCGCACTGCATAGATCAAGGCATAACTCCGTCGGGGCCGGATCTGCCAAGTATCCCACCAACTGCGCGGCCTGGTCCTGAAAATAAAACCAGCCTTCCTGAAATCCCGGTAATCTTGCCGGATCTCCGGAATCCGGTCCCAGGCACAAGGCAACCGGAGCCAGCCCTTTTTCCACGCTAAAGCCCTGCCGGGCTAGTAAAGCCTCTCCCTCTTCCCTGGTTCCCCGCAGACTATTCACCCGCGCCACCAGCGGCGGCGCCTCATTGGCTGCTGCCATCATAGACTCAGCCAAAGCCTGGCCAAAACGCCCATGCCATCTTTCTACCAGATAAGGCGGTAATGAATATCGTATAGAAAGGTGGGTTACGGGATCAAGGTTTTTATCAGGAAGCGGCCGGGCGCCTTGACGGATGATTTCGCGCAACACGGCATTTACAAATTTAACCTGGACGCCCGAAAAACCAGGCTTAGCCAAATTTACCGTTTCATTAACCGCGGCATGCGAAGGAATCCGATCCAGCTTGAGCAGTTGGTAAGCTCCCAGGCGAAGAAGATTCATTAATCTCGTGGGCGGCCGTTTTTTCAAAAAAGGTTGGAGGCTATAATCCAGAAAAAGCCGGGCTTTTAATACGCCAAAGCTGAGTCCCCGGCAAAGTCTTTGCTCCGCTGCCAACAGTTTGACCGCCGACAAGCGCTGGGAAAGAAGCTCCTCAACCCATAAACCGGATTTTTCCGCCTTATTTAGAACCTCCCACGCTATTAACCGGGCCGAAGCCGGAGAGGAAAATTGCTTCACCTTGACAATTGTATTTCTCCCTATATTCCTTTAACCATGCCGCGCAGTTCCTGATCCAGGTCCTGGAGGCGTTTTGCTCGCTTGTCCAAAGATGGATGCGTGGAAAAAAGCGAGGCCAGGCCCTGCCGGGTAAACGGATTGATAATAAAAAGATGCGCCGTAATATTGGACCCGGCACTCTCCGGCATGGGACGCCGGCTAACCGAACCCTGGATTTTTTCCAAGGCCGCCACCAGATCCATCGGCCGGTTGGTCAGGATGCCGGCGCTGCGGTCCGCGGCAAATTCTCGCGAACGTGAGACCGCCATTTGAATAATCATGGCTGCCAAAGGCGCCAATATAAGCATGGCCAAACTGGCTACAATATTTCTACCCCGGTCGCCGAACCAAAATGCCAGCCGGGCAATCATGGTGATGGCTCCGGCCATGGTCGCCACCACAGCCCCGGTTAGTATATCGCGGTTTTTAACGTGGCTCAATTCGTGGGCCAAAACGGCTGATAATTCCCGGTCATTCAGTGCCTCCAGGATACCCGTAGTTACAGCTACCACGGCGTGTTGGGGATTCCGGCCGGTGGCAAAAGCATTCGGTACCGGATTATCCACCACCATTACCCGGGGGCTGGGCAGATTGGCTTGCGCGGCCAGGTTCTCGACCAAGGCGGCTGCCCGGCGCTCTCCGGCCTCTGGTTCGCGGGCCTTATACAATTTCAGCACTATGCGGTCCGAGAAATAATACGAAACCCAATTCATAACCGCTGCCACACCCAAAGCCAGCATCATGCCGCGCGGCCCCCCGACCATTTCTCCCACCCACATCAATAGGATGGTCATTAAAAATAGCAGGAAAAAAGTTTTAAATATGTTACTCATGGTAATGTTATCTCTCCTTGTCTTCCTAAGCGAATTTTTCCCCCGGCCTCGTTTATTCCGGTTTTAAAGCCTCGGCCACAAAACGCCCGATTTTATCCGCATCCTCGTCCCGCAGAGCCATAAAATAAATCCCCGCCCCGTGCCGGCCTTCGGGCAGGCCGTAATCCGAGATCCAAACTACTTCGGAAAAAGCCCGCAGAGGCTGGGATTCCTCGGGAAGAGATACTTCCAGTTTCAGGATATCCCCCTTCTCCAAAATTTTATCACTAACCAGAAACAAACCTTCGGCCGAAACATTATTCGATTTCCCATGCCGGATTATCTTCTTTTGTTCCATAATAGAAACCGCTTCTTCACTCTGATTAATCACCTTATATTTAATTTGAATGGTGACTGTGATACGCGGATGTTTACGTTTATCAAAAGACAAAGATGCATTTTCCATAAAAATTCTCCTTTTCCTCATTCTATTATTCTGTGCAAAATGCCTGGTTAGGGGGAAGCCTGCGAATTACCCCTTTAGCCGGCAGTCAATCGCTTCATTGACTAATTTGTCCGCCACCGTGTTTTTATTCCTGGGTATATGATGGGCTTCCCAATAATCAAAATCACCCAACTGTTTTTTAACCTCTCTCCAAAGCGGCTGTAATCCAGGATGACGGACCCGGTATTCACCTCGCAATTGACGCACCACCAATTCCGAATCCAAATTCAGGTGGATTTTTTTTAATCCCTGCCCGCGGGCCAAAGAAAGTCCCAGCACTACTCCCCGATACTCAGCCACATTATTCGTGGCAGACCCGATATATTTTCCCTGGGAAGCCAGCTCCCGGCCCTGGTCATCATAGAGAACCGCTCCGGCTCCGGCCGGCCCGGGATTTCCCCGGGCTCCTCCATCGCAAAATAAATGTCCTCTGCTCATCGTTCCGCCTGCCCCTGTACTGCCCGATGCACTGCCAAAACCTCGTCTAAAAGCCCGGGCAATTTATCAAATTTTATCATTACGGCGCTGTCCGAAAGCGCTTGCTCGGGTTCCGGATGGGTCTCAATAAATATACCATCAATTCCGGCGCCGGCTGCGGCCCGGGCCAATACGGGAACAAACTCCCTCTCTCCGCCGGATTGATCTCCCTGCCCGGGTAATTGCACACTATGCGTCGCATCAAAAATTACGGGATATCCGAATCTCCTGAGAATTGCCAGGGAACGCATATCCGCTACCAGGTTATTATATCCAAAAGTATATCCGCGTTCCGTTACCAGGATATTTTTATTAATCGAAGCAACTTTTTCTATCACCCGGCCCATGTCCTGGGGGGCCATAAATTGACCTTTCTTTATATTAACCGCCTTCCCGGTGCGGGCCGCGGCCAGCAGCAAATCAGTCTGCCGCGAAAGAAAAGCCGGTATTTGCAAAGCATCCACAAACTCCCCCGCGGCTTCCGCCTGCTCCGGAGAATGGACATCCGTCAGTACTGCCACTTTTTCTTCCTGCCGGATACGCTGGAGTATTCTGAGTCCTGGCTCAAATCCCGGCCCGCGATAAGACTTTAAAGAGCTGCGGTTGGCCTTATCAAACGAGGCCTTGAAAATCAGATCTATATTACGCTCCTGCGCCAGACTTTTCAAGTCCCGGGCCAGCGAGAGCGCAAGTTCTTCGCTTTCAAGCACGCAAGGTCCGGCAATCAATAAAAGCTTGGCCGGATCAAGGTGCAGGTTTCCGATAGCTACTGAATTAGACACGCTTTTTCCCTCCGAAGTTCAAGGAACTATTTTTTATTTTCAGCCGGGAGAACCCCGCGGCCAAACCCTTTCCCCAGGGCGAGGCCATCCCGCCGGTTACAAAAATATACTTGGTTAGAGCCATAGCTTCCCTTCCCGCGTCAACTACACTTGACAGTAAAACAAGCCCACTAGAATATAAACCTTTATATTTTACCCTGGGTTGGCGATGTGTCAAATTAAATCGATAATTAATCGTAACGTAGCATAAGTGCCGTCTAAGGAACTGTCTCCCATAAGCTTTTACTCTTAAAAAATGTCATTCCGAGCAAAGCGAGGAATCTATAAAACCCCTATTTTCAAAGAGATTCCTCGGTCACTTCGTTTCCTCGGAATGGTCAAAAATATTTACTTAAGACTCTCGAAAACACGAGCTGTGGGGGACGTCCCCAAGTATTCCTCAGCAATATTTTTTCAGGTAATTGAAATTAGCCGTCAACCGTCCGTTTTGGGTAATAACCGCATTGCGTATTTCGCCGGGCAGCGCGGCATGTTTAGTGATATCCTTCGCGCCATGGATTGCAATTTGATAGACGTAATCACGGATGGATCGGCTGAATTCACTGGAGGCGTCTTTAGGCATTTCCGAAGGCAAATTGTCAACCGCGAGAATAGTAATGCCATCCGACTTATAGCCTTCGACATATTTTTTCTTCCTATAATCGTAAGTAAAAACCGGATTTTCAGGGGTGCCGGACTTATAGGTCAATTCAATCGAGCCGTTAATATCACAAGTTATATCCCCAATGAATCCTAATCGAAATGGTGCTTGGCGAACTAATTTATGAATCATATTTTTAGGGACCAGGCGCGGATATCGTTTATCCCAATAGCTGGTATTAACCAGCATATTAAGGTGAGGTAAATATTTGTCTAAATTCGATTCGAACTGTTCCGGTTTCCGCAGATACTCTTCGAAATAAAACCCCTTGCCGTTTTTAGCCTGAATTTTCTCCTCCCGCAGAAAGACAATCTTGTAAATTTTTTGGCGCATCTTTTTTTGATGCTCAACAAACCGCAAAATATTTTTAGGATGAATTTCCAAAGGATTTAATATCTTCAATATTTCCTGTGCCCCCCGGGAGACATTGCCATGGCCCGTGATTCCAATAATAAAAGGGGAAAGTGTTTTTTCAAATCCCTGGTGTTGGATACGCTCATAAACTTTTTCTACGGCTTTTTTTGCGGAGCGTAACGATGGATATTGCCAAGCCGGCTTTATGTGGACCAAGGGATTTTTAATTCCCTGCCATTCTAATTTTTTTCCAAAATAATGGAGACTGTCAAGCATCCCGCAAAGACCCGCGAATTTTCCAAAATACACCAGTCGTTTATTGTAAATATCAACGATTTTTTCGTAATCAATTAAGGTAATTTTCTGCTTTAAACATGCCGGGAGCAGGGATCGGTTTTCCCATTGGCCTTTAGTCGTATGGGAAAACATCATATAAATTCTCCCTTTATACAAATCTTTCACTTGGGGTTCTTTAATCCCCACCAAAAGGCTGGCCCTATGAAATTTATCCAGAATCTTGGCTCCGCACTTCCGGTATGCATCATCCGGGTAAACACGCTCCCGGCTTGATTCGACCTCAACCGGCACCTTTCTTTTAACCAGCCACTCTACATCAGCCGGCGTTAAAGGGGCTCTCCTTTCAGCCTCTTTAGTCTCTCTCAATATACCGATTACCAGTTTTTTTCTCATAATCTCATATCATCTCCCCTATTTCCCCTGCAGGGTTTTATAATTAAATTGAAACAGTTTATTTTCCGGATCGCGCCGCAAGGCCTCGCGTATGGCGTGGCGGGCCTTTTCCGGTTGTTTGGTCAGCCAGTAAATATTAAACAAATAATGATAAGGCCGGGCGTTTTGGGGATCCTGGACAGCGGCTTTTTCTAATAACCGTATGGCCTGGTGGTACTCCTTTTTATCAGCCAGTTGCTTGGCCACGGCGCATAGCTTATCAATTCCG
>JAUVAV010000006.1 GCA_030591525.1 candidate division FCPU426 bacterium | reverse complement strand
TGAGCAATTAGTTGCTCAGGCTCCAGAGCATTTGAGATTCGATAGTAGAAATTAGATAAAATATCTCAAATGCGGTCTATTTTCTATTGTTCAATTGCTCAGAAATTAAAAAAAATAGACTAATTGCTCAAGCCCTAGTATTGTGTCTCACATGTACGTTGAATATATATTTTGTCATTCCGGCATGCCTTTAGCCGGAATCCACTGACTTTGTCCTTGAAAAATAATGTTTTTCTGGACCCCGGATAAAATCATGCCGGGGTGACATATTAATAGAATTTCTGAGACACGACACTAGTCAGCTTATCAACTATTTGATTATCGTCATCTTTCCTTTTTTAATCTCCGTCGCAGAACTTAGAATATATATGTAAATACCGCTGCTGAGATTCCCGACATCCCATTCTTCGCTGCCGCCGGCAGTTAAAGCATCGTGGACTATGGTCTTAACGATATTTCCGGACAAAGTGAATATTTTTATTTTGACGAATTTCGGCAAACCGAGAAACCATACACTATTGCTCGGATTTTTATTTTTTACATAGGGATTCGGTGCCAGACGCACATTATCCAGCCCCCCGGATGATAGTTCCTCTCTGTCAAGCGAAGCAGTATTTGACCAACCCGAATCGCCAAAAGTATTAGTGGCTCTTACTCTATAAAAATATTCAATCGATAAATTAACATCCTTGTCTGTATAATCCTCTGCATTGGGCGGTGTGGTAAAAAGCAAGTATGCGCTATTTTCCCAATTCCTATCCGCAAAATTCCGATAAAGCTTGAATCCGATCTCATTATCACTATTGTCTTGCCAATTAAGCGATATATCCGATGAATTTCTGATCGCCACCGTCAGCTCGGTAGGAGCGGCAGGAGTACCAGGAATACCAGGAATATTTACGGGGGTAACTGTCGCGGTTGGAGTCGGCGGCGTTCCCGAAGTTGTAGTATTCACCACATTGGATAAATATGATACATAACCGTCTTTATCCTCGGTTTTAATCGCAAAATAATAAGTTGTCCCCTGATTAAGACCAATTACCTCAGCCGCCTCAAGCGTTCCCGCCAAAGAAGGCGTTATCGGCAGAGATAATTGCGCGGTAACAGCAGAAGCCCAATTAGCCGAAGTAATGTCTGCGTCAGAATAACGAATATCATACTGGCTCGCGGTTCCGATATTGACGTCATCTCCCGGCGCTGTCCAGGTTAATTGCACTGCTGTATATCCAGTTGAAGAAATTACCAGGTCAGCTATTGCCGCCGGAACCAACAGGATATTATTCTTATATTTTATGGTTAAATAAGCGAAATCGCTGTTGCAGGCCACAGCAATATTTCCGTTATGGTCAATCGTCAGAGATAATATCTCATCAATTCCTGTTCCTGTGCTTGGATCATACGACAAATCCCAATATTTTGAAGTACAGTTCAAATCGTAGGCTGCCATATACATCTGGGTTGAGGAGTCCCGGCTTCCGCCTACAATCACCCTGGCATCATCTTGAATCGCCACGCTTGCTCCCCGGGATGGAATAACCGCCTCATAAATATCCCGGATAAAATTGCCGTCCTTATCGTATTTTCTCAGTACCATATAATCTACCGTGCTGATTCTGCGGCTGCCGGTCACATAGATATTATCATTTTTATCTGTGCATACTCCCTTGGCATAATCATAATCGCCGTAATCATGAATTATCGGCCCCCAGACCGGCGCTCCGGAAGAATTAAATTTTGAAATAATCATATCCGTTGCCGTGATTACAAAACTATGACCGGCAATAATAATATTATCTTGTGAATCCACGGCCACATCCTGCGGATAGCGATAATTTCCGGCATTTACGGAAAATAACAGAGTTCCATCCTTGTCATATTTTTTAACCACCCAGTAACCGGTGTCAGCATGATCAAACACAATACAGTTATCCATGGAATCAACAGCCACGGATGCGTTGGTATATAATGTTTGCACGCCGTAGGTTCTGGTCCAAACTTCCGTCTTGTTCGGCAGTAACTTTGTGACAAAACCGACTGTTCCATCTGATCCGGAAATAATAATATTATCCGCTGAATCTATGGCTGAATCTGAGGCGAGCCAGTTTGAACTCCCAATATCGAGTTCCCAGACAAGAGCGCCGCTGCTATCATATTTAATAATGTGACTTCCTCTGCCCAATACCCATCCGGTAACAATCACATTGTCATTCGAATCAAATCCGATACCTTGTGAAATACTCATACCATTGCTCCAGGCTTTTTCCCATAAGTTCGTCAGAGGAAGGGCAGAAAAACCCGGTTTTGGGAATAAAATGAGAATAAGCAGTGCCTTGAAGATTTTCATACTTACCACTCCCATTAATCTCACTATAGCCGGATCACTTTATGAAATCTTGAAATCGGTGGAGAAGAGGGGCGTGAGCTTTTATTTATTATATCATAAAAATAAAAGATATAGTAAATGAACGAGTGGAAAACGGCTATCATTACGGAACTGTTGCCGTTAAGCACGCCTTAAAATATCAAGTATAATAAGGGTGTCATGCCGAGATAAAAGCGAGGGATCTCCAGTGGCGGGGATATTTAAGTTTTTGACAATAACCCGTAATTATGCGATAGTATAAATAGACTGACTAGTCGGTCTATAAGGAGAAGAAAGATGGTTCTAAGCGCGGGAAAAAGGATTGCCGTGACCGAGGAAGACAAGGAGGCCCAGAAACAGCGCATTATCCGGGCTGCTATTCGGGTCTTCGGCCGTTATGGTTACCATAAGAGTACGGTAAGTCAGGTCGCGCGGCAAGCGGACATGGGGCGTGGTACGCTATACTGGTATTATAAAAGCAAGGAGGATATTTTCCGCAGCATTGTGCAGCAGTTTATGTCAGAAGCCACCGAAAAAATAAACCGTCAATTGCAAACCAATATATCATTTGAGAGTAAAATCAAGGGGTTTATCCGGGATTGGCTGGAATTGGCCACCCGGGAGGAAGATATTGCGCGTATTATGTATTCGGTTTTTTCCCAGTCCCATGGAAAATTTGCGCAGGAAATGTTGAAAAGTGTAAAAAAGATGTATCTGGATATTATTGAAATACTGAAAAACTGTTTTGCCCGGGAAATCCTAAAAGGTCAAATGCGGCCGGCAGATACCCGCCGCCTGGCGCGTTTATTGATCGGGCTTTTAGACGGCATTATTTTACAGCATATATTTGTGGAAAAAATATCTCCCGAACCAATGACCGAGGTTTTGACCAAGCTGGTGCTGCAAGGTTTAATACGTTAGCCGCTCATTCCCCGCTCTTCAGAGCGGTGAATTTGAAGGCCGGAAGAAAAAGGAGGGAAATAAAATTGTTTAAAAAAATCTATACCAAATTCGTGGATTTTTCGGTTGCCAAACCGTGGTATGTAATTGGCGCAGCATTATTAGTTACCCTGTTTTTCGCATGGCAGGCTTCCACTTTAAAACTGGCAATGACCTGGATGGATATGATGCCCCAGGATGAACCGGTAGTGGTTGAGTACCAGCGCTTAGTCGAGCTTTTTGGTACTGCGGACATGATTATCGGAGTGGTGGAGGCTTCTTCGGAAGAGCGCGCAACAGCCTTAACCCGGCAGACTGCGGAAGAGTTGTCAAAATTGAAAAAATGGGTCAAGCGGGTTGACTATACTATTGACACCGAGTTCATCCGGAAACACGGCTTGATGCTTGCCAAGGCTAAGGAGCTTAAACGTCTGCGTCGAATCCTGAAGGATCCCAACCTGCTGCCGTGGATTACCGCTTTAAACGATGATTTTGAGAGGGAATACATTGAGGATGCCGGGAATTTACAAAAGGAAGAAAGCCGGGCAGCCATGCAGATACACGCCCTGGGTGTATTGGCGGACACGCTGGGGCGTTTGGCTGATGGGAAACCCGTCAGCCCGGAAAACGTTGCAACTGTGGTGGATCGCCTGACCCTGGGAGAGGAGCATTACCTCTCGACTGATAGAAAGATGGCGCTTCTGATGGTCCAGCCGACTTTTACCTCGAACGAATTTGACAAAGCCACCTTGGGGACCCTGGACATGCAGGAGATCGTTGACCGGATCAATGCTGAAAATAAGGACGCGCATGTCGGCCTGACCGGCATGAATGTGGTAATCAAGGATGAGACTGTAACTGCCCAGGAAGACAGCATGATGATCACCCTTGGGGCCCTGATCGTTATCACATTGTTGTTTATCCTGATTTTTCGCATGTGGAGCGCGCCCCTGCTGGCCATGCTTATCCTGGTAGTGGGTATAATCTGGGATTACGGTTTGGCCGGCATGCTGATCGGGAAATTATCCATGTTTAGCGCCATGAGTGCCCTGATCCTGATCGGTCTGGGCGTGGATTATTTAATGCATTTTTTAAATACTTATTTTGAGGCCCGGGTGGAAGGCAGGGAAGCCCGGGATGCGATCATGACGGTTTATCATAAAAGCGGCCGCGCCATTGTATTGGGCGCGTTTACCACGTCAGTGGCTTTTTTCACCATGCTGCTCACGGATTTTCCCGCTATGATGGAATTCGGCGCTACCGTAGGCCTGGGAATTCTTTCCTGCCTGGGTGTAACCTTGTTCATCCTTCCCTCCATCCTGGTGCTGCGCGACCAACGCTTGCAGAAAAAGGCTGCCAGACAAGGAAAAACCGTAAAACCATATTCCGGAGAATTCAAGTTTTTGAATGCCATGGCCTTTCCTGCTTATACATATCCTCGTATTACCATTATAACAGTGATAGTGATTACGGGCTTAATGCTGGGAGGGGTTAAGCAGCTGGGTTTTGACCAGAATCTCCTTAATATTGAAGCCAAGGGCCTGGAATCAGTGGAATTATACGATGTTATGGAAGAACGTTTCAATATGTCGGCTGATGGTCTGATATTTACGGCGGAATCGCTGGAAGAGGCTGAGAGTAAGATGCACCAACTGGATGAGTTGTCAACCGTGGGCGGTGTGGAGTCCATCGCGCTCTACCTGCCTGCTCAAAGCTCCCAGGCCGAGAGGCGGCCCCTGGTAAAAGATATTCGTTCCCGCGTAGCGTCCCGGTCTTTTCAGGGGATTCCGGAATCAGCTGAACTGGCAGAGCAGATCCGGCGTCTCTCGGACAATATAATAGAGATGGGTCAGTTGGGATATATCAGCGGCCTGACCAAGCTGATTGACCATTGCGACCTGCTTACCGGCCTGGACAGTGAAGGCAAGCAAACCGGACCTAATAGGGTTCTCCAGGCTGCCTCGGCTGTGTCAGGGACCTCGCGAAATGTATTGAACGATTTTTCAAAATCATTCTTTTCACGGATGAAAGCCAATATTTTATCTATGGCGAATCCGGAAGAAATTAAGCTGGAAGATATCCGGCCGGATATCCGGGAGCGCTTTATCAGCCCGGACGGAAAATTATTTGCCGTACAGGTTTACAGCCGCAAGAATGTCTATAAACACATGGATGATACCAGCTTTATCGAGGATGTGCATTCCATCGAACCCGGAGCTACGGGCATGCCGGCCTTTATGCGCCGTCTCATCACTATTGTGGGGGAAAAAGGGCGTTTGGCCCTCGGTCTGGCCTTGGTTATAATCTTTTTACTCCTGTGGATTAATTTCCGGAACCTGGGATACACCCTCCTGGCCCTGCTGCCTATGGTACTGGCATATATTTTCATGTTCGGTACCATGGGCTGGATTAATATGCCTCTGACCATTGTAAGTGTTATGATGCTGCCCTTAATCCTGGGAATCGGGATTGACGATGGGATTCATTTAATTCACCGCTATCGGATTGAGGGGCCGGGCAGTCAACCCCGGGTGGTACTTTCCACTGGCAAAGCCATATTTTTAACCACAGCCACGACTATGCTGGGATTTGGATCATTAATCTTTGCCAAGTATCAAGGTTTTGGCCAGATGGGATGGGTATCTGTTTTTGGTATTGGCTGGGCATTTCTGATATCCATTATCCTGATTCCGGCCATACTAAAGTTAATGGAAAGGTAACCTTTCAGTTATGGTACTAAAATCGCATTGTGATAAAGTAAGAGTTGAGAATAGAAAATCGAAAATTGACCGCATTTGAATATTATTATCATCTTTAAGGTTCAAATGCTTCGTAACTTATCAGTCATGTTAGTACCATGACTGATAAGTTACATGGAAAGGAGGAAATAAATATGCTAAAAAAAATGGTTTTAATTCCGGTTTTACTTATTGCGTTGGGGCAGACCGGTGTTGCCTCCACTAATATTACCGGCCAGGCTGAAGCTGCGGCCAAGGATAATTCCCTGACAGTCATGGAAATTCTGCGGAAAGTCGATGAAGCCGAGGCCGTGTCGTCCAGCCGGGGAATTATGCGGCAGACTATCACAACCACCAGCGGCGCGAAACGCATCATGGAAATGGAAACCTATAGCCGGGATGGCACAGACAAGCAATTAATGCGTTATACCAAGCCGGCCCGGGTGAAAGGGGAAGCAATACTCATGCTCAAGGACGGCGATGAGATATGGTACTTCTCGCCCCGTACTGACCGCGTGCGCAAACTGGCCTCGCATGCCAAAAAGAAAAAAGTAATGGGTTCTGATTTTTCTTATGAGGATATGGGCGGTGGCGGTATGGCGAGGAAATATAACGGCAAATTGCTGGACTTTGTCCGGGAGGGTAAAAAGAAATGTTACCATTTGGAACTCGTGCCCACGCCCGAGGGGCCTTCTTATTCCAAAATCGAGATTTGGGTGGGCAGAGACGACTTTATCATCCGGCGGGTGGATTATTGGGACAAAGGAAAAAAGCCTTATAAACGCTTGATAGTAAGTGATGTCAAGAAGATCGAGAACCGCTGGACGCCCATGAAATATTATATGAAAAACCTCAAGGAAGGGAGCGAGACCTGGATGGAGGTTAAAGAAATCTCTTTTGATGTGGACCTTCCGGTCTCGCTCTTCTCGGAAAGAAACTTAAAGCGGCGGTGATATCGCATGATTTTTCTTTTGTAGGGGCGACGCATGCGTCGCCCCTACACACGCTAAGCTGCGAAAAAAAAATCAGAAGTTGGATTTCCGGAGGTGATTTGCAATGCAGAAAATGAAACCGAAAATATTCTTTTTCTTACCCCTGGTTTTACTGCTTCCCCTTGGCCCTCCGGTATCCGCCCTGGATTGGTCCGGCTATTATGAGGGCCAGGTTACGGGCTATGATTTTCCGAATTTGCATTCCATGCAGCTAAGCAGCCGTCTCCGGCTTGATTTTGCCGCGAAACTGGGGCCGAATGCTTCCCTTACGGCTGACGTAGTGGCCATGGCTTATACCGGACTGACTGAAATCAGCCTTTTGGATTTTCTGCCGCCTAAACGGGCAAGAGAGCTTGAGATGCTGTTCGGCCCAGGGGCCCGGGAGATTTTCGCATTCCCTTTTGAAGATTCCCTGGTAATGGATAATGCCTTTATCTCGCTTTATTCCGGCCCCTTTACTATCCGCCTGGGCCGTCAGCAAATGCCTTGGGGAACCGGATATACCTGGAATCCTACGGATGTTTTTAATACTAAAAGCCTTTTAGAGCCCTCTTATGAAAAGCCGGGTGTGGATGCTTTAAAAGCTGAATGGGGATTCGGGGAAGCCAATGGTTTGACCCTGGTTCTGGTTCCAGGTGCCACTTGGCCCGATTCCACCCGCTCCGGCCGGGGAAAAATTCACCTGGGAGTTTTTGATATCAGTACTTCTGTTATATATCAGGTCTACGAAACAGTTGCTCCCCTGGCCGGGACCTCGAGCAGGGAGAGCCGTCTGATTCTGGGAGGAGATTTCGCGGGCCAGGTTATGGAATGGGGCGTCTGGGCCGAGGCCGCTTGGTTCAGGGGGCCGCAGGAAAAGGAGACATGGCAAGTAGTTGCCGGGATTGATACTACTTTTGAGTTTCAGACCTCGCTTATGCTGGAATATTTCCGTGATTCCGCCGGAGAAGCAGAAAGCCGCGACTATACTCTTTCGGAATGGCTCCAACTGGCGTATGGCGGCCGCAAAACTCTGGGCCGTGATTACGGAATGCTGATGGTTTCGCATCCTCTGACCGCCCTGCTGACCGGTACGCTTATGACAGTGTTTAATCTCAATGACAGTTCCACGATACTGGCGCCGAGCGTGGCATACAATTTTTCCGACAACCTGGATATCACGCTCTGCGGAAATATTTTCATTGGTCCGAATGAAGAAAGCGAATACGGCGGCATGTACGGGAATGGCGGATACCTGCGGATAAAAGGGTATTTTTAGAATCAACAAAAAGTGTTGACAGCAGTAATTGTGGTATATTATAATCTAATTACTTCCTGCTGCGGAAAGCGTGTTTTTTTAAGTTTGTCATTCCGAGCGCAGTGAGGAATCTCCACGAAAACGCCTTAATTATCAGGTCTCTTGGAGATTCCTCGCTGCGCTCGGAATGACAAAACGCGGGAAGTTCGCTAAAAAACGTTTTTCCGTAACAGGAAATAACTAGAGATAGTACGTCATATTCATACCCGCCTTGAAAGGCGGGGAATTCGCGGCTAACGTATTAAGGGAGGTGATTAATTATGCATGCTGTTGCTCTGAATGCTCTGCGCGCGGAATTATTTGAGATGGAAAATGTATTTAAAAGTAAAAGCAAAGTAGCCAGGTTATTAAATGTGGATAGGTCAAGTATAACCAAATGGGATAAAGGGGAGGTTCCGGACGCAGTAAATCAAGCTAAAATTGCCGGATTGTTTTTTATCTTGAAAAAGCTGGGAGCAAGGTTGGATGAATCGACCACTAAATTGTGGCTTTTAGGAACCAATGCGCATTTAGGATATCAGCGGCCGGTGGATTTAATTAAAGACAATCGTATTGCCGAAGTGCTTGACGCAATTGAGCAAATGGAATTAGGCTCTTACGTATAAATGGAGATTTACCGGGTATTTGATTGGGATGAAGAAAAAATAACGGGTAAAAGTTTAGGCAGTCCCTTATATATTCCCAGGGAAAGACAAGGAAAAGGAAGACATGATATACCGGATAATGACGGCGTGTTTTATGGGTCACTGAATGGGGTTTCAGCCATATCCGAGGCCTTGCATCCTTATATAAATCTTAAAATAACCGATAAAATATTTCATTTCGAGAATGGATTGGTACAATCAATAGCTAAAATAACCTTGGATAATGTAAAATTAATAGATTTAACGAATGCTAAGGATTTATTGAAATTAAATATTAGTCCCCAGGATGTCGCTACGCTTGACAGAAGGACTACCCAGAAAATATCATATAATATTTATAATTTAGGGGTTGATGGTTTTAAATGGTATTCAGCCCTTGAAACTCAATGGACCAACTTGACTCTTTACGAGAGTCGTATTAAGAATAAACTTAAATTAAAAAGAGAAAACATAAAACCATTAAGCTTAAATTTGGCTGAAGTTCAACAAGCGTGTAAACATTTAGGCGTTATTACTTCAATATAGCCAGCTTGCCCTTCTTTTCTCCGCCCGGCCCAGAGATTTTGTAGATATATATCCCGCTGGCGATCTGTTGTCCTTTCTCGTTATTTAAATCCCAAACCAGGCGGTCGGTCTGGTCATTTTTAGTAAGGGTGCGCACCAGCTTGCCGTGCAAGGTATAAATTCTCAGAGTCGCGCTCTGCTCCGGAATATAAAGAAATGTGAAATTCTTGTTCCTGGCTTCCGGAAGTTTTAAGGGGTTGGGATAGGTTACCACGTCCTTCCAGGTGGATTTGGCAATATGCAGGGAATTGGATTCCATGGGCGTGGGTTCGCTGCTGGTATAGAGGCTCAGGGAATAATCACCGGGGATCGCGGGATTTTGAATATGCGCCGCGGCTGCAATGATGATTTCCAGGGATCCGGCAGACGCGATGTCCACCGGCGTAGTGAGTACCAGGGTATGATTTGTGATGGATACAGCCGTGGTTAAGGGTTGATTATTAATGGAAATCTGGTGGGCGGCAATGCCGGCCGGAATATTGAAATCATCCGGGAAAACCAGGCTGATAGTGCTGATGTCTTTAACCAGGCCGCCTAAACTGCCGGTTTGGCATTGAATGCTGTACCGGCCGTAGGAGTTGGTGAATAAGGGGTTCAATTGAACTTGGGGTGATGTCAGATGAGTATTGGTTGAAGGATTGATTTGATAAGGTAATGAAATGACCGGAGTATTTTCGATGGTAGTATAGCCGCTGAGCGTGTAGGTTCCGGGCAGGGGCGGATTGGCAATTCCAAAAGAGGTTTGAAAGACAACTTGAACGGATTTGTCGGAAGCACTGGCGGAAACATCAATCGGAGAGAGAATTTCAATGCTGTAAAGCGAGATCATAACCGCGCCGGCGACTATGGCGCCATTGACCGTGATATCGGAAGGATTAGGAATCAGGGGCAGTGAGGTGTTGTCGGGGAAGGATAAAAAGATTTTATCAACATTCTGAGTCAAGCTGCCTTCTGATCCCAGGACGAGATTAATGGTATATTGCGCGTTGGCATTAATGACGTCCGGAGATACCAGTACCTGTCCCATGGTAATTTGGGAATCGGCTGTGATCCAGTAATATGGGGAGGGAACCGGGAAGGGCTCGGCATCTGTATGCACGTCATCCAGCCGGTAAAATCCAACCCCCGGGTTGGAGATGCCGGGTAGAACTACGGTCACTTCGCCATGGTTGGGGACCATAACTCCGGGCGGTACTAAGATATTAACAACCCGGTTAACCGGATAAACCGTGCCGGTATTTCCGATTGAGTTGACGAGGATATTTCCGCTGGAAAAGGAGACCGGAAGACCGGTTCCCACGGGAAATTCCACAGTGATAATATTTCCCGCGCCCAAGCGTCCATGGGCGCCGACATTAAAGCGGACAGTGTATGATGCCGCCTGGCCGGCCCGGCTGGGGATGGGAACCACGCTGACATTGGATATTCGCGTAGTAGAGGCTTGGATGGAATAGGTTTGCGTTCCTGTAGGCTGAGCCGTGGTGCTTACGCCCAGAGAATGTGCGGTTGAAGGAATACTAGGATTTAGAATTGGAGGAGTAGTGTCAGGGATGACGATAGGAAAAGCGGGACCAGGAGGAACATCCGCATCCGGCATAATAGTAATAGTGCGCGTCCCGGAATTTCCATTGGCCGAGTGTGCCGCCACGCCATTAACTACCACGCCGCTTATACCTCCGTTGGGAACCTCGGTATTATAAGGTAATATAATAAAAAAAGAGCTTTTTTGGCGGCGAAGCACTACGTTGAGAGTGCAATTAACAGTGTATCCTGCCGAGGTATTTACGATATTCGTGGTAGGTGATACGCTGTTTACAGTTACCGGAATAGAAAATATTTGAATAAGGTATGGCGGACTCGTGCCGGCCGGCTGCGGGCTGGTCTCCACAGTGAGAGTATAATTTCCGGTTTGAGTAGGGTTTTGCAGGGCATTAGGGATAAACAACGTGATGTTAGTGCCTCCATTGATATCCAGATCCGGGACAATGGTAATGGTGCGGGAACCTGAATTGCCAATGGCAGAATAAGCCGGAGTGGCGTTTACCGTGACACTGGGAAGCGGTCCATTACTCACCACTGTATCATCGGGAAATGTAACTATTATGCGGCTGGCGTCCCCAACCAGAGGGCCGTCCGAAGAGGTGGAAAAGGGTATAGTATAATCAGAATCGCTTCCCGGCGTATCCGGGCTGGGAGTAACAAGGCCTACAACAATAGGGGTGGCAGACTGGCCAATACTATATACCGGGCTGGTACCGGCAGGCTGCACGCTGGTGGCGACATCCAGAGTGTAATTACCGGTAGAGGTCGGATTTTGGATTTGCAAAGAAGCGGGAAAAACAATATCAAAAGAGGCGGGACCATTAATATTTTGATGGGGAATGAGCGTGATCTGTTGTCCGGACCCAATAGCGGAATCGACGGTAGCGCCGTCTACAGTAATATCGGTAACCGAAAGTCCGCCTGAGGGAACTTTGGTATCAACCGGAAAGCCCGCGAAGATTTCACTGGTGCCGCCGACCAGGCCGCCGTCCGCACTGGTGGCAATTGTAATCGTGTAGATGGCATCATTACCCGCCACTGAAGGTGAAGGAACCGCGCTGGTTACATTGATGGGATTGGCGGAAAGACCAATAGCATACAGCGGACTGGTGCCGGCCGGCTGAAGCGTGGTTGAGACACTAAGGGAATAATTAGCGGCGCTGGTGGGGTTGGTTAGGGCAGTGTTGGGAATAAACAAAGCAACACTGGTTGAGCTGCCGATATCAGAGGCCGGAATAATAGTGAGAGTGCGTGTGCTGGAATTACCATTGGCTGAAAAAGGAGCAGCGCCATTGACCGTGACATTGGCAAGCGCTCCCTCGCTGACAGCCGTATCATTGGGAAATACGAGGATGATTTTACTGATGCCGCCGGTTAAGCCGCCGTCCGAACTGGTATTGAAAGTAATAGTATAAGCGGCATTGTTGCCTATGGTGGCAGGGCTGGGAATTGCTCCGGTTACATCGAGAGTAGTACTGGATTGCCCGATAGTGTAAGACGGGCTGGTCCCGGCCGGTTGGACCGAGGTTTTAACATCCAGAGTATAATTACCGGAGGAAGTAGGGTTCTTTAATATATCGGGAGGAATAAAAATGGTGATAGGAGTGTTCCCATTGAGGTTTTGAACAGGAATAATAATGATTTCGTACTGACCTTTATTGCCAGTGGCCGAAGCTGCCGGAGAGCCGTTGACTGTAATATTGCTGAGCGGGCCTCCGGTCACATCCGTATCTGTGGGAAAAGTGAGGGTAATTTCACTGGTTCCGCCAAGCAGAGCGCCGTCCGAACTGGTTATGAAATTGATGGTATAACTGGCGTTGTTTCCTAATGTGAGAGGATTGGGCGTAACCCCGGTTACATTAACCTGTGTACTGGAAAAGCCGATATTGTAATTTGAACTGGTCCCGGTCGGCTGGGGCGTAGTCTCGACCGTGAGGTTGTAAACTCCTGCCGTTGTGGGATTACGCAGGGCCGTGTCTGGAATAAGTGCTGTAACCGCTGTAGAGCCGTCTATATCCTGAGTAGGAACAATGATAACCAGGTGCAGGGCAGTATTGCCATTGGCCGAGAAAGCGCTGGTTCCATTAACCGTGACATTAGTGAGTGCGCCGTTGGGAACTATGGTATCAGCCGGGAAAACAATCAGAATTTGACTGGTGTTGCCGAGCAAGACGCCGTCCGAACTGGTAGTAAAAGTAATGGTATAATTGGCGTAATTTCCTATGGTAGAAGGAATGGGAGTTATGCCGCCTACATTGAGACTGGTGGAGGATCGGGTAATATTGTAATTAGAACTTGTGCCAGCCGGCTGCGCGCTGGTCGAAACGTCGAGAGTGTAAGTACCGTTAGAGGTTGGATTTCGGATTTGCCGGGCGGCAGGAAAAACAATGTCAAAAGAAGAAGAACCATTAATGTCCTGATTTGGAATGAGTGTAATCTGTTGTCCGGACCCAGTAGCGGAATCGACTGTAGTACCGTCTACCGTAATACCGGTAACTGAAAGCGGGCCGGATGGAACATCAGTATCAACCGGAAAATCAATAATAATCTCGCTGTGGCCGCCCCAGATAGCACCGTCACTGCTTAACGTCACTGAAATCGTATAATCGGAATAATTACCCAGAGTTGAGGGATTAGGAACCACTGTTCCGACATTAAGCGGGGTTGAAGAGGCTAAAATAGAATAATTTCCTGAACTCACATCCGTGCCCTCAACTGAAGTATGCACGTCCAGTGTATAGGTGCCGGGAAGGCTGGGATTAATTAATTGAGCACCGGAATTTATAATTACTGTGACAGGTGAGTCATCAAGGATGTCCACCGGGGTCGTGATGGTTAAGACCTGTCCTGATCCGGCGGCCGCAGTAGTAATATCCGTACCATTGACTGTAACTTGAGAACCTGGGTTTATATTATTTGGCACATCAGTATTTTCCGGGAAAGTAATGATAATAGTGTCATTGGCGGCGGCTGAGAGCGCTCCTGAGCCGCCGGTAGTAAAGGATATATTATATGAAGAGGCAGTATTAACCGTATTTGTTCCCAGAGCTGCGGTAACGCCTGAAACATCAGCCTGCAATGGTGTTAGAAATGAAAGAAATAAGCAAATATTTAAAATAATATAAACCGGTTTGTTAATATAAATATTATGCATATTTATACACTCCGTTTCGGTTTTTATTTTTAGGCTAATTTAAAAAAATATTGCCTTCCTTAATATTAATATATCAAAAAAACTAAAAACATACTATTATTTTTAGAATTTAAACGCGTCGTAGATTACGAGCCGCGTATTGACCCAAGTGTTTGCGGCGTAGTGGCCGGCTTCTATAGCTGGCCCGGGGATCAGCGATGTAGGGGCGACGCATGCGTCGCCCCTACACACTGCATAGGTATTTTGAATTTATCGTAGGGGCAGGCCTCCTTGTCCTGAGCGAAGTCGAAGGGTGTGCCTGCCCGGGATTTTGCATCACACGGAAGGGCAACCACAGGGGGTTGCCCCTACAAATGCATACAAACTTTAAAAATAATGTATGTACAGGTTTCCATAGCTGGTCCAGGCATTCGCACCATTGATGCCGAGCCGCGTATTGACCAAGTATTGAAGTTGAGAGGCATCTCTTGTGAAAGTAAATGTGCACACTAATATGGGCATTTTGCACAAAAAAATGTAAAAAAATATTGACATACTATAGCCTTTATTGTTAAATTTGCCCCTAATAAAATTGGAAGGTCATCTAAATGAAAACGAATATTTTAATTGTAGACGATGATTCAAACGTACTTAATGCTTTGATCACCTTGCTGGAGGATGATTATCATCCCATACCGGTGACATCGGGTCTGGAAGCCCTCGACAAAATTCAAAAAACCGCTTCCATCGAACTGGTGCTTTTAGACCTAACCCTGCCGGATTATGATGGTATTGAAATTCTGCGTAAAATAAAGGAGTATGATCCAAACCTGGATGTGATCATGATTTCCGGAAATACTACGGCTGAAACCGCGGTTAAAACCATAAAGCACGGCGCTTATGATTATCTTACCAAGCCTTTTGATATTAACAATTTAACCGCGGTTATTAATCGTGCTCTGGAAAAAAGAAGTTTATCCAAACTTACTCAGGCGTTGAGCAGTGAAATAGATCGTCTGGTTCAATATAATTTGGTTGGCAAAAGTTCGGCCATGCAGGCTATTTATTCCTTAATCGATAAGGTGGCGGATGCCGATAGCACGGTACTCATCCAGGGCGAGAGTGGAACCGGCAAGGAACTAGTAGCCCGGGCTCTGCATAAACGAGGAACCCGCTCCAGCAAACCTTTGGTAGCGGTAAACTGCGCCGCCATCCCCGGAGAACTGGTGGAGAGCGAGTTCTTTGGTCACGAGCGGGGGGCCTTTACCTCAGCAATTTCCCGCAAAATCGGAAAGTTCGAATATGCCAACGGCGGCATAATTATCCTGGATGACGTTGGAGAGCTTCCTTTGCCCATTCAGGCTAAGCTGCTCCGAGTGCTGCAGGAGAAGGAAATTGTCCGGGTTGGCTCCAATGATGTGATACCGGTGGATGTGCGGGTATTGGCCTTGACCAACGTAGATTTAAAGGAACTGGTCCGGGAGCGCCGCTTTCGGGAAGATCTCTATTATCGGTTGAAAGTGGTGCCCATCGAACTGCCGCCACTCCGGACGCGCCGGGAGGACATTTCTTTACTGATAGAACATTTTGTTAAAAAGAGCGCGGAAAAACAGCATAAACTTATCAAGCGGATTGAATCCGAAGCCATGAATTTATTGGTGAATTACAAC
Organism: candidate division FCPU426 bacterium; assembly: GCA_030591525.1. Lineage (GTDB taxonomy): Bacteria > Oederibacteriota > JAAXVQ01 > JAAXVQ01 > JAUVAV01 > JAUVAV01. Next base: position 76,315 of record JAUVAV010000006.1, on the reverse strand, counting down.
TGGCCGGGAAATGTCCGGGAGTTGGAAAACATGGTGGAAACCATGGTGTTGTTGTCTTCCGATGAGAGGCTTACAGTCAGTGATATACCCACAAACGTTTTAACCGACCAGGCCTTGAACGAAAAAACACCTGCGGAAGGCGAGATGATTAATCTTAAAAAAGCCTGCCATCAGTTTGAACATCAATTTATTACGCGGGTTATGGAAAAACTTCGCTGGAACCAGACTAAAGCCGCGAAAGCCATGGGTATCCACCGCAATACTTTGATTATAAAAATGGAGAGGCTGGAAATTAATTCCAGACGGTAAAGATGAAAAGCTGTAATATTACCCGAATCATCTGTGTAAAAGCAATAAAAACCGCTATTTATAAGCACAAATATTTGTTTTTTCTAGCTGTCAAAAAGGTTTACAGAAAAAAAGGACATGGGTTATACTTTGCGGAAAAATAATATGAAGAAAGGGGGGGAATTAGTATTTTATAGCTATTTAATTAAGAAATACAAAAATTAAGGAGGACAAAATCATGTCAAAGAAGCAGATGTTGATTGTGGATGATAATCACGGTTTACGCGAAGCTTTAAGAACGGTTTTTGAAGATGATTTCGATCTGGCCTTTGCCTCCAGCGGCGAGGAAGCCTTGGGAGTTTCCGAACATCGCCGGCCTCAGGTAGTTCTCATGGATTACCAGATGCCCGGCCTGGACGGCGTACAGACCATGCAATTACTGCGCGAGCAAACGCCTGAATCGCGGGTGATTGTAATGTCCGCGTATGATGACCACCAGAGAGTTGCGGCCGCCATGCGCAGCGGGGCTTCGGATTTTGTGGGTAAGCCTTTTGATATCCGGGAAATCAAGTCCCTGGTAGAGCGTGCGGCTGCCACTTCAGACCAAAGCCTTCCTTCCAAGAAACCATCAAATGTTCCTAAAACCATCAAACCTAAAGTACTAATCACCCAGCAGGAAGTCGACGCCATGATAGATCAGACATTAAGAACTGCTTGTCTTAACTGATATTGCAGCCCAAATTGGAAAGGAGGGGTATGGAATGAGTACATCGGTTGCAAGTGTGCTGGAAAGATATTCCGGGGTTAACAAGCAGCAAGCCTCAACTCAAGAACAGGCCAATAAGTCAAAATTTCCAATTGAACTGCCCGTTACCCAGGGTTATTTGGAGGATAGTGAATTTTATCAGATCCGCGGCGGCCTTATCGCCGAGGTCATCCAAAATCCCTTTGTGAAATTCATTGACAAAGGGATAACCGAGCGGGTGATTCAGGACTTGCGGAAAGTGACCTTGGCCGCCTTTGGCAAAACCGAAGACCAGACTGATCTCTATGCTTCGGATGAGGTGATGAGGAAGAATGCGATTATGGTGGATTGGCTAATAGTTGTTCGAAAAAAAGACCGTCTAGTGGCTTTTAGTTCAGCCTCGTTTATTACCAGGTCTTTGCTCTGCTTGAATGCGGCGATGGTCGTGCCGGAAGAGCAACCAACCGGCGTGGGTGTAATAGCAAGTTCCTTGATGTGGGAATTAGCCGTTGATAATGCTCGACGTAGGGGCGTCTTAGATCCTGATATTGTCGCCCGGACACACAACCGCAACGCAGCCAGTGTGTTGCTGCATATTTTTAAAAATTCTAAACTCTCTACCGAACCAGGTCTGGATAATCACACCAATAGTTTAATAGAGAAAACGGCTGATTATTTAGGCTGTGTTATTGATAAACAGAAGGGGATTTCTTACAATGTTTATCCAGAAGGATTGCCGGCAGGTACAAAATCACAAAGCCAACGGATTAATGCCGGATTTGAAAATGTGTCTAGTTGTGATGCTTGCTATGTCAGCGGCCGCCTTGATATTGCATATACACAGAAACTTATCCAACGTAAGGTGAAAAAGGTTGGATTGCAGCCAGAAATTCCAGTTCGGAATAGAATGATTCCCGTGATGATGCCGGCATATGCATAAAGTAATGGAGGCTATGAAAAATTATTATTGATTATGATTGCCGGGAAAATAAGATAAGTTGAATTCAGGGAAATATATTCTTTTATAAAAAGCGGTTTAACGCTAAGTAAATATTAATTTAAGAATGAGAGTAGAAAATGAAAAGCAAACGTTCTATTACAATTAATAATAATCTTGTTCAGGGTATTTGCAATTGTAGCTGTATTACTTGCAATATCAATAAACCTTCTTATACAGGACCAAAAGCAAATCAATCAGAAAAGGTTGTTGAAAAAATCGTTGAACGTGTCCAAGAGGCATGTTTAGAGGGATTATATATTCGTGCTATTGGTAATTCTGGTGACGGTGAGCCGACCTTGCATCCGGAATTTTCACAGAGAATGGCAATATTTGGCGAATTAAAAAGAAAATGGAACTTTTCTGGTTATCCATCCCCGGACATATGTATTGTGACTAATGGACTGCGTTTATATAAGCCTGATATCGTTGAAGCACTTGAAAAAAATAACATTTCAGTAAAAATATCCTTTCCGACCGCAGATCCTATTCATTATACTGAAATTATGCAGCCTTTATGTGGAGAGAAAGGCGAAAATATTTTTAAGGAGCTTATTCCTGCTATTGGTCATATCATGTCACTGAGAGCACAAAATAAAATTCCGGGACTCGAATTCCATATCTCCCCTCCTTTTCTTGATTATGTGCGTCCGGATTTTCCACAAACTATTAATGTTTTATCTACCTTGGCAAATAAAAATGGTCTACGAGTTTTGAATTTAAAAATATTTCCAGTATTATCCAATCGTACGGGATTAGTAAAAAGGTTTTTAAATAATTTTGATATGTATAAGGACTACTTTAAAAGATATAATGGAAAAATAATAAACGGAGTAGTTATAAATATGTTCTATTCCTATGATTTTTTCTATCCTAATTTCAGAGATTTTGTTGATTTATTACGTGCGTTTAACTTTCCTTGTCTTTGGTATGGAAATATTTATCTCTCTTCCTTTGGCGATTCTGATTGTCCTAATGATCAAAATATACAAGAACCTCTAGGCAATTTATTTACGCATTCTCTTCGTGAAATTATGGAAATAAAAGAAGAACGATTACCTGGTGCAATTTGTAAGTCATGTAATCAAACACCTGCCAAATTGTTTGGATTAGGACTATTGAAGACTTTTCATTTAACTGCGGATTTGAAACTACGATGGAAATTATTAAGAGCCAAGGAGAAAGTGAAATAGTGCATTTCTTAGATAAGTTTAATTTTGAGTTGGTTAGTACTAGCATTGTGCTTTAGGACAAAAGATAGTGCTAGTCGGCATTGGTATGTGTCACAATGTGAGATGGAATTGTTCAAGTGTATTTAATAAAAGCGAAGAAACGACGGATGGTATAAATGGTTTTAATGATCGCTAGTTTTATCATTGGGATTATAGAAATATTTTTAGGGATATTTGTAGTCCTGAAAAAGAATAGAGCAATAGTTCATGTAAATTTTTTAGCTATTTGTGTATTAATGGGTATGTGGTCACTTATGAATGGGATATTACTATATCCAGTTATATTATCAAAAGAAATTCTAAGATACGTAGCAAATATAATGTATTTATCAGGATATTTAATAAGTTTGTCAATACTTGTTTTTTCTTGGGTATTTCCAAAAAAAGGCATAAAAATTGTTAAGTGGAAGTATTTGTGGTTGGTTTTGACATCTCTAATTGTTGTTTGTTTAATATTTTTGACAACGATATTAGTACAAAATATTTTTCCGGAAAAAATTCTTATAGATAAAATAAAGATCAATTCTACAGGATTTTTGATATTTGCACTATTTTTTATAACAAACATGTTGTGGGCTTTTGGGACATTTTTTAAAAAAATCATTCAAGCAAAGGGATTAGAGAAGAAACAAATAAAGTATGTTGGTATAGGTTTATTTGCATCGCTTGGATTAGGGGCGATTTTTGATGTTTTATTTCCTTTATTTGGAAATATGAATTATGTGATGTTTTCGTCATTTTACTTAATGCCATTTTTAGTGATGACCTCGTTTGCAATTTTGCGCCATCGTCTCTTGGATATTGAAGTTGTTATCAAACGCACTACTTTATATCTTATACTCGTAGCCATAATCATAGGCCTTTACTCCTTCATCCTCATGCTTCCCCAAAGATTTATCGGCCCGCCGGGAAGTCCGGGATCAGTCGGATTAATGATCGCGGCGGCGATTGTTATTGCACTTACGGTTCAGCCCTTGCGCGATTGGCTGGATGTTGTAACGGACCGCCTCTTTTTCCAGAAGAAATACGACTACTACCGGGTTCTCGAAAAGGTTGCGCACGAACTCAATTCCGTCATCAACCTCCAGGATGCGTTAAATGTCGTAGCGCATCCCTTGATTGATGAAGTGCATTTGAAAAGTGTGGGTTTCTATTTGCGCGAAAAAGGCGGGGAAGCTCATTATATTTGCCGGAAAAAAGCCGGGCCGGATTCTGAGCCGCTGCCGGAATATGTGGAAGAAGAAAATCCGGCAATACAATATTTATTGAAGAATAACGAAATCCTGGAAGCCGGTGAGTTTCGCCATAAGTTCGGCCACCTTTACAGTGGAGATAAAATATTGGATCCGCAAAAGGCTAGAATACAGGAAGTTCTGGATCTCACTTTCCGGGCTGGTTTGTTGATTCCGCTGGTCCTAAAGCAGAACCTGATAGGTTTTGCAGTGCTGGGCGAGAAGCGTTCCGGCGACCAGTTTACTCAGCGCGATCTCGCGCTTCTGGAAGTTATGGCCGGCCAAATGGCAGTCACGCTGGAGAATATAAAGATGTACGAACAGATGCTCAATAATGAACGGCTAACCATTATTGGAACCATGTCAGCCGGGATTGCCCATGAAATCCGCAATCCCCTGGCTTCTATCAAGGCCTTTATCCAGATGCTGCCAATGAAATACCATAAGCCGGTATTTCGCAAACGCTTTGATGAAATTATTCCCTCGGAAATAGACCGGATTTCAGGAATTACCGAGAACCTTTTGGCTTTTTCCAAACCATCACCTTTGAAATTAGAGCAGGTTTTCATCCGGAATGTTGTGGATCGGGTTATTATGCTATTGAGCAATCAACTGCGTAAAAGCCAAATTGAGGTCGTGAAAATGTTGGATACTATCCCGGTTATTCAAGCTGATACTCAGCAAATAACCCAGGTTTTCTTAAATCTTATATTAAATGCTATCCAGGCTTCGAATCCCGGCGGAAAGATCAAAGTTGTGGCCGAAGAGAGACAGAGAAGTAGACCAATACCTGATGGCAGTGATTCGCATATTTTAGTTTCCGTGATAGATGAAGGCGCGGGCATAAAAAAGATGAATTTATCGAATATTTTCCAGCCGTTTTTTACCACTAAAAACGAGGGGACCGGCCTGGGTCTGCCGACTTGCAAGCGTATTATAGAAGCGCATCACGGCGGGATACGGGTTGAAAGCGCGGAGGGTAAAGGGGCGCGGTTTATTGTCCGCCTGCCGGTTAATTTGATTTTGGAGGCGGTTTAGGGGTATACCTTTCAAAAAAGCGATTGCCGGTAAAGCAATTCTTTATAAAATCCCCCTCAATCCCCCTTTTTGAAAAGGGGGAAACTGCTGTCATTATATCATAAGTCAACAACAAAGTCCGACAGGCTCCTAGCAAAGCCCGGAATGACATGCAAAGGGCTTGGAATACCATAACGCGGCTCTTCCGCTAAATCTGCCTTTCCTGCAAAAACAACAAGATAGTCAGCCCTTTTTATTGGGCACACTGTTATTCGAATTGTTCAGTTTTTATCCCCAACTTATCCAGAAGAAATCCCCAGTTTTTTCAACAAAGTGCCCGAGTTATTAAAGTGATTTTTTAATACCAGGGAAAGTGTCTGAGAAAAAATACAATACTGAATATTGCGTTATTAATTTTTTTGAAAAATTGGGACCAAAATAGAGTTACTAACAAAAGTTGGTAAGCATTTTGCACTATATAAAATTGTTGAAAAAAAAAAAGCCCAAAGAGGTTGCGATGTCAAAAATACTGGTAGTTGATGATGAAAGAGGAATACGGGAATCTCTGGATATTTTTCTTTCGGACGAAGGGCATGCTATTGATACAGCGTCCAATGGCCGGGAGGCATTATTACTGCTTAAGCAACATCAATATGACCTGGTTTTAACCGATGTCCGTATGCCGGATATGAATGGCATAGTTCTCATGAAAGAGATTAAGGAGAAAATGCACCAGCCGATACCGGTTATTATTATAACGGCCTATGGAACGATTCAGTCCGCTGTGGTAGCTGTTAAAGAGGGAGCCAGTGATTTTATTCTCAAACCTTTTGAAATTGAGCGTCTGCGGGAAGCCGTGAATAAGGCTTTGGAAAATGAGAGAGAAAAGCTGGAATACAAATTATTTCAGCAGGAGGGCAAGAACCGTTATTTGAATTTAATGAATCAGCAACTGGACCGCACGGTATTTGAGCTGGCTATTTTGCATGAGATTGGTAAAACTATAAACTCTACTTTAGAAATCAATAAAATAGTCTCTATTATTCTGGAAATGGCCCGGCAAAGCGTGGTAGCGGATAAAGCCCAGCTTTTTCTTTACAATTATGACAAACCGGGTTTGGCCTTAACCATTTCGTATTCCACGGAAGAGGCCGGGCAAACGCAGAAAAATGATTCCCTGGACCAGGATGCGATTGACTGGGCAATTTGGAAGGGCGAACCGCTTTTGCTGGAAGATGTCAATCAGCATGGTTCTTTGAAGATAAAAACAGAGGTTGCTTCTGATTTGGGAGCTCTCCTGATTATACCTTTTAAAAGAAAATCCAGGATTCTGGGGGCCATGCTGCTGGCAAACCGTGCCGGGGGAAGGATATTTACTCAAGAAGATATGCAATTTTCCATTACTCTGGCCAACCAGGCTGCTATTGCCATTGAAAATGCCCAGCTTTATGCTGAACTTCAGGATCATTTTGCGGATACTATCCGCGCCCTGATTTCAGCGGTGGAAGCTAAAGATGCCTATACGTATGGTCATTCCGACCGGGTTACGCGGTATACTATGATGATTGCCAATCAGATGGGATTAAGTCAGGTCGAATTACGCCGGCTGGAATATCTTTCCTTGCTTCATGATATTGGTAAAATCGGCATTGAGGAGAAAATATTACGCAAATCGTCAACCTTGTCTGAAGAAGAGTGGAGTGTAATTAAAAACCATTCGGTTTTGGGAGCCAGTATTGTCGAACCGATTAAATTTCTGGAAGAGGGCCAGAAAACCATACGTCATCATCATGAGTGGTACGATGGTTCCGGTTATCCGGATGGACTTAGGGAAAACAACATTCCGCTGTATTCAAGAATTATTGCGGTGGCCGATGCTTTTGATGCTATGACCAGTATCCGCCCCTATCGCGATAGTCTGGGCACGCAATCCGCTCTTAATGAGTTGAGGTGTTGCTCTGGAACACAATTTGATCCTATGGTTGTAGAACAATTCATGACTGCGTATGGAGGATAAGTAAAATGATGCATTCAGTACTGACTGCTCGTGAAAAAATAGTGATTAAGTTAAATCGGGACCGGCGGTCTTTTTCACGAATTCCGGCTGATTTTGGAATAAAATATAAAATTATCAGCATACCGGAAAGCATGTCGCCGAGCATGGAGAATACGTATTTAGAAGGAAAAATAAGCAATTTATCGGCCTCGGGGTTAATGCTGCAAACTGTTGAGCCTATAGAATCTGACGCCCTGGTGGCTTTAAATTTTTCTCTGCCAAGCTTTAACCGGCGGATACGGAGTTTGGCAGAGGTTATTCATGTATCTTTTAAAAGAAAGAAACATCATGCGGGCATTCGTTTTTTAAAGCTGGGTCTTAATGATGCCATTAATATTATGCAATATGTTTCAGAATATTAGCAGGAAGAGAGTTCGGCCCCCTAAGCATCCTATAAGATTTTCTTTAAAAATAAAGATACTACATGATTCTTCTGCAAAACCCCCTAAGAAGTCATTGCGAGTGACCGTAGGGAGCGCGGCAATCTGATTTTATCCTTATAAAATTGAGATTGCTTCGTCGCTGCCGCTTCTCGCAAAGACAGCAAACAGGTTTTTGCAGCAGAATCCTACATTAACAAGCATTTCTTCATAATCTAACAAAAATTAGATTATCTAGGAGCTTGTTGGAATTAGTCGATTTTGTCATACCCGCATGTAGTAAGCGGGTATCCTGCGACTTTTAATTCCTTTAAAATCAAAGCCTCTGGATTCCCGCCTGCCCTGGATGGTTTAGTCCAGGGATTAAAGCATTCGGGAATGACAACCTAAAAACCCGACTAATTGCTCAGGCTCCTAGCTTCCCCCATCAAGGGGGACGAATTTATTGGGGAAATAATATCCAGTAAAATTTTTTTAACTACACAAATTTTAGTTGCATATTTTCTTGGATGCCCATAAAATAGGGCTATAAGAAATAAAGCAGGCTCAGGCTGACGCAACAGACTGTTGTTGGCATATGGCAATGTATATTGATTGTATTCTAAGGAGAAATATAAATTGAACGAGCGCATACTTATCGTAGAGGATGAACTTGGTATTCGGGCTGCTCTTGAAATCTTGTTGGAAGAAGAAGGTTATGAAATCCACTGCCTGGATAATGCCAAGGAGGCGATTAATCTTTTGCAGGCGGAGGAATATGACCTGGTAATTTCGGATATTCGTATGCCGGGGATTTCCGGATTGGATATGCTGAAAGAAATCCGCAAGCTGCCCGGATGTCCCGGGGTTATCATGATGACGGCTTATGGAACTATTGAGACTGCTATTGAGGCCATGAAGATGGGAGCAGGAGATTTTCTGGTAAAGCCCTTTTCCAACGATTTATTAAAAATGACCATTTGCCGGGTTTTGCAAGTCAGGGGGCTGTCTCAGGAAAACAAGAAACTGCGTGAACTAGAGCGGATGAAGAAGGAATTTATCGCCATGGTTGCCCACGAGCTGCGTACTCCGCTTACCTCGATTAAAGGATATTTAAAACTAATTATGGGCAATAAGGCTGGAGAATTAAATTCGGTCCAGAAGGAATATCTAAATGTGGTGTTGCAGAACGGCCAAAAATTGAACCGGATTGTGGATAAAATGATTGATATTGCTTATCTGGAAACTAAAGAATTCAGTCTCCGGACCATACCTACGAATATTTCCGGCATTCTCAAGGAAGTTGAGACTTCGGTTCGGAATATTTGTGAACAGAACCACCTCTATTTGGAGATTCAACAGCCTTCGCCATTAAAGCCCATAATTTCGGATCCATACCGTTTGAATCAACTGATACATATTCTGCTGGATAATGCTATTTCTTTCAGTCCGCCGGAACGCCATATCTGGCTCTCGGTAAACCAATGGAAAGGTATGGAATCGCTTCCAGCGGATGACCTGCCGAAGTCGTACGTGAATTTTTCCGATCTGGAAAATAAGGATTATTTGGAAATTTCAGTTAAGGATGAAGGTCCCGGCATTTCGCAGGAGATTCTCACCCGGGTTTTTGAAGAGTTTTATCAGGCGGAGGATATTTATACGCGTCATGTAGGCGGCGTAGGGCTGGGATTGTGTTTATGTAAAAAGATAGTGGAGATCATGGGGGGCAGAATATGGGTAAAGAGCCGTCTGGGGCAAGGTTGCACGTTTACGTTGATTTTGCCCTGGCGTTACCCCTTGGAGGATTCCCTCGGGCCGGGAAATATTGTCTCTTCCCGGGTGGCTTGAATATTAATCAACGTGCATTCAAGTTCATGCCTGTTGTTTTTCAATTCCTCGAAATTTGCGATATGCCTCCACGCGGCGTAGGGGCGTTTAATTAAACGCCCCTACAACTGCCGGGATATCCTGACAAACGCCTATATTCTAAAGTGCATTTAAGATTCAAGGGGCGGACTTTCATGTCCGCCCCTACGCGGAATGGGGATGGTTTTGTAGGGGCAGGCCCCTGTGCCTGCCCAAACGCGTGGGGTTAATTCATGTGCCAGCCGTTCCCTGCGGTTTAACCGGGATTTCTAAGGCGGGAGATTGCTTCAAACTTATTCGGATTTCCGAAGATCGCGGTACCGGCGATGAGCAGATTGGCGCCCGCGGAAATAACCTGGGAGGCCGTGCCTGGTTCAATTCCGCCATCTACGCCGATGTCTATCTGGTAATCATGACGGGCGATGAAATCCGACCCGGCGCGGATTTTTGACAAGACCTGGGGCATGAAAGCCTGCCCTCCGAAACCGGGCTCAACGGTCATAAACAAAATAGTGTCCAACAGCGCAAGATGGGGAAGAATAGTATCCAACGAAGTTCGAGGTTTGATCGAGATACCGGCCTTAAGTCCGAGGTCTTGTATATGGTTTAAGGTCCGGGGAAAATCCGGAATATCTTCGGCATGAATTATGATTCTTTCCACTCCGGCTTCCGCAAAGGCCGGTATAAATTTATCCGGATTGAGAATCATTAGATGGGCTTCAAGATAGAGGCTGGTTACTGAACGGATGGCGGAAACTACCGGCGGCCCAAAGCTGATATTGGGAACAAAATGTCCGTCCATAATATCCAGATGCAGCAGATCAGCTCCGGCTTTCTCTACCAGCTTAATCTCTTCGCCTAAACGCGTAAAATCGGCGGCTAAAATTGAAGGCGCGATTTTTATCTTCATATTTTACGTTCCTCGTGTAGTTTGCCATTGATATAAATATACAAAACAGCCTGGGCGCCATGGATGGTTCTCCGGATAGTGAATTCACTATTGGGTTTTTCCATGGCGCTATAGATTTCATGCAAACCCGTATCATCCCGCGCGACCATTTTAATGCGTACTTCCATATTGGCCGGGGGAACATGATATTTAACCGTGACCAAGCGGGTAGTCTGCTGCTGGTCGGCTGATTGAATTGAGACTGTCAGCCCGGCCGGGTCACTGGCCTGCACGCGTCCGCCGGGTTTAGGAGTTTGATCAAGAACAGTTCCGGAAGGCTGGTTGTCATCCTGCCGCCGCTTGATTTCCCTTAATTCCATGCCGATATGGCTTAACATCCGGGAGGCATTATCAATGTGCCGGCCTTTTAATCCGGGCATAATAAACCATATCGGACGCGGTCCTTGAGAAACCAATAAATTAATACTCGAACCGCGGACGGCATAATCTCCGGCTGCCGGATTATGATCCAGGATGGTATTTTTAGGGGATTGCATGTCAAAAATCCGGGTAGTGCGGCCGATATTAAGGCCTTTTTCGCCCAGGGACAAGGCGGCCTTGCGCAGTTCCAAACCCGAGATATCCGGGATTTTCACTGCCTGGGAGCCGCGGGACACCACAACCTGGATGGTGCGTCCGCTTTTGACGATCTGGTCCGCTGCGGGGACTTGAGCCATGATACTATTAAGCGGAATTCGCCGGTCAAAACGAAACTCGGCGATTTCAATGCGCAAACGTTTAACCCTTAAAATACTGCGGGCGGATTCTACGCTTTTGTGCCGGAGATCGGGAACCTTGACTATGCTGACACGTCTTAATAAGCGGGTGGTAATCAGAGTACTAAGCGCAAATCCGAAAAGGGAGAGGCTGAGCAGAATAAAAAAATAAGTTGTCCACCGGAGCAGCCGGGGTTGAGAAGCCATGTTTGCGGGGTCCTTTGAATTACTTGCTAATATAGTCGAATTACAGGATTGATACGATCCTGTATTGCTGGCCGCAGGCTTTGGCCTGCGCTGCAATTAGTTCCTGTTGCGGAAAGAAAAGTTAAGCTCGTCATACCGGCGAAAGCCGGTATCCAGGAAGTATCTTTGTTTATATTACAGTGTTTTTCTGGATTCCGGCTAAAATCATGCCGGAATGACGATACTTCGAAAAAGCATAGCTGACCTTTCCGTGTTTGTCATTCCGAGCGTTAGCGAGGAATCTCCACGAGAATGCTGAATTTAAAAGGACTTTTGGAGATTTCTCGGCTTCGCCTCGAAATGACAATTTCAGGAAAATATACTCCGCAACGGAAACTAATTTTAAAAAAATTATCATACCTGTTAATCAATAAAAGTCAAATAAAATTCTTGCGCAAGCGGTATGACAATGATATAAGGTAAAGAAAAATAATCCAAAGGGGCTGAAAGTGCTTCTGAAATTAGCTTTGCCGGCCGGAAGTCTAAAAGAATCAACAGTGGCTTTAATGAAAAAGGCGGGTTATGTGATTACGGGCAGTGCCCGGAGTTATTATCCCGAGATTGACGATCCCGAGATACAGCTTATGCTGGTACGGGCCCAGGAGATTCCCCGCTATGTAGAATCCGGCGATCTGGATGCCGGGCTGACCGGAGCGGACTGGACGGCGGAAAACGGGTCCCGGGTGCATAAAGTTTCAGAATTGATTTATGCCAAACAGGGTCTGCGTCCGGTACGCTGGGTGCTGGCCGTGCCTGAAAATTCTCCCGTTCGATCGGTCCGGGACTTAAGCGGCAAACGTGTCGCGACCGAACTTGTGAATGTTGTCAAAGATTATTTGAGGAAAAAAAAGGTTAAGGCGGAAGTGGAATTTTCCTGGGGGGCGACGGAGGCCAAACCGCCTCGGCTGGCCGACGCGGTGGTAGAACTAACCGAGACCGGAAGCTCCTTGCGTGCCAATAAGCTGCGGATAGTTGAAACTATTTTTTCATCTACCACGCTTTTAATCGCCAACCGGCAGGCCTGGAAAAATCAGAAAAAAAGGGAAAAAATTGAGAACTTGAATATTCTGCTTCAAGGCGCCCTTTTGGCGGAAGTAAAAGTGGGTCTTAAAATGAATGTGCGAAAGACCGACCTGGAAAAAATATTGAGTTTAATTCCGGCTCTGCTCAAACCGACTATTGCCGGATTAACGGACGGTCAATGGCTGGATGTTGAGACCATCATAGATGAAAAAGTAGTTCGGGATATTATTCCGAAATTAAAAAGCGCCGGAGCCCAGGGGATTATTGAATATCCTTTAAACAAGGTGGTAGTGTAGATATTGAACAAGCGATTTTTCGCTATCGTCATTTTAGGTTCAATTAGCTTGCTTAATGCTATAGGCATCCAGGCTGAGCAGCCTGTCTCATCACCCTTACCAACCACAGCTTGCGACGAGAGGAAGATTGAAGAGATTCACCAGGCCGGGAGCAGCGCAAGGGTTGAGGATAACGGAAATACGACGAGTGCCAGGCTTTACGAGGAAAACAATACGTTTAAGGATTTTGAGGTTCATTTCCTGGTTTCACTGCCGTTTACCGCATTTTACAGCTATCTGACCGTTATGTCCATTGACTCCATGGTGCAGGGGCAATTTCCCACCGAGTTTCGCCAGGCGAATACCTGGATGATTATCGGCTTTGCCGTGGGTGGGTCATTAGCGGTGGCGCTGGGCAGTATGAACCGGGTTCCGGATCAAAGCATATACCGGCTTGAGTCCCGGGAACTGAGGGATGAAGATAAAGTCCGGGATCAGGTATGTGCCAAGCTGGAGGTTTTGAGGATAAAATATTAACCCGGTAGTGTGATGAGTAGGGGCGCACGGCCATGCGCCCCTACGTCCCGTGGCGGTATATTTTAGCTTTAGAGGGATTAAAAAAACAGATGATGGGATGTCCGTTCAATTAACCGGACAAGAAAGAGGGGATGGAGATGGAAATCAGCCTTCTTAGAACCATTAATATTTTCGAGGATTTGAGCGAGAAGCAGCTTGAAAAAATATTCAACCTGGCCCACATTAAGCTTTTTCCTGCGAATACGGTAATTCTGGAAGAAGGCAAACTAGGCGGCGCCCTGTTTATTATCGTAAAAGGCAGGATTCGCGTGACTAAAAAAGTGGAAGGTAAAGAAGCTAAAATTATTACTTCTTTGGGTGCGCAATCCATTTTTGGTGAGATGTCGCTGTTTGATAATCTGCCCTATTCCGCCAATGTTATAGCTTTGGATGAAACCCGTTGCATGGTGATTAACAAAGATCGTTTTGATGAAATGCTGCAGCAGGATTTGCCCTTGGCGTATAAGCTTTTAACTCAGATTATCACTATTCTTTCCCAGCGGCTTCGCAACACCAATGAAGAAATTGTGGCTATGACTACCTGGAAAGACCGTATCAAGCAGCAGTCCGAGAGAAAAGAATAATGGCCCGCTTGACGCCTTTCCGGGGTTTGCGTTTTGCTTCCGCTTATGGCCGGGAGATGTCCCGGCTGGTTACACCGCCTTATGATATCATTTCCTCCTGCGACCAGCAGCGCTTTTACCGTAGGCATGCGAAAAATATTATCCGGTTGGAACTGGGGAAGACTACCTCCGCTGATACTGCCGAGCGTAACCGGTATAGCCGGGCCCGCCGTACTTTAAACCAGTGGCTGGCTGATGAGGTGTTAATCAAGGAATCTAAACCGGCCTTATATATACAAAAAACCGCGTACCTCGATCCCCGGGGAACAAGCCGGGAATTCACCGGCTTATTAACCCGGGTGAAATTAGAGCCCTTTAGTGAGCGGAAAATATTTGCCCATGAAAAAACCTTTGCCGGACCCAAGACGGACCGCTTGAACCTGTTGCGGGAAACGGGAGTCGGCTTTTCTCCAATTTTTTCACTTTACCGTGATTCATCGGAAAATATCAGCCGGATTTTAGACCGGGCCATGCAGGGTGCGCCGGTTTATGATTTCAACGATTGGTCGGGCTGCCGCCAGCGGCTTTGGGTTATAACCAAACCTGCGAATATTGCAGATCTGCAAAAAAGATTTCAGGGCAAGAAACTTATGATTGCCGACGGCCATCACCGCTACGCGACCGCCCTGGCCTATCAGAAAGAATTTTCCCGGCCCGGCGAAGACGCGGCCGATTCCGTTATGATGTGCCTGACGGATACGCATGATCCGGGCTTAACGGTTTGGCCGGTTTACCGGCTTATTCAGGGAGTGTCCCAAGTGACTTGGCGGCGATTCTGGAAGGAGATTAAAAAGAATTTTGAAATTGAAAAAGTAGACGCTGTATCCGGTTTGACGGCGGCCCAGACCAGGTCGGCCAATGTAGAGAAAAATCCGGTTATCGGTTTTCTGGGCCGGGCGGGAGACGGCGCCTGCCTCTTGAAGTTAAAAAGCGGTGACTTTGTTACCCGGATTATGGCTCGTATAGCCAACCATTCCCGTATCTATGGCCGGTTGGATGTTGTACTGCTCAACCTCCTGATCCTGGATGATTTGCTGGGTATTCGTCCCGGCGAGGAACCGGGCCGGATTACTTTTTCTCATGATCTCGCCGAAGTCCAGCGGGTGGTTGACCAGGGGAAGGCGCAAGCGGCTTTTCTTCCCGGCCTGCCGAATTTAAAGGCTATTTGGGATTTAGCCCGGCAGGGTGAAATTATGCCGCAGAAATCCACTTACTTTTTGCCCAAATTAGTTACCGGTCTGGTTATGAATCCGATTAATTCGGGAGATGTGGGCTGAAGCGGAGTCTCTCATGGATCTTTTTGACCATGCTTGGAATACGGACCCCGGGGACGCGCCCTTGGCCGACCGTATGCGTCCCCGGAGCCTGGATGAGATATTAGGGCAGGACCATTTCCTGGGGCCGGGCCAGGCGCTGCGTCAGGCAATAGAGAACGATCAAGTGCCGTCCCTGATATTTTGGGGACCTCCGGGATCAGGCAAGACCACGATTGCCATGGTTGTTGCCGGGCACACGGGAGCGGCCTTTCGTTCCTTTTCCGCAGTTACTGCGGGAATCAAGGAGCTTAGAGAGGTGATGGCCGAGGCCCGGGATCTTTTGAAATATCATCAGCGCCGTACGATTCTTTTTATTGATGAGATACACCGGTTTAATAAAGCCCAGCAGGATGCCTTTCTGCCTTTTGTGGAACGCGGCATAATTATCCTGATGGGGGCCACTACTGAGAATCCTTCCTTTGAAGTGAATTCCGCACTGCTTTCCCGCTGCCGGGTATTTGTGCTTAAGTCATTAGATGAGCGCCACTTGCGCTTGATTCTTCAACGGGCCTTAACGGAAGCCGGACGCGGTTTGGGCGATATGGGATTGGAAGCGGATGACCAGAGCCTTAAATACCTGGCCGAGAGCGCTCACGGAGACGCGCGCACCGCGCTTAATGGGCTGGAAATGGCCGCCAACCTTATCCGGAAAACACAGACCCGTGGTATTACCTTGCCCCTGATCGAGAAGGCTGTGCAGCAGAAGGCCTTGCGGTATGATAAATCCGGTGAAGAGCATTATAATCTCATTTCCGCGCTCCATAAGAGCATACGCGGTTCTGATCCTGACGCCGCGCTTTACTGGTTGGGCCGAATGCTCGAGGCCGGGGAAGACGCCCGCTTTCTTCTGCGGCGCATGGCGCGTATGGCCGGCGAAGATATCGGATTGGCTGATCCGCGGGCGCTGCTCATGGCGGCGGCCGCGCAGCAAACTTTTGATTTTATCGGACTGCCGGAAGGGAAACTGGCTCTGGCTGAATTAGCCGTTTATCTGGCCCTCGCGCCCAAAAGCAACGCGCTGGAAACCGGTTATCAAAAAGTCCGGCAGGTTATCAATCAGCAAGGGGAGCAGGAAGTTCCACTGCATATCCGCAACGCACCCACGTCTTTGATGCGGTCTCTGGGATACGGCCGGGGATACCGTTACGCCCATGATTATAAAGACCATTGGACTCCGGATGATTATCTTCCTGATAAATTGCGGGATCAGCGCTTTTACCAGCCGGGGGATCTGGGCTGGGAGGGTGAAAAACGCAGCGAATTGGAAGCGCGGCTGCAAGGCCGCAGGGCGGCGCGTAAAAAGCCTGAGCCACGGCCGGAAGGCGGTTGCAGCGCGGGTTAAATATAAAAAGGAGTGTGAATAATGAAGAAAAAACACAGTACGGTCAAAGCGGAGCGGCGTCAGTTTCTGCAGGGATTAGGGATTTTTTTCGGGGTCTTTTTACTTTCATACATTTGGGTGCTTTTTATTACTCCGATTCCTTATACCGCGGCCGGTTTATACTCGCTGATTACTTTTCTGGTGGGCGTAAGCGCTGCGCTGGTCCTGATTTTTACCCGGCATTCATTAATGGGGCTGGGTGGCAGCCTGGCCGCGATTCTCTACGTGGTTTTTTTTGCTTTTACCTGGCCCCTGTTTAAGTAGGGTAAGGAGCTTGAGCGTTTAGTCTGATTTTTGAGAGTAGATAGTAGAAAGTAGACCGCATTTGAGATATTTTATCTAATTTCTACTATCGAATCTCAAATGCTCTAGGAGCCTGAGCAACAAATTGCTCAGGCTCCTAGAGCGGGGGAATCGCGGGACCGGAGTCCCGGAGCAGGCGGAACCGGAATACGTTTCCGCCGCGCGGACCATGCTCGGCCCAAATTTTGCCGTTATGGCTGTTAATAATGCTTTGACAGACGGCCAGGCCTAATCCGCTTCCTGGAATTTTTTGAGTGGTTGAATTTTTAATGCGGTAAAATTTATCAAATACTTTTACTAATTGCTCTGCGGTTAAGGGCGGGCCCAAATCTTCGACTGAAATAGTGGCCTGGGTTTTATCAAAGTCACACGAGACGAAAATAGAACTGTCCGGCGGAGAATATTTAAAAGCATTGGATAACAAATTGGTGATAACCTGCAGCAGTCGGAGCCGGTCACCATGCACCATCATATCAGGAGCGGGCAGGCCGACGAGGATCCGCTTTTGGCCGGCAAGCGTACCACCCTCGATTGCAAGAACCGCTTCTTTAATCAAGTCCTGGAGAGAGATCGCCTCGCAATGCATCTCAAGTTTTCCAATTTCAAGTTTGGTTAAATCCAGCATGTCCATGATCAACTGATTAATGTAAACGGTATTTTTATTAATAATGGCGCAAAACTCCGCTTGTTCTTTATTTAAGGGGCCGGGTTTTTCCTGGATTAGGAGTTTGGAGAATCCTGAGATAACAGTGATCGGAAGCCTTAATTCGTGAGCTGCCATGGAAAGACTTTCGGATTTTAGCAGATCAATCCGGCGTAATTCTTCATTAGCCTTGCGGAGTTGATAGGTGCTGGTTTTAATTTGCTGCTGAAGCTGAAGATTGGAACTGTGTTGCGTCTCGAGTTTTTGGGCGTTTTCCAAGGCGGTCGCGGCATGGGCGGCCAGAATATTAAGTTGGTTCAGATCCCGGTGATTAAAGGCCCGGGAGGGCGGCTGGTTCGCAGCCTGCAGTACGCCGATGATTTTGGATTTATTTTTAAGGGGGACGGTTAGAGTGTTTCCGGCGGTTAAGGAAACCGGCGGCGGGGTGCTGGGATTTCCGCTGTGCGGTCCGGGAAAAGATTCGTGTTTTTTCAAGCTGTCCGGGATAGGGAGACTCTCTCTGGTTAATTTGGATTTTCCGGTATTGAAAACCCATCCCGCGATACACTGATTTCTGGAAATCCGAAATGATTTAAACGATTGCTGTGGGGGGCTTCCTAAGGCTAGAACTTTAAACAGGGAAGAATGGGATGCCGGCAGGAAGACGTAACTGGAATCCGTGTGGAACAACTTTCCGGTCCATTTCAGCAGACACGTTAATACCGTTCGGCTGTGAAGGGAGGCATTTATCTCTCCAATAGCTTGGTTGAATTTAGCCAATTGATAACGCATAGCAAAATCTCCACATTATAGTAGGGAACGGTTGCGACCGTTCCCTACTAAGAGAAATCATGTCCACAGCGGATAATGCAAGATGAATTCCCCGTTGCTGCTTCTCCGGCGCGGGGAGGGTAGGAGTTTGAGCAATTAGTCATAGACTAATTGCTCAAACTCCAGAGCAATTGAAAATTGAACAATAGAGCAATAAAAAAACTCAATTGCGGTCTATTTTCTATTGTTCAATTGCTCAGAAATTAAAAAAATCAGACTAAATGCTCAGGCTCCTAGGAGTCTGTCGGACTTTAGTCATTCTCCCCCTTTTGTAAAGGGGGCAGGGGGGATTTAATCAATAAAACGCCCGCTTTCATATGCAAAATCCCCCTCAATCCCCCTTTTTCAAAGGGGGAAGAGTGCTCAAAATCCGATTTTGTACTTAAGTCCGACAAACTCCTAGACTGTAAATGTAAAATATTATGTCTGGATTGGCAAGCGGAATAATGGGAGCGGCCGGCCGCTCCATTTGAATACTTGACATTCTAAGGAAGACGGATAATAATGCTGCCTATCTGCAAGTGCAAACCGGAGACCAATAAAGGTTGGATTATGACTAATTTAATGAATGATTTAATGAAATTTGATGAAGAGATTGAAGGATTTCTCCAAAAGCATATTAATTCTTTTGTTAAATGGGAAATAATACGGTTCTTTCATGCTAATCCTCAGACCAACTTAACACTGAATGAGCTGTCGAAAATTTTCAACCGTCCGCTTAAACAACTGAAGCCGGATATCCGGGAATTAAGTGAAGGCGGATTAATTAAACAGCAAAAACAGGGCGGAACTACTTTTTTTAGTTTTAATTTATCCGATGCCGATCCCCAAGAAAAAAAAATGAAAAAGATAATAGATGATTTTATAGCTCTTTGCCAAACACGCCAAGGACGTCTTCGTGTCATCTATAAAATGCTAAAAGACGGAATCCCCCTAACTGACAGCGATTAATGCCTGCCACCCTGATATTCCGAAATTATTACTTGGTTTTAGCGTGGGCCGGTTTTTTCTTGGGAACGGCGAGCGTAGTTTACCTGGGCTTGCGTCCCGCTCCCATTCGTTTACCCTTTCCCAATCTGAACGGCGAGTTCATAATGCGTCCGACTTTCGGCAGCATAGCCGGATACCTTTTTGGCCGCTGGATGGGTTTTTTAATTTTGGGCGGTTTTTTGGGGTGGGTGGGATCAATTATTCCCGATCTTTTAACCGAACGCCTGGTTTTTTCTTTCTGCGCCTTGCTGTGCGTTTTTATCTTTCTGTTTCTTGCTACGGGCCGGTCACCGGAACTTATCTTGGCCAGAATTAGTGATGCCTCACATCTATCTATACCTTTCTTTTTTAGAGGGATAGTTTCATCCGGGACTATGATTACTACGGTTTTAATCGGTATGGCTTTGGTGTTGATACTAAATAGCATTAACTTGGGAATGCTATTTTTTACTAGTTTTTTTTTGGGGAATACCTTGGTTAGTTTGCCCCTCCTATTGAATATACCCTGGTCCAGAAATACCTGTTTTTATTTTTTTATACGTTTAATATTATTTTTTTGCGCAATGGGTATTTTAATATTTAGCATGGCCCGTCTGCTAAAGTCGTAATATGAATCAAAAGACTTTGTAAAAAATATAATTATTTGGGGGAACTTGACTAAGTGTATTTATAGTGTTATATTTAAGTGAAATATTTTTACAAATTCTTAGTTAGTATCTAGGAGTTTGAGCAATTAGCCTACGACTAAATGCTCAAACTCCAGAGCGATTGAAAATTGAACAATAGAGCAATAAAAAAACTCAATTGCGGTCTATTTTCTATTGTTCAATTGCTCAGACCCGCTTCATCCCCGCCTTGCCTGTCCTGATGTCTTTATCAGGGAAAGCCGGGGATGAAGCGGTTAACATATTAAGAAAACACGCTGACACAACAGAATTATTTAGTTCAATTTAAGGAGGAATAATTTCATGAAAGACAGATATCCTTTTTTGAGAATATCCATAGATATTATGAAGATTCTATCCTACCTTTCAGTTGGTCTTGGAATTATTGGAGCCTTGATCATTCTTTTCGGAAAAACTCCCGGATCGGGAAAACTGGCCAGTCTGGGGATATTGTTAATGGGTGGATTCTATTTTCTTATTCTTTATCTTTTTTCCGAGGTGATTCGCTTATTATTTGATCTTGATGAACAGCAAAAAAAAATAATGCAAATAATCCAGGCGCCTAAACGCGAAATTCGTTGAGGTTTCTGAATCCTGCCGGCAGGAGGGCAAATTTTTTATGAAACAGAATAAACCGGTTTTAAAGCGGAGCAGATATTTGATCTCTGTCTCGGGATTATACGCCAAGGCACGAATTTTAGTCTTGGCTGCAGGAATACTTATGCTTCCGGCCGGCATATACGCCAAGCAGTTTCTGGATAATTTAACTACTGATTTTTATGCCGGCACTGAAGACAATGTTATTATCGGGCAGAACCTGGATGGGAACCTCCAGTTGGCGCCCTATGCTTTACTAGGCCATTGGTCCACCTCCGAGTCTCCTTCGGACGCCGCGCTTTATTTAACCGGGGCCGCTATTTGCAATGGGAAAATATATATTACCGGCGGATTTGGCAGTGCCGAAAGGTATTCTTCGGGGGAGGTGCTCTACACGGCATTAGATAAAATATTTTATGGGACTGTATTGGAGGATGGTTCTATTACCGAGTGGGAAGAAATAAAGAGCACGGATAAGGGAGCAAACTTGCCGCGGCCTACTTATGGACACGGTTCCGTAGTAGTAAATGGCCGGATATATATTATTGGCGGCCGCAGTACCGGCAACCGGCCCTTGGACGCGGTTTATTGGGCTAAAATCATCGGACATGATGGTTCTATCAAAGCTTATTACCAGAGTAATACCTGGACCGCAGTAGCCTCCCTGCCCGAAGCGCTTTTCAGGCCATCGGTTGTAAAATATGAAGGGCGGATTTACGTTGTCGGTGGTAAGAATGCGTCCAATGTCCCTCAAAACAGTGTTTATTTCGCCGCGGTCCAGCCGGATGGTAATATTACAGGGTGGACTCAAAGCAGTGCTCCTTTGCCGGTCGGGCTTTCCGGACATAATGCCGTTATCTCCAACGGCCGGATTTACCTTCTGGGAGGATCAACCACCGGTGAGGAACAGGGTGCTGTGTCCGCGGTTTATATCGGGAATATTGATGTCAATACCGGAGATATTACTTCCTGGATTCCGGCAGCATCTCTTCCGGAAACATTTTACGGGGCGTCGGCCGCGGTATCCGGCGGCAAGATATGGATCTGTGGAGGGATAGACTCGGGCACGGCCAAAGACCGGGTTTATTATGCCAGAATCGATCAAGGGACCGGGCTGATTCCTGTGCCCGGACAGCGGGATACCTGGACCCGCGCCACGGATTTGCCGGCCGCGATTTATAATCACAATCTTTTGGCCTTTAATGGGCATTTATTCGTTATCGGCGGTTTAAATAATGTCAGTGTTCAGAAACAGGTTTACTCTGCGACCCTGGTAAGCGGCAATGCCACCATAGCAAGATGGGCTCCGGCTACCACGCTTTTTCTATCGGCTGGAGGCGGTCATAAATATGATACCTGGACTGGTCATAGCGCAGTGCTGCGTACCGCCTTGCCCGGGGAAGACGCAGATTCCTCTGGCAGTGCGCCTACCATATTTGTTATCGGCGGGGGACCGAATGTTAATGCCTATCCCGATGGCGTAGGGGTGCCGGGCACTCCCCCGGGTTCTTACCAGACGGTTTATAATTCCGAGATCGATTCCAGCGGTCTGCTTAAGAACTGGGCTGCGCCGGAAAGCGGAGGAAGCATACCCCTTAGTTCTATTTTGCATGCCTCTACGCTGGGGGATAACCTTATTTATGTGATCGGCGGCGCTAATACGCTTAATGCCAAGGTTTGGACTAATGATGCGGCTGCGCTATCAATCGTGGCCTATAAGGATTGGGATCCAACGCTGGATGGGAAAGCCAATTCCCTGGAGGCTCTTTATCAGCCGGCCAAAACCGTGGTTTTCTACGAGACCGGAGCCGGCGGAGGTTACAGTGGAGGAGCAGGAGATTTCGAGGAAACAGCCCCTGTACCGATTCCTGATGCCTGGGGTCTGCTCCAGGCCCCTCCGGTGGAAATTTACCAGCCCCTTATCCGCTTCCGGGTGGTTTCGCATAATGCCAATCTATATGTGATCGGCGGGATATCACGGGCAAATACAAATATTACCACCAGCGTCCTGGATTTTCAGGACAGGGTCTGGTACTGCCGGCTCAATGCCGGAGGATCGATCAATGAATTCGGCGGCCCCGGAGGCTGGAAAGAGACTTCGACCCTGCTAGGGGGAGCGCTGTATGATCATGCGGCCTGTGTAGCAAACAACCGGGTATATATTTTCGGTGGGCGTAGCGCTGCCGGAGTTCCCCGGAATAATATTTATTTAGCTCAGACAAATTCGGATGCCACGCTGGGACCCTGGGTGCCTACTACTCCCTTGCCCCTAGCCCTAGCCGAACATGATGTGGTTTTTTCTGCAGGATATTTCTACGCTATTGGCGGCGTGGACGCTGCCGGAGTTCTTCAAAGTAGTGTTTATTATTGTATTCCTGATCCGGTTACAGGTTTTATCCCCGTTGCGCCTAATCCCGGCTGCTGGCTTCAATCCAATACAACGCTGGAGTATCCCGTGGCCGGCCATTCCGTTGTGGCTAATAATGGATTTTTGTACCTCTTGGGCGGTAGATACAATCTCCCGGATCCTCATACTTCCAGTGCCTATATGACCAGCATTGTAGATATGTTTCATTTACGGGATTTAGTTTATACCTGGACAGGAAATTTTGAACGCTATATCGACCTGGGTTCAGACCAACTGGCAGTCTCCTTGAATTGGGATGGTAATCCCAATAGCGAGACGAGCCGGATAAAATGCCGTTATGCCCTGCAAAAGGGCGTATGGTCGGATTGGGAACCGGAACAAGCATTGGGTCCTTTCATCATTGAGAGATTTACCCGTTATATTCATTATAAAGTTTATTTTGAGACTATAACCAATTCCGCCCTTCTTTCCCGAACGCCTTTTATCAACCGCATTTATGCCGAGTATGCGGCTTCCAAATCCGTGGATAACGACGCTTTTCTGATTAATCATAACCGCTTTGATCCTCAGATCGATGAGTTGCTTATAACCTACAAAACCCGCGATCATCTGGTTAGCAACGTTATTTTCAGAATTTACAACCTGGAAGGCGAATTAATCCAACGCCAGGATATTGATATCCCGTCGGGAACGCCTCTGCCGGCTACCGGCACATGGATTTGGGATGGCACTAATGCCAACGGCGAGTTGGTGGCTAATGGCGTGTATGTTATACAATACAACTCCGGCGATACCCATAAATTAAGGAAAGTGCTGGTATTTAAACGATAGAACCTTAATATTTAAGGAGATTCTTATGCGCAAAGTTTTCTTAATAATAACCCTAATGCTGTTGATGGCAGCGACTCAAGCCGAGGCGCGAGGTGTGGGGACCTCGGCAGCTAATTTTCTCAAGCTGGGATATGCCGCCCGGCCGGCCGGTATGGGAAGCGCATTTGTAGCTTTGGCGGATGATATCAATAGCTTGGAATGGAATCCTGCCGGACTGTCTTATCTTGCTCCGGATTATTTTGATGCGGCGTTTGAACATGTTTTTTGGTTCGGAGACGTGGAATACGAGATACTGTCGTATGCCCAGCATTTAGGGGAATCCTACGGCGGAGGTTTGCAGGTTTTATATCGTCATATGCCTGATATTGATAATAATTTGGTGGATGAAAATCCTCAAAATGTTTTTGATCTGGCCTGGGTATTAGGCTATGGGTTCCAGGTTTCCAATTTCGCGGTCGGATTGAATCTTAAATTTATTATGTCCCGGCTGGGACCGGAAGATGTTTTTGGTGAAGCGGCTGATTTGGGCCTGCTGGTTCATTTTATGGATAATAAAATATCCGCGGGATTAGCTATCCGGAATCTTGGGCCGGACATTAAAAGCGATTCGTTACCGCTGAATATTCGCGGCGGCGTCGGCTACCGGGATTTATTCGGTGAAAAAAAGGAGCATGCCATCAACGCCGCTTTGGAGCTTGATCAGCCCCTGGATAACCGGTTAAATCTCCGCCTGGGATGCGAATATTGGTACATGAAAACTATTGCCGTCCGGGTAGGCTTTTGTCAGCAATTGGGTGGCAATGACCTGCAATCGGATAATTTTATTCATCATATGACCGGCGGAGCCAGCGTATGCTGGGCGGATCTCCAGTTGGATTATGCTTTTGTGCCTTATGCCGACCTGGGTGGGACCCATAGGATAGGTATGATATTACATTACGGCCCGCTCAGCGATGATATTGAAAAATATTAGGGGAAAACGGTACGAATAAACCATCGGTCACGGTGGAGTTAGTAATGATCTTGAGGTGCAGGGATGAGATGGATTTTTCCGAAATATAAAATAGTAGTCGCTTTGATAGTGGTGGCAAGTGTGCTTGGCTTATGGGACTTATCTCATGCGGCTGCGGTTGATACTCCCACAGAAACGCCTACAGATACCCGGACGATTACACCGAGCAGCACGTGGACTCCTACCTTTACCGCCACTCCGACGATTACACTGAGCAGCACAGGGACCCCTACCATTACCGCTACGTCGACGATTACACCGAGCGGCACAGGGACTCCGACCTTTACCGCCACAGCGACGATTACACCGAGCAGCACAGGGACTCCGACCTTTACCGCTACAGCGACGATTACACCGAGCAGCACTAGGACGCCGACCTTTACCGCTACCCCGACGATTACACCGAGCAGCACTAGGACGCCGACCTTTACTGTTACACCGACGATTACACGAACCGGTACCCCGACCAACACACGGACGTATACTCCGACACGTACCGTAACCAGGACGATAACGCCGACCTCGACGTATACACCGACTTTAACGCTTACCCCGACTTTTACATCTACGCCGACCCGAACTGTGACCGCAACGGCTTCGCCTACCTTTACTTGCTCTTCGACGCGCACCTCAACTCCGACCTATTCACCGACCTTTACCCACACCCCGACGCGTACTGTAACTCCGACCCATACGCCGACCTTTACTATTACTCACACTTGTACTGCAACCCCTACTTATACGCCGACTTTTACGGCTACGCCCACTATAACCGTGACTTTTACAATAACTCCGACCTTTACCATTACGCCTACCAGTACGCATACGCCTACGATTACGCCTACTTCAACCATAACGCTCACGCAGACGCCGACTACCACGGCTCAGCCGTCAGATAATCTGGACGGAGTAATAGTTTTCCCCAATCCTTATATGGAAAGAAAGTCTGTATTTAAGAGGATTAATTTTATTCATTTGACGTTTAATGCTTCTCTGAAAGTATATAATCTGAGCGGAGAGCTTGTTTGGGAGGCGGAAAAGAACGACGGTTCCGACCGGATTGAATGGAGCGGCGTCAGGAATATGTCCGGCCAGAAATTAGCTTCCGGTATTTATTTATACGTAATCCAAAATAATGAGGGTCAGCGCAAAAAAGGGAAATTGGCCATCTTGAGATAAACTAATGTGTACTCCGAGTGGGGGGGATAAAGCATGAGCCTTACAGGGCACAGATTTAAAATCATCGGGATTGGGATAGCGGTTTTTAGTTTAATGGGCAGCTGGCAAAATGCGCGGGCGGACGGTGAAGGAACCGCAGGAGCCATGTTTCTTAAGATTGGAACCTCTGCCCGGGCAGAGGCTATGGGTGGAGCCTATACTGCGGTAGTTAATGACGTGGATGCCTGCTACTGGAATCCTGCGGGTTTGACCAGGTTGCAGCGCAGTACTGTCGGTTTAACTCATTTGGAGTGGTTCGAGGATATTCGCTACGAGTATCTCTCATATGCCGATAAATATGCCAATGTGGGAGCCGTGGGAATGAGCGTGGGGTATCTATACTTAGGGGATATTCCTAAAACTTTCGAGATGGCTTCGGGGGATTACGATACTTTAAGCAGTGGTGGAACTTTCGGAGCTTCTGACATGTCACTTTCTTTTGCCTGGGCCGGGAAGCTGGGGTGGAAGGAACATAAGGTGGGGGTGGGAATTAAAATCATTCAAGAGAGCATAGATGACAGCCAGTCGTTTTCCGTCGGACTTGATTTGGGAAACCAATATTTAATTTCCCGGACACGATGGTACCGCGCCCTGGCGCCTGAAAAGTGGAGCACCCGCCTGATTCCCCATGTAATCGGGATCTCTGTGAAGAATCTCGGAACGGCTGTAAAATTTTTCAACCAGAACGATCCCTTGCCGCTTTCCACGGCCTTAGGTTTGGGCTATCAGTTTCTGGATGATGACTTGGTGACGGCCTTGGACTTTACTTACCAGGCGGTTGAAAATATTTTAACCCTGCATGCCGGCGCGGAGTATTGGATCCATACCGGAATACGCGGAGGACCTGACCGGATGCTGGATCTGGCGCTGCGTGCCGGGTATCGCACCGGCTATGATCCCACCGCGGCTCCGGGTTTTTCTGTCGGAGGGGGGATTAAATACGCTGCGCTGGGACTGGATTATGTGTTTATGCCTTTTGGCGATCTGGGTGTAACGCATCGGGTTTCTTTGAAGTTTTCCTGGGGGGAGATTTTAAAAGAAAGAACTCTGCCAAAACGTAAACAGGTAGTAAAGCGCGAACTTAAGCCTTCCGAGAAAGCTCTCAGGGATACTGCCAAGCGGATGGTAAAATCGAGGAAATCCATGGAAGGTAAAGTCGTGGTAAGAAAAAGTCCGGAGGCCAAGCGGGAGATGACTACCGTGGAGGCCAAGAAACCGGGAGCTCAAGATGTGGCGCAGGAAACTAAGACTCTGGGCGCGGATATCAAAGAGAAAAGCAAAGATAAAAGGAGAAGGAAAAGTAAGGCTGCGAAGATAATTGCTAAAGGCCGGGGAAGTAAGCTTAGCCAGAAAGAATTACTGGCGAAAATAACCGGATTGAAAAAGAGCCAGAGTACTCCTGGCCGCAGCCAGACTAAATACCAACGCCGGACCAAGGATGATGCGGAACGGGCGGCTCGCCGGGAAGCGAAAAGGCAAACCCTGGCTTTTGACGAAGTGGAAGCCGCTGCCAAGGAAGAAGCGAAAAAGCGTGGTTTCAAAGATGCCCCGGGCAAGCTGGTGACTAAAACCACGGTATATTTTTCCAAGCAAAACAGCCGCTTGATCTCCAAGTATCTTTATGCCTTAAATAAAATCGCCCTGTCTTATGATAGCTATCCCAAACGCACTATATTGGTGCATGGTTATACTTCTTCAGATGAAAAAAAGAAGAGAGATTTATCCCTTAAGCGTGCCAAGGCGGTTAGAGAGTATCTGGTTCAGGTCAAGAGTATTCCCAGTAATAAAATATCCCTGAGAGGTTTTGGAGATAAGGATCCCGCTAAAAGCAATGATTCCGCACGCGGCCGTGCTTCGAATCGGCGGGTTAGAGTGCAGTTGATAAAGAGTGGTAATTAGAGTTGTAGGGGCGACGCATGCGTCGCCCCTACGTCCGGGTGGCATAGATATTAGCCGTTGGTTAGAACATCACCGGCAGTTGTAGGGGCGTTTAATTAAACGCCCCTACGCCCCGTGGGTGGTATAGAGAAGGCGTTGCAGGCAAGAAAAAAACCGTTAAACCAGGCAGGAGGATGTAATGAACCCCTTTGACAAAGATAAGGACAAAAATAAGAAAGCTGGGGGAGATGAACCGGAAAACAAGCCGTCGGAAGAGAAACGTAAAGAATCCAAACTGGTTCATTCTTATAATCTGACTTACGACCAGATCAAAAAACAGGAAATGGGAGAATCCTCCGAGGCATCCGACCTTTCCGAAGACCGAACGGAAAAACCTTCTCAACGGGGGCAGAAAAAAAGCCGAGCCGGCGGTCGTTTTGCTGGTTTGGTTTCCCAATTCAAGAAAATCGAGCTGGAAGAGGCTATTGATAAAATTAAAAAACAGCCGCAAGAGAAGCTTCCAGGCTTAATGAATTGGTTCCGTAAGCATAAGATGACGGGCAGCCTGCTTATTGTCATATTAGGTATGGGATCGGCCTGGTTATTATCCAAGCTGTTTTTAGGAGAGAAAAGGAGGGCCGGAGAATTAGAAGGCGTGGCCGTAGTTGACATGGGCACCCAGGTAAAGGTGCTTAAGACGACTAAGACAGATTTTTCGGATTCTATTCTGGCCATGGGCAGTATCAAAGGTTTTGCACAGGTAAATCTCGGATTCCAGATTTCCGGCGTGGTTTCGGTTTTTTATTTCCGGGAGGGGGATGAAATTAAATCCGGACAGGTTATCGTTCAACTGGATCCCCAGGAGCAGTTGTTGAAGTATGAGCAGGCCAAGGTTAAATATGAAAATGCCCAGGCGCTCTATGATTTAGGCGCTATTATACCCTTGAAGTTAAAGGAAGCCAGGCTGGAGGTGGAACTGGCGCAAACGGAATTAGCTAAGACCGCAATCGTGGCGCCTTCGGACGGCATTCTCGGGAGCCGGGACGTAGAAGTCGGCTCCATGGTTAATCCCAATATGAAAGTCGCCACCTTTCTCGATGTGGAGGATGTTTTTGCCGAGGCGGGAATTATGGAGCGGGAGATTAATAAAGTGGTTTTAGGGCAGTCCGTAAAGATAAATGTCGATGCCTATCCGGATTTGGACTTCGGTGGGACGGTTACCAATATCTCGCCTATGGTTAAAGGCAAGAGCAAAACCTTGAATGTCAAGGTGCAAATCGCCAATCCTTACCGGCTATTGCTTCCGGGGATGTTCGTGCGCGTACGCGTAAAAATATTTGAAACTAAAAATGCGATTATAATTCCCCGGCCGGCTTTGAAAAAGGTTAAGGGAGCCTACCATGTGTTTGCCGTAAATCCGGATAATAAAGCGGAATTCAAGACGGTCAAACTGGGTTATGTGACTACGGATAACGTGCAAATCACGGAAGGCTTGAAAGAAGGGGAACTGGTCGTAGTGGAAGGCATGGAAGAATTAAAGGACGGAGCGAAAGTCCAGGTTATGGAATACCAGAGTACGGCGTTTTAGGAAAAAACGCAATATATTAGCCGTTCGTTACGGCAGCGGTAATTGTAGGGGCGTTTAATTAAACGCCCCTACGTCCTGTAGCTGGCATATCTCGGCACGTTGGGACCGCGGAAGATGTAGGGGCGACGCATGCGTCGCCCCTACATCCCGTAGGTTGCATTAAAAGTACAGGAAAGCGAATTACTAAATATTACAAGAAATCATTCAGATACCCCGCAATCTGTATCGGGGAAGATTTAAAGAAAACTATACTACAGGGGATAGAAAAACTTGGGTAATTTACCTGAATTTGCAGTACGCCGGCCCGTAACCGTTGCCATGATTTTTCTGGCGGTGGTATTACTGGGCGCTATTTCCTATTTGCGGCTGCCGCGCGAGTTGTTTCCTCCCATTACTTATCCCCAGCTTACAGTAATGACGAATTATGAAAATGCCGCTCCGGAAGAAATTGAGACCCTGATTACCAAGCCCATCGAGGAAGCCTGCAGTTCGGTTAATAATGTCAAACGGATAACTTCAACTTCCCGTGAAGGGGTATCCCTGGTAATGCTTGAATTTGGCTGGGGAACTTCCATGGATTTTGCCGCCTTGAACGTCCGGGAAAAAATTGATTTGGTGAAAGAAAAATTGCCGCGGGAATCCGAAGATCCCATTGTTATGAAGTTCAATCCTTTCGAGCTTCCCATACTAACGCTTTCGGTCTCGGCTAATATGCCGATTCACGAGGTGCGCGAATTATCCAAGAAAATCATTAAAAATCAGATAGAAAAGGCTGAGGGAGTGGCGGCGGTTCAAATCACCGGAGGTTTAGAGCGGGAGATTCTGGTAACCCTGGATTTGGGCCGCTTGAATGCCTCTGGTCTTTCACCGCTCACGGTTTTGGAAACCTTGAAAAATTCCAATATTAATTATCCGGCCGGAACCATTCATGGTCATTTTTACGATTATTTAATAAGAACTATGGGTGAATATACCACTTTGGAGGAAATTGCCCAATCACCGGTAGGGCTGGACGAGAGCGAGGAATACCAAGCTGACGAACAGCAGGCTCTCTCGATAGTCCGCTCGCCCTTAACCGAACCCGCGGATAATATCACGCGGGAAGTCGATAACCGCGTGATATTACTCTCGGATATAGGCCAGGTAGAAGATGGTTTTAAAGAGCAAACATCGATTTCCCGCTACAACGGAGAGGATAATATTTCCATTACCATTCAAAAACAAGCCGGCACCAATACGCTGGAAGTGGTTGACAACGTAAAACAGGCTCTTCGGAAAATACAGGGTGATCTTCCCCGGGGGCGTAAAGTGCGGATCGTGACGGTATATGATCAATCTCTGTTTGTTAAGCAGTCCATCGACCGCGTATTTGAAGATGCCGTGATGGGAGGGATTTTAGCTTTTATAGTTATCCTGCTTTTTCTCCGGAATATTAGAAGTTCCACGATTGTAATCACCGCCATCCCTATTTCAATTCTAGCGACTTTTTCCCTGATGTATTTTCAGGGAATCACCTTGAATATGATGTCCCTGGGCGGTTTGGCGCTGGGCGTCGGACGGCTGGTGGACGATGCTATTGTTTGCATTGAAAATATTTACCGGCATTGCCAGTTGGGATTGCAGCCCAAGGAAGCGGCGGTAGTGGGAACGATGGAGGTTTCTTCGGCTATTATCGCATCTACCTTTACCACGATTACGGTTTTTCTTCCCATGGTTTTTGTCAAAGGGGTGGCCGGGCAATTATTTTCCGAGTTGGCTTTAACCGTGACCTTTGCCTTGTTGGCTTCGCTGGGCGGAGCGCTGCTTTTAATTCCCATGCTGGTTTCCCGGGGCGGTGACCGGCAATTAACCGATATTAAATATTTGCGGAAAGTGGAGCCGGTTTTGCACACCCTGGAAGTTTTCTTTGCGCGTCTGCTCTTGAAATTTATGGAACGTCCGGGAAGGAATTTAGGCCTGGTTTTTGTGGTTTTTTGCCTTAGCATGTTATTGCTGTTTCCCATTAATAAGGAGTTTATGCCTAAAGTTGATCAAAGCCAGTTTATAATCAAGGTTAATTTGCCGACCGGAGCCTTGATTAAAATTACGGATAAGGTATGCCGTCAGGTGGAGAAGATATTACTGGCGGTTCCGGAAATCAAGGATGTGACAGTGAATATCGGATCGTCCAAGGATGAAGCGATCGGACAAGCGGCGGAAGCCATGGGATCGCATCAAAGCACTATTATGATCAATTTAAAAAAGAAAAGAAAACGTTCTACCCGGGATATTATTCAGGCGGTTAAGCAAAAAGTCGAACCGTTGGATACCGGTCCGGCTCGTTTTGAGTATATCGCCCAGGACAGCGCTTTGCAGGTCTCGGCTTTTACCGGCGGCGCTCCGGTGGTTATTGAGATCAAGGGAAAAAATCTTAATTTACTGAAAAAAATCACCAAGGATATAGAAGATTTATTGATGGATATTCCGGGTCTCTTTGGAATTAAAAACAGTATAGTAGAGGAAGCGCCGGAGTCCAAGGTCTACATTCAAAGAGATAAAGCGGCGTTGTATAATCTTTCGGTGGATGACATTTCACGAACCGCCAAGGTTGCCATAAAAGGCAGCGCGGAGACCAAGTTTAAGGAACCGGGCAAAGATGAAGTGGATATTCGCGTTCGGCTCCGGCCGGAAGACCGAAAGAACATCACGGACTTAAGACAGCTGCTTATTTATTCACCCCTGGAAATGGCCGTGCCCTTAAACGAGGTGGCCTATATAGGGGTGGGGGTCGGGCCCTCGGAAATTAAACGCAAGGACCGCCAGCGGTTTGTCATGATTACGGCCAGCATATATAATCGGGGGCTGAGTGAGGTAGTTAACGAAATTACTTCCCGGCTGGAAAAATATCCTCTTCCGGAAGACTATTTCGTTAATTTGGGGGGGGAGAGCGAGCAAATGGCTGAATCTTATAACAGCCTGGCTTTTGCCTTAATTCTGGCTGTTTTGCTGGTTTATATGATTATGGCCGCACAGTTTGAGTCTCTGATTCAGCCGTTTATTATAATGTTTACAGTTCCTCTTTCCCTGATCGGAGTTATGTGGATTCTGTTTTTAACCAATATGGCGATCTCCGTAGTCGTTATTATCGGCATGATTATGCTGATTGGTATAGTTGTGTCCAACGGTATTATTTTAATCGATTATACCAATTTGCTGCGGGAGAGAGGGGCGGATCCTGAAGACGCGGTTATACGGGCCAGCCGGATCCGTTTGCGTCCAATTCTAATGACCGCACTCTCCACCATCATGGCTCTGATTCCTTTAGGGCTGGCCCTGGGAGCCGGCGCGGAGCTTATGTCGCCTTTGGCCGTTACGGTTATCGGAGGCCTGGCATCTTCGACCTTTCTGACTTTGATCGTAATTCCAACTATTTATTTGAGCGTTGAGAGGGTAACCCAAAAAGTAAAAATATTGTTTCAACGTCCGGTGGAGGAGGAAATTTAACCGAGATGGGATTGCCGGCTTTTTTTATTAATCGTCCGATTACGGTGCTAATGATCTTTTTGGGCATTACGATTATGGGTTTAATATCCCTTAACCGGCTGCCGTTGGAATTAATGCCGAATACCAGTTATCCGGTGGTGACTATCAATATTAACCATCCCGGGGTTCCGCCGACTGAGGTGGAAAACATGGTGACCACCAAGGTTGAGGAGGCGGTGGCTACAGTAGCTCATCTGCGATCTATAGAATCCTCCTCCAAAGATGGAAAATCCGAGACTATCCTGGAATTCGAGCCGGGAACCGATATGAATTTCGCCGCCTTGGAAGTGCGTGAAAAGTTCGCCAAAGTCCGTAATAAATTGCCCAAGGATATACGGAAACCAATCCTGGGTAAGTACGACGTGGCGGATGCTCCGGTCATGATTTTGGCTTTGCTTTCCGAAAAAATTACACCGGAAGAAATGCGGCGTTTAACCGATATGCTGATCAAGGAACCGATGGGCCGGGTTTCCGGAGTTTCCAATGTGGAGGTATCCGGAGGACGGGAACGCAAGATACTGGTGGAATTGGACCAGAGCCGGCTGCAATCCTACGGGGTTTCCATTGAACATGTGGTTAAAGTGCTGCATGATAACAACCGGAACCTATTGGCCGGCAGTTATGAATTGGGCCGATACAAGTATTTGGTAAGGGCCATGGGACAATTCAAAACCGTCGCCGGAATCGAAAAAATCGGTTTGGCCAGCACGGCGGAAGGCAATATCATCACGCTGGGAGATGTGGCCCACATCCGGGATTCTTTTCTGGAACCTGCCGGATTTGCGCGCTATGACACACTTCCCACCGTCACCTTGTATATACATAAAGAACGGCAGGCTAACACTATAGAGGTTTGCGATCAAATTAAAAAAGCCTTAAAGAATATCGCGCCCCGGATTAATAAATACGTTCAGGTAGTAACCGTTCTGGATCAATCAATTACTATTCATAAAGCCATCACCACTGTCAAGCGTGCCTTAATAAACGGGGCGGTGCTGGCCGGATTGGTTTTATTCATTGCGTTTCGCAACATCCGCAGTCCTTTCATCGTCGCGGTATCCATTCCGCTCGCGATTATTGCGGCCTTTATACCCATGTATTTTCAGAATATCACCCTGAATACCATGACTCTTTCGGGTCTGGCTTTGGCCTGTGGAAGTCTGGTGGATGCCAGTATTGTGGTGCTGGATAATATATTTAAGAAAAACCGGGACGGCATGCCGATACGGGAGGCAGCCGTGGCTGGCAGCGAAGAGGTGGGTTTTGCCATAGTTGCCTCAACCATAACCACGGTGGTGGTATTTCTTCCGATTATTTTTGTAAATAAGGAGATACGTCTGATTTATATGGGTTTGGGACTTACGGTTATTTATTCCCTTATGGCCTCCCTGCTGGTAGCGCAGACTCTGTTGCCGGTTATGGCCAGCCGGATTATAAAGGATGATTCGCAAACGGCAAAAAACCGGAAAGAGAAAAAGAATATATTAGGGGGCGGTTTTTTTGCCGGTTTCTACCGCCGGCTTCTCTCTCTGGCAATGCGTTACCGATATATTTTTTTAGGGATACTGGTAGCGCTGCTGGGTTTGTCTTTTTACCTGAGTACCAAGATAGGCTCCGAATTCATGGGCCGCGTGGAAGAGGGCAAGGTGACCGTGAATTTGACCCTGCCGGCCGGCACTAAACTGGCAATATCCAATAATATTGTGAAGCGGGTCGAACGCTTTTTAGCGAAGGTGCCGGAAATAAAAAACATGTCATCTCTAGTGGAACAGAGCCGGTCGGAGATACGCGTGGAATTTTATCCCATGTCAAAACGCCGCCGTTCCACTAAGGAAATTTTGGATGAATTGCGCCCTCAGCTTACCCAATTCCGGCCGGCTTATGTTTATTTCGAAGAGCAACAAGAAGTAGGTACCAAGATGATAGTGGTTGATCTTTTTGGTTACGATTATGTGATTTTGAAGCAGTTAGCCGTATCCATTGCCAATCGTATGGAAACCCTGCCGGGATTGAGCGATGTGCGTATCCGCATGAAAGAAGGACGGCCGGAAATGCGTTTTCATGTGGATAAGGCTAAAGCCATGCAGCTTGATCTCGAGGTAAAAAGCTTGGCCGAAGAAATCAATACCCAGATGCGCGGAGTTATTGCGACCTATTTTCATACCGAGGGTGAAGAAGTTGAAACCATCGTGCGTTTAAAAGAAAAATACCGAAAAACGCTTAATGACATTAATAAGCTAACCGTGACGAATCCGCGGGGAGAGAAATATTATCTCTCGCAAATCGGAACCTTCTCTCCGGGTTTGGGACCTTCCGAGATCTGGCGAAAGAACAAATCCCGCATGATCCAGGCTTCGGCTAATGTGTCTATGGATTTAGGATCAGCGACGGATAGCGTTCGCAACGCCCTGGCGGTTATAGATTTCCCCAAAGGATACTATTACCGTTTTGGAGGGAATTACGAAAAAATGATTACCAGCTCCCGGCAGTTGAGCCTGGCGGTGATTTTAACTATTGTTTTGGTTTACATGGTTCTGGCCGCGTTTTTTGAATCCTATTATCAGCCGATTATTATCATTTTATCGGTCTTCATGGCGCTTATCGGCGTGGTACTGGCCCTTTATGTGACGGGAAAACCTAAAAGCGTGGGAGTATATATTGGATTGCTGATGCTGGCCGGTATGGTGGTAAATCCGGGGATTATTCTGGTGGATAAGATCAATCAATTAAACGCCCGGGGTGTAAAAATTTTCAAGGCGATTATAGCAGCCTCGCAAAGCCGTCTCCGTCCGATTTTAATGACACTAATTACGGCTATTTTAGGGCTTCTGCCCATGGCCTTGGATCGAAGCGAGGGATCGAATTTATGGGCACCCCTGGCGATTACGGTGGTCGGCGGACTTCTAACCAGTGGAATCTTGACACTGTTTTTTGTTCCTTGCGTATACATAATACTGGAAGATATCAGCAAAACCATGCGCAGGTTAGCCGCTGAGGTGAAAGCCTGGCTTTATCGGACGTCCTCGGTGAGGACTTCCTCTAATGGGTAGTATCTGTTGCGGAAAACAAAAATGAATTCCTCCCCCTTGAGGGGGGAGGTTAGGGAAATCCCCTCCCATCAAGGGAGGGGGATTTGCTCTTTCCGCAACAAGAAATAAAATAGGAGAAATTTTATGCGGCCAAGGCTTAAAACAATTTTTCCAGCCGCCTTTATGGTGATGGGAGTTTTTCTGGTTGGTCAACTTCCGGCTGAGTCTTTGCAACCAGGATCTCAGGCGGAGATTATGGCGGCCGACGAGGAACACGCTTCTGAAACGCGGGAGGAATTTCTGCCGGAAAGGGAAAGTTCGCGGGACCTTGGGGCGGAAGCGGAACTGGAAGAAGAAATTTTCTTAGAACCGGAATTAGAAGAGGAATTACCGGCAACCGGAGCCAAAGCGCAGTCAGACGAATCCCGGGAAATTGATGAAGAGTCCTGGGAGGAAGAAACGGAATTCTGGGAGGAAGAGAGCGAAGCAGAAAGTGAGTCTCTGGAAGTAATCGAATCGGCGTTGCGGGAGGGAGCTCGCATTCCGGACATTTTAACCAACCTGGAGGATTGCAAGCGGTCGGCGCTTATAAACGCCCGGCGTATTCAGGTTACGATTAAGGAAGTTCGCTATGCCCGTTATAAACTTTTAGAGGCGGAAAGGGAGTTTTTGCCCAAAGTAAAGATGAATTGGGAACGTAAGGATGGAATTTCAGAAGAGGATCAGAAGGAACAGAGCTTTGATTCCATAAAATATGGACTGGAAGGATTTCAGACTATTTTTCACGGCGGTAAATTGGTTTATACTTTAAAACAGGCTAAAATTAATTTGCAGACCGCCCAAAAGAAATTTCTCCAGACTCATCAAGAAGTGATTTTTAAAGTTGAGAAGGCTTATTATGAATTGGTGAAAGCCCAGTTAGTTTTTGAGATTCAGGCGGATATGTCTAAAGCCGCTGAATTGGGCCTGTCTTTTTCGCGGGAAGCGTATCAGGCAAGATTGAATTCTTATAGCGAATTCCTGAATATTCAATCCCAAACCGATCAGACTTATTATCATCTTTTAGCTGCGCAGCAGGATATTGCCTTGGCGGAATTGCAATTGCGCACGGCCTGTAATGTTGATTCCGCCATTAGTATTCAAATAGATGCCGTACTTACTTTTACAGATTTTGATTTTAATTATTCCCTGGATGAGTGCCTGGAGCTGGCTTTTGAAAACCGGCCGGATTTGGCGGTCAAAGAATCAACCACCTTATCCAACTTATATGGAATTAAATTGGCCAAGACGGAAGGCATGCCCAAGATTGAGATTGTCGGCAGCGTGGGTAAAAGCGGCGAGAATAAAAAAGAAGAGAGAATGGAATTAACCGATGAATGGACCCTGAAATTACAGGCTTCCTGGGCGCTGGGCGCCAATAGCGCCGAATATACTTGGGAAAAAGAAGAAACCTCGCCTACCGAATTTGGCGAGCAGAATAATATTAAATCATCGACAACTCAAAAAGCCACGGTGGAAATATTCAATAAACTGGAGAATTTTTCCAAGCTGGCGGAAGCCCGGGTCGAAATGGCAAATTCCGAAGCGGATTTCGTGGAATTAAAGGGTAAAGCCGCCGGTGAAGTTGAAGAAAATTATTTTGATTACCAAAAAGCCATGACCATGGTAACTGCTTCACTTTCCAAGATAAAGTTTCGGGAAAAAGAACTTGAGATCAACCGCGCCCGTCAGATGATGGACGAGATTCCATTATCCCAGGTTATGAATTCGGAATTGCAATTAGGTGAATCGCGTGTGAATTACGTAGAGGCCTTAGGCGATTATTATACGGCAATTGCCGGACTGTTTAAAGCCATGGGGCTTTCCCGGTAATTAAGATTCCTCATTCCTCCTTTTATTTTACTGGTTTCTTATACTTCCGGAATTCTACCCTAAATCCTAAGTAGAAAAGTTTAAAGTTGATTCTGAGGTATAATTATCATAGCTTTCCAAAAAATGAGCTTTCGCCCGAATGGTGAAAAATGGATTGAGAAGTTAGAATATTTTCACCCCGTTGGGGTGCCCTTTTTTAAAATCATCAATAAATACCCTAACGCCTAAGTAGAACCGGAAAATCGCGACTTCTCATGGGAAATAGCAGGGTGATTTTTTATTTAGGAGTTGGGCTTCCTACTTGGCCCTTGACAGGGAAAATGATGCAGGTATAATGCCAAGTTATATTTGATGATAAAAGGAGATTAAGGCATGAGTCAACAGATTAACGTAGGCCTGCTCGGCTGGGGAACCGTAGGGACCGGAGTGACCAAGATTTTTCAGCAGAATGCCGGTTTACTGGCCCAGCGGACGGGGATTCCTTTGTTTATAAAGAGGATTGCCGATCTGGATTTAAAAAGAGACCGCGGCATAACCATTGATACCGGCCAGCTGACCACCCGGGCCGAGGAAGTCATCAATGATCCGGATATTCAGATTATAGTTGAGTTGATCGGTGGAATAGAGCCGGCTAAAACGCTTATTCTCAAAGCTCTCCAGGCCGGAAAACATGTAGTTACTGCCAACAAGGCTCTCCTGGCTGAACATTGGGATGAAATCCACAGCACGGCCAGAAAATTCTCTCAGGAGATTTATTTTGAGGCCTCGGTAGGCGGGGGAATCCCGGTGGTGCAGGGACTTAATGAAGGTTTAGCGGCTAATCGCATCCAGGCAATATACGGTATTATAAATGGAACCGCCAATTATATTCTTACGGAAATGGGACGAGGACAGAGTTATAGCAGCGCTTTGGCCCGGGCCCAGGAAAAAGGGTATGCCGAAGCTGATCCTGCTCTGGATGTGGAGGGTGGGGACACCATGCATAAATTGGTGATTCTCGCCTCTTTGGCTTTAGGGAAACGGGTGGAACCGCAGGACGTTCACGTGGAGGGCATCACCCGGATAACCGACCAGGACATACTTTACGCGCGGGAGGAATTCGACCAGCAGATCAAACTGCTGGGAATAGCCAAGCAAGCCCCGGAGGGTGGCATTCAAGTTCGCGTTCATCCCACGCTTATTCCGGCAGAGCATCTGCTGGCTTCGGTCCAGGGGGTTTATAACGGGATTTACGTGGTGGGGGATTCAGTCGGCGCCACTATGTTTTATGGAAAGGGAGCCGGCGAAATGCCTACGGCTTCGGCCGTAGTCTCGGACATCATTTTCATCGCCCGCAGCATTCACATGGGGGCGGCCGGAAAAGTTCCCTCAGTATATTATCATCCCCAAAAAAGTATCGATGATTTGAAGATTGAACCGGTGGGAGAATTAATCTCCGAGTATTATTTGCGATTTAATGTTAAAGATGAGGTCGGGGTAATTGCCAAAATCGCCGGGATGCTGGGAGAGCAGGGGATTTCCATTGCCTCGGTAATTCAGAAAGCCCGGCATCAGGGCAATATGGTTCCCGTGGTAATTATGACCTATGAGGCGCGCGAAAAAAATGTCCGGAAGGCCTTGGAATCCGTAGACCGGATGCCTTTTGTAATGCAGCCTACTTTGATGATAAGGGTTGAGAAGTTCGATGAATAATAAAGGGATTATCGCAAAATATCGCAGGTATTTGGCCGTTACCGGAGCTACTCCGGTAATTACGCTGCAGGAAGGCAATACTCCGCTTTTGCCCGCGCCTTCGCTGGCTAAACTGACGGGAACGCGCATGGAAGTGTTTTTAAAATGTGAAGGCGCAAATCCCACGGGTTCTTTTAAAGACCGGGGAATGACCATGGCTATTTCCAAGGCCAAGGAAGCCGGGACCCGGGCGGTTATCTGCGCTTCGACCGGAAACACCTCAGCTTCTGCGGCTGCTTACTCAGCTAAAGCCGGATTAACCTGTTTTGTAATCCTGCCGAAAGGCGCGATTGCGCTGGGAAAGCTGGCCCAGGCCATGATGCATGGAGCAAAAGTTATTGCTATTGATGGCAATTTTGATCAGGCGCTGGAAATAGTTAAAGAAATATCTGAGAAAAACAATATAACTCTTGTAAATTCAATAAATCCGCATAGAATTGAGGGTCAGAAAACCGGGGCTTTCGAAATTGTTGATCAATTAGGACGCTCCCCGGATTTTCATTTTATTCCGGTTGGAAATGCCGGAAATATTACGGCTTATTGGAAGGGATATAAAGAATATAAACGTTCCGGACGTTTTTCCCGCATGCCGCACATGATGGGATGGCAGGCCGCGCAATCCGCGCCCATTGTAAAAGGGTATCCTATAAAAAATCCCAAAACTTTAGCCACCGCGATTCGTATCGGGAATCCGGCCTCATGGATAAAGGCCGAAGAAGCACGTGATGAATCAAAGGGAATGATCGGAATGGTAACGGACCGGCAAATCATAGCGGCCTACCGCCATTTAGGCGAGGTGGAAGGTATTTTTTGCGAACCGGCTTCCGCGGCTTCGGTAGCGGGTTTTATGAAGCTGGCGGCCTCCGGCTTTTTTAAGCAGGAGAGTCGGAGCGAAGCAGTGACGGTCTGTATTTTAACCGGGCACGGTCTGAAAGATCCGGACCGCGCGGTAGCGGAATCAGCCAAGCCCCGGACCTGCCCGGCGGATGTCAAGGCTGTGCTTAAAATAATGGGAATAAAAAATTCTTCCCGCAGGAAGCGATAACATGAAGTATATATTACTGGTAGGGGATGGGATGTCTGATCATCCCCATCCCGCATTGGATCAACGTACCCCTTTGCAAGCCGCCCGGACTCCAAATCTGGACTTTCTGGCTAAGCATGGCATATTAGGTACGGCGCATACTCTGGTTCCGGGTTATCCTCTGGGCTCGGACGTTGCGAATCTGGCGGTAATAGGCTATGATCCCAAAAAGTATTATTCCGGCCGGGCCCCCCTGGAAGCCGCCAATATCGGGGTGGACCTGGGACCTAAGGATGTCGCCTTTCGCTGTAACCTGGTATACGTTAAAAATAATGTCATGGAGGATTATTCCTCCGGCCACCTGCCCACCACGGAAGCCGAACCTCTAATCAAGATGATGGGGCAAAAGCTGGGGAATAAAAAA
Organism: candidate division FCPU426 bacterium; assembly: GCA_030591525.1. Lineage (GTDB taxonomy): Bacteria > Oederibacteriota > JAAXVQ01 > JAAXVQ01 > JAUVAV01 > JAUVAV01. The sequence goes on along the minus strand of JAUVAV010000006.1, from coordinate 34,892 downwards.
ATTAGTTTTTATCTGGGTAACAGCTATCGTCACTTAATGGTTTGGCAAGGAGGTCCGCTGCAGGTTCAATGCACTCCGCCGCACGACATCAGCGGCCGGGAAATTTCAGCCTATTGGCCTAAAGGCTCCGGTCATAAGGAACTGATCCGCCTGATGGAGGATTCCCGCCTGCTATTGGAAGGACACGAGGTAAACCGGGAACGTCGCCGGTCCGGTCTGGCGCCGGCAAATATGATATGGCTGTGGGGCCAGGGGAATAAACCGAAGATGCCTACGCTTACGGAGCGCTTCAATATTACCGGCAGCGTAATTTCGGCTGTGGATTTAATCAAGGGACTGGGAATTTACGCCGGGCTTTCACCGATCAAAGTTCCGGGAGTTACCGGTTACCTGGACACCAATTATTTGGGCAAGGCGGAAGCGGCTTTGAAGGTGTTGAAGAAGCAGGACCTGGTTTTTGTTCATGTGGAAGCCCCGGACGAGTGCGGGCACAACGGCGATGTGGCGGGCAAGGTAAAAGCGATTGAGGATTTTGATGAAAAAGTGGTGGGTATTATTTTAAAAGGGCTGGAAGGCCGGAAAGACTACAGGATATTAGTGATGCCGGACCATCCCACCCCGCTGGATGTCCGTACGCATGTCGATGAACCGGTTCCTTTTATTATTTATCAGCCAGAGGCCGAACCAGAGAAAAGCCCGGCGCTGAAAATTTCTCCGGACGGTTATAACGAAGAACAGGCCAGGGCGACCGGACTGCATATCGAGGAAGCCTGGCGGCTGATGGAGATTTTAATCACCGGAAATTGGCCGGTAAACCCGTAGGGGACGGTTAGTGGAAAGCCATGGCGAATAATATAACGGTAATGAAATTCGGCGGCGCTACGCTGGCAACGCCGGCTTTGATGAAAGGCGTAGCCCGGCGGATCGTGGAGACTAGAGCCCAGGGCCGCGATGTAGTGGTAGTAGTTTCCGCGCCCGGAAAGATGACTGACGAACTGATTGCCAAGGCCCGGGCCATTACGGATGAGCCGGATGAGCGCGAAATGGATATGCTGCTGGCAACCGGCGAACAGCAGTCCATTGCGTTGATGGGTATTGCGTTGAAGTCCCTGGATTGTGATGCGATTTCCTTTACCGGTCCCCAGGTAGGTATTGTTACCGATGACGCGCATACCAAGGCTCGCATTGTAAAAATGGGCGGCGAGAAGATCAAAACCGCGCTGCGTTTAGGCAAGGTTGTGATTGTGGCCGGTTTTCAGGGAGAGACCGAGAACGAAGAAATCACTACCTTGGGACGGGGAGGGTCGGATCTGACGGCCGTGGCCCTGGCCACGGCGCTGTCGGCGGGTATTTGCGAGTTCTTTAAGGATGTGGACGGTGTTTATACGGCTGATCCCCGGATTGTGCCGGAGGCGGTCCGGCTTCCGCGCCTGGCTTATGATGAGATGCTCGAGATGGCCAGCCTGGGCGCGCAAGTATTGTATAATCGCTGCGTAGAGTTTGCCAAAAAAAACAAGATCGTTTTGCATGTGAGATCCAGCACCAAACCCGAACCCGGCACACTGATTTCAGAGGAGGTAGCACAGATGGAAGGGGTTATGGTATCCGGAGTTACCCACACCAAAAAAGAAGCGAAACTAACCATTCTTTGGGTTCCCGACCAGCCGGGAATTGCCGCCAAGATATTCAGCCGTTTGGCGGCCGAGAAGTTAAACATCGATGTCATTGTTCAGGACATCTCGGAAGAAGGGAGCACGAATATTTCCTTCACCATATCCCAGGATGATCTGAGCCGGGCCAAAAAGGCGGTGGAAAAACTGGTCCGGGAGATAGGCGCCAAGGGTTTTGAAGCGGATGAGCATGTCGGCAAAGTCAGTGTAGTCGGGGTAGGCATGCGCAGTCATTCCGGCGTGGCTGCGGCTATGTTTGAAGCTTTGGCGGAAAAAGGGATTAACATTCAAATGATTTCAACCTCGGAAATAAAAATTTCGTGTATTGTGGCCGAGGACCGGGTGGAAGAGGCGGTCCGCGCCATTCATGAAAAATTCCAGCTGGCAAAATTAGCCTGAGTTTATTATGTCCCGGAAATTGCCGCAATCGTCTACTCCTAAAACGGAGGAGGAAAAATATTTTACCTGGGCTTGGCATTTTAAAGTGCTGGCGATTATCTACGGTCTGCTGACCGTGGGATATATTCTTTTGAGGATTTTAATTTAGTTTCCTATATTACCTACAAGGAGGAAGCAGCATGATTGAAGCAACGGATCAAAATTTTGAGACCGAGGTATTAAAATCAAATATCCCAGTATTAGTGGATTTCTGGGCGGCCTGGTGCGGTCCCTGTAGGATGATCGAGCCGGTGGTGGAAGAATTTGCCCGTGATTTTGAGGGGCGTATAAAGGCGGTTAAACTGGATGTGGATGCCAACCAGAGCGCGGCCGGCCGTTTCGCCATCCGGTCGATTCCCTCGCTCTTGTTTTTCAAGGAAGGCCGGCTGGCCAATCAAATCGTAGGCGCTTGTACCAAGTCGCAGCTGGTATCCATGGCGGAGGAAATACTTGCCGGATAATTTGACGGCCGGAGAGGCACGAGACGATAATACTCCGGCAGCGGACATTGCCATTGTGGGCGCCGGCCCGGCAGGTCTGACAGCCGGTTTGTATGCCGTACGTGCCGGGCGTAGCGTGATTTTAATCGAGCAGTTGTCTCCCGGAGGACAGGCCGCTACTACCTGGCATGTGGATAATTATCCGGGCCTTCCTCATGTATCGGGGGCGGATCTGACGATGAAGATAGAGAGCCAGGTCAGGGAATTTAACTTGCAAGTATTATCCGGCCAGGTTTTAGGAATGGTTCCGGGTGCCCCCCATCAATTGGACATGGCCACAGGTAATATTAAGGCGCGGGCAATTATTTTCGCGACCGGCGCCAAACCCCGCCCGCTTAATATTCCCGGCGAAGAAGAATTCCGGGGAAAGGGTGTTTCGTATTGCGCGACCTGCGACGGCGCTTTTTTCCGCGGACTGCCCGTAGCTGTAATCGGGGGAGGGAACACAGCCCTGGAAGAGGCTGAATTCCTGACCCGGTTTGCCTCCAAAGTATATCTGGTCCACCGCCGTGAACAGTTCCGGGCGGATAAGGTGGTCCAGGAAAGAGTGCTTCCGAATCCCAAGCTGGAAAACATTACTCCTTTTATCCCCCGCAGGATTGTAGGGCAGGAACAAAGCATCCAAAGCCTTGAACTGGAGCGGCCGGATAAGACCGGGAAACGGGAACTCTCGGTTAAAGGGGTTTTTGTTTTTACCGGTTTAAATCCACAGACTGATATGGTAAAAAATGTATTGAACCTGGACGAGGAAGGGTATATAACAACCGGGGATGATTTAAGCGCGAGTATTCCGGGGATTTTTGCGGCCGGGGATTGCCGCGCCAACCAGGTGAAACAGATTGTAGTAGCCGCCGGGGAAGGCGCCCGGGCCGCGGTTATGGCGGACCGGTATCTGCAAACAATGGCGGATGATAGTTCCTGTTGAGAAAAACTAAAATAAATTCCTCCCCCTTGAGGGGGGAGGTTAGGTGGGGGTGGTGTTTTCAAAGGTTATTTCACCCTCCCCTTAATCCCCTCCCATCAAGGGAGGGGATTACTTGAATTCTGGACTAAATGCTCAAGCTCCTAGTTTTCCATGGACTAAACCATCCAGAAAAGGCAAAGAGATTCCTTGGTCATTTCGTTCCCTAGGAATGACAAAATCAGGGAAATTCCTTGTAAAACGGTTTTCAGCGACACTCCCAAAATACACAACTCTGCAGGCGGTGTATTTTAATTACCCCCCTATACAGCTGCCGGTGATGCTCTAACGAACAGCCAATAAATTACATGTTTTTTCATTACTGAGGATTGCACAATTTATCTTGCATAGAAAATTGTACAGTTCTATAATGCAGGCATATTTAGTACCGGTAGATGCTTGAAAACCAACTGATTTTAAATTGTTTTTTTAAACAGAGGCTATGATGATCACGAAATATCACGCAAAATATTTTGCCCATGAATTAACGAAGCGTTGTCCATCAAAGCGATGCGGAGCGAAAAGACTAATCCAGGCTTGGTTATGGAAAATTAATTATAGAAAAAATTAGTAGCAAACTTACTTCTGAAATTGGTAAAGGCTTTGATGAATCGAATTTACGCAACCTCAAGTAGTTTTATCTTGCTTAACCAAAATGTAGTGGCCTGCTCAACAAATTGAGTTGGACGCCTTACAAGTAAACAAAGGACAAAAACAGAAGACTTTTTGACGATGAGATATGTAATGAAGTGAATAAGGAGTGTCTTATGGATAATATGAGATCTTTAATAAATTTTTCAATTCTAAATGCTAATTGGCGTAATGGAAAAAATTATTTAGATACTTTTGTTCCTTTTGTTGAAGAGCTATTTGCGCGAAAAAAATATGAAGAAGTGAATCTTGACCGTATATGTCAAGATTTTAATCAGGAATTTTTATTTCGGATTCCTCATCATCCGATGAAGGCTGTTTTAAAGCGGTTGGTTAGGTTTGGAAAAATTGAGTACTGTGGAAAAGAGGTTTGGAAGAATAAAAAAACGCCCCTAGAAACAATAATTTCTATAAGAAAAAACCATGAAAACAAATATCAAGGAGTATTATGTGAATTCATAAACTTTATTAAAAAGAAATATAATAAAAACATAGATGAAGGACAGGCTAATAATGTTTTTATATCTTTTCTTGAGCGACAGGATGCCAGCCTTTTGTTTTTCGCTAAAAATAATGAATATTTATTACCTAAAGTTGATTTCTCTATAAAGCTAATAAGGCAATTAGCTGAGTTTATTAAACTGGAATCAGATAAAAACAGCGGTGTTTTTCAACATATAGTAGAGATTGCCGCTGGACATATGTTGGCGGCTACTATTGTGAACGAAGCAAAACAGCCATATGAAGAAAAAATCAAAAAAATTCGAATATATTGTGATACTTCGCATATTTTGAAATTGTTGGGTTTGGACGGCGATATACAGCAAAAAATGATTGAAGAGCTTTTTGGAATATTTACTACTACCAAATGTCAGCTTGTTTTATTTAAACATACATATGATGAAATAGTTCAAAATGTTAAAAATGCAAAAAGATGGTTAAATGATCCGAATAGGAATATGAATAAAGCATCAAAAACATTATTGCATTTTGTTTCCAATAATTACACAGATTTAGAGGTGGATATTCTCCTAAATAGGATAGATAAAGAGCTTGAAAAGAATGGGGTTGATATTGAAGATGCAGAATATAATACGGCTGATAATAAATATAATATTGACGATAAAAAATTGAAAGAACTTATCGTGGAAGAATACCGAAAAACAAATGAATTCTTTGATGAAGACAGTAGTTCGCGATTATTAGATAACGATGTTCGTTCAATAAATATGGTGTATAGGAGAATCAGGAGAAAATATCCTAATCAATTTAAAGATATTAAGGTTGTCTTTATGTGTGCGAATAGTTCTTTAGCCAAAATTTGCAAAAATTATCATATGCAATTCGAAGAAAAAAATAAAGATAATTTTATCCCTATTTGCGTTACTGACGTTTTTCTCGGGACATATATGTGGCTTCAGACACCAACGTATATTGATAAATTGGCTAAAAGGAAACTTATTGTAGAAAGTTATTGTATTTTAAAACCAACCGACCATATGATTCGAAAATATTTAGTAGAAGTAGAGAACTGTTTCCAAAATAAAAAAATAGAAGAGGATGATTATTTGCTTTTAAGAGCATCAAGTGTGTTTAATGAGATGTTAGTTGAAAATGTTGACAATATAGAGTCGATAACAGAAAACACTCCGCTTGATATGTTGGACAAGCTGAAGAGTCAATCAAAGGAAGAGGGATTGAGAAAGTATTATGCAGAACGCGATATTCGTGAGCGGATGGAAAACGAGCTTGCTAGCGAAAAGCAGAAGACGGGAAAATTTAAAGATAATAAACGTCAAAAGGTTGAAAAATATATTTCTCGAAGTTTTGATGGAGTGGTTTCTTTCGTGATTGTGTTAGTAGTTAGTGTTGCCACACTGCTAACGGGGGTTTCTTGGTGGGGCAAAATTATTGGTGCAATTTTCTTGAATGTAGTTGCATTGTTTTCTTTTTGGGGATTGTCCCGAAAACATTCTTTTTATGAGGATTGGAAAAAAAAGTATATGAGGAGTATTACAGATAAAATAATTAATATGTTTTGGGGTGGGCTATGAGCAGCAAAAAACAAAAGGCCTCAGGACTTGTCCGATTAGAGGAGATCACCATATGGCGAAAAAAATGATTAAATATGCAAGCAAGCGTCCGGACAAAAAAACGCTACTGAAAAAGCCAGACATCCTTATAAAAGATATCCGTCAGATGATTGAAGAAGCGCGCAATGCTGTTGCGGTATCCGTGAACGCAGCGCTGACCATGCTTTACTGGCAGATCGGCAAGCGGATTAAGGATGAAATACTGCAAGGGAATAGGGCAGAATACGGTCAAGAAATTGTTGCGACACTGTCGGCACAATTAACCAGGGATTATGGTAAAGGTTTCACGCGGTTTAATCTTGCGCGAATGTTACAGTTTGCGGAGTATTTTCCAGATCAGAAGATTGTTGCGACGTTGTCGAAACAATTGAGTTGGAGTCATTTTGTTGAGATATTTCCTGTCAAAGACGATCTCGCGCGTGACTTCTACGCCGAAATGTGCCGGATTGAGCGGTGGAGTGTGCGGACACTTCGTAAAAAAATAGACGGAATGTTATTTGAGCGTACAGCGCTTGCTAAAAAACCGGAAAAGCTTGCCAAACTTGAACTTGGCAAATTGCGGAAAGAAGATAAACTTACTCCTGATCTTGTATTCAGAGACCCATATTTTCTGGATTTTCTCGGACTTAAGGGCGCATATCAGGAAAAAGACCTGGAAGCGGCTATCTTGCGTGAATTAGAAGCTTTTATTATGGAATTAGGTGTTGGGTTTACCTTTGTTGAACGACAAAAACGCATGATTGTCGACGGAGAGGATTTTTATCTTGATTTGCTGTTTTATCACCGTAATTTGCGCAGGCTCATTGCCATTGAATTGAAACTGGGAAATTTCAAGCCGGATTATAAAGGGCAGATGGAGTTATATTTACGCTGGCTGGATAAGTATGAGCGCAAGCCGGGTGAAGACTGTCCTGTTGGGCTCATTTTATGCGCGGGAAAATCCAATGAACGGATAGAGCTTCTGGAATTGGGTAAGGCTGGTATTCGTGTGGCTGAATATATGACTAAACTTCTACCGAAAAAAATATTACAAAAAAAGTTTCATGAAGCGATCCAACATGCCCGTCTGCGTCTTGAGAATAGGGAGGACAAAGAATAAAGGAACTGTCTCCAAATTAAAGAAATATCAGATAAAATAATCTGCACAATTTAATGTGCGTTTCAACAAAATAAAATCCTAATTTAATAATCTATCAGCCATATCCTTTCTTACACTGGCCTTATTATAGAGGGGAACCCTGTCTCTGTCCGGCCGTATGTCTACGTCAAGCCGTAGGAGTGGACTTCCATGTCCGCCCCTACCCGGTTCATGATCTCGAGCCCCTATGTCGCGAATTCACGGGCGGGCCGGCATGGAAGCTGGCCCCTACGTTGATAATTAATCATAACTGTTGGCGTGCAGCGCTTATGTGCTGCTTTACCATGGCGAGCGGCCAATATATTACTGCTTTTTACTCTTCTTCCTCTTGACAGCCGGCTTTTCAGGGTGTATATTCACCACAACATATGGTAGTGATAAATACCAGTAAATACCAGGGAGATGATAAAGTGTATTTTAAACGTTTGGAAATCCAGGGATTCAAGTCTTTTGTTGACTACACCTCCCTCGACTTTGAATCAGGCATAACCGCGATTGTCGGACCTAATGGCTGCGGAAAATCCAATATTGTAGACGCTCTTCGCTGGGTCCTGGGCGAGCAGAGCGCCAAGGCTTTGCGGGGAAACCGGATGGAAGACATTATCTTTAATGGCACGGATACCCGCAAAGCCGTGGGCATGGCTGAAGTTTCCTTAACCATCAATAATTACGACCGGCAGCTTTCCACGGAACATGAGGAAATTACCATCACCCGGAGAACTTACCGTTCCGGAGAGAGCGAGTATCTGCTTAACAAGACAGCTTGCCGGCTGCGGGATATTCAGGATCTTTTTCTGGATACCGGAATCGGCAGAAATGCCTATTCCATTCTGGAACAAGGCAAGATAGATTTGGTGATTTCTTCACGTCCGGCTGACCGCCGCTATGTATTCGAGGAAGCGGCCGGTATTTCAAAATATAAGTCCAGAAAAGAAGAATCATTGAGAAAGCTGGAAGCTACGGAACAGAATTTTCTGCGCGTGAATGACATTGCGGCCGAGGTCAAGCGCCAAATCGGCTCGCTGGAACGCCAAGCCCAGAAAGCGCGGCGCTATCAGGATTTAAAACAGGAATTAACCACGCTGGAGGTTTCGCAGGGACGCCGTGAATTGCGCGATAAACGACGCGGTCTGAGAAAGCTGGAGCGTGCCTGGGAGGAGCAGCGGCTGTGCATCGAGGAATCGGAAAATCGTCAGAAAGCATCGGAAGATTTAGTAACGATGCTGGGAAATGAGGCGATGGAGAATGAGTCGGCCTTGTCCCGGGCGCAGGAATCTCTGCATCAGGTGCTGGAGGAATCCGTTAAGACCGAGGAGTTTATCACAGCCTCCGGACTGCGGCATCAGGATTTAACCCTCGGGCTTCAACGGCTGGAATCCGAATTTGAGGAGTTGTGCGCCAAGGAAGAACAATTGAGCTCGCAGAACCGGCATGCCCTGGAACTGCGGGGGCATAAAGAGCAGGCGTTGGTTGATTCGAAGATGGAAATGACGGCGGAAGAAGAACGGTTGCATTATCTGGAACAAGAGATGAAGGAAAAGGCGACGTGCGTTCAGGATCAACAAAGCCGTCTCTTGGAGATTGTGGATCAAATGTCAGGATTCCGGGAAACCTTAAAAAATCTTGAGATTCGCCGCGCTGAGCATGAACAGCAAATCGGGAGTCTGGACCAAAGGTTGGCAATATTAAGAAGTCAGAAACAGGAAACGCTTAAAGGAAAAAATTCACTCGCAGAGGATTTGCAAAATTCGCGGCAAGCGATGGACACGCTCCAGGCTGAGCAGGATATTCTGGCTCGGGAGAAAGAGAAACTGGAACATACGCTGGGAACTCTCAATGCCATGCTGGACAACTTCAACCAAACCATTACCCAGCTTAATTCCCGGCTTACCTGGATAGAGGAGTTGAAAAACGGCCTGGACGGCTATGAAATGGGCGCTAAGACCATTCTTATGGAGCACAACGCAAACCCGGAAAGGTTTCCGGGTTTACTGGGACCAGTGGTTAATTTTATACGCACCGAACAGAAATATGAGTTTGCCTTTGAAGCTCTATTAGGACATAAACTGCAGTATATTATGGTTGAGACCGAGGATCAGGCCCGGGCGGGCATGGATTATTTGGCAGAAGGCAATAGGGGGCGAGCAACGTTCATTCCCCTGGAACATTGCCGGGACATTAATGACGACTGCCGGTTTTCCGGGGAAGATCAGCCGGTCATAAACCTGCCGGGAATTCTGGGCCGGGCTGAGGATTTGGCCCGGATTGATGAACGTTTTCGCGGTCTTTTTCAAAATATTTTAAAAGATGTTTTTATAGTGACCGATTCTCCGGCTGCCCGGCAGGCCCGGGAAGCCGGAGTCCGGGGTACTCTGGTTACCTTAAACGGAGAATTGGATACCCCGGAGCGCTGGCTTACGGGTGGAAGTCCTGATATTATGGAACGAGGCCTGCTGGGGCGTGAACGCGAGATAGAGGAACTTAAAAACGAATTATCGGTATTGGAAATAAATTTATCCGACGCTCTGCGCGAGTCGGAAAGCACTAAAAACTCTTTGGAAGAAACCGCCGGCAGCCTGGGGGTCAATACCTCGGAATTACATGAACTTGAAGTACGCGCCGCTGGCATGGAAAAGTCGCTGGAAGGTGTAAACCTTCAGATAGAGGAAATTAACCGGCAGGATGAGTCCCTGCAGACGGAACAAGAGCAGGCAGTGCAGGTTTTAAATCAAACCAGGCACGATTATGAAATTACCAACCGCAAACTTCGGGAGGTGGAACTTATCGACCGCCAAACCCAGCAGGAACTTTCCGAGCACCAAGTGGAAATCGAGGAGCGGCGCCGGGAACATGATAAGCGGTCGTTACGCGTTGGCGAGCTAAGAGTGGCGGCTACGGCTTTGGAGCAGCAGCTCGGCGGGTTGAATGCGGAGGCGGAGCGCGTGGCTGGAGAATTAACCGAGGTCCTCGGACGGAAGCAGGAGAAAGATGGTAATATCGGGATGGACCGGAAGCGGTTGGCTGACTTGGCGGATGAGGTAGGCCGGAAGCAGGAGATACGCGCGCGTATTTTGGAGGATAAGCTGACCTGGGAGCGGAATTTGGGAGAGGTACGGAAGGGCCGGGAGATTTTGGCCGTCCGGAAGGAGAAACAGGAAAGAGAAGTGCGGGATATCCGGCGGTTATGGGAAAAAACCCAACAAGACCTGCACCAAATAGAACTGGAGAAAACCCAGTTGGAGATGAATTTGAAATCTCTCGAAAATTACTTGCAGGAGGAATACAAATTAAATTTAGCGCTGGAAGAGGAAGGGGAGACGGAAGAAGGCCAGGCCGCGCTTCCAGCCGAACCGGAGGAGACCCGGCTTCGCGTTAAGGAATTGAAATCCAAACTAGGGACCATGGGAGCTGTGAACCTGGTAGCTATGGAAGAATATGACGACCTGCAGCAACGCTATGAATTTCTTTCCAAGCAGCTTGCGGACCTTAAAGCCGCCCGGGAGAACCTGCAACGTTTGATTACCCGGATCAACCAGGAGAGCCGGGTTCGGTTTGCGGAAACCTTCTCACAAGTCCGGGTGCAATTCCGGGAGGTTTTTCGCCGGCTTTTTAATGGCGGAGATGCCGACCTGGTACTAATGGATGAGACTAATTTACTGGAAACGGGTATAGAGATTGTGGCCCGTCCGCCGGGCAAGCATCTCCAAAATATCTCCCTGCTTTCCGGGGGAGAGAAAGCCTTGACGGCGATTGCTTTGTTATTTGCCATTTTCCTGGTAAAACCCAGTCCTTTCTGTGTTTTCGACGAGATGGACGCTCCGCTGGATGATAATAATACTGTTCGGTTCAGCCGTATTCTCCAGGAATTTGCCGAGAAATCGCAGTTTATTATTATTACCCATAATAAACTTACGATGGAAAAAGCCGGAGTTTTATACGGAATTACCATGCCGGAGGCGGGTATCTCCCGAATTATTTCGGTTAAATTTAAAGAGGAAGATAAATCCAAGCCGGTCAGGAAGGTTCCCCCGGCGGTGGAACAAGCTGTGCTTAATTAGTTCCGGTTGCAGGACGGTGGTTTTCTGAAAGGGTTGTCATACTCGAATGATTGTTATATTTCGGTAGGGGCGGGTTTTAAACCCGCCCCTACAATTAACTCTTTGAAAATCAAAGCCTCTGGATTCCGGCTAAAAGCATGCCGGAATGACGGAAGGTTTTGTTGCTGTCTGTATTGCAGAGGGGTCAAGAGTAGGGATTGACAATATAAAATAACCCGTGTAATATTTAATTAAAATAAGGTTTTTTTAGTTATCACAATTTATTCGCCATAATTCCGCGGAGGCCTCTTCCATGTCGACGAAAAAACTCTCGTTTTTACCAGTCTTACTACTGATAGCTGTAATGGGGTTTTTATTCGGATGCGGACAGCAAGCTAAGGAAAAGGAAATTAAGATTCAATTCAATGTTTCCGGAAATGCCCAAACCCGGCAAAAGGCCGCGCAGCAGCAAAGAATTATTGAGGAACAACAGAAAAAACTTATCGAGTTGCAAAAAGCCTTATCCGGTCTGCATTCCCGGGGCGGTGCGCGCTCCCAACGCCAAGTCGCGAAAATCAAGCAGGAGATAGCAGCGGTTCAGAAAAAGATCCAATCCGTTCCGGCGGTTATACCTTCGGAATCCAGGGCCGAAACTGCTGAGAAGCCGGCGGGCGTGAAGAAGCCGGTAATATCATCGGCCCAGGCTACCGGTTGGGCAATGTTTCGGCAGAATCTTAAAAATCGTCCGGCCTCCGGTCCGCCCATTACGCCGCCCCTGGATTTACAATGGAAATACCGCAGCGGCGCACAGATTGACGGCTCGGCGGCTTTGGTCGGAGGAGTGGTTTACATCGGGTCCAGTGATTCGAATGTATACGCCCTCAATGCCAAAGACGGCCGGCAAATATGGGAAAAGAAGACCGGCGGGCCGGTTACTTCGTCGCCGGCCGTGGTGAAGGGCCGGGTTTTCATAGGGTCCGATGATACTTATTTATATTGCCTCCAGGCAAAAAACGGACAAGTAGTCTGGCGCGCCTTGACCGGCGGTGCCCTGCATTTCTCTTCGCCTGCGGTTATAGGGGATATGGTTTTTATTGGATGTATGGACGGGAATGTTTATGCTTTCAACGCCGGGAGCGGAACCTTGATATGGAAGCGAAAAACCGATGGTCCGGTGGCGGCCAGCCCCAAGTTAAGCAACGGTATATTGTATATCGGAACCCTGGGAAAAACGTTTTACGCTTTGGATGCCGGCAGCGGAGAGATCAAGTGGAAGTATGTCACTGAAAACCGGATTTTTTCCACAGCGGCGTTGGACCAAGAAAGGGTTTATTTCGGTTCGGACGATAAAAATGTGTATGCGCTAAACCAGTCCAATGGTGAATTAGCCTGGAAATACCGGGCCCAGGGCTGGGTTTCCTCATCCCCCTGTCTTTCCGGAAAATATCTGTTTGTCGGTTCCAATGACAAGCACATTTACGCGCTGAATAAGCAAACCGGAGGAATTATTTGGAAAGCCAAATTAAAAAGCAAAATACTTTCTTCGCCCGTTGAATTCAACGGCCTGGTTTATATCGGAGCCGGCGATACAATCTATGCCTTGCGGGCTAAAAAAGGGGGGAGGAAATGGAAATATACCACGGGCGGTATGGTTAACTCCTCGCCGATAATCGCCCACGGGGTGCTGGTGGTGGGTTCGTTTGACCGTAGTATTTATGCCTTTACTTTCATTCCGCAGTAAGAGGCGAAAGATATTATGACGCAACTGTTTCCAAAAAGCTTTCTATTTCCAAAATGTAATTTCGAGTTCTGCGTATCTCATTCCGAGCCGCAGGCGAGGGGTTTTCTTGGCTTACGCGCAGCGAGAGAAATCTCTGGAGAACGGCTTGGGGCGACACATCTATGATGAAAAAAAATCAAAGAGCCAAATTTGGATTAGTCTATAAAATTACCCTGCTGGTGCTGGTTTTAATAGTTTTAATCATGGGCGTGGTCTCTTATTTTTCCATATTCCAGGAAGAACGGGTAAAGCATATGGAAATGGACAAGCGGATAACCGACACCGCCAACATGATAGCGGCGCTAAAATTAATCGAACCCTTGGCGGGTGAAAAAGTAGCCTGGCCGATTTTTCGTGAATTTATAAAAGTAGTTCGCAACCTGGACTCCAATATACTTTATATTTCAATTCTGGCCAAGGACGGAGAAGTCACGGTTTTTACCCTTAATCCGGCCACGGCTGCGGCTTTAGATCCGTCCCTGGAGGGAATCGAAGTTAGTTCTGAATCTTTAAACCGGCTGACCCAGCATACTTTTCCGCCGGGAACTACGGCCAGAATTTCCGGCGATATTATTGTGGAAAATCAGCGGGTGGCCACAGTAAATCTGCGGTTTTCATTACTGGAGTTGAAACGCGAAATCATGCTGGCGAAGATCAGGAATATTCTCCTGACATTTGTCATGATGATTCTGGGATTTGGCGGAGCGCTATGGCTCTCGAAAACGGTGACCAAACCGATCGAGGATTTAACTGCGGCCATGGCCCGGGTAGCCCGGGGCGACTTGGGAGTAACGGCCGAGGTACACAGCCGGGATGAGATAGGTTTGTTGACGGAATGTTTTAACTTGATGGTCCAGGATTTAAAAGAAAAAGTCAGGATTAAAGGCGCCTTTGATGTAGTGGCTGATGAATTGAAGGAAGTTGAAAAAATCAAGGAAGCCTTCCAATTGTATATATCCAAGGAAGCTCAGGAACATTTCATTGATACTAATGTTCTGGCATTAACGGGGGAAAAGGCCGACCGGTACCGGGTTACGGTATTGTTTGCCGACTTGAGCTATTTAGTTCAGCAAACCAGCACCCAAGATGCCGCGTCCATGTCCGAAATTTTAGAGACATATTTTCGGCGTTTTATGGCTACGCTGTTTGAATACGGCGGGCAAGTTTATAAATTTACCGAAAGTATTTTTATGGTGGTATTTGGGATTCCCCGGCCGCATTCCGATGATGACCAACGGGCCATCCTGGCCGCGGTAAATATGCAAAAAACTCTGGCGGAACTGAACAAGGACCGGGTCAGAAAAAACGAATCCCCATTATATGTTTCACTGGGAGTGACAGCGGGAGAAGTCAAGGGATCGCTTATGACTACCAAGGGTTTGCAGCCCATGGAAGTTATAAAGGATTATCTGGATTTTACCAGCAAGATGAGCAACCAGCCGTTTTCAGTGGTTATGGTAGCCGGAGATATTTTTCAAAGGGTATCTAATCTGGTCAGAGGAGAAAAGATCGAGGAACTGCAATTACCGGACAGCGGGGAATTGCTGGAGGTCTATCGCATTACCGGAGCCAAGTTTTAACAGGAGCGCAGCCAAGTGAGCGAACAAAATTTTTATGAAATATTAGAGGTTTATCCCGCGGCCAGCAAGGAGGAGATTGAAACCGCTTTCCGCATGCTGTTATATAAATACCATCCGGACCATAATTCTGAGCGGGAAGAGTGGTCGCATGTAATGACCGCCAAAGTGGTTGACGCCTATCAGTGCTTATCTGATCCCGAACGGCGGAAATTGTATAACTTCCTGATTTATAGCCCGCTAAAGAAGAAAGCCGGGGATCGTAAATTTATGTTTTTTCAGGGAAAACAGAAAGAGCAGTGGCAAGCCGCGTTGCTGCGTTTTAATGCCGGGGTAGTGCTTTTTCCCCGGCAGAAAGCCAAGGCGGGCGCAAAGTTCAAGGAGGCGATCCATCTGTGGCCGAAATTTCCCGAGGCGCTTTATAACCTGGGATTATGTTTGATAGAACTCAAGAAGTATGATGAGGCGCGGTCGTATTTCAACCAGGTGAAAAATTTAAACCCCAAGGAGCATGAAATCCGGCGTACGCTTCGCCGGCTGGATGAGCTTACTAAAAAGTAAAATACGAAAGGCAGCGCTTATGTCAAAAATTATCGGTATCGACCTTGGGACTACCAATTCCTGCGCAGCCATAATGCAGGACGGAGAAATGGTAATTATTCCCAACGCGGAAGGAATGCGGACCACGCCCTCGGTGGTCAGCTTTATGAAAAACGGCGAAATAATAGTGGGCGAACCCGCCAAGCGGCAGGAAGTAATCAACCCGGAGACTACGGTCTTTTCCATTAAAAGATTTATGGGCAGAAAACTGGATGACCCTTCGCTGCGGAACGACAGGGAATTAGTGCCCTACGGCCTGGTTTCGGCGATTAATGGAGATTTGCGCGTAAAAATTCGCGACCGGGATTATTCTCCTCCCGAGATATCGGCCTTGATTTTAGGCAAGATTAAACGGGATGCCGAAATTTATCTGGGTGAGAAGATTGAAAAAGCGGTTATTACCTGTCCGGCTTATTTTAATGACAGCCAGCGCCAGGCGACCAAGGATGCCGGAAAAATTGCCGGGCTGGAGGTTTTACGTATCATTAATGAACCTACTGCCGCATCGTTGGCGTCGGGTTTTGACCGCAAAACCCGGCGAAAAATCGCCATTTATGACCTGGGGGGCGGAACTTTCGATGTCAGTATTCTGGAATTGGGCAATGGTGTTTTTGAAGTAAAGGCTAGTTCCGGCGATACGCATCTGGGCGGAGATGATTTTGACCAGCGGATAATCGCATGGCTGATAAGCGATTTTTCCCAAAAAGAAAAAATTGATCTTCAGCAGGATCGCATTGCGTTGCAACGTTTAAAGGAAGTGGCGGAAAAAGCCAAATGCGAGCTTTCAGAAAAAAACGCGGCGGAAATAACCCTTCCCTTTATTGCTTCCGATACTTCGGGTCCCAAGCATTTATCCGCCAAGCTGACACGGGCTAAAATGGAGGATTTAGCCAAAGATCTAATTCAGAATACACTTAAGCCCTGTGAAGTCGCTCTGGAAGATTCCGGCTTACGTTCCAGCAATATCGATGAAATTGTATTGGTCGGCGGAATGACGCGCATGCCTAAAATTCAGGAATTAGTACGCCGACTTTTCGGCAAGGATCCTTATCCCGGCGTTAATCCGGATGAGACCGTGGCCGCCGGAGCGGCTATTCAGGCCTCGGTTTTAAAGGGGAATATCCGGGATATTTTACTTTTAGATGTTACACCCTTCTCTCTGGGCATTCGAACCGAGGGAGGAATGATGTCTAAAATTATTCAAAAGAACGCCACGATTCCGGTGCGCAAAAAAGAAATATTTTCCACTGCCAAGGACAATCAGACTTTCGTGAGGATTCAGGTGTACCAGGGAGAGAAACCCATGGCCGCTGACAACAAACTAATCGGGACTTTTGATCTGGTGGGCATTCCTCCGGCTCCCCGGGAAATACCCCAGATTGAAGTATGCTTTGATGTGGACGCCAATGGAATTGTCCGGGTATCCGCCGCTGATTTAGAAACCGGGAAAGAACAGGCTATAAAGATTACCCCCAATTCCGGGCTCTCCGAATCTGATATTACTCAATATGCCAAGGAGCAGTCGGAAGTCAAGATGCCGGATCGGCATGATCAATCTCAGCACCGTACTTTTGCCCGGGGCCAAAAGGATGAATATCAAGAAATTGAGTCCGACCAGGCGGAGGATGAAGGCGAAATGAAAAAATCCGATAAGAAAAAAGGATTGTTTGGACTTTTTGGGGGATAAGATATATTTGGATAGTTGGCTAGGTCATAGCCGGCAGTTGTAGGGGCGTTTAATTAAACGCCCCTACGCCAGTGGGTGTATATCTCAGCTTTCGAGGGGCTGAAAAAACAGCCGGAATATTAACGTGCGTGAAAACGCGTGGCTAGTATATTTCGTTTAATTATAATATTCAGGAGGATTGAGCATGGCGACTGCGAAAGGCCATCGTATAGGAGAAATGCTGCTGGATGAGGATATCATCACGGAGGAACAGCTTCAGGAATGCCTGCGGGAACAAAAAACCACAGGTGAAAAGGTGGGCCAGGTTTTGGTGAGGAAAGGATTTGTTTCTTTGGAAGTTCTTATGGCCTTTCTTGGAAATCAGATGAATGTGCCGTATATGCCGCTGGAAGACCGGTCCAAGATATCTGCTGCGCTTATGAAAATGCTTCCGGAACAGCTTATGCGGTCCCAGAATGTCATTCCTGTGGAAAAAAAAGGCAATACTATTATTTTGGCCATGGCGGACCCGACTAATGTTTTTGTGACGGACGATATTAAACTGGCTACGCATTGTGATCTGGAGCTCCGATTGTCATCGGAAAGTGAAATTAAGGCGGCGTTGGATAAATATTTCGGATTCCAGGAAGAGGATGCCGGGGAGTTGGTAAAAGCGTCCGCTGCGGACGAGGACTTCGGCGCTGCGCCTATGGCAAGCATGCCGTCTAAATCTCCGGCGCCGGCAGCGGCCATGGCCTCGCCCCCTCCGGTCGCTCCGCCGGAACCGGAACCCATAACCACCGGGCCAGCGGCCAAGGCGATGGGAGGGGACACGCCGGTTATTAATTTTCTTACCAATGTCCTGGTCGAAGCCAATAAGGCCGATGCTACGGATATCCATTTTGAACCATATGAAAAAAGTTTCCGTATCCGCTGGAGAATTGACGGTGTTCTCCAGGAAGTACAATCGCCGCCCCGTTCGCTGGCCAATGCCTTGGCGACCAAGCTGAGAGCAATGGCGGAAATGGACACCCAGGGGAAGGCCACGGCCCAATACGGCAGATTGAAGCTGAAGATTCCCGGCAAGGATGTTTCCATATCTATTTTAATCTCACCTACCATGTGGGGAGAAAAAATAGTAATGCATGTGTTGAACCTGGAAAATGCTATTCTGAATATTGAGAAACTGGGCATGGAACCATCTCAGCTTGAACTTTATCGGAGAATACTGCAACAGCCCTATGGTTTAGTTCTGATTACCGGGCCCAAAGCCAGCGGGAAAACTACCACAGCGTATGCTACACTAAATTCGATAAACCAACCGACTAAAAATGTTTGCGCCGTGGATGAACAGGTGGATTATTCTCTGCCGGGAATCAATCAGGTGGTGGTAAATGAGAAACGCGGTATGACTTATGGCAACGGCGTGCGGGCCATGCTGGAACAAGATTCGGATATAATGCTGGTAGGGGAAATGCAGGATGCAGAAACCTCACGAATGATTCTGGATGCCGTGCCTACCGGACACCTGGTTATTTCCACCCTCCATGCTAATAATCCGGCGGCGGCTGTGCAATATTTGATGAATATGGCCATCGAGCCTTATTTACTGGGATCGGCTCTGGCTGCGATTGTCAATCAAAGGCTGGTAAGGGTGATCTGCCCTAAATGCAAGGAGATTCATGAGGCCTCTTCGGAAATCACCAAGTTTCTGGGAATAGGCGGCAGTAAGAAAACGGTTTTATACCGGGGCCGGGGTTGTGCGCAATGCTCTCAGACCGGGTTTCGGGGCCGGCAAGCGGTTTTTGAAATTATACCCCTGGCCGAGAACGTCCGGGAAGCTATTATTAATCGTCAGTCTGCGGCGGATATCAAGAAAGCCATAGAAGTTATACCGGGTTATACTTCCTTGAGAAGTCTGGTAGCCAAAAGAGTAGTCGCCGGACTGACGTCCTATGAGGAGTTTTTAAGAGTCGCCGGTTAACCGAGTGACAGAATCCGTACCAGGGAATTCCATAGGTATTCCTCCATCCGTCAATTTGAATTCGTAAAATAATAACCGTTAGGTAGTAAATAGTAGTTGTAGGGGCGGCCCCCCGTGGCCGCCCTTTTGCGATTACGCATAATTCCGAATTTACGGGCCGGCATGGAAGCCGGCCCCTACGGTTGCATGGTACACGGCATAAAGATGGTTTTTATCCGCCTGCGCATCCTGGAAAGGAAAAGCATTGTCAAAAAAATGGTTATGGCCTCCGGCCTTGACAACCGATAAGGTTGAGAAATTATCCTCGCAACTGCAAATTCTTCCGCTTACTGCTTCGATAATAATTCAGCGCGGGTTGAACGAGATTTCGGCTCCTGCTTTTTTGCATCCTGCGGAGGCGCGTTTTAAGGATTTTAGGGATTTGCCGGGAACCGTGGACGCCGGCCGCCTGCTGGCGGAAGCTATTCGGCGGGAAGAATTAATCGTGATTTTCGGGGATTATGATGTTGATGGAATCACGGCGGCCGCTTTATTGGCGGAATTTATAAATCTTCGCCAGGGCCGGTATAAAGTCCAACTGCCTAACCGAATGGCCGATGGTTACGGGTTGAACCAAAAAGCCGTACAAGCTGCGGTCGCGATGGGAGCGGGTTTGCTGGTTACCGTGGATTGCGGAATTACGGCCATACCGGAGATCGAACTGGCCGGGAAATCCGGTCTCAAAGTTTTAATAACGGATCATCATCAACCGGCGGAGTCGCTGCCCTTGGCGGATGTAATAGTTAATCCGCAAGTTACCGGGCCGGAGGAGTTTCAGATTTTAGCCGGAGTCGGAGTGGCTTTCCAGGTGGTTCGGGCGGCGGCGGATGCGTTAGGAGAAAAAAATCCCGAAGATTTACGCCGGCATCTTGACCTGGTGGCCTTAGGGACGGTGGCAGATGTGGTTCCCTTGTTCGGTGAAAACCGGTTATTAACCCGGGCCGGACTGGCAATGCTTAATCGCGGCGGCCGGATGGGATTACGCGCTTTAATCGCGGCGGCCGGCCTGGGCCCGGGGCCCATAAATTCCACGGATATCGCTTTTCGCCTGGCGCCCCGGCTTAATGCCGCCGGCCGTATGGGAGACCCCCGGAACAGCCTCGAACTGCTTTTAACCGGAGATAGGCTGGAGGCCGAACAACTCGCCAATTGGCTGGATAATGAAAACAGACGGCGCCAAAATCTCGAACAAAAAATCAGAACCGAGGTTGAGGACGGACTGCAAAAAGCGGATCAGGAATCGCCGGCGATTGTGGCGGCCGGGCCCGACTGGCCCCTGGGAGTGTTAGGGTTGGTGGCGTCCAGAATATGTGAAAAATATCACCGTCCTTGTTTTATTCTTTCGGAAAGCGAGGGAAAAGTGAAAGGCTCGGGAAGGAGTATTGCCGGGTTTTCCTTACATGCTGCCTTAAGCCGTATGTCCAGCCTGTTGGAAAAATGGGGAGGACATGCCATGGCAGCTGGTGTCACTCTGCCGGCCGATAATTTGGAAAAATTTAAAAACGGGATGCAGCAACAGGCCGGTTTGGAGTTATTGCCGGAACATCTGCAACCCGCCCTTAATATTGATGCCCGGACCGACCTGGAGGGTATCTCGCCGCGTTTGGTCCGGGAATTAAAAAGTATGGAACCTTACGGCTGCGGGAATTCCAGACCGGTTCTGGCTGTAAACAACCTCCGGCTTAGCGCGCCTCCCCGGGTGGTCAAGGAGAAGCATCTAAAACTCCGGCTGATGGATGAAAGAAAACACGGCAGCATTGAAGCCATAGGCTTTGGCCTGGGCGAGAGGGCAGGGGAGTTGCGTCCGGATATCCCGCTGGAAATTGCCGGCTATGTGGGCGAAAATAACTGGAACGGAACATCCACGCTGCAAATAGAAATCAAGGATTTTAGGACGACTTAGCCGGGGAGGGTAATTAAGCTACGGGCAACTGTAGCTAACCGGCGCTTATTCCCCCATCACTTTAATCACCAGTCGTTTGGGACGCTGGCCGTCGAACTCCGCATAAAAAACCTGCTGCCAGGGGCCTAAATCCAATTGCCCTTTGGTGATGGGCAGAATGACTTCGTGATGAATAAGTAAGTTTTTTAGGTGGGCATCTCCATTGGTCTCTCCGGTGCGGTGATGGCGATAGTTGGGCTTAAAAGGCGCCAACTGCTCCAGCCATTCATCAATATCGTTTAAGAGTCCGGATTCCGCGTCATTGACAAACACGCCGGCCGTAATATGCATGGCGGAAACCAGCGCCATGCCCTCTTGTACCTCCGCGGCTTTTACTGCTTTGTCCACTTCTGCTGTGATATTGATGTATTCGCGGTGCTTTTTAGTATTGAACTTCATATAGGTGGTATAACTGCGCATTAGTTCACCCCCGAGTTTGGGTCTCCCTAGGAGTTTGAGCGATTAGTTATAGACTAATTGCTCAAACTCCAGAACAATTAAGAATTGACCAATAGAGCAATGAAAAACTCAATTGCGGTCTATTTTCTATTGTTCAATTGCTCAGGAATTAAAAAATCAGACCAATTGCTCAAATTCCTAGGAGAGCAAATATAATTCTGCCATATTTATTGGAGTAGCATAACATAAATCGATTAACTACTGGACATTTTTTCATGTCCGTTGTATGTATAAGTTTTAAAGCTTACTAAATGCCGGCATGGAAAAAGCCGCATGCAATTACTCGAAAATCGGGGTCCAATAAATAGAGATATATAAATTTTGTCTGCCGAGGAGGTTATTATGAAAGGATTTATGTTCCGCGCGAAGAGAAAAGACAGAAATTTAAAAGAATATTGCCATGATACTTATAAATCACGCCGGAAATTGCCGGAGCCAACAATCTGTCCGCAGTGTAAGGCGGTTTTCGAGAATGGGCAATGGAGATGGGCCCAGCGCCCCTTAGGAGCGCATAAATTGGTTTGTCCTGCCTGCCAGCGGATCAAAGACAAATTTCCCGAGGGTGTTTTAACTTTAAGCGGAAAATTCCTGAGCCGACATAAGAGTGAGATATTGAACTTGTGCCATAACGAAGAAGCCAATGCTAAACGTGAGCATCCCCTGCACCGCATTATGGAAATTGCGGAAGAGAGGGGCTGTATAAAAATAACCTTTACTGACAATCATCTCCCTCGTCGTATCGGGGAAGCATTGTTTCATGCCTATGAGGGAGAGCTGGATTTCCATTACACCGAAGAGGATAAATTTATACGGGTGACCTGGAAACGCTAGATCAAAATATTCCCGCCTCCCATAACCTTTTCAGTACAAATTCTTGTCGTTGACGTATTGCTCTAGCTTTTGTTATACTTTCCTGGGAATTTCATTTCTGAAAGAAAAAGCTTGAGGGAGACGCTCTTACTAAGAGAGATTACTACGGTGGTTAAGGAGGAAAGAAAAATGTCTAAAATATATATATACGATACTACCTTGCGGGACGGTTCGCAAGCCGAGGAAATCACCTTTTCCGTGGAGGATAAGGTGGCGATTGCCCATTTGCTGGACGATTTGGGAGTGGAGTACATTGAAGGCGGGTATCCTGCGCCCTCGAATGCCAAGGACCTGGAATTTTTCAAACGCATGAAGAAGCATCCCCTGCGGAAGGCTAAATTAGTGGCTTTCGGCAGTACCCGCCGGGCCAAACTGAAGGTTGCTCAGGATCCGGCTATCCAAGCACTGCTGGACGCCGGGACTAGCAACATAGCGATTGTGGGCAAAACCTGGGATTTGCATGTGCGCGATGTTCTTCGCATATCCCTGGAGGAAAATCTCAAGGTAATCCGGGATAGTGTGGCATATTTAAAATCCCATAGAAAAAGGGTTCTATTCGATGCCGAGCATTTTTATGATGCTTATCGCAGCAACCCGGAGTACGCGCGGCAGGTTCTGGAAGCGGCTTCGGAATCCGGCGCGGATTGGATTGTGCTTTGCGATACCAATGGCGGGACTTTGCCGCCGGAACTGGAACGCATTACCGCTGAGAGCAAGGCCCGGGTAGCAACGCCGATAGGCATACATACGCATAATGACAGTGAGCTGGCAGTGTCCAATTCACTGGCCGCGGTTCGGGCCGGTGCAACGATGGTACAGGGAACTATAAACGGCTATGGCGAGCGCTGTGGTAATGCTAATCTATGCTCCGTAATACCCAACCTTCAGTTGAAGATGGGTAAACTCTGTTTGCCGCCTAAGAAAATTAAGAAATTAACCGTGGTCTCGAGGACTATCTCGGAAATCGCCAATGTGCCTCCGCGGGAATACAGCGCTTTTGTGGGACTGAATGCTTTTGCCCATAAGGGAGGGCTGCATGTGGATGCGGTTCGCAAGAATCCGGTTTCGTATGAACATATTGTTCCTCCGGTGGTGGGAAACGAACGGCGCCTGATTATTTCCGAACAGGCTGGGGTGGCTTCAGTGCTGTTCAAGGCGGAACAGATGGGAGTGAAACTTAAACCCGGTTCCGAGGAGGCCCGGCAGATAATCGGACAACTCAAGGACCTGGAACACAGCGGTTATAAATTTGAAGGAGCAGATGCCAGTTTTCGCCTGCTGATGGAAAAAAGCCTGAAACAACACCGGCCGTTCTTTAATTTGCATGGGTTTCGCGTAATTGTGGAACGCCGCGAAAATAAGCTGGTTACGGAGGCGACTATTAAGCTGGATATCAATAACCATCATGTACATACCGCGGCCGAAGGCGATGGTCCGGTAAATGCTCTGGATAACGCCCTCCGTAAAGCCCTGGAACCGTATTATCCCCGCCTGAAAAAAATGCAGTTGGTTGATTTCAAGGTTCGGGTCCTGGAATCCAAAAGCGGGTCCGGTGCCAATGTCAGAGTATCCATTGAGAGCCGGGATGAGAGAAATGTTTGGGGAACCGTGGGAGTCTCGACTAATATTATTGCGGCTTCCTGGGAGGCTTTGCTGGATTCCATTGAATATAAGCTGCGAAGTGACCGTAAATGGCGTTAAGCGGACAAATTGGCCGGAATGCGCCTGTCGGAATTTTTGACTCCGGAGTAGGCGGGCTGACCGTAGTTAAGGAGATACAACGACAGCTGCCGGGCGAGAATATAGTCTATCTCGGGGATACGGCCAGAACGCCTTATGGCAGCAAGGCCCGGGAGACCATAATTCGGTTTACCTTGGAGGGCGTGAAACAACTACTAAAATACCGCATCAAAGCTCTGGTAATAGCCTGTAATACCGCCTCGGCCTTGGTACTGCCGGCTCTGAGGAAAAGGATATCATTGCCCGTTATCGGGGTTATTCAGCCCGGGGCCCGGGCCGCTTTACGTGAAAATCCGCATGACGCTATCGGCGTGATCGGCACTTCTGCGACTATCCAGTCCCAAGCTTATGTCAGAACGCTATCGCGGCTTAATATAAAATGCCGGGTCTTTTCCGCGGCTTGTCCATTATTAGTGCCCTTGGTGGAGGAGGGACGACTGACCGGTCCCATTGCCATAAGTATAATTAAAGCCTACCTGGAGCCCTTGCTGAAAAAAAATATTAAACGCCTGATTTTAGGGTGTACCCATTATCCGGCCTTAAAGCCGGCCCTGAGCCGGGTCTGTGGAAAGGAAATCAGGATTATCGACTCGGCCGAGGAAGTTGCCCAGGAATTGAAAAATACGCTGGAACAAAAAGACCTGCGAAAGCCGGCTTCATCCCCCGGACGTCATAAATATTTAGTCACCGATGTTCCCGCGCCTTTCTTGCGGGTGGGGACGTATATTATGGGGTATCGGCTGCGCGGAGTGCGCAGGGTAAATTTGTAGGGGCGTTTAATTAAACGCCCCTACATCCCGTGGGAGGCATGGAAAAATCAGGAGGAAATATTCAAGTGCGTGAAAGCGAATGGCTAATATTTTACGCCATGGATTTGGAGGAAGAGAATGTTTGACGTAGGGGTTGAGCAGGAAATATCCGCGGCTCATCAATTAAAGGGCTATCAGGGGAAGTGCGAAAACCTGCACGGACATAACTGGAAGGTGCGCCTGGAAGTAACCGTCTCTGAGCTGAATGAGATAGGCTTGGCCGTGGATTTTGTGGAACTAAAAGCTATTCTAAAAGCGGTGTTGGAAGCATACGATCATAGCATGCTGAATGACTTGCCGGAATTCTCAGGAATAAATCCCACCTCGGAGAATCTGGCCCGGGTGTTATACGGTCAGTGCCGGGAAAAAATCAAGCATCGAAAGCTTCAAATGAAAGCTGTAACGGTTTGGGAATCGTCCCGGTCTTTTATACGGTATTATGAATAACCAACGGGGATTTTTAGCAGAACTTTTTACCAGTCATCAAGGAGAAGGTTCCTGGCTGGGATTGCGCCAGATATTTTTGCGTTTAGCCGGATGCCGAAGAAAGTGCCAATACTGTGATTCTCGTTGGGCCAGACCGGCACGTCTAAAGCAGTGGAAATTTTACCGGCCGGAATCCGGACCGCGGCCGGTCAGGCTGAAAAATCCGGTTTCCGCGGTCGAGACCGTGGATTACCTGGAGGAAATAATACAACAGACCGGTCCGTTTCATAGCCTGGCAATTACCGGCGGAGAACCTCTGGAACAGCCAAAGTTTCTGGAAGCATTAACCCGGATTTTTAAAACCCGTTTCCCCAAAATGAGAATACTTCTGGAAACCAACGGCTTATGCCCGTTGCCTTCAGCCCGGCTGAAGGGATATATTGATTTTATGGCGGTAGACATCAAACTAAAATCGGCTTGCGGGTATGCGGTTGGCTTTAAGAAATACAAGGAGTTTTTATCCTCCCTGTCCTGGACAGCCGGATGTATTAAGGCCATCATAAGCCCTTCAAGCATGCTAAAGGAAATAGAAGCTGCGGCTAAACTAGCCAGACAATTCCGGCCGGAATGGGATTTTATATTGCAGCCGGTTACAGGGAAACAATGGAACTCTATAAAAAATCAAAGAGTACTGGAGCTTTTATCGCAAAAGGCTTTAGAAATTAATCCCCGGGCGCGGATAATTCCACAGGTTCACCGTTTGATGGGCATTAAATAATTAGCAGCACAATATACGGATTGATAAATCACATTAAAGGATTCTAAAAATGATTGGTTTAAAAGAGGTTATAGGCATAACTTCTACAATTCCGGTGGAGATTATAATCGCGGCACAACGAGTGCCGCGGGATTTAAATAACATGTTTATTACCAATGCCGATTCAGCCGACCTGGTAAATGAGGCGGAGCGTTCTGGCCTTCCACACAATATATGCGTCTGGGTCAAGGGGATATACAGCTTGCTCAGGAATACTGATATCCGAACGGTTATAGGCGTGGTGCAAGGGGATTGTACGCATATGTTAACCATGCTGGAAAATCTCTTGCCCCGGGGAGTTGAGTTTATACCGTTTTCATTCCCGCATGGGAAAATCCGGAGAAACTTGCGCGCGGAAATACAAAAGTTGATGGATTATTTCGAGGTCCAATGGGATGATGTGCTTCAAGCCAAGGTGCATCTGGACGATATACGGAAGTTGGCTCTCGAGATAGATCGCCGGACCTGGCAGGAGAATAATATTTCAAGCCAGGACAATTTATTTGCGCTGGTAAACTGTTCAGACTTCCTGGGTGACGCGGAATATTTCAAAAAACAATTAGAAAAGATACTGGCCAAAAGACAGGGAAAAGCGCCTGAAAACATGCTGCGACTGGGTTTACTGGGAGTACCTGATGTCTTCTCGGATTTGAAAGAATTTCTGGAAGAAAAAGGCGCTAGGGTTGTTTTGCATGAAATTGCACGGCAGTTCGCCATGCCGTATCAGCATACCGACTTTTTAGAACAATATCTGGCTTATACGTACCCCTATGATTTGTCCGGACGTCTTCAGGATATATCAGAACAGACCCGGTTTCGAAAGCTTGATGGCTATATTCATTATGTGCAATCGTTTTGCCATCACCAGTTGGAAGATATGGTTTTTCGCGAACAGTTGCCGCTGCCAATTTTAACCCTGGAAGGAGACCGGGTCGGTCCCTTGGACAGCAGAACTAAGACGCGGCTGGAGGCCTTTATTGAGATGCTTATAGCCCGGCAGGAGGAAAGGAGATGAAATTGTGAGAGTGGATGGACGTAAACCAAATGAATTAAGACCAATTAAAATAACCCATAATTACTTAAAAGATGTGGAGGGAGCGATTTTGATGGAATCCGGGCATACCAAGGTTCTTTGTACCGCAACGGTTCAACCGGATGTTCCACACTTTCTTCGGGGCAAGGGACAGGGATGGGTGACGGCGGAATACGGTATGCTGCCTCGTTCTTCGCCGACTCGTATACAACGCGAGGCGGGAAGGAATAGAACCGGGCGGACCCAGGAGATACAGCGGCTGATAGGAAGGTCGCTTCGCGCGGTTATAGACCTGGTAAAGCTGGGGGAACGTACCATTATTTTGGATTGTGATGTTATACAAGCAGATGGAGGAACGCGTACCACTGCGATTTCCGGGGTCTACCTGGCGCTTCACGATGCTTGCAGTTGTTTGATGAAAAAAGGAACTATAAGGGAGTGGCCGCTGCGGGATTATTTAGCCGCGGTCTCGGTGGGTATAGTGGACGAGAGCGTAGTGCTAGACCTGAATTATGCCGAGGACAGCCGGGCCGAGGTGGATATGAACGTGGTAATGACCGAGTCTGAAAAAATAATTGAGATCCAGGGAACTGCTGAAAAAATCCCATTTTCACGCGGACAAATGAACGAATTGATGGATCTGGCGGCTCAGGGCATTAAGACCATAATTCAACAACAAAAAAACTTGGAATAAAAATGTCTTGAAGGAATATTAATCAATGGTACGCAGCAAAAAACTGGCAAAAACTGCAGGAGTTATTTCTGGATTCACCATGCTTTCCAGGATTTTCGGATATGTACGCGACGGCATCGGGGGAGCGATTCTGGGTGCGGGAATGGCGAATGACGCTTATTTAGCAGCTTTCCGCATTCCCAATCTATTGCGTGATTTATTCGCCGAAGGGGCTTTATCTTCGGCCTTTATTCCTACCTTTACCGCCACATGGGTTAAAGAGGGAACAGCCAGGGCCTGGCGTCTGGTTTCCATTGTGATCAATGCCGTACTGGTTATTATGCTGGGATTGGTACTGCTGGGTGAAATCGGCGCTCCCGGCGTAGTCCGCGCTATTGTTCCGGGTTTTGTCGCGGTTCCTGAAAAATTAAGCCTTACCATCCATTTGACCCGGATTCTTTTTCCTTTTCTGGCTTTTATCAGCCTGGCTGCGGTAATGATGGGTGTTCTAAATTCCCGCGAACGCTTCGGCGTACCGGCTTTAGCGCCGGTAATGCTGAATTTGAGCATGATAGTGACGGGTGTGTTTATCTGCCCCTTGTTCGGCGCTACCCCGGAAAAGCAGGTAATTGGCTGGGCATGGGGAGCTCTGCTGGGAGGAGTCCTCCAGATGGCCATCCAAATCCCAGCGGTCTGGAAACAGGGTTATAGATGGAAACCTCTGCTTGATTGGAAAGACCCGGGTTTGCGCCGGATGATGATGCTCATGGGGCCGGCCATTCTTGGTTTATCAGTTACCCAGATCAATCTTTTTATTAATACCATAATAGCCTCTTTTTTACCCGAAGGCGCGGTAACCTATCTTTATTACGGAAACCGCCTTATGCAGCTTCCTTTGGGAGTTTTCGGAGTGGCGATTGCCACGGCCCTGCTTCCGGTCACCTCCTCGCTTTGGGCCCGGGGAGAAAAAGATAAATTCATTGAAACTCTCTCCTTTGGTCTTCGCCTGCTGTTTGTAATTACGGTGCCGGCGGCCGTAGGGATCATAATATTATCCGAACCTATTAACCGTCTGCTTTTTGAGTATGGGCGTTTCAGTCCGGCGGCGGTTTCGGCGGTCGCTCAAGCCACAATTTTTTATACTTTAGGCCTGGTTGCCTTTGCCGGGGTCAAAGTAATTGTTCCGACTTTTTATGCTCTGAGCGACGCCAAAACACCGGTAATGGCGGCGGTTTGTGCCGTAGTGGTCAATATTGCTTTGAATTTGCTATTGATGAAACCCATGGGATATCGAGGGTTGGCCCTGGCGACTACGATTGCGGCCTTGGTTAATATGTCGCTGCTGGTTATATTCCTGCATCGGAGATTGGGGACGCTGGACGGCCGGAGAATTATGCGGTCGCTATTCCGGGTTGGCCTGGCTGCGGCCGGCATGGGTTTTCTCATCTGGTCCGGCAGCCAGCGATGGCTGCCGGATTACGGCCTGGGTATGCCGCGGTGGGAACTGGCGTACAAAGTTTTCTGCCTGATTATTTTCGGAGCTTTTGCCTATATTGCTTTTGCCTGGTTTTTCAAGGTTCCGGAGCAGACACGGGTGTGGCAGCTGATACGTACCAAAGTCGGTATGCGCGGAACCAGTGAACCCTGGGTGGAGTAGGGAAGAGAAAGATTAACATGGAAAAACTGCGGTTTGATATTATTCACACCAAAGCGGGCTACCTGGCAGCGGTCTTGAGCCGCCATGGGTTGCGTCATCTAATCCTACCCCGGCCCGGCAAGCAGGAAGCTTTTGAGGCGATATGCCAACGGGTGCGTGATGAGGAACTGGTACCGGATAACCGGAATATGGTATTAAGAGCATTGAGTCGGCAGTTGAAGAATTATTTTAAAGGCCGGCCAATGGAATTTAATTTTAAGCTGGATTATAATGTCGCAACCGTATTCCAGCGGCAGGTATGGTGTGTGGCGCGGACTATTCCATATGGGAATACACAAACCTACGGCTGGATTGCCGAAAAAATCGGGGATCCGGAGTCAAAACGGGCCGTGGGACAAGCCTTGAATGCCAATCCGCTCCCACTGCTCGTGCCTTGCCACCGGGTAACCGCGGCCGGAGGGAGATTGGGCGGGTTCGGAAGCGGCACGGAGATGAAAAGCCGGCTCCTTAAACTGGAAGGCGCTATACTGGCCTAGGAGTTTGAGCAATTAGTCTATGACTAATTGCTCAAACTCCAGAGCAATTGAGAGTAGATAGTAGAAATTAGATAAAATATCTCAAATGCGGTCTACTTTCTACTATCTACTCTCAAAAAACCGACTAAATCTCTGGGCCGGCATGGAAGCCGGCCCCTACGCAGTGATCGAAAAAAATGCAGAACGCGAATAGAAAGGAGTAAGTTATGAAAAAAATCATTAGCGTTTTTTGCTTGTTGGGCATGATGACGGGTATTTACGGCTGTGCTACTATAGGGAAAAACTTTCCCCATGATTTTGCCTCCCGGATTGAGATTGGGAAGACCACCCGGATGGAGATTGAAAAGGCCCTGGGTACTCCTTTTCGTATTGGTTTGGATTCCGGAGAGCCTACGGCGACATATCTTTACTACCGCTTGGGCCTGTTTATTAATCCCACTACTAAGGATCTGACCATTACCTATTCAGCCGAGGGAATAGTAAAAAGGTGTGTTTTTAATTCTAATCTGAGGTCGGAATAAAAGGGATGTACACCAAAGCCGCTGCGGCTATTAAAAAGGCCGGAAGAGTGGCAGCGTTTACCGGCGCCGGTATTTCCGTGGAAAGCGGAATTCCGCCTTTTCGCGGAGAGAACGGCTTATGGACTCAATATGACCCGGTGTTTATTGAGATAAATTACTTCCACCGCCACCGGCTGGAATCCTGGAGACTGATAAGAGAAATATTTTATGATTTTTTCGGAAAAGCCGAACCGAACGCCGCCCATAAGGCACTGGCGGTTATGGAACAAAAAGGATTGCTCCACGCGGTTATAACCCAAAATATAGACAACCTGCATCAAGCCGCGGGAAGCAAGATAGTTCATGAATTTCACGGAACCGCAAGCACCCTGGCATGTCTCAAATGCCGGGCCAAGTACCCGGTATCCGAAATCGGCTTGGAAGAACTTCCTCCGGTTTGTCCCGGCTGCGGAAATTCATTAAAACCGGATTTCGTGTTTTTTGGAGAACCAATTCCGGAACCTGCCAATTCCAATTCTATACGGGAAGCGGAAATATCCGAGGTTCTGATATTAATAGGCACCAGCGGCGAGGTTATGCCGGCGGCCAGGATTCCTTATTTGGCCAAACAGAAGGGAGCCGTTATTATTGAGGTTAATATCGAACCGACGATATACACCGGCAAGCTTACGGATATATTTTTACCGGGAAAAGCCACGGAAGTGATGAAACGTTTGCTGGAAATGCTGATGCCGGCTTCGCCGGCCCTCTAAGGTGAAAAGCTGATGGCGGACTCGAATATTAAGGCCATTGATATTAAAGACCTAAGCATAAGTTTTGCGGGCCAAAAAATCATAGAAATCTTCTCACTTCATGTGGCTTATGGAGAGAAGGTTACCATTACCGGCCCGTCCGGTTCCGGCAAATCGACGATTCTGCGCTGCCTTCAGGGTTTTTTACAGCCGGAGGCCGGTTCTATTCATATTGCCGGGAAGCCGTTGACGCCGGATACGGTCTGGGAAATGCGCACCAGTCTGGCATACGTAGCCCAGGAACCTGACCTGGGTGCCGGCAATGTCCGGGAGATCATAGAACGGCCTTTTAATTACCGGGCCAATCACTCCTTGAAAGCCAATTTAAGCCGCCTGCCGGAATATTTTAAAATATTTAATCTTCCCTTAGACCTGCTGGATAAAGAAATAACTTTGCTCTCCGGAGGAGAAAAACAGCGGGTAGCGTTTATTTGCGCCATTCTACTGGACCGGCGTATCTTTCTGCTGGATGAAGTTGCCTCCGCCCTGGATCGAGCCAATTACCAAGCTGTGGCAAAATTTATCATCTCACGCCCTGAATTGACAGTGCTTTCAGTAGCCCACGAGCCGGCCGAGTATGATTTCTCCGACCGGGTGGTTGAACTCCCGTATTATTCGCGAGGAGGCGGAGCATGAATATTACTGAAATCAGCCTGGGGGGCATGGCCTTGGCTTATCTATTGCTGATCTTCCCCCTGGGCCTCATACTCTGGAACCGTATTCCGATTTTAGGACAAACTCTTTTGGCCATAGTACGTATGACTTTGCAACTGCTGCTGGTCGGGCTCTACCTGCAGTTCGTTTTCCGGCTGAATAATTATTGGCTTACCGGCGCCTGGCTGCTGATCATGATCGCAGTGGCCGATCTTTCCATTATTCGTGGATGCGGTCTAAAGATGGCCCGGTTCACCGGCCCGCTGTTTGTGGCCTTGCTGGCCGGCGCCGGTCTGCCTTTGCTGTTTTTAGTCGGGCCGGTTCTCAAGAAAACCTTTCTGATGGAGGCCCAGTATGTTATTCCGATCGGCGGGATGATTTTGGGGAATTGTCTGCGCGCCAACATTATCGGAATCAAGAGGTTTTACGAATCTCTCAGGAAAAACCAAAAATCTTTCCAGCATATGCTAGGGCAGGGGGCCAGTTTGCCGGAGGCCGTGCGTCCTTTCCTGAGGGATGCTTATCAGGCGGCCTTGGGTCCAACCATAGCTACTATCGCGACTATCGGACTGGTGGCTTTGCCGGGCATGATGACCGGAGTTATCCTGGGGGGCGCCAATCCTATGACCGCCATCAAGTACCAGATTATGATTATGCTGGCTATTTTTTCCGGTACCGCGATCACCGTGATGCTGGCAATTAAACTGACCATGAAAAGTAGTTTCACGGCCTGGGGAGTTTTAGATCACCGGATTTTCAAATCCTAGCTGGATTTGACCATAGGAGCAAAGGAAAACGTCGCCACCCAAAATAAATTTAAATCGTAGGGGCCGGCTTCCATGCCGGCCCAATTGATCCTGCCAATGAGTTTTCTGAAAAAAACATGAATGGAAAAACACCTTTTTATATCTAAATAAAACAGAGAATAAGTTTAGTAATGACTTGTTTTGATGTTTTCATGAATAAATATCTTTCCATATACCCCAAAATGGAGTACAATTGGATGAAATATATAATTGAGATAAAGAGGAAAATCCGGCGCAATCTATGGAGATTACCAGCCAAGATCCAGGATAAATTGTTCCTATTGATTAAAGATTTACAAAAGATGGGTCCTGTGGTTAAACATTGGCATAATTTCAGTGCGTTGGATAGAAATAAATATCATTGCCATTTAAGTTACTCTTGGGTAGCCTGTTGGTCATACGAAGAAGAAAATATAGTAATAGAGGTGTACTATGTTGGCAGTCGTGAAAACGCCCCATATTAAACTCTTGGTTGAAGGAGAGATTTCCGAGGCATTTCTGAGTTATTTGAAACGTCACTTTGGAAATCAACTTAAAATCCAGGATAATGATGAAGAGTATGTAAATATCGAAGAGACGGAATGGTATCAGGAAATGTCAAGAAAGATTTTTCCTGGCGATGCCATTCAATGTTACCGCGAAAACTATGGGTGGACGCAAGCGGATCTGGGTAAAAGAATGGGAGGTATATCCCGCCAACGGGTTTCAGATTATGAGAACGGGCGCAGGGAAGTGAGCAAGAAAATGGCCAAACAGCTCTCGAAGTTGTTTAAAGTGCCGGTGGAAAGATTTATCTAGAGGAGTTAGTTAAATGGTAATGAAGGAGTAAGCAATGGGCGAAGGGTTTTTGCTGGGACTTTCAACCGGGACTTTTTGCGCGGCTTATTGCCTTCCAGTAGCCCTGCCTTTTATTTTCTCCGAAGAGCTCAAAAACGTCGGCCAGAATGCCCGCTTAGTGGGGCTCTTTTTGCTGGGGAGGTTTATAGCTTATTTAATGGTCGGGTTTTTATTGGGCGTGGTCAGCGTTTATACCATGCCGCAGCTTGATCCAATGCTGCAAAAGCGGGCCGCGTCATTAGTATATTGCCTCCTGGGACTCATAATGCTTTTCTCCGGCCTTATGTATAATTTTCCCCACCTGAAGTTCTGCCATATTTACCAGAAGATATACCGGCCCGGCCGGGGAGCCATGGTATACGGCCTATTACTTGGAATCAGTCCCTGCCCGCCCTTCATAGCAGCCGCTTCCCGGGTATTGGAAAAAGGCGGAATATGGAGCGGAGTTCTGTATTTTATGTTATTCTTTGTGGGGACCTCGATATATTTTCTGCCGCTTTTAGGAGCCTGGTTTTTTCAAAAACACATGAATTCCATCAAGATTATAGCGCGCCTGACCATGATTTTCATGGGCGCCTATTTTTTGGTTTTTCTGGGAATATTAGGTTTGTAGGGGGCGCGTATCGCGATACGCGCCTGCAATACGAGATAGATAGTATCTGTTGCAGAAAGAGAGTTTTCTCCTCCCTTGCGAGGCTGTGTCACAATTGAAGAAATTGTATTTTGACGTCATTCCGGCGAAAGCCGGAATCCAGAAAAGCATTGTAAAATAAAGAGTACGCATCCTGGATCCCGGATCAAGTCCGGGATGACGAACGAAAAACACTTTTAAATCATATTATGACACAGTCTCTCAAGGGGGAGGAATTTATTTTGTTTTTCCGCAACAGGTACTAAACAGGAGAAATTTGGGATGTTCAAGTTTTACCTGCCTATACGCTTAATGGTCTGGCTCGGAATAGTTTTATTAGCGGCAGTGGTCTGGGGAAGCGGGTGGCCGGGGAAAATTCTGCAGCAAAAGCTGGTGGCTTCCAATTCTTATGTTCACGGCGCCTGGTTTTGGAACAATTCCTGTCATGGGGTGGTTTGTAATCTTTGTCCGAAAAAATGCTTCCTGCCCGAGGGTATGAAAGGCTATTGCCGGGTCAGGGTGAATATGGGAGGACGGCTGTATACCCTGGTTTATG
>JAUVAV010000077.1 GCA_030591525.1 candidate division FCPU426 bacterium | reverse complement strand
TCCTGGCCGCCACCGGAAGCACTCAGAATTCCAGTACAATTACATACCTGGCGGAAGAGAGAAATATGAAAGCCGGAGGTATTAAATTCATAGATCAATACGCCCAAACACGGCAGGAGTTTGAACTGGAAGACCTCGCAGGAACCTGGCAATGGAACGGCACGGATAGCTCTGGAAACCTTTTGGATGACGGCCAAATATGCTGCAGGCTGACATTTAAAGACCTGGGCGGTAATGAAACCTCGCGGGAATGCAGGATTGTGATAGATACCAATCGCTTTCCGGAAAGTGCGGCTATAACTGATACTGTAAAACTGACTGAAGCAGACGAGAATAATTGGAAAGTTTCCTGGTCCGCGGATAGTACCAAGATAGCTTATGCCCAAAAGGAAGATTCCTATCTTGTGGGAAATATCTGGATGAAAAACGCGGACGGAAGCGGTTCGGCCATAAAAATCACTAATTTTTCTCCTTCTCTGCGCTATGAACCCTGGTATCCGGATATGGAGCCAAACGGCATGAGAATTCTTTTTGATCACGCTATTAGTTATATTTATATCAAGCATCTTGCAAATAGTGATTTATCATTAATTACGAGCGGAATGTACGCCCGCTGGTCGCCGGACGGCACTAAAATCGCATTTAATAAAAATGGAATAATATATTTAACGAACCCGGAAGGGATAGAATTCCACCAATTGACACCCGGGTGGTTTCCCAGTTGGTCCCCGGATTCAAAAAACATTTTATACAGCACAGCCTCTAACCCTGAAGGCTCACAAATATATTCCATAACCGTAGTGGGCGGCATTAAAACCGGCCCTCTTATCAATAATGCAATGTATCCGGAATACAGTCCGGACGGGAACATGCTTATATATCTTAATAACCATTATTATTTCAGCGTACTTACAAGGGATGGCCGGAAACAAACTCTTATAGATACCGGACAAAGTTACAGACACGCTGCCTGGTCTCCTGACGGCGCGCGCCTGGCTTATGTTAACCGGACGGGGGAAACTTTTGTATCCCATGTTTCCCGGCCGGACAGGTATGCCAATCTCTCGGCCGTGCTTTGCATGCCGCAGCCGGGAGACACGGAAATCAGGGGCACAGCCGCGGATATGAACTTCTCGCATTACACCTTGGATTATGGGCCAATGGGTTCGTCAGGAAATTGGACTATGCTGAGAAATTCACAACTGGAAGTAAAATCAGGCATTCTGGGAGATTGGGATAGATCAGGCTTGAACGGAGAATACTGGCTACGGCTGAGAGCGTGGGACAAGGCCTTGAACCTTAAAGAGATTTGCAAAAAAGTAGAGGTGGGAATACTGGGTTCAAACCTGATTGTTAATGGGTATGCTGATCCAGGAGTAATCTTTCCCGGTTTGTCGGGTAAGGATTCAACTGAAATTCATTACACTTTAAAGGGTACGACTTCATCCCGCAGTTTGAAGATATTCAATGAGGCCGGCGGGGAAGTTCGTGAGTTAAGCTTGCCGAATGATAACGGCGTGTATCCCGGAGCCTATAGTTGTACTTGGGACGGAAGAGACCCTAGCGGAATTCATGTGCCGTATGGACGTTATACCTTCCGGCTTCAGGCCAGATATTGGGATGGGCAAGTATGGCGTGAAATTTCCAAACAAGGCGCAATTCTGGTATCATCCCAACTGCCCGAAGCATCTATTACTTCGCCTCAGCAAGATGAGTATGTCAAAAGCCCGGTCAATTTTATCGGCACAGCGGCCGGCCAGGATTTTGATTATTATAGATTAGTAGCAGGGCAGGGAAGAAAATTCAGTGAATGGGATCTGGTGGGTGAAGCTTATGCACCGGTGGAAAATGGTCTCCTGGGAACGTGGAATCCGGATAAAGATGGAACATATTCTGTAGGGCTTAAGGTTTACAATCATCTTGGTATTGAAAATTTTATTATTCGTCAATTTAAAACCGACAATACTCCGCCTGAGAGTAACCTGGAGATACAAGGAGAGACATATCAAGTATCTGGAAAAACGTATATTGGCAACGATAATCTATTAATAATTACCAGCCAGGATATGGGTTGTGGTTTAAAAGCCATAAAATTCAAGCTAAACGATAATGAACAAACTTATACCGGGCCGATCAAGCTGGAGAGCTCGGATGAATTCCTGCTGACATATTATGGCGAAGATTTATTAGCTAACCAGGAATCCGTCAAATCCATCCACCTGGTGCGTAACGATCTCCAACCGGTTACGAGTATAGTTATTGGAGAACCTAAATATGAGTCGGAAGGGAATTTGTTCATCAGCGGAAAAACCCAAATCGTGTTAAAGGCCCGGGAGGAAGGCGCAACCGCTGTTCCCGTAATTGGGACATATTGGTCGATAAGCCCCACGCCGGCAGAGCAGGATCAGGAAACCTTTGAATACCTCGGCCCGATTACGCTGGGAACTTTTGGGCCGGGCAAGCGGACGCTTTTTTATTACAGCCGGGACGCGGTGGGGAACCAGGAAAATTATAAATCCAGTGGGAAAATATACGTCGATATATCCCCTCCGCAGACGATTATCCAGGCCCAGGGCCGGGAACCATGCCTGGATGAAACCGGCCGTCGTTTCGCTACTTCAGCCGCTATGTATACGCTGGAAGCTGTTGATAATGAATCCCAGGTATGTCATATTGAATACCAGGTCCTATCAGGCTTTAGCACCGCAGCTTGGAAC
The DNA here is from genome assembly GCA_030591525.1 of candidate division FCPU426 bacterium. GTDB lineage: Bacteria > Oederibacteriota > JAAXVQ01 > JAAXVQ01 > JAUVAV01 > JAUVAV01. The sequence continues at coordinate 796 of JAUVAV010000077.1, read as the reverse complement.
GGGTATACTCCGGGAGAGAAAATATTCATTACCAGCGAGGGGGAGTACGAGATACAATACCGCGCAGTGGATCATGTAGAAAACCGTGAGATAACTAAATCTTATCAAGTAATCGTTGATAATACTCCACCTGAAATTATTCTGAACGGCATTGAGGAAGGTAAAACCTATGCCGTTCCTTTTAAGGCGGAAATCGAGGTGAAAGAGGCGTATTTAAAGGAAAAACATATATTACTTGATGGCGAACCTTATGAGCCGGGAACGCAAATCACAAAGTTGGGAGAGCATGAATTTAATGTAACCGCTTGTGATTGGGCCGGAAATTCAAGCGCCGGCCGGGTCGGTTTCACTCTGGCGGAAGCAACGCCTACCATGACCATTACACCTACGTTTTCACCAACGCCTTCTCCGACCTGCACGCCTACTACAACTCTGACCGCAACGCCTACCCGGGCCAATACCCATACACCGACTCCAAGCTCGACGCCCAAAGTCTATCCGGTAAATCACGGCCAGGTGAGAGTATATCCTAATCCTGCGCGTAACCGGGTTAATTTTGTGCTTCGTCTGGAGGAAAATGCGCAGGTAAAGATAGATATATATAATCTCCTTGGCGAGAAAACGGCTGAAATTAAAGAAAATAAAGCAGCCTCGCCCTGGGGTACGATTCTAACCTGGCATTGCGGCCAGGCAGCTCCGGGAATTTATCTGTGCCGGATAACCGTACGGGTTGGAGGGCATATCAAGCTTTTAGAAAGAATCAAAGTTGCAGTAATAGGGAAGTAGGAGTATAATC
>JAUVAV010000079.1 GCA_030591525.1 candidate division FCPU426 bacterium | reverse complement strand
CCGCTTGACCTCTATCCCGGCCTGCTGGACGACATCCTGGTCTTGGGTACTTACTTGTATTTACTCCATCGTTATCTTCAAAAGATCAAGCAGGCTAAAGAGACTTATCAGCGTACCAGGAAAGATGGCCCGGCAGAAACACACCAGCGGACGGCGCCTGCCCGGGAACAGGAGTCCATGTCTATCCCAGAGGCTTACGCGATTCTGGATGTCCCGCCGGCTGCCTCGCAAGCGGATTTGCGAAAAGCTTATCACGCCCGCATGGCGGAAAACCATCCTGACAAAGTCAACCACTTGAGCCGGGAATTGCGGGAACACGCTCATCGTTTGACCATGCGCATTAATCAAGCCTACTCCCTGATAAAACGCCATAACGGAGGGGACAGTGTGAAATAATGATTTTGCTGCAAAACCTCCAAAGATGTCATTGCGAGCGAACGTAGGGAGCGTGGCAATCTTATTTTACCCTTATAAAACCGAGATTGCTTCGTCGCTGCCGCTCCTCGCAAAGACAGCAAAAAGGGTTTTGCAGCAGAATTAATAAACCAATTGACGCATTTTGGCAGGAATGATATGTTTATTTTTTAAAGCAAGTCCCTATCAGTAAAACTGCAGGCCAGACCTGTAAACTTCCCAAGGAGGTCATATATGAAAAGCAAGTATCAACCCCTGGTTGTGGCAAGTATGATTTTGGGTTTGGGACTAGGCCTTAGTGGTTTTCAGGCCGCCGCGGAAGAACCCGGGGGAGAAAATATTCCCGCTGCCGCGGCGGCGCCAACCGCGGAACTAACCGCAGCGCCCACGATGTCATCCGTAGCTGCACCTGCGCAAACGATGTCCCCGCAGGCGAGGTTGCTTGACAATCAACAACATATATTCAAGCCGAAAAAGAGTGAACTGGAATTGAACTGGAATATGGCCATCGGCATGGCTGGTTACTCGGAAAATGACGAAATTTACAGTTTATCTGCCAAGGGGGCAATGCTGGAAATTAATCCCGGCATGAATGTAACCTCCGCTCCCGGCTTGGATATCGGCCTGGTTGTCGGGTTTCTATTTCTTCCCAGCACGGGATCCTTTAACGTGGCTTACGAGGGCCCGCCGGAGTACTACCGCAACTGGGAAGTGTCCGCAATGTCCGTGGGCTCCTACCTCATGGCTAAATACAGCTACGACTTTGATCTGGGCGTGATCAAGATTGGCTTGGAAAACGGCTTGGGATTGGGCTATTTCATTAACAGTGTATCCGCCGATTGGGTGGATGCCAGTGACAGCAATATCCATGGCGATAACTCTATGGACGAAAACGGCTTAGTGCCGGTAGTGAAAGCAGGACTGAAAATCGCCCTGCCGGTAACGAAGGTGAGTTGTCTGGGCTTAAATGTGGGAGCGAATCTCATTCCCTTGTTTGCCGGCGATTATTCCAACTTTATCACTATTTCCGCCGGCTTGAATTACCAGGTGAAATACTAGGAGCCTGAGCCTTTAGTTGCTCAGGCTCCAGAGCATTTGAGATTCGATAGTAGAAATTAGATAAAATATCTCAAATGCGGTCTACTTTCAACTATCTACTCTCAAAAAACCGACTAATTGCTCAAACTCCTGGAAGTCTGCCGGCTTAAGTCTTTTTCCCCCCTCAAAATCTTCCTTTTTCAAAGGGGGAAGAGTGCTTGAAATCCGCTTTTGTGCCTAAGTCCGACAGACTCCTTTGACTTAAACAGCAAACGCTTATCCTGAAGAATTATATGTGCTGTTCCACGAAATTTTCCAGGATTTGCCGGCCAGCCGGATTTTCCGGTGACTCATGCTCCGGATGAAATTGCACTCCATAGATCTCCTTGTTTTTATGCTTTATCATTTGCAGTTTTGAAGTCCGGGCTTTGATAAGCAGCTCGAAATCCCGCGGCAAAGATTTGATTTCTTCACAATGCGAGACATAGACCTTGGGTTTGGCCGGTAATCCGGCCAGTATTTTATCTGTTTTTATAATTTTAGTTGCAATCATTCCTTCTGAGCGAAAACAATTATCATAAGCAGCGGGTTTGCGTTTCCCTTTGATCACTCCCACCTTGCCGCCATAAGCCAAAGCAATGAGTTGGTGGCCTCCACAGATGCCCAATACCGGGACCGTGGTGCTTTTAAGCAACGTGACTACAGTCTGCAGTTCTTCGGCGGTATATAAATGCCAAGGCGTGGATTGCCCGGCAACAATAATGACCCGGGGCGAAAGTTGTTGGATTTTTTTAATATCCGATTCAAGGTAGTGCAATACCACAGGCTGACATCTGAATTTCACATCCAGCGCGGCACTAATGGGTGTTACCAATGACAGATCGTCTTTATCCTTCCTGGGATTGATAATGACGACTTTGGGCAGAACCGGTGATATTTTTTTCTGCATAAAAGTATAGGGGTTGTAAAATCTTTGCTGCAGCGCTCCTGTCGTCATAGTGGCCCAACTGGCAACTCCGTAATCATCAAATTTTTTTCTTATTTCCAAGTGCAAATGATCATAATTTCCGCCCTGGGCCAAAGCTTCCTTCCTGGTGTATAGCCGTCCCAATTTGGAGTGCCGGGTGACTTGTTCCCCATTGCTTAAATAAATACTTTCCAAATGCTTGTAAGAAGTATATATCAATTGACCGTCCGGCAGCATATGCTTAACCACAATGGTTTTATGCGGATGGCCCAAATGCACTGAGCACACGACCCCGTTGGCCATAGGATAAACCCAGATATATTTTTCCTCTTTTTTCTTCGGAATCACATCCAGACCAGCATGAATATGTCCTTTGAGATAGGAATTGCGGGGTGAAGCGAAAACACTGACAACTTGAATAGTTTTGATATCATTACGGTTTTCTGTGGCAAAAGGTATAAACCACTGGCTGGCTTTGGAGGTGGGTGTAAATTCCTGATAAAATTCTTTCCAGCGCAGTTTGTCGTCGTCAATATAATCCGCTCCGCCAGGCGAAGCTGTTGTCCCACTCATGATTAAAGCGAGTAAATAAAAAAGCAGCCCTCGTTTTAGGATACACATATTTATTACTCCTCTGAATTTACCTCAACTGACAATAAAATCTTGTAGAGACGCACGCCTACGCGTCTCTACCTAGGAGTTTGCGCACACGAACGCCGGGTCTTGCGGCCTGCAATATGTTTACAAATCTATCCGCAAGCTGATCCGGTGGTTCGCAACCATATCTTCTTCCGGGATAAGTTCCAGAGAATAATCAAGCACATACGCGTTT
>JAUVAV010000001.1 GCA_030591525.1 candidate division FCPU426 bacterium | reverse complement strand
TCATGCAGAGATTTCCCCCGCCGATTTTAATCGATGAAATTCAGTATGCTCCGGAACTATTGCCTTATATAAAGATGGAGGCGGATAAAAGCCGTGAGCCGGGTTTGTTTTGGTTAACCGGTTCTCAGCAGTTCCAACTAATGCAAGGCGTATCAGAGTCTCTGGCAGGTCGAATTGGAGTGGTGCATTTATCAGGATTTTCACGGCGGGAAATGCTTCAACAAGATCATAATTTGCCGCCATTCCTGCCGATACTGTCGGATATTCAAAAGCGGATGCATTTAAGTCCTTCCCTCGTTTTAAAAAATACTTACCGAATAATTTGGCGGGGTGCTTTACCTGTAATTGCCATGTCAGAGGAAGTTGATCGTGATATTTTCTTCGGGTCCTATGTGCAAACCTACTTGCAACGGGATATTCGGGATCTGGCCAGAGTAGGAGACGAAATGACATTTCTTCGTTTTCTGCGGGCAACCGCGGCTCGTTCCGGACAACTGCTTAACATGTCGGATTTGGCGCGGGATGCTGATGTGGCTCCCAATACTGTCAAGCACTGGCTTTCTATTATGCAAGCATCGGGAATAATCTATCTGCTTGAGCCATACCATACCAATATCACTAAACGTCTGGTCAAAACCCCTAAATTGTATTTTTTAGATACCGGTCTCTGTGCTTATCTAACCGAGTGGTCCAGTCCCGAAACCCTGGAAGCCGGAGCTATGTCCGGAGCTATGCTGGAAACCTGGGTGGTGGCGGAAATTTTAAAAAGCTATTGGCACAATGGACGTAGAGCGCCTATCTATTACTACCGTGATAAAGATAAAAAAGAAATCGATATTTTGATTGTGCAGGATGGAATCATCCATCCTCTGGAAATAAAAAAAACCGCATCTCCCCAAAAAGATGTGGTTCGGCATTTTGCGCTTTTGAATAAATTGAAGATGCCATCCGGTCCGGGCGGCGTAATCTGCTTATCGGAAAAATCACTGCCCTTAACCGAGTCAACATATTCCATACCCTTAAGTGCGCTTTGATTCCAGGAGACTCAGCAATTAGTCGATTTTCATATAAACAATTCCCCTCCCGTCAAAAAGGGAGGGGAATACTTGAATTCTAGACTAATTGCTCAGACGCATAGGAGTCTGTCGGACTTAAGTCTTTTTCCCCCTTCGGCCTGTCCTGCCTGTCCTGGATGATTTAGTCCAGGGAGAAGGAGGTGGATTTCAGTCCGCAATGGTTAATTGCTAAACAATCTGGTTTATGATAAAATAAAGCATAAGATAAATTTCGAGTTGCCTTTACTATATTTTCTGGATTCCTGCCTGTCCTGGATGCTTTTGTCCAGGGGATGGTTTGGTCCAGGGCTTTCGCCGGAATGACAATGATAAATAATTATCGTACCGTTAGTAATCGGATACGGTAAAAATTGCTTGCCTAGAGGTGGGAAAAATGGTCGAGGTGGAAGATCTAAAAAAAATAATTCTTTTTCGGGATTTTTCCGAAGCAGAGATCCAAAAAATCAAGCCTGTAATTTTTGAGAGAGCTTACCCCAAAGGCACGATTCTGTTTCGGGAAGGCATGCCCGGAGGGGTTATGTATATGGTGAAATCGGGCCGGATTGAAATATTTACTAAAAAAGAGGAGCAAGAAATATCCATTACTATTTTGAAAGCGGGCAATTTTGTAGGTGAAATGTCTTTGATTGATGATGAGCCCCGTTCAGCTTCGGTCCGGATAGTTGAGGACGCGATGCTAATGGTGCTTAATAAAAAATGTTTACAAAACATTATTACGGCTAACCCCGAGGGGGGAAATAAAATACTTATGGTGCTTTTAAGAATGCTCTGTCAACGGCTTCGTGAAACTAATTCTAAATTATCTTTGCCTTGAAAAGCAGTTTGCGGGTTGAATATCCCGCTTCTTAGAGGCTGTGTCATAATATTGGATTTTACCCTTTTCCGCCGGAATGACAACCTTGAAAAGCTATTATGACACAGCCCCTCAAGAGAGGGAAAAACTCTTTTTTTGCAAGAGGGACTTTAGCCATGCGTGGATGTTTAACTGCCATTATAAGTCTGGTTGTGATGCTGCCATTGGGATGTGCCACGGTTCAAGGCCCGGTGCGGGGGGAGAATGAACTTTCCAGTCAAGACCGGGCCGTATTAGCGTTTTTCTGCGGGCAGTTGGCGCATCAGCAGGGAAGCTTTGACAAGGCGGTAGACTATTATCGCGAAGCTCTTTATTTTGATCCCCAAAATCCAAAGTTGCGGCGTAGTCTGGTGGGAGATTTAATCCGTTTAGACCGGTTGCAGGAAGCCATTACAGAATATAGTCAGCTGGTTGCCCAGCAGCAAGAAAACCCTGAAGCCCGTTGTGTTTTAGGACAACTGCATGAAGCGGTCGGTGATACCACGGTGGCGGAATCGCTTTATCGTGATGCCATTGTCCTGGGAGGAAAAAAATCCGAGCCTTTCACTTACCTGGGGCTCTTGCTCTTAAAACAAAGTAAAATCGATGAGGCTGTAGATGTTTTCCAAAAGGCGCTGGAGATTAATCCTCAAGACCGGCAGGCGCGCCGGGTCTTGATAAAGTGTCTTTTAAGCCGTGGGCAGGAAACCAGAGCCGCGCAGTTATTAGAAGATGCCTTGCTTAATGAACCCGAGGATATTGAATGGCTGGCCGAAATGGGCCGGATCACGGCCGGCCTGAAACGGGATGAGGAAGCGGCGCAAATATACCGGCGTTTGCTTCAATATTATCCTGAACATCCGGAAGCTTACCGGTTTTTATCAATTTACCACTTGCAACGCCAGGAATGGAAAGCCGCAGCCGAACAACTGAAAAATCTTCTGAAATTGGAGCCGGACAATATGCTGGCCCAAAGGAATTCCGGATTGGCCTGGTATGAGTTAGGCCGTCTGGATGAAGCCCGGAAGCACCTCTTTGCTTTGATAAAATCCGGAAAGGCGGATGCCTTTACTCATTTTTTAATGGGGACCATTTACCGCAAGAAGGGATTTAATTATCTGGCCGCGCATGAACTTCGGCTGGCCTTGCAAATGGATCCGGAAATAGTGGAAGCTTATCTCGGATTGGCCGGGGTCTTGCTGGAAATCGGGGAAGAACAGCCGGCGGTCAAGGTACTGAAAGAGGCTTGCAGTAAATTTCCGGATTCCGTGCAAGTCTTGACCAGTTGTGGTTTGGCCTTGTTGCGTTTAAAGTTCCCGGAAGAGGCCTTGAAGATTTTTACTCAGGCCTTGCAAGGGAGTCCGGAAAATGCCCGGCTTTATTTCTATCTGGGCCGGGTCCACCTGGAGATGAAAAAATTCGAGAGGGCGGTGCACGATTGGCAGCAGGCGGTTAAATTGGATCCTGATTTCGCCGAGGTGTATAATTATCTGGGATATAGTCATGCCGAACGGGGATTAAAACTGGAGCAGGCTGTCGGCTGGGTAAAAAAGGCGCTGCAATTGGATTCCCAAAACGGATACTACCGCGATTCCCTGGGTTGGGCGTATTATAAACAAAAAAAATATGGTTTAGCGCTGCGGGAACTTGAGCAGGCCAGGGAAGTAATGGAAAAAAAAGGACTCGTCGATCCCATTATTTATGATCATTTAGGCGATGTTTATTTCCAACTAGGGAAACCTCAGAAGGCGGAGCAGGCTTGGCGCAGGGCTTTAAAAGGTGATCCGGAGAATCAGGAAATCGAGAATAAACTTCAAAAATTGAGGTCTTGGTTAAAAAATCGCTTCCATGAAATTTCTAACTATTAAGGCTCCGGCCAAAATCAACCTGGTTTTAGAGATTAAAGGCCGGCGACCGGATGGCTACCACGAGATTCGCACCATAATGCATACGGTAGCGCTCTCGGATACGCTTACTTTTTCTCCGCGGGCCGGCGGACTGCAGGTAACCTGTAATCGTCCGGAGGTTCCGGCGGGGGAAGAAAACCTGGTTTACCGGGCGGCCAGCCTGCTGGCAAAAGAAGCACGTCTCCAACCCCGGGTGCATATTCATATCCATAAGCGGATTCCCCTAGCTGCCGGCCTGGGCGGCGGCAGCAGCGATGCGGCGGCAACTTTGCGCGGCTTATCCGAGATTTGGAACTGGCATAAGGCGTCAAAGTTGTCAGCCGTAGCCAAGGCCTTGGGCTCGGACGTGCCTTTTTTTCTTAAAGGCGGGTGCGCTCTGGGTCTGGGGCGCGGCGATAGAATTTATACCTGGCCAACGGTGTCCGGAATACCGCTAGCCTTGATCAATCCGGGATTTCCCCTGGCGACGGCGGAAGTATATAAAAAAACAAGTTTGCGATTGACAAGAAAAAAGGCGTGTATTAATATTATGCGCCGGGCGATTTCAGAGAAAAATGTAGCAAAAATAGGGAGAAATCTGTTAAATCATCTGGAAACCGTTAGTATCAAGCAACATCCGGTGATTGCACAAATTAAGGATGAACTTTTAGCTTGCGGCGTTTCCGCAGTATTGATGAGTGGAAGCGGACCAACGGTGTTTGGATTATTGCCTGGCCCGGCCGTGGCAGGAAGGATTATAAGGCGCTTGAGTTCCCGTTATGCAGGGGTTTGGATTACCAGAACCATTGGAACCATAAATCAGGATGAACCGGGTAAAGAAAGGCGCTGAGACTATGGATATTACTGATATAAAAGTTTTTCCCCGCCAGGAGAAAAAATTAAAGGCTTATGTAGCAGTTACCTTTGATGATGTTTTTGTAGTGCGTAATTTAAAAATTATTGAAGGGCAGAACGGTCTTTTTGTGGCTATGCCGTCGCGCAAAATGGCGGATGGAAGTTTTATAGATATTGCGCATCCTCTAAATGGGGAAATGCGCCGGGAGCTGGAAGAACGTATTCTTTCGGAATATAAGAAAGAGTTCTTACTGGAGCAATTTTCCGCTATGCCGGGTGTGCAGGAACGCCAGGAAGTCTTTGGAAACAATTAGAATAGTTAATGTTGAGGAAAGGCAATTTTAGTTTTTTGTCATTCCGAGAAAGCGCAGCGAGGAATCTCTAAAACCCTAGTTTTCAAGGAGATTCCTCGCTGCGCTTTCTCGGAATGACAAAGTGCGAGAATTATGTAAAAAAGGGCTTGCCGCGACAGGAACTAAAGAGGGAGCACGGCCGTGTAAGCCGTGTTTTTTTTTCAATCGAATTGCCGGATCGTCCAATGGCAGGACAGCGGCTTTTGGAGCCGCCTATCCAGGTTCGAGCCCTGGTCCGGCAGCCAGAAATTAAAGTTAGGAAAGGTCTTATTAAGTGAGCAGAAAAATTCCGGGATTGACAGCCATTATTCTGGCAGCCGGTGAAGGCACCAGAATGAAATCTGATATTCCCAAAGTATTACATACCTTAGGAGGCCGTACGCTGCTGGATTGGGTTCTCCGGACGGCTCAGGCGGCGGGTGCGGAGCGCCGGGTGGTCGTACTGGGATATCAGGGGGAAGCCGTGGCTAAGACTCTTCCGCCCGGAATTAAAACGGTTATTCAATCCCGGCAATTGGGCAGCGCTCATGCCGTGCAAACGGCTAAATCCGCGCTGGCTAAATCCTCGGGAGAGGTGCTAGTGCTTTGCGGAGATGCGCCTTTAATCAGCTCCCGGACTTTGCGCCGTTTAGTGAGGGAACATCGCCGGTTAAAAGCCCGGGCTACAGTTTTAACCGCTAAAGTGAAGAATCCGCAAGGCTATGGCCGAATCATTCGCGAACCGGAATGTCCTGCTCGGGTGGCTCGAATCGTAGAGGAACGCGAAGCCTCACCGCAAGAACGGCAGGTTAGGGAGGTCAATAGCGGGGCTTATTGTTTCTCTCTGCCGCTGCTCTGGGAGGTTATTGCCCGGGTGGATAACCGTAACCGTAAAGGCGAACATTATCTCACGGACATAGTGGAATTGATGCGCCGGCAGGGTTATCCGGTAGCCGGGGTTCTGGCTTCGGATGCTGGGGAAATTTTAGGTATCAACCGGCGTCAGGATCTGGCCCAAGCCGCGGCCGTGCTTAATCGCCGAACCTTGGAATTACATATGGACCGGGGGGTCAGTATTTTAGATCCTGACCACACCTGGATCCATCCGGAAGTTCGCGTGGGCCGGGACACGATAATTTGTTCCGGAACGCATTTAACCGGCCACACGATTATCGGAGCACACAATATTATTGGTCCGGGGGCCCATCTGGACTCAACGCGGACCGGACCAAGAGTGCAGATAAAACTTTCCGTGGTGGAACATTCCTGGATCGGTGACCGGGTTTGCATCGGGCCATTTTCCCACCTGCGTCCGGGAACCCGTGTGGAATCAGACGCCAAGATCGGGAATTTCGCCGAGATCAACCGGAGCCGGATAAAACCCGGCGCCAAAATGGGGCATGTAGGATATCTGGGTGATTGTACGGTCGGCCGCAAGGCTAATATCGGAGCCGGGAGCATAACCGCCAACTACGATGGACGTCAAAAACACGCCACTCGGATCGGCGAACAGGCCTTTATCGGCAGCGGGACCGTGCTGGTAGGACCCTGCGAGGTAGGCCGGAAAGCGCTTACCGGCGCAGGCGCCGTACTCAAGGCAGGAACCCGCATTCCGCCGGGCACCATAGCCGTGGGCGTACCGGCCCGGATTATTAAAAAACGGTAAATTAATTCAGGAGGAAATATACGTGGCGAAAGAATTGAAAATATTTGCCGGCAATGCCAATCCTAAACTGGCGGTTGATATTGCACGAGCGCTAAATAAGCCTTTAGGGAAAATAGATGTCAATCGTTTTCCCGAAGGAGAAATTTCCGTCCAGGTGAAGGAAAATGTTCGCGGCGCGGATGTTTTCGTAATCCAGCCTTCCTGTCCGCCTCCGAATGAAAACTTGATGGAACTTCTGGTTATGATGGATGCGCTGCGCCGGGCTTCGGCCCGGCGGATAACCGCGGTGCTGCCCTTTTTCGGATACGCCCGCCAAGACCGCAAAGATCGGCCGCGGGTACCCATTACGGCTAAACTGGTGGCCAATTTAATTACCACGGCCGGCGCAGACCGGGTATTGACCATGGATCTCCACGCTGACCAGATCCAGGGATTTTTTGATATCCCGGTAGACAACCTTCAGGCCGCGCCGGTTATGATCGAGTACTTTCGCGGCAAAAACACGCGCCCATTAGTGGTGGTTACTCCGGATGTCGGGGGAATAAAACTGGCCCGGCGTTATGCCGACCAGCTTCGCTGTCCGCTGGCCATAGTGGATAAACGCCGTACCGGACCGACTGAGGCCAAGGCCATGAACGTTATCGGCGAGGTTGCCGGCAAGCAGGTTCTTATTGTGGATGATATGATTGCCACCGGAAAAAGCCTGGTAGAGGCAGTGAACTTCATACGCCGGTTGGGAGCCCGGGATATTTATGCCTGTTGTTCTCATCCGGTTTTCTCCGGCCCGGCGGCGGAACTTATTCTTAATTCAGAGATTAAGGAGGTGCTGGTTACTGACAGCATCCCGTTCCGGCATCCGGAACTCAACCGGAAAGTCAAGGTGCGTTCGGTAGCGCCCTTATTTGCAGAAGCCATTCGCAGAATTCATAGCGAGACCAGCGTAACCACGCTGTTTTCCTTTAAAGATAAAAAATCGCAGGGAGAAAAAAACTCCGGTGGCGTGAGAGCATGAAATAAAAAAATGGGCTGAAATATCAGCCCGGCAGAAAGCAGGAGGAAGAATAAAATGAAGCAAATACAGATGGAAGCCAATCTCAGAACGGTTTTCAAGAAAAATGCCATGAACCGGCTGCGTGAACAAAAAATGATTCCCGCAGTGATGTACGGCCAGGGAGAGACGCCGGTTAATCTGGAGGTTCAAAAAAAGGAGATGCAACGCGTATTTCACGACGCGAGCGGATCTCATGCCCTGCTCAAGCTGACAGTTCTCGGGGGAGAACAGCCGCAGGAAGCGGCGGTAATGATCAAGGAGCTGCAACGGCACCCGGTTGATTCCGGAATACTGCATATTGATTTTGTTAAAATCCGCATGGATCAGCCGCTGGAAACCACCATTCCCATAGTCCTGACCGGGTTGGCGCCCGGCAGCAAGGAAGGAGGAATGCTGGAGCAGCTTCATCGTGAATTAGCCCTGCGCTGTCTGCCGTCGCTGCTGCCGGATAAGATCACCGTAGATGTTTCCCACTTGAACATCGGTGATGCCATATCCGTGGCTGAGCTTTCTCTGGCTGAAGGAATTGAGGTTCTGGTGGAACCCCACGAACGCATCGTTCATGTTTTGGCTCCGCGGGTGGAGGAAGAAAAACCGGCCGAAGGCGAAGTTGCGGTTCCTGAAGAAGGAGCCAAAGAGCCGGAAGTAATCGGGGAGAAAGAACGGGAAGAGAGGCGTTCGGGAAAGGATAAAGGCGGGAGCTGATCAACCGGGACAGGAAATAAAAAAAAATGAAGCTTATTTTTGGGTTGGGAAATCCCGGCGAGGCTTATAATAAAACCCGGCATAATCTCGGAGCCCGGGTTATCTCCGAGATTTCGCGGCAGCTTGCGATTAAACTTTCCCATACTTCCCGGGGAGCGGAATGGGGGCGCGGGTCCCGGAAAGAGACGGTTTTTATTTTAGCCCGTTCCCGGATGTTCATGAATCTTTCCGGAAGATCGGTCGCTGCGCTGGCATATTATTTCCGGATTCCGCCCGAAAACATTCTGATAGTAGTCGATGACTTAAACCTTCCGCTGGGAGCCCTGCGTTTCCGCGCCCGCGGCAGTGCCGGCGGCCATAATGGATTAAAATCCATAATAGAAATAATGGACTCGCAGGATTTCAATCGGTTGCGCCTGGGAATCAACCAACCGCCCATGGGCATGAAAGCCGAGGATTTTGTACTCCAGCCTTTCCGGAGAGAGGAACGCCTTCCGGTGAATAATCTGGTGGAAAAGGCCGTTCAAGGTGTCATTCATTGGCTGGATAATGGCATTGAGTCCGTGAGGGCAGAGTATAATTAATGCGTCTGCGTCCGGGCACGGTTAGGGTACTCACAGGTTTTCTGACGCTGGCATGTGCCTTTAGTTTAATAAAAAGTTTTACTGTCCGGCCGGTTTCCGTTCGTGCGGCTTCTCCGGAAGCGGCGCTTATCAGTTTGCACCAGGCTACGGCGCGTGATTGGTTTTCGCTGCCGGGCATCGGGATTGTCATAGCGGAGAGAATTATCGCGAAAAAAAAAGTCAACCAAGGATTTTACCGGATCGAGGATTTACTGCAAGTCAAGGGGATCGGCCGGCGTAAACTTGAACGTCTCCGTCCGTGGATAGATTTGAAAAACAAGGAGGATTAAACGCAATGCCGCTTGAGGCTATTCCCTGGTGGGAAATGCTTGCCAGATTAATACTGGCAGCCATAATCGGCGCGGTGATCGGGTGGAACCCGCAGCGCGCGCACAAGCCGGCCGGAATGCGGACTCATATTATGGTCAGCCTGGGTTCGGCCCTGATTATGATGATATCGCTGGAACTTTTTTTACGCTATGCCGGGCAGAGCCAGAATATTGATCCCGGACGAATAGCCGCCCAGGTAGTCACCGGGATAGGATTTATCGGAGCCGGTACCATTATTCACGCCGAAGGGGGGCTGGTCCGGGGATTAACCACAGCGGCTTCAGTCTGGGCCGTGGCCGGGATCGGTTTGGCCTGCGGAGCCGGGATGTATATACTGGCCGGCTTGGGAACAGCAGTGGCACTAGGAGCCTTAGCCCTGGTTAATCTTTTAATAAATATGAAAAAAAAGGCTAAAAAATCCTGAGGCAAAAAAGATTGACGGGCATACTAATTATGGTATTATTAAATTTTATAATTAAAGCGAAAATATTGCGATTGCAGGTTGAAGGGAGTTGATGGTCTTGGACTTGAGAAACGGCTGGCGGATCGGGATAGTCCTGCTGGTATCGCTTGTGATAGGGGTGGCGGGTTGCGGTAAAAAAAGTAAAACCGAGAAGTCTAAAATCAGGTGGGACGCAGGACTTGAAGCCGAGGTACAAAAAGCCAAGGATGCCGATCTCAAGGATATTATGGCAGAAATAAAATTAACCAAGGCGCCTTACGAAAAGGGGAACCTTACACCCGAGTTAGCGGCAGAGATTACGCATCAGGTCGGAAGGCGCAGTCTGCACGAGATTCCGGTAGTAAAGGAATTACCCGACGATCCCAAGGAAATAATGGCCTTGAACAAGCGGATACGCGAAAAAACCGATAAAATCTATGCCGGTTATGGCACTACTCAAGGTAATGTCATGCGATATATCAGCGATATGTCCGACGCGGAACGGGAACGCTACGATAAAAAATTAACCGAACTTTTTCTCAAAACCAGCCGAAAGAAATATGAAGGAAAAAAGCCGAAAGCTTCAGGAGCCGCGTCTAAAACTGTCCCGCGGAAGAAGAAATAAATAAGCCAGCAGCTGGCATATAGTAAAAAGTCAGAGAACCGGCTTCTCTTTGCTATGAAGAAGGCCGGTTTCTTTTTATGGAGCGGGCATAAAAATTATGGATCAGACGCCGGATATACTAATTACTAACGACGATGGCATTCATGCCCCCGGGTTAAGGGAGATTAAAGAAGCCTTGAAGGGTTTGGGCAATCTCAAGGTAGTGGCGCCGGATTCGGAACGCAGCGCTATGGGTCACGCCATAACCATGCTGCATCCGCTGCGCGTGGTAGAGGTATCTCACGGTAGCGAGTTATTCGGCCTGGCCATAAACGGAACTCCGGCTGATTGCGTCAAATTGGCAGTGCACAGTTTGCTGCCCCGGTTGCCGCGCCTGGTAGTTTCCGGTATTAATCTAGGACCAAACACCGGGACTAATGTACTGTATTCCGGCACGGTTTCCGCGGCGACGGAGGGGACCATACTGGGCATACCCAGCATGGCAGTCTCCCTGAGATCTTTTGACAAGCAGAGTGATTTTACCCCAGCCGGAATTTATGCCCGGCAATTCGCAGAAAAGATTCTGGCACGAGGCCTGCCGGACGGGATTTTATTGAATCTCAATGTACCGGCTATTCCCAAGGAAACCATCAAGGGCGTCCGGCTGACCCGCCTGGCCCGGTACCGGTACCGTGACAGGTATGATCGCCGTCAGGATCCCCGGGGCCGGGATTACTTCTGGCTGACCGGGGAAGATGCCGAGGTGCTAAATCCTTCCTCCGATGCGGATGCCGTAGCAGTGGAACAAGGCTATGTCTCCCTGACCCCGCTGTGTTATGATCTGACCTGCCGGGACTTTATGCCGGAATTAGAGGGGTGGATCTAGAAAAAAACCGGGGCGGTTAGCTCAGTTGGTTAGAGCGCTTGCTCGACACGCAAGAGGTCACTGGTTCGAGTCCAGTACCGCCCACCATTTTTCGCCGAAGGCGAAAAATGGAGAGCATTTGAGATTAGAAAGTAGAAAGTAGACAAAAATCTCAAATGCGGTCAACTCTCGACTCTCGAATTTCGAAAAAAGAATTTTTACTTAATTGCGGTTACCTGTTCAAATGTTTTTAAAAAGCCGGAAGTCCAGACGTGGATTTCCGGCTTTTTTATTGCCATATACCTCCAGGACCGGACTTTTTTGTGCGGATTTGTAATTCGTGAAAATGATAAACGTGGCAGTTGTAGGGTTTTTGTAGGGGCGGCCCTCCTTGTCCTGCCTGTCCTGAGCGTAGCCGAAGGGAGCGAAGCCGAAGGGTGTGGCCGCCTGATTACGTATGGGGGAATAAGTGGATGAAAGCCCCCCATGCTCTTACCCGATAGTACCTCTCCTAATGACACAGCTTATTATTCGACCTGGATAGGTTTTCCCGATATCTGGTATTTATTTCCCCCTAGATGGGCGATGAGATGGACTTTGTCTATCCGCCAGCAAACGTCAAAAAAATCCTTGGCAGCCGAGGCGGCAACTACTTGGCCGACAAACAATGAATGATCGCCTACGTCGAAAATATCTTTTACTTTACATTCAAGATGTCCGATGCATTCGGCAATAATAGGTGCTTTTAACCTGCAAGACTTTTCAGGGGTTAGTTTGACGGCTTTGAATTTGTCGCCCTCCCGGCCGGAAATTGTGCCGCATTGGTGTACTTTTTCGAGTAGCTCAAGAGGCGGAACATTGATGATAAACTCCTTTGAATTTTCAATAATTGTATGGGAATACCTGCCTTTTCCTATCGAAATACCCACCAGCATCGGCGAGTGGCTTAAAGGCGTATTCCAGGCAAGGGTTATAATATTCGGCTGATTGTCCTTTATTGAGGTTACCAGAATTACTGGCCCGCTGTTAATCAAACGGTTGGCCTGAGATACGGGTATTTCCCTTTTGTCCATATGCGAAGGCCTCCTTAGTAAGAGAAACTCCCCGTGGCAAGCCGCGGAGATACCCTATTTGATCCTATCTATTATTTCATTAAAGTGGTCTTCGCCATTTTCTGTGTGTGAAAATGACAACCAGGAGTCAGAAAGTTATTCAAATAAAAGTTTAATGTAAGACTGACATGTTAAGAAACTCGACATAATTTGTCAAAGGATATATCAAGTCCAGCCCGGCCAGCATAAGATAAATTCCCCTCCCGCAAGAGGCTGGGTCGCATTTGCAGAGGTTTCATAATGCGGAATTTCTGCGAAAAATATAAAATGCAAGGAAATCTCCGGAAATTTGTCTAATTAAAAAAGGCTTGCCAAAAGCTGAAAATGAAGTAAAATTCTGGAGGTGGAAAATGTCAGCAAAGCAGGTGATTACTATGTCAGAATTCAAAACCGTTGTAGAAAGTTTCAGGTCAGATATGAAAAAATTAACCGAGGTTGTGAATCATCGCTTTGATAAGGTTGAAAATAAAATCAGGACAATGAAAGAGCAACTTGGAGTAGTAACTATGGATACTACTGTTTTAAAAACAGACGTTGGTACTTTAAAAACAGATATGAGTTCAGTGAAAGAGCAAATTAGTTTACTACATGAAGGACAAGCTGAGATAAAAAATGAGTTAAAGCAAAAAGTTGACCGTAATGAATTTGGGAAATTAGAAATTAGAGTAGCGAGATTGGAAAGTAAGGTTGCTTAAGGATAAATGCTAACCCGAGCCCTGAAGGGTATTGCCTTTGGGGCTTTTTATTGAATAGTATAATGGGCATCTCTAAAAATTATCATCAATAATGCCAATTCAGGTGCCAACCACCCAAGGCACAATCTAGTGGGCACTAGAAGTAGGACTTAAAAAGATCCAAAAAGGTTGACGTTATAACCATGATTGGGAAGATGAAAGGTTTGTTGGAAAAAAACATGAAACTCTATCTGATGCAACATGGCAATGCGGTTTCCAAAGAAGAGAATCCGGCCCAGCCTTTATCGGAAAAAGGCCGCAAAGATGTAGAATCGGCAGCGGATTTTATTTGTAAGGCGGGTATTCAAATCCCATTAATTTTTCACAGCAATAAAACACGCGCTAAACAAACTGCCGAGATTATAGCTGCGCGCTTGATTTCACAAGTTGGATTGAACGAGAAAAAAGGCCTCGCACCCTTAGATGAAATTGTTCATATTGCCAAAGAAATTGAAGCGACAGAAGAAGATCGCATGCTGGTCAGCCATCTGCCTTTTTTAGCCAAACTAAGTTCATACCTGATAGCTGGAGATGAATCTCTTTCTATCATTCAGTTTCAGCAAGGCGGCCTGGTTTGCCTCCAAAGAAACAACGAAGGAAACTGGGTTATCGAGTGGATGGTACCACCCCTATTGATAACGATCAATAGGGGATAAAGTCTTCTTCAGGATGCCGGATATTTTGGGATCCTTCAGGACTGTTCCGGGGAGCCCTTTGGTTTTTCCTTATCATGCTCGGCGACAAATTTTCTGACATCCTCTATATGCTCCAGTAACAGCTTGGCTTTGGATAATCCGAAAGAAAAACCATATCTGTCATCTTCTGAGCGTTTCAAGTTAATAACGGGATTCCCTTTAAATTCACCAATACTAAACATTATATCCTCCTGACGAGTTTTATGGGGTTCAATTTATCAAGCTTATAGAATTTTATCAATACTTTTTTACGGGAGCGTCCCCTTTAGGCTGCTTGTCCGTGGAATTTGTCTTCTTGGTATCGAAATAAAACATTGAACGTGGTTAGAGAACCATAACAACGGCTGATATATTGTTGGAGCTCAAGCTTATCATTTGATTCCAGTTTGGTGTGATGGTTGATTTTTTGTTCTAAAACTCTTAATTTTTCGCGGACAGATATAATTTTATTAAACAGATTATCAATGGAAATTTCCGTGGACTTCATGGAGGAATCTCCCGGGGTGATGGTAATCTTACCCCCCAGCCATTTGTTTGACAATTCCACGTCTTTCAAACCGGCCATTTCATTTTGATTCTCAATAATCCTGCGCAACAGGGCTTTTACTTCTTCCATCATGCTCCTCCTTCGTTTTATGGGAGTGTCGCCAAAAGGCATTTTCCGCCAAATTCCGTGATTTCGTCATCTCGCGTGAAACGAGGGATATTCAAGTAATAATATTTTATACTTTATTTTCGAGGTGTCCACTTTTTTGGGTAAGTGACATGGCTATCCCCAAAAAAGGAAAAAGCCTAAAACCACCGGTATCAGCAGGAGGGTAAGGGAGAACCAGAGGGAATTGACGAGCTCGCGATCCAGTCCGAAAAGATGAGCGGTAATTACGGCATAAATGGCCGGCGGCATGGCGGACTGGATAAGGATTACTTTGGCCGGAAGCGGGCCGAGTGATCCGTACAGGAATAACACCATGATTAGAGCCAGCAGCGGCAGGATCAGGAATTTAATAGCGCTTACCGCCACTACCGGCCGCCAGGGGGAAAAAAGATGAGGCAGGCGCAAGGTCATGCCAATCGCCAAACACATAATACCCAGGTCCAATTTAATCAGGCCGTCCGCCCAGGGGACTAGACCGCGGGAGGGCTGAAAACCTATCAGGTTCAGGAGCAGGCCCAGCGCCATGGCGGCCAGAGGAACCATGGAGATAACATTAGTTGCTATATTCGTGAAATAATCGCGAAAGCTCAACCGGCACTCGGAAGCAAAATGTTTGGCCACGCTAAACCCTAGTGTGAAAATAATAATCGGATAAGGCAGCAGATAAAGGTATCCCAGAGACAGGCCGGGCAGGCCGAAAAGCAGATAGCATATAAACGCGCCGCCCGTGGTTCCCACATTGGAAAAAGTGGCGGCTAAAATAAAACTGCCCTGGGCTTTTCGGGACAACCGCAGGCGTTGCGCGCCCCAGGGACTTAGAACGAGAGTGAGCACCACCAGCAGGGTGGAGAGCAAGGGGATGGGCGCGGATTGTTTCAGGTGCTGCATATCTAAAATCCAGAAGCTATAGATGAAGATAGGGGTTTCCAGCAAAAGAATAGTAAAACGCATGATCAGGGGCGAGAGCGCCTTCCAGGGACGCAAGGTCAGGCCCAGCCCCAGGCTGCCATAGAAGAGCAGAAGAAACCAGAGCAAGCGGGTGGTCAAGAATCAGGGCCTTGGCTTTTTTTAAAGCTTGCTCGAATCAGGGGGGAGAAAAGCAGGTATCCGCTTAAACTTAAAAAATAAAAAACCTTGGCCAGAACTTTCCAATAATCCAGATAACTTTGGGCGCCAACCGTGTCAGGAATGGCGAATATTCCCAGGCCAAAACTAAGCAGGGCCGTGCTCCACCGCGCCCAGTTATGCAGGCGTTTCAAACCCCAGAGCAGCAGAAAAATTAGGCCGGAGAGGAAGAGGACAAGAACGCCTTGCGCCGGATCGTTTTCCAGGCTGGTTTCAGAAAGGCCCAGCCGGTTCAAGGCTTTCCAGGCGGATACCAGCATAAAAAGCGTGAGCATTACACGGTAAAACACGAACCAATTAGCGGATTTAAGTATTCGTTCTTCGCAGGGCCGCAGGGGTCGAAAAAACCGAAGGCCGACGGGATGGCTAAGCACCCAAAGCGCGTAGAGGGAATATGCCAGGAAGAGACCATAAATCCATTGGCCCCGCTCCAGGGTCTGGAAAAAAGCCACGGCTGCCAAACCCAGAAAATAAACCTGGTATACAATTCTGGCCCGGTTTTTATATTGGGGAATAAAAAATCCTAAAGTCAGGATTATACTGTATAAAAACAGGGTTCCAAGTTTGATTCCCGCGGTCTGCCGCTGGACCGGTTCGTAGAAAAAGATCATACTGAAATATACTATCAGCATAATACCGGCGGCTGCGGCAGTAAAGTAACCGATGATCTCGATCCGGTCTTTGAAGCGATCTTCCTGGGACAGTATATTAGGCATGGAAGGCAGACTCCTGGGTATTTTAATTATCTAGTTATAACTAAAACTTTCTTTAATTCCAAGAGAAAAACCAGGATAATGGTATCCGATTACTTGCAGCGCGAGAAAGGTGGGGTAACCCACACTAGGAGCCCGAGCAATTAGTCCAGAATTCAAGTATTCCCCTCCCTTTTTGACGGGAGGGGATGAAGGGGAGGGTGATAAAAGCCTTTAAAATCGCACCCTCACCTAACCTCTCCCCTCGAGGGAGAGGAATTATTTATATTAAAACCGACTAATTGCTCAGGCTCCTAGACAGCACTTACGCTACATCGGTAATCGGTTATGCATAATGATTACTATTTTCAGAAAAAAATGCATTTGAGGCTTGCAAAGGTCATCTCAAAGTGTGAAAATTACTTACAGGGTTCGGGGCGTGAACATTTAGTCGGTTTTTTGAGAGTAGATAGTAGAAAGTAGACCGCATTTGAGATATTTTATCTAATTTCTACTATTTACTCTCAAATGCTCTGGAGCCTGAGCAACTAATTGCTCAGGCTCCTAGGGCCCTTGAAATTAGCGTTTAAGGCGGTGGGGAATGATACAATTATGGCTTAAAGATATTAAAGGCATGTGGGTGGCAACATATACTGAAGGCCGGATGATGGGAACCGTGAACAGCATCTATCTTGATATTCAGAAAAAAACCGTTGACGGGTTTGTATTAAGAAGCGGCACTCCCCTGGCCTGGGAAGATCATTGGGTGGAGATTAAAGATATTAAAAAAATCGGGATTGATTTGATCTTTTTGCCCAATGAGAGTGTTGTCAGTAAAGGTGAGCCACGAGGGCGCCGGCTGGGCCAGTTGCTGGGCATGCCGGTTTCCAGCAAGGATGGACGGGCCTTGGGCACACTTACGGATATCCAGGTAAACTGCGAAACCTGGCAAATTACGAACCTGGGTCTCCCGGCCGGGCAGAGTGTGCCGATAGATCTAAAGGAGACCGTTTTAGGAGATGATATAATTCTGGTGCAGGCCGGAGCCGCAGGAGAAGAGCGGATTGATGAGAAAAAGAAAGAAAATATTATTCAATCGGTTTTTGGAAGTGAATTCATAAAACAGACTTCTGAGGTGTTTAAAAAAGTTTTAAAGGGAGGAGAGGCTAAACTGCCCAAGCCGGAAGAAGTTATTCCTGCCTCCGAATCCGAACCAAAACCCGAACCAAAAGCTGCGGCTCCGGATACAAGTACCCGGCAGAATAAAAAAACGGACCCCAAAGGCCCGCAGGAATAAACTGGTGCGGAAGGGGGGATTTGAACCCCCAAGAGGTTGCCCTCACTAGATCCTGAATCTAGCGCGTCTGCCAATTTCGCCACTTCCGCTTAATATGTAAATAGAAATAGAAATATACCCCAGCAAAATAGGGGCTGTCAACTGTAAAGAAAGTTCCGGCCGTAACTGTTCAGTCTCTGACACAAAATAGATTTCATGCATTCCTCTCCCCTGGTGGGAGAGGATTAAGGTGAGGGGATAAGCTTTTAAAACACACTACTTTAGCTCCCTCCCCTCACCCCTCCCACCACATCCTGGGGAGGGGAATAGAATAAAGTGTCAGAAACTGAACGGATACATCCCCCGGATTAGGGAGTTTTCGATATTTATGTCCAAAAAACCAAAAGCGTTTCAATCTTCCAGCTGGCCCGATGAAGCGCAAATCATCCGCCAGCTTAGGAAACAGCCGTATTCCTCCCGGCAGTTGCTGATAGAATTTAATCTTTCCATAAAGCAAAGGCCTGAAATGTCCCGTGGTTTGAAACGGATGGTGGCTTCGGGCCAAATTATCCGAAGGAGGGGAGGGCTTTATAGCGCTCCCCAGAGCGCCCGGTTAATGACCGGCCGGCTGGTCCAGACGCGGCCGGGTTTTGCCTTTGTGGTGCCTGACCAGGCCGGGGGGACGGATGTTTATGTTCCCGCTTCGGACATGAAAAACGCCGTGCCGGATGACCGGGTGGAGATACAAGTAATTTCGGGATTCCGCGGAAACCGTCTCCGGGGGAAAGTTATCCGCATACTTAAGCGCGCACGCGAAAATATTACCGGGACCTTTAATATTAATCGGGGCAAGGGATGGATAAAAGCGGACGGCTGGTCTTTTATGAGGAAGTTTTTCATATCTCCGGGCCGGCAGGGTAAAGCCCGCGATGGGGACCAGGTCGTAGCCAAGGTTGATGTCTGGCCCACAGAAAGCACACCGGGCCGGGCCAATATTATCGAGGTACTGGGTTCCCGGGACCGGCCCGGGGTGGACATTACCCTGATAGTGCGGCGCTTTGGCCTGCCAGATAAATTTTCTTCCGCAGCGCTGGCCCAAGCCCGGGAGACCGCACAGGAACCGGAGGAAGCAGTATATACCAATCGGAAAGATCTTCGCCAAGAGCTGATTCTTACCATTGATGGAGAGGATGCCCGGGACTTCGATGACGCGGTCTCGTGCCGGGCGCGGCCCGGAGGAGGCTGGCGCCTGGGAGTGCATATTGCCGATGTATCATATTATGTGGCAGCCGGCACGGTTCTGGACCGGGAGGCCTATGAACGGGGAACCAGTGTATATTTACCGGACCGGGTTTTGCACATGCTGCCCGAGGAACTTTCCTGCCGGGTATGCAGCCTGGTTCCCGACCGCGACCGGTTGACAGTCTCGGCTGGCATGGACATAGAGCCGGATGGAAAAATCGTCCATGCCGAGTTTTATCGCAGCGTCATCCGGAGCAGGGCGCGCTTGACTTATAATGGGGTGGAAGAGGTTTTGCAGGACAGCCGGAAAAGCGGCAATCCTGCCTGGGATTTTATCCCGGAATTAAAATTGATTTATTGCGCGGCCCAGGCCTTGCGCGCCCGGCGCCAGACCCGGGGCAGCCTGGATTTTGATCTGCCGGATTCCCGGATAGTGCTTGGTTCTGACGGCCGGGTTAAAACTATAGAAAAGCAGGTACAACTGGCCAGTCATGGCTTGATCGAGGACTGCATGATTGCGGCAAATGAGGCCGTAGCCGGTTATTTGGCGCGTACTGATACGCCTGCTCTTTACCGCGTACATGAACCGCCGGGCGGGGAAAAACTGGAAGCACTAAAGGAAATGCTGCGAGCCTACGGCTATGCCTTGAAGCCCGGCAAGTCCCGGGAGTCCTCCCGCGGATTCCAGGAATTGCTGCTTTCCTGGCAAGGCCGGCCGGAAGCCTCGGTGCTGAATACGGCCCTGCTCCGGGCCATGAAGCAGGCGCTTTATGCGCCGAAAAATCTCGGGCATTTCGGTTTAGCCAGCCCGTGCTATACTCATTTCACCTCGCCGATTCGACGCTATCCTGATTTAATCGTACACCGCAAGCTGACAGAGCGCCTGGAAAAAGGAGCTTGGTCCGGTGGGCGCCGGGTGGACATGGTTGAACGTATGTCCGCCTGGGGGGAACAACTCTCTATTGCGGAACGCCGGGCGGAAAAAGCTGAACGTGAAGCCGTGAAAGTCAAGCAGGTGGAATTCATGCAGGGAAAAGTGGGCGAAGTATTCGCCGGTTTGATTACTACTGTAACCAATTTCGGGTTTTTTGTGGAATTGGAGGAGCATTTCGTGGAAGGACTGGTCCGGGCAGGAAGCCTGGAGGATGATTACTACTATTTCGAAGACCGCAAGCGATATCTGGCCGGAGTAAATACGGGACGGGAATTCCATACCGGAGACCGGGTTATGATTAAAGTCATGGACGTGGACCGGGATGAGATGCGGGTAATATTCATGCTGCATGAAGATAAGCCGCGGCATGAAAAACGAGCCAGGAAAAATCCGCCGCGGGTTATGCCGCAACGCAGGAGGAAAAGGCTTTGAAAAAAGCAGAAGCCCATGCCGGCAAATATCTGGCGGGAAATCGCAGGGCCTTTCATTTATACGAGGTGCTGGAAAAATACGAGGCTGGCATTGAACTTAAGGGGTGCGAGGTTAAGTCTCTGCGGGCCGGTGAGGCGAATCTGCGGGACAGTTTTGCTGCTGTCAAGGAGGGCCAGCTTTGGCTGATGAATATGCAAATTTCGCCCTATGCCCAGGGAAACCGGGAGAATCCCGAACCCCTGCGGGCCCGCCGTCTGCTTATGCATAAGCGGGAAATAAACCGTCTGGCCGGCAGTATCGCGCAAAAAGGCCTGACCCTGATACCGCTCGGCCTTTATTTGCAGGGGCGCCGCGTCAAGGTGGAACTGGGTTTGGCGCGGGGCAAGCATACTTACGATAAAAAGCAAGCGCTTAAAGAACGGGATATCAGCCGGGAAACCGAGAGGGCAGTGCGGGGCCGGGAGAAGAGCGATTAAAGGGAATAACCCATCACTTGACGGCCAAGGGCATTATTATTATAATCTCATACCGCTTAGCCTTTTTTCAAGAAAGCGAGGTTCAAATTAAATTATGGCCAATGATATTATTGGCAGGCCGGTCTGGCCGCCTGAAATCGAGATTACCGGATGGGGAAGATACCCCGCCAGCCCGGCCCGTGTTTTTCCGGTTCAATCAACCGCTGAACCCGGCCAGGTGCTTAAAGCCCGCCGGGGAAAGAGCCTGCTCGGCAGGGGAGCAGGACGCGCTTACGGTGATGCGGCGCTCAATCGCAGTAACTTTTGCCTGGATTTTACGCCTTATAACCGCTTTATAGGTTTTGACGAGCAGACCGGGATTCTGCGGGCCGAGGCCGGGGTCACATTGGAGCAAATTTTAGGGGTTTTTGTTCCCCGGGGATGGTTTCTTCCGGTAACGCCGGGAACCAAGTATCCCACCCTGGGCGGGTCCGTGGCATGCGATGTACACGGCAAGAGCAGTTACAGTCTCTCTCATTATGTAGAGCGTCTGCATATGCTGCTGGCTGATGGATCATACGTGACATGCTCGGCCGAGAATCTCCCGGATCTTTTTTGGGCGACTGTTGGCGGCATGGGCCTGACCGGCCTGATTCTCGAAGTGGAATTAAAGATGATGCGCATTGAGACCTGTTTAATCAAGTATCAGGGCGTCAAGGCCCGTAACCTGGAGGAGATTTTCCAGCTTTTTGAAGAAACCGAAGAGTGGCCCATGACCGTAGCCTGGATAGATTGTTTGGCCCGGGGTAAAAACCTGGGGCGCAGTATCATGATGCGGGGCGCTTTTGCCCGGCAGAACGAATTGAAAAGCATAGCGCAGCACTCCCGGGCCCGGAGTGTTCCGAACAAAGGTAAACTGGCCATACCTTTCGCGTTTCCAGCCTGGAGCCTTAACCAGCTGTCTGTAGCCGCGTTTAATACCTGCTATTACGGCAAGCATCCCCGCTGTCTGAATACGATAATGGATTATGACAGCTTCTTTTATCCGCTGGATTCCATCTTGCAATGGAACCTGATCTACGGCGGGCCGGGACTGGTCCAGTACCAGTTTCTGATACCGCTTGAGCAGGGATTTGAGGGCGTTAAAACCCTGTTGGAAGAAATCAGCGCTACCGGACGGGCGTCTTTCCTGGCAGTCCTAAAGAAATTCGGTAATATTCAGAATCCCGGCATGATTTCATTTCCCGCGCCGGGATATTTCCTGGCCCTGGATTTTCCCATCGGGAAAGGCGGAATTCTCAAGCATATGGACCAATGGGATAAATTGGTACTTAAATACGGGGGCCGTATTTATCTGGCCAAGGATGCGCGCATGAAGCAGGAGTCCTTTAACGCCATGTATCCCAGGCTTAATGAATGGCGTGCGGTTAAACAGAAATACGATCCTGAAAATGTGTTTAACTCGGACCTGGCGCGACGGCTGGGTCTGGAAGTAAAACTGGGAGGGTAAGTTAATGAATGAGAAAAAAACGAAAAACATCTTGATACTGGGAGCCAATTCCGGCATGGCCCGGGCTCTGGCCCGGGAACTGGCTTCACCTCAAGTCCAGTTGATCCTGGCCAGCCGTAAGGTGGCGGAACTGGAAAAATCGGCAAAAGATCTGGAGATCCGCGGACAAGGTCCTGGTCCCAAAGTAATTTCCTTTAATGCTCTGGAAACCGGCCAACATGAACAATTTTTATCCCAGGTCTTGAGCCAGGTGGGGACGCTGGATGAAGCCTATCTTTTCTTTGGGCGGCTGCATGGACAGACTGAAGCGCAGAAGGATTTCAACCTGGCCCGGGAAATGATTATGACAAACTACGTGGGAGCGGTCTCGATCCTGGAACGGGTGGCCGCCTACATGGAAAAGCGCGGCCAGGGCATGATTATCGGGATTTCCTCCGTAGCCGGAGACCGCGGCCGGCAGAGCAATTATTTATATGGCTCGTCCAAAGCGGGTTTAACCGTCTACTTGCAGGGATTGCGGAACCGTTTGGCCCGCTCCGGTGTCCATGTATTGACAGTAAAGCCGGGCTTTGTGGATACTCCCATGACCCGGAACAAGAAAAAGGGCCTGCTCTTCACCAAGCCGGAAGTCATTGCCAAGGGCATACTCAAGGCCGTGCGAGCAAGAAAAAACTTGGTTTACTTGCCCTGTTTCTGGAAATACATCATGCTGATTATCCGGAGTGTTCCGGAATCAGTGTTTAAAAAATTGAAAATGTAGTATAATGCTTTATCAATGAAAGGGGGCGCTCGGTCTCGACGGGGGGATTTTGGCCCGTGCGGCATGCCGAGGAATCCATCTCACCTCGTTAAACACGGTGGAAAACATTAATTGCTGAACCTGAACTAGCACTAGCAGCATAAGCTGCGCGTCTTGGTTTCCCTCACCCGCGGGGTTGCCAAGGCGACATCAAGCGGGTTGGTCTCTTCATTCCGTTCCGGGGCGAAGAGGCGAGACAATACCGGGACTAGCGTTGCATCATCCTGTCTGGAGGAGGGTAAAAACGCGAGATTTAAAATCCGGGACAAGCATGTAGATGTACGAGTAGGAATTCTTTCGGACGCGGGTTCGATTCCCGCCGCCTCCACCAAGCTTCGTTTGGAGCGAAGTGGAAAACGAAGCCTGCCACGGTGAAGCTTTCCAGCAAAGCCGGGCAAAAAGCATAGTCCGTAGAAATGGCTCCAAACTATGCCCTGGCAAGCCACAAGAAGAGGAGCGAACCTACGTCCCTGATCCCTTTCTAGGAGCTTGAGCATTTAGTCTGTTTTTTTTAATTCCTGAGCAATAGAACAATAGAAAACAGACCGCAATTGAGTTTTTCTATTGTTCTATTCTCAATTGCTCAAACTCCTAGTATAGGCAATAACCATCTAAGCGTATTAAACCCAGGAGTACATATCATGAAACTGCATGTTAGTAATTTACCGGTTGCAATCACGGAAACTAAATTGCTTAAACTATTCCAAGCTCACGGCGAGATTGAATCCGTGGTCGTGGTCAGGAATAAAAAAACCGGTATTTCTAAAGGGTACGGCTTTGTTGAAATGCCCAATCGTGCTGAAGCTGAGGCAGCTATTACAGGGATGAAGGAACAAAAGTTTGATGAAAATACTATAGTGGCAACAGAAGCACTGCCCACTACCAAAGCTGCTGTGGCTGCGAAAAATGGCGCCATTGATAAAGCAAAACCTGTTATACCGACTAAAAATAAGAAAAAAGCAAAGAGCCGAACCGAAGGAAAACTCAAGACTTGTGGAAAACCTCAGGCAGATAATTTTAAACGCGAAGACCGTGTTACTGGGGCTTGTAGCAACGATAACCGATCACCAGGTGGATACCACAGCAAGGACAGCCGGCCACGGTCATCAGCAGGCAGACCCCGTGGCAATGATAACCAATCACCAGGTGGATACCACAGCAAGGACAGCCGGCCACGGCCAGAAGCAGGCAGACCCCGTGGCAATGATAACCAATCACCAGGTGGATACCACAGCAAGGATAGCCGGTCACGGTCAGCAGCAGGCAGACCCCGTGGCAATGATAATCGATCACCAGGTGGATACCGCGGCTATGACCGACCAGCAGATAAAAAAAGTAGCAACGATAACCGATCACCCGGCGGATACCGCGGCTATGACCGACCAGCAGATAAAAAAAGTAGCAACGATAACCGATCACCCGGCGGATACCGCGGCTATGACCGACCAACAGACGGAAAAAGTGGTGGCGATAACCGATCACCAGGCGGATACCGTGGCTATGACCGGCCAACAGATAGAAAAAGTGGCAATGATAACCGATCAGCCGGCGGATACCACGGCAAGGACAGCCGGCCACGGCCAGAAGCAGGCAGACCCCGTGGCAATGATAACCGATCACCCGGTGGATACCGCGGCTATGACCGGCCAACAGAGAGAAAAAGTGGTGGTGATAAGCGATCACCAGGCGGATACCGCGATGGCCATAGTCGACCAGGCGGCGGATCCCGTGGCAATGACAGCCGGCCATCGGGTGGATTCAAGAAAAAACGATAGGGTTGTAGACCAAAGGCGTGAAGGCATTTGATTTGAAGGGGGAAGATCAGACCTTCTGTATCCGACCTATCTCCCCGTCTACCTGAACTCAAATTAATAATCACCCCAAAAAATCCCATTCATACGCAATAAAAATCACAAAAAGCGGTCATATAAAAGAGAATCATATGGAATAATAATTTGGGAGGTGAGTATGACTAATCAAGAACCTCTGATTCCCAAACACGGCGGGTATCGGAAGCTAAAGAGTTTTCAAATGGCGGAGATTGTTTATGATGCCACAATGGCTTTCTGCAATCGCTTTATCAGCAAGCGCTCGCGCACGCATGACCAAATGGTGCAGGCAGCGCGCAGCGGCAAGCAGAATATTGCTGAGGGTAGCCAGGCATCCGGGACCTCGCGCAAGTTTGAACTGAAATTAGTGAGTGTGGCGCGCGCGAGTTTGGAGGATATGGAGCAAAAGCCGGACAAGATTGCGGCCAATGCGATGATTTGTGTGATTCATCAGACCAATTATTTGCTAGACCAGCAGCTGCGCCAATTGGAGAAACAGTTCCTGGAACAAGGTGGTTTTACGGAACGTCTTTTTCGCGTGCGCTCGGAAAATCGGCGAAAACGGTTTTAGAAAGAAAAGGCAATTTAATCTTTGAGAATTCCGGGATAGCCCAATGTGGCCCCTTCCCCCAAAGCGCTTGACATTTGCGCCTGCTTTTGTTATTTAACCCACGTTCCCTTGCCCACAAAAGCTATGGCAAGACAAGTCGAAACGATGTCCGTTCTCTGTTTGGGGAAAATGTAGAGGACGGGATTTCTTGGGGAGGCATTATGTCTGCTAAAACCTATAAATTAGTATATTCCGATAATCCCAATAAAATGCCAAAACATCCTGATTCTAAACACGCTTCCAACGGCGGAAAAGCCGTTTTGCGGCTCGAACGAAAAGGCCGGGGCGGAAAAACCGTTACGATTATTGAAAAACTGGCAGTATCGGACAATGATTTAAAAACACTCTGCAAAGAGCTTAAACAAAAATGCGGAACCGGTGGAACGGTTAAAGAACATCATATTGAATTACAGGGAGATTTCAGGGAGAAAGTAAGATTGCAGTTGAGTAGTTGCGGCTACCGGGTGTCAGGCTGAAATAATGGGAATAGTAGTAATAGTGGAGGCTGCCATGATAGTACCCCAGGGGATTTCACCAGGCAATCCCTGAAATAGCGCGATTCCCACCGGAACCGTGCGGGCATGGTGGTCAGTGCACAACATTATGGCGAACATGAATTCATTTTAGATATGGAGCTTCTTCTTTCAGTGGTGAATACAACTAGGCCGGCTTTTTACGCCGGGACATAAAGGCCCGTATCAGGGATAGGAGAGGGCTGGAGGCGATAATAATCAGCAAACGGTTAACCAGGCCGGGAATGTAGGTTACGCGGTTTTTTTTCAGAGCTTTCAAAGACCGGGAGACCAGTTCTTCAGCGGACATCCACAAGATTCGGGGAAAACGGGAACGATTGAATTCATGATACTCCGGGGTATCGTGGAATTCCGTATATGTAAGGCCGGGACAGAGGGCTTGAACCCGGATGCCGGTATTTCGCAATTCAGCTTGCAAAGCCTCGGAAAAAACCTTTAAATAGGCCTTGCTCGCGCAGTAATTGGCATTTCCATCCGAGGGAATATAAGCGGCGATAGAGGAGACATTAATAATGCTGCCAAGGCCGTTGGCAATCATTCCCGGCAAGGCGGCGCGGCAGAGGCGCACGCTGGCAGTGACATGCAGATTTATCATCTCGATTTGTTTGTCCAGCTCGATTTGGTAGAACTTGCCCGTGGTTCCAAACCCGGCATTATTTACCAGCATGACCAGGTTTTTCAGTTCGGATATCTTTTTTTCGACCCGCGCCATGCCGTCGGCCCGGGACAGATCCGAGACCAGAATTTCCGAAGCAGTATTATATTGTTTATTTAATTCCCGCGAGAGCACTTGCAGGTGTTCCCGGCGGCGGGCGACCAGAATAAGCCGGTATCCCAGGGCGCCCAAATGACGCGCAAAAGCCGCGCCGATTCCACTGGAAGCGCCGGTGATTATAACGGTTCCCGGCGGATTTTTAGTTCCGGATGGGGTCGAATTTGACATTTCTTATAATCCCCTTGAAAAATCAGTAAGTTCCAGACGTACGGCTAATAATAATCGTACTTTGCAAATAAAACAATACAAAATTTGGACTCTTTCCCCTATGCCATGCAGCAATCGCAAGGTCCGCCCTGCCGGCCCTGAGCATAGCGAAGGAAGCGCAACGCGGGAAGTTCGGATCAAAATTCCCCGCTCTTCAGAGCGGGGAAATTGAATGAAACCAAAACGGATTAACAGGGTCTAAACTATAAGATACATGGTTTATTAGATTTTAAATTTCCCAGGACTAATTTCCAGCCAGGTAAAGCGATATGGAATTAGCGAAACTGTCAAGCCAATCTGCCCGGCTCCAGGCAAGAGCATGACATGTTGGGTTCTGTTAGTACTTGGTAAAGCTGCTGAGTAAGGGGGCGGCGAGATGAAATTCAGATTTTTAAGGCCGAAGCCACGGGTGACAGAACGTTTGCTGGATATTCGACACCAAGCCGGAGAAGATATTTTGAAACATGCGCGTTACCATAAAATGCTTAATCGTTACCAGAGAATATTACTGAGGACTTATCTTTTAAAAAAACGCTTTCCTTTCCTAAAATGGTTTTTAAAATGAACAGCTGCCGATTCGCTCCGGTCAAGCAAAAGAGAAAGCCTTTAGCAACTCATCCTTGGCGCAAACCAATATTAGTTCCGATAGGGAGGCGACACATTGCTCCGGCACCTTAAAACCGGACATTTCTATTTTGGCTTTACAGATTGTCGCTTGTCATTGACGTACTACTCCAGGCCTTGTTATAATCTTCCTGAAAAACAATTTCTTTTCAGCAGCAGAATAAACCTGGAGATTAGGCGGGTGTTATGAAATTATTGGAAAAAATCATGTTAGCCACGGATTACGGTCAGGCCTCCAATGATGCTCTGCGCATGGCCGTTCATATGGCTAAAGTTTTTCATTCGGAATTATTTCTGTTGCATGTTATTTCTACGGCCGGGCATTTACCCTTGCCTTTAGACCAGATGCGTAAACCGGCGCTGCAACGCATAAATGAATTAAAAAAGGACTTAGAGCAGGTGGGGATTCGTTCCACTGTGATTATAGCCGCTGGTCCGGCATCCTTTGAACGAATCATCCAACTGGCGGAAGAACATGACGTGAATGTCATTATGATGGGGTCCAGAGAAAAAAACGAGACGGATCCCTTTCTTTTAGGCATTACCGCAGAGCGGGTCATGCGTAGATCCAGCAAGCCGGTCTGGATTGTCAAACGAGGCTGCCCGCCCTTGATCAAGAGGATTGTTTGCCCGGTGGATTTTTCCGATCCTTCGGGCCGGGCCTTGCAAAATGCCATCCATCTGGCACGCTTAGTCGGGGCGGAATTGAGCATCTTAAATGTAATCAGCATGCCGGCCAAGCCAGCGGCTGCCGGCCGCCCGGCGCAACAAAAAGATTTTGAAGATTTTTTAAAGGATCATGACTTCTATAATGTCACTTATAAAAAGGAAATCCGGCAAGGAGCGGCGCATCAGAAGATCCTGGAATTGCTAAAGGAAGAGTCAGCCGATCTGTTGGTTATGGGTTCTGTGGGAAAAACCAATTTGGCCAAAATTTCCTTGGGCCAAGTGGCAGTAAAGGTGATTCGGAAGATGCCCTGTTCTGTCATCACTTTTAAATCCGAGCATGCCATACGGCTTAACCTGGAGGATGTGATAGAAAGCATTGAAGGGGATTTCCGGCAAGGCAAGGAACTGCTGGGAAATGGTTTTGCCCGGGAAGCTATGCGTAAATTTAAGTGTGTTCTTTCCGAGGATAGGATGTTTGCTCCGGCCTGGGAAGGAATGGCTGAAGCGCATGGCCATTTAGGACACGAAAGTAAAGCCCGGGAGTGCCGGGAGCAAGCGGAAGCCATCCGCGACCGATTGTGGCGGAAGAAAGTGGAATTTGATATAAAGCGGCAATATCTCCCGGACAGCAAGAAGCGTACGTAATGATTGTACTAGATAAGAAAAAACGGGAGCTCCATGAGCCGGAAAGAAAGGAGATATAAGCGATGAAACGGTTTAAAAATATACTTTGTCATTACACTAAAACCGACGGTACCGCAGCCTTGGACCGGGCTGTTCGTTTGGCCAGGGAGAACCGGGCTAAATTAACCGTAGTTGAGGTTATCCATGCTTTGCCGCGGAAATACGGGTCGGAAAAGGCCCCGGCCATCAAAGAGCTCTATGATAAGACCTTGACCGGGAGCCAGAATCATTTGGAACAAATAATTAAACCTTGGCGTAAAAGAGGAATACGCGTTCGGTGTAAGGTATTGAAGGGCGTTCCGTTTGTGGAAATCATCCGCAAAGTGCTGTGTGATAAACATGATTTGGTCATTACAGCGGTGGAGACCCGGAAGAAGTTTAAGGAAATGGTTTTCGGCACCACGGCGGTTCGCCTGATACGGAAGTGTCCCTGCCCGGTCTGGGCTATCAAGTCCACGCAGACTAAATCCTTC
Source organism: candidate division FCPU426 bacterium (assembly GCA_030591525.1). Lineage (GTDB taxonomy): Bacteria > Oederibacteriota > JAAXVQ01 > JAAXVQ01 > JAUVAV01 > JAUVAV01. Next base: position 74,718 of record JAUVAV010000001.1, on the reverse strand, counting down.
CGGCGGATTATAGCGGCCGTGGATCCGGATCCCGAGGATGCGGGGAAAACCGCGCTTAACAAAAAGATTATCGAACTGGCCTCCTCCCTGGCGGAGATAGAAAAGAGCGAACTCGAGGTTGTGCATTGCTGGTCCAAATATCCTGAACTGTTGCTGGGGTTTGGATACTCGGATATTCCTCCTACCCAAGTTAACTGCATTCTGCGCGATGCTAAAAAATTACATAAAAAGCTGCTGGATGAGTTTATGAATACGATCTCCTTAAGGCGGGGTCATTGTCAACAAAAACTATTGGCCGGCGACCCGGGTATCCAGATTCCCAAAATGGCCAAACGGGAAAAGGCGGACCTGATTGTTATGGGCACTGTTTGCCGCGTCGGCATTCCCGGACTCCTGATCGGCAATACGACTGAAAAAGTGCTGGATCTCGTGAATTGCTCACTGCTTACCGTCAAACCGGATGGCTTTGTTACGCCGATAAAGCCCAGTAAATAACGGTCTAATTCGCTCTTTCCCAATCCTTGGTATAATTGCCAGGAGTAGTCATGAATCCAGAGAACAAAATCCGCCAAGCAATTAATTGGTATCAATGGGATACCCCGGATGTATTTTCCAAGCTAAAAACTTCTATGGAAGGCTTGAGTGTTCCCGAAGCGGATGCCAGGCTTAAAAAGTATGGCCCGAATAAACTCGCGGAAGAAAAAAAGACAAGCAAATTCAAGATCCTGCTTCATCAGTTTACCAATCCCCTGATCTATGTCCTTTTAGTGGCCGCTCTGGTAACCGGTTTCCTGAAGGAATACATTGACACGGGTGTAATCATGGCGGTCGTACTCCTCAATGCCATTATTGGTTATGTCCAGGAATACCGGGCCGAAGAAAGCGTCCGGGCCCTTAAAAAGATGGTAGTGCCCAAAGCCCGGGTTCACCGGGCCGGCAAGGATATGGAGATCAACAGCGAACAACTTGTGCCAGGCGATATTGTTTTACTGGCAGCCGGCGCCAAAGTACCGGCCGACCTCAGGCTTTTCAAGACCAAAGAAATAAAGATCGACGAAGCTATGCTTACCGGTGAATCAATCGCCAGTGAGAAGATTACGGCCACCATAAAAGAGGATAATTTGATCTCCGGGGATCAGAAAAATATGGCCTTCATGGGAACCATAGTCGTGAATGGGAGGGCGCAGGGGGTGGTGGTTGAGACCGGGGCGAGTTCAATTCTCGGCCAGATTGCCAAAGAAGTTCAGGAAGTATTGGCCGGTAAAACCCCGTTGCAGGAAAAACTGGAGAGATTTGCCCGTATAATCGTTTACCTGGTATTAAGTTTCTCCAGCCTGGTCTTTGTGGGCGGTGTCATTATGGGGACCAAGGTGTCGGAAATGTTCATGACAGCGGTCGCCACCGCCATATCCGCTATTCCCGAAGGACTGCCCGTGGCCGTAACCATAGCCATGGCTATTGGCATGACAAGAATGGCCAAACAGAATGCCATTATCCGGAAATTGCCAGCGGTCGAGACCCTGGGAAGCACAACCATTATTGGTTCAGACAAGACCGGAACCCTGACTAAAAATGAGATGACGGTCAGACGCCTCTATGATGGCGAGCATATCTATGAGTTTACCGGCAGTGGTTACGCACCCGAGGGAGAGATACTACAGGAACAAAGGCCGCTCCCCGTCAAAAAAGCCGATAGCCTCCTCCAGGGGCTGAGAATCGGACTGCTTTGTAATGAGGCAAATGTATATGAAGAAGCAGGTGATCATAAGGTAGATGGAGATCCCACCGAGGGAGCGCTCATTACCTCGGCCCTGAAAGCCGGGCTTGATTCTGAAGAGGAGAAGAAACGTTATCCCGAAATCGATTCGATACCTTTTGAATCTGAGCGCGGCTATATGGCTACTCTTCACCGTCACCGCGGTAAAAAAATAATTTTCATTAAAGGCGCTCCGGAAAAGGTGCTTTCCGGATGTACGGAGTGCCTAGGCGCCGGGGAATTTAAAAAGAAAAATATATTGCACATGGCCGATAATTTTGCCAAAGAAGGTTTAAGAGTACTGGCCATGGCCTACAAGGAAGTGCCGCCGGAGATGGAGTCGCTCTCTGCTCATGACATTGAGACTGACCTGATCTTTTCCGGGCTGCAGGGCATGATAGACCCCCCCAGGCCGGAAACGATTGATGCTGTGAGCAAGTGCCGGCGGGCCGGCATTAGGGTAGTAATGATAACCGGAGACTATACGGTCACGGCTGTGACCATTGCTAAAAATCTCGGTATTGGCGGCCATGAACCCCAGGTGCTTAGCGGCCAGGAAATCGAGACGTTAAGCGATGAAAAACTTTTCCAGAAGGTAAAGGAGATAAACGTCTATGCCCGGGTTTCTCCCCAGCATAAATTGAGAATAACCCAGCAGTTGCTGCAACACGGAGAAATTATGGCAGTGACCGGCGACGGCGTTAATGATGCCCCGGCCCTGAAGGCGGCGCATATTGGTATCGCCATGGGAAAAACCGGAACCGACGTGGCCAAGGAGGCCTCGGATATGGTACTGGCTGACGATAACTTTGCCAGCATATTTTCAGCCGTGGAAAAAGGCCGGGTGGTGTATGACAATATAAAAAAAGTCACCCTCTTTCTAATCTCCTGCGGCCTGGGAGAACTGATTGCGATTTCAACCACGATTTTCATGGGGTATCCCATTCCCTATATCCCGGCCCAAATCCTCTGGCTTAATCTGGTGACCAATGGTTTTCAGGATGTGGCCCTGGCCTTTGAGCCGGGGGAGAAAGGCGTGGTGGAAAGAAGACCGCGAGATCCCAAAGAAGGAATTCTTTCGAAACTTTTAGTGCAGAGGACACTCTTGATGGGCATAATAATGGCCATCGGGACGGTGGCGATATTTTTAGTCAAGCTCGAGGCCGGCGTTCCTCTCGAACGGGCGCGGACCATTGCGCTGACCACCATGGTATTTTTCCAATTTTATCAGGCCTTAAACTGCCGTTCTGAGGATAGATCTATTTTCCAGATGTCTCTTCTGAGCAATCCTTTCCTGTTTTATTCCATAATTGCGGCTTTCTTCGCCCAGTTGGCAGTTCTCTATGTCCCGGCATTGCAATGGATATTCAGAACCGTTCCGCTTACGCTGACTGAGTGGGCTGAGATAGGCGCAGGCACAACTATCATTATAATTGCGGTGGAATTCGATAAATGGATAAGAAGAAGAAGGCTGAGCGCGCGGCAAGCAGCGCAACCGGATTAATGGGAGCGGTATGAATCGATAGGTTCCCGCATCGTTCTACCAGCGGCTAAAGGGAAGTTCCTTTGGTCGACTCACCTCAGTTATCAGTTGGTCGGTTTTACTCCCCACTCGCTTTATTTCCTTCCTTGCGCAGAGATCATGGGCTTGTCCCAGGGGCAGCATAGAAAGGAAAAAAACGGGAATTTTTATCCCAGCTTAACACTCCCATAAAAATAAGGGCGAAATTTGACTTCATGTATTCTATGTGATATGGTTTGCGATATGTAAAAAATTCAAAGGAGGCAATATGAAAAAATATATTTTTGTCATTGTATTAAGTATCATTTTCATTCCTCTCAAAGCCTATACAGACCTCAATTTTGGAATTATTTCTGCAGCCAAAAAGCAAATCAAAGAATTAAAGAAAGAAATCGAAAAATCTTCTAATCAATCACCTTTACTGGATTCTTTGACAGCAGATTCAAAGGTAGTGGTAGCAAGCGGCAGTTCAACCATAACCTGTAGTGCCTCAGACCCCGAAGGAGATGTACTCACCTATTCCTGGAGTTCCACCAGTGGATCGATTAGGGGGAGTGGTGCGAAGGTTGTCTGGACAGGGCCATCGTCCATGGGAACATATACAGTAACTTGCACTGTATCCGACAATAAAGGAAAAACCGCGCAAAAAAGTATTGAACTTGATGTAGGCACAGACCTTTGTACGGGAAATGAAACTTTAATCCCATCTTCTGACTCCGGTAATAATGCATCCGAGATGGCCGATATGCAGGAAGGTTTGATAGCAAAAGCCGTCTCTTTGTCAAGCCGGGATATTAGCACTCCCGATGCTACCTCTAAAAACAACTGTTTATTCAGTTCGTCTAAAATTACGCCTAAAATAATCTCAGTTAAAAGAAGGCATCTGGTCAATGATATTTATGAATATGCCATAATACTCAAAGTGGGAAATGGAGAATTTGATAAGCTGGGAATCTATAGAGTAACGAGAGAAAAGAAGCCGTGGATTCCCCGGACAAGCCGAAAGGCGGTAATGATGATTCACGGCAGTTCATCCAAATTCCACACCGCGTTTTTGATGAGCACGTTATCTGACAAAGTAAATGCAGACCAATCCTTGGGTATTCATCTGGCTAATAATAATATCGATGTATGGGGTATAGACCTTAGATGGACATTAGTGCCGGATGAAACGGATAATTTCTCATTTATGAAAAAATGGAATATCCAACTTTATTTACAGGATCTGGAGTTGGCGGTAAAAATCGCCAGGTATTCACGGGTTCTAACCGGAAGCGGTTTTGGCAGAATCTTTGTGTCAGGTCATAGTTCAGGCGCAACGCTTGCCTATGCTTATGCCAATGCAGAGACCCAGAAAGCCAGGTATAGACAAAACTTAAAAGGGATAATTCCAATAGATATGGTGTATAAATTTTCTCCGGAAAATGAGAAATTGATAAATGCCGCCTGCGCACGGTATAGCGCATTTAAATCCTTATATCACCAGAAAACCTATCACAGTGCGGAGGGAGAAAATTTAAAGCTAATAGCCCAATTGGCAAGTATGGCGCCTGGTGGCGATTCCCCACTTATACCTGGATTTACTAATGAACAAGCAGCTTTATTTGTTTTGTCAGCAACCCATGCCACCTTTGCGCCGCTTGGGCTTGAACCATACGTACCTCTGTATCACTATGCGGCCGGCGAATTCAATTCATATGGAATTCCCACTGGATTGCAGTTCTCGGACGTGGAGTATATTTTTGACATTGCTTTTGCTGTGCCGAGTTATGAGAGTCTCGGAGGAATGATGGACGTTGAGGCAATAATGTCTGATGCAGTCGAACTGCCTTATGACGACTATTTAGACAAAATAATGATACCCGTATTTTATATCGGCGCGGCAGGTGGATTCGGGGAGTATGGAATACACACGACTACGCTTTTGGGAAGTCCTGACAAAAAAACATTAATAGTTGAATTATATCCGCCGGAATACATTGGAGTCGATTACGGACACGCTGATCTGCTTTGGGCAGACAATGACAATGCGAAATCTCTTGTATGGGAGCCGATATCCGAGTGGATAAACAGTCACTAAAAATAAAAACCTCGAAAATCAAGGAGATAACTGTATGGATTTTTTAGGGTCTGCCGCCTATTTATATGCCGCGCGCTTGAGAGTCAGGGCGCACTTTATATATTCAAACGCCAAGCTTAAGTTTCTGCATAACCATAAACTTATCAGGAGGAAATAAATGATGAAAGACTTTCTTTTAAAAATGATGCTAATCACATTTATACTTGTTTGTGGTCTCGCCCCGGCAAGCCGGGCGGAAATAGGAGTTGGATTAGGATATCCTTATATTACTGTAAAAGCGGATTTTATACCGGAAATTTCGGCTGAAATAAAATATGCTGCCAGTGAAGGGATATATGTCTATGCGGGTCGGGGATATTGGAATTTTTTCCGGACCGGAATGATAAATGTATTTACCGGGATTGAGGTTGGAGGCATTGGGTTTGACACTTTAGATGTCGAAGGCACAGGCATTGAATATGGACTGTTTATTGGCGGCGAATACCGGATCATCAAGGAACTAAGCATAACTTTGGATATCGCTCCTACGATTATTAATTTGTCCTCGCAGAATACCGGAAGCAATGGACTTGAATGGGTAATCAATGCGGGAATTTATTTATATTTGTTTTAAATAGTAGATTATTTTTTATAAAGTCATGGACAAGTGAAGTATTAAATCGAAAAACTTGAATTGATTATGTAGATAGTAAAGATATTACCCTCTCCAGGTAATGATGGCAATATACCCCCCATAGAGCAGAAGCAAAATTCCGCCTTCCAGGCGGGAGATTTTATTTTGGGAACGGGCCAGGGGCACGAGCAGGAGAGTTAATCCCACCACGACCGGGAAATCAAATTTAACGGATGCCGGGGACGTAGGAATCGGTCTGCAGACAGCCACGGTGCCGAGAATCAGTAAAAGGTTGAAGAGATTAGACCCGATAACCGTACCCAGGGCCAGATCGGTTTTATGGCGGAGTACTGAGACAATGACAGCCGCGGCTTCCGGTAAGGAGGTTCCCAAGGCTACCAGGGAAAGTCCGATCAGGAATTCCGAAACGCCCAACAGCCGTGCCGTGCTAACCGCGCCCAGGACAAATAATTTGGCGCCCAGGATCAAACCGGTCAGACCTAAAACAAGATACAGCAAATCCAACCACGGATGTTTCAAAAGGACGGTGTTTAAATCCGGGGCGGAAAGTGTATCCGTCCGGCGGGGATTTCGGGTTCGGGACATGCAATAGGCTATAAATACCAGGAAAAAAACAAGCAGTAATATTCCTTCCCAGCGGGAGATGGAATTATTGGCTGCCAGGAGCCAGGTTAGTCCGGAAGCGGCGAGTAAAAACAGGATCTCTTGCCGAATAACGGCTTTATGAACCGTCAAGGGAAAGATTAAAGCCGCGCTTCCCAAAACCAGGCCCAGGTTGGCAATATTGGAACCGATAACATTTCCCAGCGCGATCTCAGATTTGTCCTGAAGCGCGGCCAGGAGAGAGACGAAAAATTCCGGAGCCGAAGTCGCAAAGCCCAAGATTGTCAGGCCGACTACTATTTGCGAAACACCATGGCGCCGAGCCAGGGAAACCGAACCCCGGACCATGGCTTCTCCGCCAAGCCATAAAGCAATTCCGCCGCCGGCTAAATAAAGTAAAACATTGATTCCTGACAAGATTGTTCGACACCGCCTTTTATGACACAGCCTCTTTAGTGCGAGGATGGTTATTTTCCCTAGAAGCTAAATTGAAACAGTCAAAAAGAGAAAAAAGAGCTCACTGGCAGGGTGATTTAGTTATTTTACGCTTTATGAAAATTTAACCAACCAGGAACACATCTTGTTTTACCCCCCTTTACAAAAGAGGGGCGAGGGGGGATTTTTTAAGTATAGCGACGTTTTCAGCAAATCTCCCTTCATCCCCCTTTTCCAAAGGGGGAAATTTTAAATTCTATTTAAATTTTAAGGTATTTTACGCCATGCCCTGATACACTTCGCGCATTTCCGTAAAGCGGCTGAGAAAAAGGTCCAATATTTCCGGATCAAAATGAGTGCCCCGGTTTTCTTTTAACATTTTAAATACCTGTTCCGGCGGAAAGGGGTCCTTGTACGGGCGCTTGGAACTGAGAGCGTCGAAAACATCAATGATGGCGGCCAGACGGCCGGTCAACGGAATAGTCCGGGCTTTAAGTCTCCGGGGGTAGCCGCTGCCGTCCCATTTTTCGTGATGGCCGGTGGCGATCTCGACCGCCCGCTGCAGGTGAGGGGCTCGCCCCAGAATTTCCTCCCCCTTGGTGGTGTGAGTTTGCATAAGTCTCATTTCTTCGGGATCCAGCCTTCCTGGTTTCAGCAAGATCGCGTCAGGAATGGCTACTTTACCGATATCGTGCATCATCATGGAGACCCGCAGGTTTTCCAGTTCGCGCGGGGTAAATCCAAGTTCAGGAGCTAGCCGTACGGCATATTCGCCGCAGCGCTCAATATGCATGCCGGTATCATGGTCCCGGTATTTTTCCGCTTTGGCCATATTCAGCATACTCGCTATATAAGCGTGTTTAACTTCGTCGTAAAGACGGGCGTTGTCAATGGCTACGGAGATTTCCGCGGCCATGGTTTTTAATTTCAGCATGTCCTGGTGGGAAAAAGTGCCGTGGGTCTTATTCAAAACTTCCAGTACGCCGATGCGTTTTCCCCTGATAGGTATGGGAGTGGCAATAAGATTCTTTGTCACAAACTTGGTTTTTTCATCTACCTGCTTATAGAAAAAAGGGCTCTTGGAAGCTTCCGGGATCAGCAGGGTTCTGCCGGTTTGCAGGGAACGGCCGGCCACGCCCTGGTCGGCCGGCATGCGGATTACTTTAAGCGCGTCTTTCTTGGCGCCGGTGGCCAGATAAAATTTTAGTTCATTCTTTTCCGGATCATGCAGGAGGATGGAAGAGGCCGTCGCGTTCAGGGTTTTTTCCATAAGCAGCATGGAAAGATGAAGGACTTTGTCTATATCCAGGGAGGAATTAATCAGCCGGATTATTCGATCCCGGGCCGAGAAGGAACTAATCCTTTTAGGTTTTTTGGCAGAACGTGATTTAAGCTTATGTTTTGACTTGGATTGAGAAGCAGTCTTTTTCATGTGCTTATCCTCCTTTAATTAAATGTTGCCGCTATATTTTGCCATGATAGGCGATAATCTGTAAAGCCTTATCCCGTAGCTTGCCTGCCCAAATGTTTGCCATTTTACAATTTTTATAAATTAATTTATACATTGAAAATTAAAAAATATTTAAAAATTTATAATTGACAAATAGCATTACAAAGTATATAATATAATATCTCTTAGAAAAAGCAGGATATTTCAGGTTTTTCCTTAATTTAACGATACTAATATAGTATTATCATTAAAGAGTAGTATAGATTTTAGGGTTATTATATTAGTGATAAATTTAAAGGAATATTATCATGATGCCCCGAAAAAAATCATCTAGTACTCTTAATATGTTAACCGCGAATTCCCCGGCTTTCAAGCCGGGGATGAAGTGGGATGGTAATAATGGTTTTCTACAGATCATATCCAATTCCACGCTCTTCAGAGCGGGGAAATTGAAAAAAAGGATGCTCTCATGACAAAACCTCGAGCATCGCAAAAGAGCAAGAAATTGCCCATTCCATCTTCGGCCAAAGGTGCTCGTAACCCCCGGCAACGCCTTAAAAAAAACCTGTCTTCACGTAAGTCACGGAAGCCTGACGATGTAAGCCAATTAAAACGGGATATTAAAAAGTACCGGCATCAATTGGAGGTTATCCGTAAAACCTCTCTCAAAATAGCGACCGACCTTTCGCTGGAACCATCCCTGGAAGCCTTAGCTGTATTATCCGCTGAATTTTTCTCGGCGGATGCGGTTACTTGCATGTTTTGGGATCCCTCCAAGAAAAATCTGATATTTAAATCCGGTTATGGTTTCAAATCGGATTATATTAAAAAACAATGCATACCCCGGGAGCGGATAGACGCTATTTTGCAAAGTGATTATGAATTCGTGTATACGGAGGATCTACGAAAGACGCCCTACGGTGATCCGGAATTAATTCGCCGGGAAAATTTAGTGAGTGTGCTCTCCCTGATTATGCGTTACGGGGGCGAGATTCAAGGTGCTATCAACATCTATAGCCGTAATAAAATTCGCCGCTTCACCCCGGAGGAAATAGAAAACGCACATATTTTCGGACAGCAGGCCACGATAGCTATCCGTAATGCCAATTTGTACAGCGAATTGCGGGAAGAAGCACAAATTGCCAAGACCCTTCTGCAAGTCGCAGAGGATGTCGGTTCCTTGGGATCCCTCTCCGAGGTGCTAAACCGTATTGCTTTTATTATTACCAAGGTCCTTAATTTTAAAATCAGCCTGATTTTTCTCTGGGACCGGCAAAAAAAATTATTTCTGCCGGCCAAGGCGGTAGGTTTGCCGCCCCACCGCAGTCCCTTGTTTGAAACCCTGATTCTGCGGCGGGAGGATTTGAATTTCACCGAGGCCGAAATCAGGCAGCGTGAAGTAGTTTGCGCTTCGGACGCGCCCGGCCATTTTCCCGTGGAGAAACTATCCAGTGTTTTAGAGGTGAGAGACTTTCAAATAGTTCCCCTGGTAATAAAAAATCAAATCCTGGGAGCTTTGATATCCGGGGGCTACCAGGGAGAAGAGCCTTTTGATACTAAGGCCGAGATGTTTATGCGGGGAATAGCGGCACATGCCGCCATTGCGATTGATGACGCCAATCTCGTGGAAGATCTGGAAGCGGCTTTCCTGGACATCATTAAATCGCTGGCCACGGCGATCGAAGTTAAGGACCGGTATACCCATAGTCATTCCGAGTCCGTAGTTTCATATGCTTTAGCCATAGCCCGGCAATTGAATTTGACGGACAAGGATATTGATTTGCTGCGCAAAGCCTGCTTGCTGCATGATGTGGGTAAGATCGGAGTGGAAGACAGCATTTTAAAGAAAACCTCGCCTTTAACCCCGGAAGAATGGGCGGCGATTAAAGTCCATCCTGTCGTGGGGGCTGAAATACTAGGCATGGTATGCAGTCTATCCGAGGTTTCAGTAATCGTTCGTCACCACCACGAGCATTATGACGGAGGGGGATATCCCGATAAATTAAAGGGTGAGCAAATTCCCTTATTTGCCCGTATTCTCCAAATCGCGGATTCCTTTGATGCCATGACTTCGGACCGTCCCTATCGCCAAGCTTTATCCCAGGAAGAGGCCATTAAACAATTAAAGCTTTTTTCGGGCCGGCAGTTTGATCCCAAATTGGTTGAGGTTTTTCTGCGGGAACTGACAAGAATGGATATGCGCAAGATCGACCGCCCTCAGGCCGCGAAGAGCGCAAAGTAGTTTTTTTTATTCCGGCGCATGCGGCTTATGGTATAGTACGTCCATGTTTATATGGGAAGCAATACTTCTTGGCATAGTACAAGGGCTGACGGAATTCCTGCCCATCAGTAGTTCGGCTCACCTAATACTGATTCCCAAAATGTTGGGGTGGAAGGCGCCCCTGCTGAATTCCCTGACCTTTAATGTTGCTCTTCACCTGGGAACTTTGCTGGCAGTAGTGGTTTATTTTCGAGGCGAGTTGGTGGAGATGGTGCGGGCCGCGGTACGGGCGGGTTTAAAGGGTGATCCCTGGGGAGAGCCTAAGGCGCGGCTGGCTTGGTTTATCATGTTGGGGACCGTGCCGGCCGTGATCGCCGGCCTGACCTTGGAAGATAAGGTGGAAGGCGTATTTCGTTCGCCAACGGTTATAGCGGGATGCTTGATAGGCGTCAGCCTGATCATGGGGATAGCCGAATACTGGGCGGTTAAGCACCGGGAAATTGTAACCATGAAGCTGGGAGATGCCCTGCTTATCGGTCTCGCCCAGGCTCTGGCCCTTATGCCCGGAGTTTCCCGTTCCGGGATTACCATAGCGGCCGGACTAGCTTTGCGTTTTAAACACGCGGAAGCGGCGCGTTTCAGTTTTTTATTGGGCATACCCGTGATTCTAGGAGCCGCGGTGTTTGAGTTGAAAAAACTGGCAGGCTTGGTGCTCGATCAGTCCGTGGTTACGTTAATAGTCGGCATGCTGGCGGCCGCGTTGGCGGGATATGCCGGAATAAAATTTCTGCTGGCTTATTTACGGTGCCGGACATTGTATGTGTTTATTATCTACCGCCTGATTTTAGGCACCGTGGTTTTGTGCTGGGCAGCGGGATAACAAGCTATTTATTTCAAGGAGGAAGATGTATGGATTCCTATTCCACTCAAATAATAATGAGTCAGATCGGGCAGCTTTCCGGAGTGTTGATAGAACATGTCCGTTCCCTGCTTTTAGCCCTGGTCATCATGATATTAGGGTTAATTGTTTCGGAAATTGCAAAATTTGCCGGGGTAGCGCTGCTGCGCGTTCTGCAGTGGGACCGTTTTTGCGCCTGGATAGGACTGACCCGGTTGCTGAATAAAATCCGGGCGGATATTTCCCCCTCGCACGCCACCGGGATGGTAATATTTTGGTTTCTGATAGTGACCTTTTTTATGAAAGCCTTGGAGCGTACGGACCTGGCCTGGTTTTCCCGGCTGGGAGGCGCGTACTTTGAAATGCTTCCCAAAGCCGTCGATGCGCTATTAATCATGGCGACCGCGCTAGTAGTTGCCAACTGGCTGGCCCGGCTATTGCTTTTGTCCATTGAGCATACTTCCGCTTTTCTGGCGGCGGGAATGGCTCGCGCCCTGGTCCTGGTTTTTGGCCTCCACAGCGGACTACTGGCCTTAGGATTGGAACGTTCCCTGGTACAGCCGGCAGTACTGATCCTGTTGAGTGGGACGGTGCTGGCTATCGTCTTAACCACGGTGCGGCAGCTGGGAAAGACCGGCCGAAGGATTATACGCGTCAAAGCCTCCGGGAAAGGCTAAGCCATGATTAGCCTGGGACGCAATATATGTACCAACCTTGAGAATTCGTCCCGCAAGGAGTGGATGGAGACTAATGGAATCGGCGGTTATGCTTGTGGAACCGTGTCCGGAATGCCGACACGCGGATACCAGTCCCTGCTGACGGCCGCATTGAATGTGCCTTTAAACCGGGTGGTTATGCTCGCCCAACTCGAAGAGACTGTCAGCTGCCGCGGGCGTAAATATCATCTCTCGACCTATCAGTATCCGGATAAGATTACGCCGAAAGGCTACCTGAATATTGAAGCCTTTCGCCTGGAACCTTTTCCGGTTTTTACTTACCGCCTGGCGGATCAGCTCCTGGAAAAAAGAATTTTCATGTCATACGGACATAATTTGACCTGGATTGTTTACCGCCTGCTTACCCCGCCGGAGGAAGACATCATCTTGACCGTTCGCCCGCTGGTCAGTTTTCGCGGGCATCATTTGCGCCGCCAGGAACGGCGTTTTGTTAATACGTATCATGAGCTGCAGGAACACGTTATTCAGTTGATACCCGATGGAAATATGCCCGCGCTAAATATTTGCCACAATGCTTTGGTGTATGAACATTCGGCTAACTGGCAGCAAAATCTTTTTTACCGGGAAGAGCATGCCCGGGGGCTCGAAAGCGGGGAAGATTTATTTTCTCCCGGGATTCTCAGCTTTAAACTCTCAGACGTCGAGCCCGGTTTTCTGGCCGCCACGCCCGAGAGCTTAACCCATCCTGATCCCATGGCCGCGGCCCAGGCCGAAATTATCCGGCGCCGGGCCTTGGTTGATATGGCGGCGCCGAGCGATGATTTCGGCCGAACCTTGAGCCTGGCGGCTGATCAGTTTATAGTCCGGCGGGGAGACGGTCTAAGCGTCATCGCCGGATATCCCTGGATGGGGGACTGCGGAAGGGATGCCATAATAGCCTTTCCGGGTTTAACTCTGGCGACGAAACGCACTTCAGAAGCCAGAAATCTTTTGCAGACCCTGGCCGGATATTGCAGCGAGGGAATGCTGCCCAACCACTTTAATGAAGAGCATTCTCAGCCGATATATAATTCCGTGGACGCGGCGCTTTGGTTTTTTGTCGCGGTTTATCATTACCGTCAGGCTACCGGGGACAATCAGTTTATCCGCGAGCAGCTGTGGACGACCATGGAGGAAATCATATCCTGGTATTTAAAAGGCACCCGCCTTAATGTCCGTTCCGAAGATGACGGCCTGATCAACATACCGGAGGAAGGAGCGCAGTTTACCTGGATGGACGCCCAAGTCGGGGACTGGGTGGTTACTCCGCGTTCCGGCAAGCCGGTGGAGGTTAATGCCCTCTGGTATAACGCGCTCTGTTTGATGCGCGATTTGGCCGCTGATTTCAAGCAGCCGGCGGACAGTAACCGCTATAGACAATTGGCCGACAAAACCGCCAAGGCGTTTAAAAGCCTGTTCTGGAATAAAAAAGGAAGCTGTCTCTTCGACCGGGTGGAAGATAATTTTCAGGACGCTACTTTACGGCCGAACCAATTATTAGCGCTTTCCCTGCCTTATTCTCTGCTTGAGCGGGATCAGGCGGAAAAGGCGCTCCGGACCGTGCGGCGGGAACTTTATACCACCTTCGGTTTCCGGAGTTTGAACCAGGCAAACGAGAATTATCACGGGACCTATGAGGGCGATATACTCAACCGGGAAGGGGCCACGCACCAGGGCACGGTATGGCCCTGGCTCATCGGACCTTATGCCGACGCCCTGCGGAAGATCTATGGCGAAACCAAAGCCGTCAAAGAAGAGATTACCCGGATGATCAAGCCCTTTGTCAATCATTTAGAAGAACACGGTTTAGGCAGTATTTCCGAGATGTTTGACGGCGACCCTCCGCACCAGGCGCGGGGATGCATTGCTAGTGCCAAGAGTGTGGCTGAAATCCTGCGGGTGCACCTGGAGTTGAAAAAGGGTGAACCGGTTGGCAGCCATTCTATGGCACATTCTGATAAAAAACAGTCATGATTAGTGAAAATGTTGTGTAGGGGCGGCCCCCTGTGACCGCCCGTTGTTGTTTTTGCGTAATTGTGAATTCATGGGCCGGCCTGGAAGCCGGCCCCTACGATTGCGATTCGTCTTCGAGGAGTTTGGCGGCGTTTTTCGATTGTTTAATCAAATCCATTAATTGTTCCATTACCTGAAAGACCTCTTGCGAAACATTTTTAGACAGGATGGATAAGTCATTCATATTATGCATGGTTTCCTTCATACTGCCCGTGATATTAGAGATGCCATGCTCGATTTCGGTAAAACTCTCGCCTGACTTTTGACTGACCTCGGAAGCAACATAAATTTTGTCTACAATGGCTTGTATAGCTTGGCTGATGTTCAGCGCATTTTCCTCGGTTTTTTGGGATAAATTCCGGATTTCATCAGCCACTACTGCGAAACCTTTTCCATGTTCGCCGGCATGGGCGGCTTCAATGGCGGCGTTAAGGGAGAGCAGACTGGTTTGCTCGGTGACCGAGGATATTATATTGACCATTTTAAGAATGGAGCTGGCGGATTCCTTTACGCTGTTGATTTCCTGCACCGACTGGCTGATGTTTTCGCCGCCGGTTTTGGTAAGCTCCAGTAATTGGTTTACCAGCGGGCTTGCATCTTCCACATACATTGCGGTATTTTGTATGGAGGCGATGATCTTTTGAATCAGCGCGGAAGAATTGCTGATGGCGGAAGACTGGGATTCCAGGACTTTATTAATCGAGGTGATAGTGGTGATTTTATTTTCCAGGTTGTCCAGCATGCCGTTTAATCCTACCTCCAATATACCCAGTTCATCCGCCTGGATATCCTCCACCCGGGATTTTAAATCGCCTTTTAAGACCTGGGCCAAAACCTCCAGGATATAATTAACCCGGTGCACTACACTTAACCGGTAGGCATTTTCTTTCCCGGCCACTGAGCGATAATGGTCTTTAACCGTGGTTAAGGCTTCCAGGCAATTGCGGCCTTCCGGGGAACCTAGGTCGCTGGGGAGTAATTCCAGGTGGGAAGTTTCATTCGGCAGGACGTTCAAAAACTCGGTAAGCTTGGACAGATCATCTTTTAAGGCTGGGGAGTCATTATGCTGCTCCCGGACCTTAAAAAGAAAATCCGAAAATTTCATGACCGGGGCATGATCCTGCCGAAGATCAATAATTGTACAGCCTGGTTCAGGATATTGACCACCGAATGATTATAGGTCTCCAGGGGAAGATCCTTGCAGGCCAGGCTCAGTTCCCGGGCCAGGGAGGCGATCCTGGAAAGCTCCAGCGGGTTGAATTTTTCCTGTTTTCGGATATTGGCTAAATTGATTTGTACTGTGCATTGATTGGATTTTTTGTATTCCTGGATGGCCGCGATGACATCTTTCAGATAGGAAAGCTCGCAATTTTCGCCTTTACAGGGCTCAAATAAATTTTGGGCCATACTGTATATAGAATCCAATTTCTGGGTATCAATATTCAATGCTGTGGCAACCATATTCAGCCTCCTTATATAAGTTCGTTTATGGAATTTTTTAAGCCTTCTCTGTCCAGTATCATCTTGGAAACCTGCAGGCCTGAGAGCATGCAGGCCGCGAGACTCTCACCGGGTTCGGTCCATTGGCCTGCCAGGTACAGGTTTTTTACAGGGGTGGCATGATGCAGCGCCTTCAGGCCGGTGTATTCGGGATAGGGCGCCCAGCCTACGGCTCCGTACCGGCTTCCGGTTATTTTTTCAAAGGAAAGCGGTGTGGAGACCTCCTGGACTACCAAGTGATCCTCAATATCCGGGATCAACTTTTGGGCCCGTTTGATTAATTTTTCCGCCATGATTTCCTTGAGTGTAGACCAGCCGTCTTTTGGTGTATAAGGAACATTGAGTTGAATTTCCAGGGTGGAAAAGCCCGGGGGCGCCAGGGAGGGATCAGAGATGGAAGCCAGGTTAAGGGAATGATTGTATTCCGTCTCGGATAACATATTCGCTTCAAAATCATTATAAAGCTCATTGTAATCATAAGTATGGCTGATTAGGTGGTGAGCGGCTTCATAACCGTTTGCAAGCAGATCCATGTCCAGGGACATATAACTGACCACCAGGGAAGAACTGGTAGGCGTAGTTTTGATTCGTTTGATGAAATCGGGCTTCAGGGAATTTTCGCCCACTAGTTTAATAAAGGTATTGGTGGCATCCGAGGCGGAGATTACATACCGCCCTTGGATCCTGTCGCCGTTGGCCAGTTCCACGCCTTGGGCTTGATTATTTTCCAGGATTATTTTTACTACCTGGCTGTTGGTGTTTAATTCGCCGCCATGTTTGGCAAGGCCTTTGGCCAGCGCTTCCGGCAGTTTAAAAATTCCGCCTTTTATGGTATAGACCGGTTGGCCGATCAATCCCATCATTAGCATAATATATGGAATAACGGCTACCCTGGAGGGTGGGCCCATAAAGGCTGGAAGAACACCGGTCAGGGCGGCCTGCAATTTTTGATTACTAAAGTATTTATTCATAAACTGGGACACGGTCTTGTTGGCGACCGCGAGCATATGCGGGCATTTAAGCGGTACTTTAAAGAAATCGATCAATCCGGTTCCTAAAAAGCTTATGGAATTTACCTCGTCATAAATTTTTTGCATGGTAATGAATAATTCGTGGATTTTTTGACTTTCTGCCGGAAACATTTGGCATAGATCCGCTATAGTTTTTTCTTTGTCACTCCACAAACTCACGGTATGTTCCGGCAGAACCGTTTTAAAACCGCAGCGTAAGGAAATAAGCTCCATCTCCTTTTCTAAATCCAATGTCCGGGCGAATTTTCTTAATGTGCTTCCTTCGCCATAACCCGTGAGCATGGTAGCCCCGGGATTGTAAAAAGTGCCGGCTCTTTCAAAAGTAACACAAAGTCCGCCGGGTTTTTCCCGCTGTTCCAGTACGATTACGTCCAGTCCTTTGTAAGCCAGCCAGGCACCAGTAGAAAGACCGGCCACACCGCCGCCGATTATGATGGCATCATATTTTTCTTTCATGAATTATATCCTCCTTTAAAATGATACCCGTGCCGCCAAACTCGACTTCCTGAAATTATGGCGCTATTATAATTTACTTGTGTAATAAGGTCAAATAAAATAAAGTAATTCGGACCTAATAATATTTAGCCAGCCCAGGGAATTTAAGGATTTTTCATCCGGAAATTAAATAGCGGGGTCAAAATCCTGTAGTTAGTTTTTGTTGCGGAAAGTCAGTTTTAGCAGACTTCCTGCGTTTTGTCATTCCGAGCGTAGCGAGGAATCTCCAAGGAAACTGTGAATCAAAAGTATTCTATAAGATTTCTCGCTTCGCTCGAAATGACAATCCAAAGAAAAGTTCTCTTTTCGAAACATATAAAGTTGTAAAACTGGAGTTGTAATGCCGCCCAAACCATGCTCTTCTAAAATCATAAAAGAAGCAGATGAGCTTCGCCGGACGCTCAACCGGCACAACCGGCTTTATTATGTGCTGGCGAAACCGGAAATTTCCGATGCCGGGTATGACCGGCTTTTTCGGAGACTGAAGGATCTGGAAGCCGAGTATCCTCAACTTGTGGATCCGGACTCGCCGACCCAGCGGGTGGGCGGCGAGCCCATACCCGGATTCAAATCCGTCCGGCACGCTGACCCCATGCTCTCCCTGGAAAACACCTATTCCGAGGATGAGTTGGAGGAATGGGATGAACGCGTCCGCCGGGCTTTGCCGGATGAGGAGGTAAGCTACTCGGTGGAACTGAAGATCGACGGCGTAGCCGTGGCCCTGAGATACGGCGGCCGGCGGTTTATTCAGGGAGCTACGCGGGGGGATGGAGATGCCGGGGATGACGTGACTGCCAATCTCATGACCTTGCGCAGTCTTCCCCTGACCCTGGACTGCCCGGCGCCGGAAAAGGAGATCGTAATCCGGGGCGAGATTTTCCTGCCGCGAAAGGCTTTTCTGGTATGGAATGAAAAAAGAGCGGCGGCCGGAGAGAAGGTCTTTGCCAATCCGCGCAATGCGGCGGCCGGTTCGCTTAAATTGCTGGATCCGCGTTTGACGGCCCAACGTCCTCTGGCAATTTTTCTTTACTCCGCGGATAGGAATACGGCCAACGGTTTGAAAACCCAGTCCGCCCTGCTGACAGCGCTTTTATCCTGGGGATTACCGGTCAATCCCTACCACTCTCACTGCCGGAATCTAAAGGACGTTATGAAATTTTCACGGAAGTGGCAGGAGCGCCGCCATGCTCTCCCTTATGAGATTGACGGGCTGGTGGTAAAAGTGGAGAGTGTGGATCAGCAGCGCCGCCTGGGGAGCACTTCTAAAAGCCCGCGTTGGGCCATAGCCTTTAAATATTCCGCCGTCCAGGCCCGGACCCGGCTGGAGGCCATCAAGGTACAGGTAGGACGAACCGGAGTGCTTACGCCGGTAGCACTTTTAAAGCCGGTCCAACTGGCGGGTTCGATTATCTCGCGGGCCAGTTTGCATAATGAGGAAGATATCGAACGTAAAGATATCCGGGAAGGTGATTGCGTGATAATAGAAAAGGCCGGAGAAGTGATTCCGCAGGTTGTAGGGCCTGTTTTGGCCGAACGTTCCGGGTCGGAAAAAAAGTTTCAGATGCCCGGGCAGTGTCCAATTTGCCACAGCCGGGTAATTAAATTGACAGATGAGGTAGCTTGGCGTTGCGTGAATCCCGGGTGCGCGGCCCAGGTCAAGGGGCGGGTGCTCCATTTTGCTCAACGTACGGCTATGGATATAGAAGGCTTAGGTGAGTCACTAGTGGAGCAGTTGGTGGATAAAGGCTTGGTGAAAGATTACGGAGATATTTATAACCTAAGTCTTGAGAAGCTGGTGCCCCTGGAGCGTATGGCAATGAAATCCGCGGAGAATTTACTGCAGGGCATCGAAGCATCCAAACACAGGACCTTGGGGTGCTTGATATTTGCTCTGGGGATTCCCTTGGTGGGCGAGCGGGCTGCGGAAATTCTGGCCGCAGCTTTTACCGAACTCTCTGCCCTGGTTTCAGCTTCGGATGAGGAACTTCAAAACCTGCCCGAGATCGGGCCCAAAGCCGCGGCGAGCCTAAGCGGATTTTTCCAGTCTGAGGAGACTCAGGCCATTCTGCACAAACTTTACCAAAGTGGGGTGAATGTTAAACGGCTGCCCGAAGAAGTTCGGGAGAGGGGAAAACTTTCCGGCCGGACGTTTGTATTCACCGGGGAATTGGAAGGCTTTACCCGCGGCCAGGCCGAAGCCCGCGTAAAAGCTCTGGGCGGCCGGGCCTCGGGTTCAATATCAGCCCAGACGGACTATGTGGTAACAGGATCGGCGCCGGGGTCCAAACTTGACAAGGCGAGGAAATTAGGTGTTGAGGTGTTGGGTGAAGAGGCGTTCAGACAGATGATAGAAGAGTAGGGCGTACCCTATCAGTCATGTTAGTAACATGACTGATAGGGTACGAAGCATTTGAACCTTAAACATGATAATAATATTCAAATGCGGTCAATTTTCGGTTTTCTATTCTCAATGCCAAGTTTATCACAATGTGATTTTAGTACGTTCATTAATAGGTTACAATAGGGCAAAATATTGGGCTTGTAAATCAGGGTGAATTTGTCTATATTTAACGCCGGACTTATTCTGGTTCCAGATGATTTATATTTTAAGGGACTCGACTTTAGCAAATTTAGCTTTTTTTGTTTTTTCAAAATAATATCATATGCTTTTTGATAAACTGTTATATTCAAACCGCTGTAAATCCCCCTGAATCCCCCTTTTTCAAAGGGAGACTTTCAGGCCCCCCCTTTTCAAAAAGGGGGGCAAGGGGGGATTTTATAAATTTGCAAAAGTTGAGTAAGGGAGAGCAGCGAATGGGATTCGGTATGAAATTTAAAAGAACGCATAACTGCGGCGCTCTGCGCGCTTCTAATACCGGCGAAGAGGTTGCGCTGGCCGGTTGGGTGGATTCCAACCGTGACCATGGCGGTCTGATTTTTATTGATTTACGCGACCGGGAAGGAATTACCCAGCTGGTTTTTGATCCGGCCCTATCCGCGGACGCGCATGCCAAAGCTTCAGCGCTCCGGGGCGAGTTTGTGATTGCTGCCAAGGGTCAAGTAGTGCCCCGCTCCCGGGAAACCATAAATCCTAAAATAGGCACGGGCGAAATAGAGGTGAGGGTCAGCGAACTTCAGGTGCTGAACCCATCCCGCACCCCGCCTTTTCAGGTGGGAGAGAATCTGGGGATTTCCGAGGATCTGCGGCTGCGCTACCGGTACCTCGATATAAGGAGCCCGCGCATGCAGTCCAATCTGCGTTTTCGTCACGCGGTTACCAAGGCCGCGCGTGATTTCCTGGATGCAAAAGGATTGCTGGAAGTAGAAACTCCCTACTTGCTAAAAAGCACTCCGGAAGGCGCCAGGGATTATATCGTGCCCTCGCGTGTCTATCCGGGCCAATGTTTTGCCCTGCCCCAGTCACCTCAAATGTTGAAGCAAATCCTGATGATAGCCGGATGCGACAGCTATTACCAGATAGCACGTTGTTTTAGGGACGAAGATCTGCGCGCGGACCGGCAGCCGGAATTTACTCAGATTGATCTGGAAATGTCCTTTGTGGATTTAGATGATATCTTAAATACTGTTGAGGGGCTGATGGCCGCGATTTTCCAGGCAGCCGGGATTCAGAAACCAGAGCTGCTGCCCTTGCCGCGTATTTCCTATTCCGAGGCGCTGGATCGTTTTGGTACGGATAAGCCTGATCAGCGTTTTGCCCTGGAATTGAAAAATATTTCAGATCTGGCCGTGCTGGCGGAATTCAAAGTATTTTCAGCAGCGGTGAGCAGCGGAGGCATGGTTAAAGGTCTGGCTGTGCCGGGAGGAGCGTCTTTTTCCCGCATGGAAATAGACGCCTTGATTGCCGATTCCCAGAAATTCGGGGCTAAAGGCATGGCCTGGTTTAAAGTTACCAGCCAAGGCTTAGAATCCAACCTGACTAAATATTTTACGCCTGAGTTACTGGCCCGTATCCAGGAGCGGCTGGCCGGCAAACCGGGTGATTTATTAATATTTATTGCGGATAGACCTGGATTGGTGAATGATGTATTAGCCCGGTTACGCATCCAGCTGGCGGGGAAGTTGGACTTGATTCCGAAAAACTCCTGGCATTTATCCTGGGTGGTGGATTTTCCGCTTTTCAAGCGCAATGAAGAACAGCGGCGCTGGGATTCTGAACATCACCCTTTTACCGCCCCGCATCCGGAAGATATTCCCGGATTAGATACAGATCCCGGCCGGGTCCGTTCCTTAAGTTATGACCTGGTCTTAAATGGCGTGGAAATCGCTTCGGGAAGCATCAGAATCCATCAACCCGGACTGCAATCCAGGATTTTTAAGCTTATCGGTATTTCGGAAGAAGAGGCCCGGTTGAAATTTGGATTTCTGATCGAGGCCTTGGCCCTGGGCGCGCCGCCGCATGGCGGAATCGCGATCGGACTTGACCGCCTGGTAATGCTTCTCAGGGGAGAAAATACCATTCGGGATGTAATGGCTTTTCCCAAGACGCAGAGAGCCCAGGATCTTTTAACCGGCGCTCCGGGACCAATCGGTCCGGAACAATTAAAAGAGTTGAATTTGAAAATTGCGGAATCCAGGCCATAAAAAAACAAGTAGGTTGAACAAAGGCTTGACAAAATTTAATATCACGTGATAACTTAATACTACGTGATAACTTAACATAAAAGTTATTTTGTGGTTTGAATACAAATAGAAGGTAATTGTTGAAAAATATTTGCAAAGCAGAAAAAGGGAACCAAATTAATAATTGTCGGCTAATGGGGATTACATGTTGACAGGGTTGGGGTTCTGCCGGCGGGTGGTTCCCAATTTTTAAACCACCCTAATTCGGAAGGAGGTGAAAAAGCATGAAATTTGACGGGATAGTAAAATTTTCAGTGGCGGTATTCCTGGCCAGCGCATTGGTAGGGATGGCCGGATGCGGAGGTCAAACCGAGATACAACCGGAACCTACTCCAATGATGGCAGAACCTGAACCAATACCCGAGGAAGCACCTGAGCCTGAAATGCAGCGTTACTCAGTCCTGCAGGGGGATACACTCTGGGATATTTCCGGGATGGCGGATATTTACGGGGATAACTTCCAGTGGCCGCTGGTGTTTAAGGCTAACCGTGACCAGATTGAAGATCCGGATATTATTGAGATCGGTCAGGATTTGGCCATTTCACGCGAATTTTCGGCCGAAGAGGTCGAGATGGCTATCGAAAACGCCAAACGCACGCCGCGCTATGTACCACATACCACACCGCGTCAGCGTTTGCCAATAGAGTACTAAGCGCAATATTTCTGATGAAAAAAGGGGCTGGCAAGGCCCCTTTTTTCTTTTCCGGTTAAATCCCGGCTATGGAGTATTGATGAGGGCGATAATTTCTTTTGAATAAAGGCGAGCATATTAAACCAGTCAGAGTGCGGCCTGGTGTGCCTAGGTTTGACCCAAGGCTGATCCTGTATTATTTCCCGCCGGTAATATGTAAAAATCAATTTTTATTTTATCTAGCTTCCATTTATCCGCAAAAAATCCCGGGTTCCTTATCTGTCTTTTTTATTTTTTCGCGCTGCCCTGGGAACGCAAGGAAAAGGAGTTAGGATACATGTCCGTGGAGATTACCAACCGACAAAATGAAATAAACGTAAATTTAACCTCCCTCCGGCGTATGGCAGGCGGTATTTTGCGAAACTTGCGCCTGGCAGCGCCCGAGCTCTCCATTCTGCTTACGGATGATCAGGGCATTCAGACTATTAACCAGAACTACCGGGGCGTGGATAAACCAACCGACATTCTTTCTTTTAGCATGCGGGAGCATCAAGGGACGGCGGAACCCCTTCCGCCGCATCCCGGGCTTCTGGGGGATCTCGTTATTTCCGTGCCGGCCATCCGGCGTCAAGCC
This sequence comes from candidate division FCPU426 bacterium, assembly GCA_030591525.1. Taxonomy (GTDB): domain Bacteria; phylum Oederibacteriota; class JAAXVQ01; order JAAXVQ01; family JAUVAV01; genus JAUVAV01. Next base: position 51,457 of record JAUVAV010000001.1, on the reverse strand, counting down.
CAGGCCCGGAAGGTAGCCTGGCAGGTGGAAATGAAGCTGATTTTAATTCATGGGATTTTACATCTCCTGGGTTATAATCATGCCAAGCTGGTGGATAAACTGAGAATGCAATCTCTCCACGGTGTTTTATCAAATCTCTGCCGGGAGAAGTGAGGAATAAATGGATTTTATTTTTACGGTAGATTTAATTGTGCTCGGTTTGCTGTTTTTGCTTTCCGGAGTTTTTTCCGCCAGCGAAACGGCGCTCATGGGTTTGGGGCGCTCGCGTCTGGCCCATGCCATTGAGAAGGGCGGCCGCCGGGGCCGGGCCCTGGAAGCATGGAAAAAGGATCCCAATCGCATCTTAACCACTATCTTAATACTGAATAATGCTATAAATATCAGCGCCACCACGGTAGCGGCCTTTTTGGCGATACATATCTCGGAACTTTTCCAGTTGAATCGGGGCCAGACCGGAACACTGATCGCGGCGGCGGTTACGCTGATTATTATTCTTTTCGGCGAGGTTACACCGAAAATTCTGGCAATCCATAAATCCGAACCCATAGCCCTGGTAATTATTCAGCCCCTGGTACTGCTGGGGAAGCTCCTGCATCCTGTCAGCTGCTTATTAATCAAAATCGCCAATTTTTTTCTTCGTCCTTTGGGAGTAAAACCGGGAAGTTCTGTTCCCATGGTAACTGAAGAGGAAATCCACGCCCTAATCCAGATGGGGGCGGATGAAGGCTTGATCGAGCGTCAGGAGCATCAGATGATCCACGGTGTTATCAAGCTGGGTGAGACCCAGATCCGTGAGGTTATGGTACCGCGTACGGAAATGGAGGGTATTAATGCCGATGACGACATGGAGCGCATTATCGATCAAATTGTTCAGACCGGCTATTCACGCATGCCGGTTTACCGGGAAAATGTCGATAACATCATCGGCGTGGTATATACCAAGGATATTATATCTGTCTTGCAGAACCGCGAACTTATTGTTCTTCAGGATATTCTGCGGCAGCCTCATTTTGTGCCCGAAACCAAGAAGGTTGATGAGCTGCTGCATGAATTCCAACGGGGCCGGCTGCATTTGGCCATCGTGGTGGATGAGTATGGCGGAACCTCGGGTCTGGTTACGCTGGAAGATTTAATCGAAGAGATTGTAGGGGAAATCCGGGACGAGTACGACGTGGAGGAAAAAAGAATTGAAAAAATCGGGGAAGATTTATGGACCGTGGAAGGACAGACTGATATTAAAGAAATCAACACGATACTGGCGGTCGAACTTCCGGACGTGAAAGATCTTAATACCATCGGCGGTTTTATCACTGATTTGTTGGGCCATCTGCCCAAAAAAAGCGAGCAGATTACCTATCAGGATTTGGAATTTACCATTTTGGAAGCCAGCAGCCGAAAAGTTGATAAAATTAGAATAGAAAAATTGCCGGCTGGGAATCCGGAGGGAAAAGGGTAGGTTGGAAATTTAGCTTGACTTAGCTAAAAAGCATGATAGATTAAAAAGAAAATTTATATAAAAATCAAGGGGGTTCAAACATGACAGAATTTTTAAAACAATATTATGAAACAGCTAAGCAGATAATTACCAAACCGATTGATTTTTTCAAGGCAATGCCAATTACGGGGGGATATAAGGAACCACTGATTTTTGCCGTTATTACAGCCGTAATTATGGGGATCGGACTGACTATCGTAACCCTGGGTATCGGATTTCTGGCGATTATTTTTGCGCCCATTGCCGTAGTCATCAGTTTGTTCCTAGCCGCGCTCTTACTGTTGCTCTGCTCTAAAATCGTGGGCGGCACCGGAACCTATGAAGCTACGCTGCGCGTAGTCGCTTATTCCAATGTTGTAAATATTATAGGCTGGATTCCCATTGTTTCCATACTGGGGTCTATTTATGGGCTGGTGCTGACGGTTTTAGGCATGCGCGAGATTCATAAACTTACGACCGCTAAAGCTGTTATTGCGGTCGCTATTGCCATGGCCATTGTCTTACTTCTTGTGGTGGCACTAGCGGTTATCGGCATTGGAATAACCGGATACGTACCGCCGGTTCGTTAATATGTTAACCGCGAATTCCCCGGCTTGACTTCATGACATGAGATGAAGATTATTATTGACATGCATGTTCAAGCCGGGGATGAAGCGGGGTAGTAATAATGGTTTTCTACAGATCATATCCAATTCCCCGCTCTGAAGAGCGGGGAAAATTGAATCCGGGTTCGCGATAAAAACCCATCATACCACAAGAAGAACCATGCCTCTTTTTCTACGGGGCGTGGTTCTTTCTTTTAGGCCGCCATGTCTACTTACCGCACATCAGGATTGGTTCTTAGAACTTACGATTTTTCCGAGGCCGACCGGGTAATAGTGCTATTTACCCGGGAGCGGGGAAAAGTCCGGGGTATTGCCAAGGGTGTGCGGCGCAGCCGCAGCCGGTTGGCCGCATCTCTGGGTTGGCTCTCTTTTTCCGAGCTTCAATTGTACGGCCGGGAAACCCGGGAACTTATGCTGATTACCCAGGGGCAGTTGGAAAACGCCTTTCCGGGTTTGAAAACGGATTTGACAGCCTTAGGCCAGGCGGCACGGATGTGTGAACTGGTGGATGGACTTACGCCGGAACGGCAGCCTTTGCCTGAAATTTTCAACCTGCTTTTGGCCGCGCTCCAGCTCCTGGAGACCGGCGTGCAGCCCTCCCTGGCGGGAACCTGGTTTGAGGCCGGTTTTTTAAATCAGTTGGGGTATCGTCCGGATCTTCAAGCCTGCCAGCTTTGCCAATGTGAGTCAGAAGCCATGGCCTACCAGGCTGAAACCGGGGGAGTGGTTTGCCGGGCCTGCCGGCCAAGCGGAGGCGTTTCCATCTCACCTGGAGCGCGGCGCCTGCTGGAAAGATTACTCCGGTTTCCGGCGGATAAAATGCAGCGCTTGCATCTGCATCCTAAACTTCAAAGTGAAATAACGGCCCTGCTAGAGGCAGCGCTTCATTATCAACTGGGCCGGAAATTAAAAAGCGATATCTTTTGCCAAGCGGTAGCAAAACTGGAAGGAGTAAAGAATTGACATTCCAGGAGATTATTCAAAAGCTCGAAAATTTCTGGTCCGCGCAGGGGTGCTTGATCGTGCAGCCGTACGATTTGGAAAAGGGGGCTTCCACTTTTAATCCTGCCACTTTCCTGCGGGTGTTGGGACCGGAACCATGGGCTTCAGCCAATATTGAACCCTGCCGCCGGCCCAAGGACGGACGCTACGGCGAGAATCCGAACCGGGGACAGCATTATTACCAGTTCCAGGTTATTATCAAGCCGTCTCCGAAGGATATCCAGGAACAATATCGCGCGAGCTTAAAGGAGATCGGCTTAAACCTGGAAGAGCACGATATACGTTTTACTGAGGATGATTGGGAATCGCCGACCTTGGGAGCCGGCGGGCTCGGGTGGCAGGTATGGCTGGATGGGCTGGAGATCACTCAGTTCACCTATTTTCAGCAGATGGGTTCAATTGATTTAAACCCGGTCAGCGTGGAAATCACCTACGGACTGGAACGAATAGCCATGTTTCTGCAGAAGGTAGATTCGATTTTCAAGATTGAGTGGGGAAACGGCATTAGCTATGGCGAGCTTTTTCATGCCAATGAGGTACAGTGGTCGCGGTTTAATTTTGAGGTCTCGAATCCTGAAGCGCTCCTGGAAGCTTTTAGGGTTTGCGAGAAAGAGACCGGGCGTTTAATCGAGTTGAATCTGGTTATGCCGGCTTATGACCAACTGGTCAAGAGTTCACACCTTTTTAATTTACTGGAGGCCCGGGGTTCTATCTCAGTTACCGAGCGCGTGGGTTATATCTCGCGCTTGCGCAACCTGGCCCGGCTCTGCGCGCAAGGCTATATTAAACACCGGGAAGAGCTGGGATTTCCCTTAATGGTTTGATTTTTAGCGTCCGGGAGGTCTTTTTACAAAACATTGAAGCGGAAATCGTTTCACAACCTGCACAGCCGAGAATAAGCATGAGAACATACTGTTTTTCGCAGTCCCCGCGCAATGTTTTTCCAAAAGACCTCCCGGACGCTTATTTACAGCATGTTTAATTAAAATTCGCGAATTTTGAGGGTTATATGACATGAATAGTGTTAAACAGAAAGACCAATTAAAAAAAGACGCGCTTCTGGAAATCGGCTGCGAGGAACTGCCGACGGATTATATGCCCGCCAGGGAACAGGCGCGTTTATCTCTCAAAACGGAAGGGCTGCTTAAGAATAAAGGCCTGGTATTTGATAATGTGAAGGTGCACGCGACCCCCCGGAGAATTATATTTTTAATTAAAGGACTGGCTGAAGACCAAACCTCGTTTACCCGGGAGCTGTCCGGGCCAAAGCAAAGCATTGCCTATCTTCCGGATGGCACACTCTCTCCGGCCGGCCAGGGATTCCTGCGCAAGGCCGGAGTCAGGCCCGAAGAGATAAGTATACAAGACGACCGGCTTTTTGTTCGATTGGAAGAAAAAGGCCGGCCGACACAGGTTTTATTACCGGAAATATTTTCCGAATTAATCCGGGAAAAATTCGATTTTCCCAAGACCATGCGCTGGGAAGCATCAGGTGCCAGGTTCGCGCGGCCGGTGCGCTGGATTATAACTCTGTTCGGCACAGAGGTTATTCCCTTCCATTTCGCGGATGTGGAAGCCGGCCGGATTACCCGGCTGCATCCCCGGCATCGTCCGCAACAAGCCGAGGTGCCAAGCGCCTCAGAGCATGAAAACATACTCCGGCAAGGCAGAGTAATTTGTTCAAACGAAGAACGCCTCATTGCAATACAAAAAGCCTTAGAAGCAGAAGCCCGGAGATTGGGCGGATGTCCGGTAAAGGATAGCGGTTTATTGGAAACAGTGGCAATGATGGCCGAGTTTCCGGGCGTACTCTCGGGCAGTATTTCCAAGAACTTTCTTGATTTGCCCCGTGAAATAATTATTACTACTTTACGTGAACACCAGCGCTATTTTGCAATTGAGGATGAATCCGGCAAACTTTTGCCGTTTTTTCTGGCAGTGCATGACAATCCATTGGCAGCCCCGGACACAATGCGCCCGGGATTCGAACGGGTGCTGGAAGCCCGCCTGAAAGATGCCGAATTCTTCTATAACCAGGATATTAAAAATCCTTTGGAACAAAAAGTCTCGGACTTGGAACGCGTGCTCTGGATAAAAGGGCTGGGAAGCCTGCTGGATAAAACCCAACGCCTGGAAAATTTATGCGTGCGGCTGGCTGAAAAGCTGGAGCCCGGACAGGAACAAAACGTACAACCGGCGGCCCATCTTTCCAAGGCGGATCTTATATCCCTGGTGGTGCAGGAAAAGGAGTTCAGCTCGCTCCAGGGAATTATGGGAACCTGTTATGCCTTGGCCCAGGGCGTTCCGGAATCCGCGGCCCTGGCCATTCGCGAGCAATATTTACCGCGTTGGTCGGATGATAATCTCCCAGCCACGCCGGTGGGACGAGTCCTGGCCCTGGCGGATAAATTCGATCATATCATTGGTTGCTGGGGCGCGGGTTTTATCCCGACCGGCACCAAAGACCCTTATGCGCTTCGCCGCGCCGCCCAGGGAATTATTGCCATAACCCTGGATGTTGGGTACCATTACTCCTTGAATGAAGTCCTGAAGTTGAGCGTGCAGGGGTTTAATAGTTTTAGCGAAAAAGCTGAGGAGATTAAAACCGGGGTAAAAATTTATATCCAGGGGCGCATGGAGAGTGAACTTGCGCGAAGAAATATAAAGCCAGATCTTATCCAGGCTTTGCTGGGTGTCTGGTGGGATGACATAACCGTCCTGGTGCAAAAGGCGGAAACTCTGCATGCTTTAAGAAGCGAACCCGGATTCACGGAGAAAATCATAACTTTTTCCCGGGTAGTTAATATTCTGCCCAAGGATACGTTCCGGAATCTTTCGCCAGGCCAGGAAGAGAAAGAAGTTGATACCCGGCTTTTCAGCCATGAAACGGAAAATAAATTGCAAGCCGCCTGTCAAAAAGCGGGAAAAGAGATCACAGATTTATCACGAGCCGGGAATTTCAGAGCATGCTTTGAATGCTTAGCTGAAATGAAGCCGCTGATTGACCGCTTCTTTAATGATGTCCTGGTCATGGATGAAAACGAGAAGATCCGCCGCAACCGCCTGAATTTATTAAGCAATCTTGCGCGGCAAATCTGGATCCTGGCCGACTTTTCTCGGTTGGCAGCTTAGGGAACCGACACCGAAGGATTCCCACCAAAGTGCCAAACAAGCAGCGGCGGGCATTGATACACAAAATTTTAGAAACAGATCCCCATGAAGCAGCCAGGTACTATCTTACCACAACTATCTTCCCCCGCGCCCTATGCTGCCCGGCCTCGCAGTATACCAAATACATGCCAGACCCTGCCTGGCCGCCGTTCCATTCTATCTCATGCCGGCCGGCTGGCATATACTCATCCCGCAAGGTGGAAATCTTCCGGCCGGTTAGATCATAAATCTTTATACTTACTTGGCTCCCCTGGGAAAGGTTGATCTCCATGACAGCGCTTTCTCCGCAGGAGACTCTTGCCAAGGCATGCATAATTCTGAAAAAAGGACCCAGGGAATGTGTTGGCAGGTTAACCGGGGTAGAAGTACTGGTAGGGACAGGGGTTGGTGTGTTTTCTGCGAACGGCCCGGTGCGAAAATCAGGGCCGCCTTCCAAGGACGCCAGGCTTAGACTAAACCATGGGCTGTGCAGCAAGCCATACGGCGCATTAGTGGGGTCATACAGCAATCGCGCCCGCCACCTGTAGGCTTGCATGGGATTTAATCCGGTTAAAATGAGTTCCAGGTCCATGCCGCTAACCCCGATATCCTGGTAGGTTGGGCCGGTTTGTATATTAGTTCCTGTGAAGCTGTTTCCCGGCAGCGCGGTCTCGACCCGGACCTTGGCCCGGGTACGGCCCTGGCTGGTCCTGGCCCAGAGCCTGATCCTGGCCTGCGTGTTGCTTGGCAAATAAGACGCTGCGCAGGCCGGCCCAATAAGACTGGTCCCATCCGCCTTGACCTGCCTGGGACGCACGCTCAGACCACCAAAATCATTGCCATAGTACATATATGCCCGGCCTTCATTTGTTTGCCCATTGTCATAAGAATACGCGCCGCAGATCACATCCCCATACCCGTCTCCATTCACATCTCCTGCGCTGCCTGCTGATGTGCCAAACCGCGCATCCACCTGGTCACTCTCTCCTGTCCAGGCCGGGATTGCGCTGAGCCCGGTGGCTGAGCCCAAATACACATATGCTCGGCCTTCATCTGTCTGCCCATTGTCATAATAATGCGCGCCGCAGATCACATCCCCATACCCGTCTCCATTCACATCTCCCGCGCTTCCTGCTGATCTGCCAAAAAATGCGCTTGTCTGGCCGCTCTCTCCTGTCCAGGCCGGGGTTGCGTTAAGTCCGCCGGCTGAGCCTAGAAACACATATGCTTGGCCTTCACTTGACTGACCATTGCCATAATGATACGCTCCGCAGATCACATCCCCATACCCGTCCCCATTCACATCTCCCGCGCTTCCTACTGAACAGCCAAACCACGCGTCGGTCTGGTCGCTCTCTCCTGTCCAGGACGGGATTGCGCTAAGCCCGTTGGCTGAACCCAAATACACAAACGCCCGGCCTTCACTTGATTGCCCATTGTCATAAAGATACGCGCCGCAGATCACATCCCCATACCCGTCTCCATTCACATCTCCCGCGCTTCCTGCTGATCTGCCATAACATGCATCCGCCTGGTTGCTATCAACTGTCCAGGCCGGGGTTGCGCTGAGCCCGCTGGCTGAGCCCAAATAAACATATACTTGGCCTTCATCTGTTTGCCCATTGTCATAATAAGGCGCTCCCACAATCACATCTCCATACCCGTCGCCATTCACGTCTCCCGCGCTTACTACTGATATGCCAAACAGCGCATTTGCCTGGTCGCTCTCTCCTGTCCAGGCCGGGGTTGCGCTGAGCCCGGTGGCTGAGCCCAAATACACATATGCTCGGCCTTCATCTGTCTGCCCATTGTCATAACGATCCGCGCCGCAGATCACATCTCCATACCCGTCTCCATTTACGTCGCCCGCGCTTCCTGCTGATATGCCAAACCGCGCATCCGCCTGGTCACTCTCTCCTGTCCAGGCCGGGGTTGCGTTAAGCCCGTTGGCTGAGCCCAAATACACATATGCTTGGCCTTCATTTATCTGCCCATTGTCATATGTATACGCGCCACAGATCACATCTCCATATCCATCTCCATTCACATCTCCCGCGCTTCCTGCTGAAAAGCCAAACAGCGCATCTGCCTGGTCGCTCTCTTCTATCCAGGCCGCGCTTGCGGCCAGACCGCTGGCAGAGCCCAAATACACATATGCTCGGCCTTCATTTGTCTGCCCATTATCATAACTATTCGCGCCGCAGATCACATCACCAAACCCGTTCCCATTCACATCTCCTGCGCTTCCTACTGATCTGCCAAAAAATGCGGTTGCTTGGTCGCTCTCTCCTGTCCAGGCCGCGCTTGCGGCCAGACCGCTGGCAGAGCCCAAATACACATATGCTCGGCCTTCATCTGACTGCCCATTGTCATAACGATACGCGCCGCAGATCACATCCCCATACCCGTCTCCATTCACATCTCCCGCGCTTCCTACTGAAATACTAAACTGCGCGCTTGCCTGGTCGCTCTCTCCTGTCCAGGCCGGGACTGCGCTAAGCCCGGTGGCTGAGCCTAAATAAACATATGCCCGGCCTTCATTAAACTGCCCATTGGTATAACTATCCGCACCAATGATTACATCTCCATAACCGTCCCCATTCACATCTCCCGCGCTTCCTACTGATATGCCAAAAAATGCGGTTGCCTGGCCGCTCTCTCCTGTCCAGGCCGGGGTTGCGCTGAGCCCACTGGCAGAACCCAAATACACATAGGCCCGGCCTTCATCTGACTGCCCATTGTCATATCCATACGCGCCACAGATCACATCCCCATACCCGTCTCCATTCACATCTCCCGCGCTGCCTGCTGAATAGCCAAACTGCGCGCTTGCCTGGTCGCTCTCTCCGGTCCAGGCCGGGGCAGCGCTAAGCCCACCGGCTGAACCCAAATACACATAGGCCCGGCCTTCATTTGACTCCCCATTGTCATAATAATATGCGCCGCAGATTACATCACCATACCCGTCCCCATTCACATCTCCCGCGCTGCCTACGGAATAGCCAAACTGCGCGCTTGCCTGGTCGCATTCTGCTGTCCAGACCGGGGTTGCGCTAAGCCCGCTGCCTGAGCCTAAATACACATAGGCCCGGCCTTCATCTGACTGCCCATTGTCATAACGATTTGCGCCGCAGATCACATCACCATACCCGTCTCCATTCACATCTCCCGCGCTTCCTACTGATGTGCCAAAACTTGCGTTTGCCTGGCCGCTTTCTCCGGTCCAGGCCGGGGTTGCGCTGAGCCCGGTGGCTGAGCCCAAATACACATACGCCCGGCCTTCATCTGTCTGCCCATTGTCATAACCATACGCGCCGCAGATCACATCACCATACCCGTCTCCATTTACATCTCCCGCGCTTCCTACTGAATAACCAAAATATGCGTCTGCCTGGTCGATCTCTTGTGTCCAGGCCGGGGTTGTCATCAAGGGATCTATGTATATTGGATACTGCGCACTGGTATCATCATAAGCCAGGACAATGCGATTATTTTCCACGCGCATCCCGGCCCACAGCTTTTTATTCCTTGCGTCCACTACTTTCAGTTGGCCATAACGCATGACCACTGCCTGATGCTTATCGCATAGGTCTATGGCGTTATAGTCAGCAGTTAATTTTAAAGTTAAGCCTGTAATGGGTTGGGAGATGATACAGACGCGGTTAATCGCGTCTCTAGTGGGCGGACATGAATGTTCGGGCGGGAACAGAGGCCCGCCCCTACTTTTTTTTGGCCTATGATGAATAATAAATCCCTGTTCAATGCCTTGCGGCTTATTGATATACCACTCGCTTATATCCTTTCGCTGGTATTCCACCCGGTTTCCAAAAGCCGTTGGCTTTGCCTCGGGCACTGGTTTTACAGCTCCCGGTCTTCCGAAATACGCGGTCTGCCATTGGAATTTCCAATTTGAAAAGTCCCCTTCACACTCTGCTTTTTCCAAAGCAGGGGATAGTGGGGCACTCTTCGCAGGTGCCCTGCTGGCTGCGCCCGTTCCGGCATGGCGCGGGCCTAATTCCATACCACTGCGTTTATAATATGCGCGGAAATTCTGCTTGCGGTTCGGTGCCTGCAGTATACCCTGGCAGTCAGGCTTTATTTTGTATTCTTCAGACGCGATACTGGCCAGGGCTTGTTCCAGCCAGCTCTGGTTGGCCCCGGCTTTTACTGCCATGGCATCTACCACACGGTTTCCGGGATTTAAGGCTGGCTGCTTTGCCTGCTCATTACCGGTCTTTATGCCCAGCCAGGCAAATAATGCCAGGCCTGCAATAATCAATACGCCTGTCAAGATTACTCTATTACTCACTTTATGCATGATTGTTTTCCTCGACGCCAGGCTACCCGCCACCTTAGACAGCACTTACGCTACATCAGTAATCGGTTGCTTTTTAAATATCATTTTTGTAGCAATCAACTTGAGATTGGATTAATATTCTTCTGTTGGGCGGGCACACCCGTTGGTTTCGCCCCCTTCGGCTACGCTCCCTTCGGCTTCGCTCAGGACAGGCAGGACAGGCAGGCCAAGGGGGCCCGCTCCTGCTAAACCATTATAATAGTATGATACATCTTATATTATATAAAATATCAAGCAAGCAGGTTTTATGCAAGCAAGGATTTAATATGTTAACCGCGAATTCCCCGGCTTGACTTCGTGACATGAGATGAAGATTATTATCGATATGCATGTTCAAGCCGGGGACATTTCGCTGAAAAAGCGAAATGCGGGATATACATTTATATAATCTACAGATCATATCCAATTCCCCGCTCTTCAGAGCGGGGAAATTGAATAACAGCAATGAAGATTGAAGGTTTCCGATAGAGAACAGCTGGGGTCCCTGCAGGCGGCCGGCGAAGTTATGCAATTACCCTGCTAAAGGGGGAAAAATGTTGGTTAGAAAATTTATTATTGCTTATTTATTATTATTGACCATAAACACCGCGCAGGCTGGGGATACGGGAATCGGGGTAAAAGTAGGATTCTCGGGAGGACCGTGTTTTTCCGCTTTGGGTAACTTGAAATTGAATGAGACGTCATCTCTTAACCTGTCCCTGGGAGGATTCCCGGGAATAATCCTTAGAGTGGAATCGAACTATAGGTATACTATTATAAAAAAATGGTCCCCTTTTATGCAGGGAGGTATTGGTTACTGGAGGTTTTTTAGGGGCCGCGGGGAAGGGCAAGGTATCACCGACCTTCATCTGGATTTTGGAATATCAAGATCTATAACGCCGGCTTTTGATATTTCCGGAAACATAGGTATTTTATATGTACCGGCCTTTATCAATCCTTGGTTTAAGGAAGAATTTTCAGATGGCATCGCAATAGTACCTGCAATTGGCTTTGAAATTATTTACAGTCTGCCGCATAATTAGACATGATCTCCATTTTAGCGCGCATTACTCGTGCCCAAGTCTTTTTCCAGGAGGATAATATCTAATCATGATTGAGCAGCAGAAGCAGGATATTGCTCAAGCCATGGAAATTGAACCGGAATTACTGCCCTATCTGCCTGAACTTCTGGCTGATTTCTATGAACTGGGAAGTTCTCCGCCTATGATAGTGGATTTTTTAAAGCCTCTGGGATTGCCGGATAAGGCCGGGATTCTTGACCTGGGCTGCGGCAAAGGAGCGGTGTCCATTACGCTGGCCAAAGAGCTGGGTTTTCAAATGATGGGAATTGATTTTTTCCCCCCTTTTATCCAGGAAGCGCAACGGCTGGCCCAGGCCGCCGGAGTGGACAAATTATGCCGTTTTGAGTATGGTAATATTCGTGAACGAGTTCCGCAATTAAGCGGATTTGATGGATTGGTTTTTGCCTCAGTAGGAGGAGTATGGGGCGACATCGGCCAATGCCTGAAAGAACTCCGGCAGACTGTGCGTTCCGGAGGATTTATAATCATTGACGACTGCTTTCTGGAAGGGGATAAAAAAATAGAAGACCCGGGCTTTGCTTATTACAATAACTACAAGGATACCAGACGCGGTTTAAGCCAATACGGGGACCATATATTGAGGGAAACCGTAATATCGGATGGTGATATAAAGGACATGAACAGGTTGTATATGAACCGGTTCCATAAACGTGCCGTGTCTATAAAACAGGCGCATCCGGAAATGGCCGCCCGCTTGGAGAATTATTTAAAAAACCAGGAAAAATTATGCCGCCTAATGGAAAGCAACTTGAAAAGTGCGATTTGGCTGCTCCAAAAGGCATGATTAGCCGGCTGGCTGTTTAAGGTGGTCAGACCGCTGGCAGGGAAGCTCAGGCCAAAGAATTGGTAAAGGTTTGGAGTGAAAATCCCCAATTAAGGAGTGGTTTTTATCATGCGGAATTTTGTCTTCCATAATCCGACCAAGATAATATTCGGTCAGGGGCAAACCCCATGCATTGGCCCGGAGACCGCGGCTTACGGCAGAAAAGCACTCCTGCTTTTCGGTCAAAACAGTGCGCGCAAGCATGGAATTTTAAAGCAGGTCACGGAAAGTCTGGAAGCCGTGGGCCTGGAATGGGTGGAGTGCGGAGGGATTAAATCCAATCCGATACTGGGTTTTGTTTATGCGGTCCTGGAGCTGTGGCGCCGGGAAAAACCTGATGTGATTGTGGCAGTGGGCGGCGGAAGCGTGATCGATACGGCCAAGGCCATAGCTGCGGGTGCATGTTATCCCGGTGATGTGTGGGACTTTTTTTGCAGAAAAGCGGTAGTAACCCAAGCGATCCCCATAACCACGGTGCTTACTTTAGCCGCCTCAGCCTCGGAGATGAATTGCGGAGGCGTAATTACTAATGAAAAAAACCAACAGAAATATAATTTGATGGGATCTCCGCTGTACCCTAAAGTTTCTATCCTGGACCCGGTTAATACTCTTACCGTGCCCCGCAACTACTCCATGTACGGCGCGGTGGACGCGATCATCCATCTTTTGGAAGGATATTTCAACGGGGGCGATCGCCGGTCCCCCTTGCAGGATAGATTGGTAGAGGGCTTGATTATCACCATAATGGAAGCTGCCGGACGGATATTCCGGCGTCCCCAAGATTATACCGCCCGGGCGGAATTGATGTGGTGCGCCACCCTAGGGCTTAACGGTTTGACCACAGCGGGAATCGGAGGGGCGGAATTTCCCATGCATATGATGGAACATGCATTAAGCGCGATATATGATATACCCCACGGCGCCGGTCTCTCAATTATTTCCCCGGCCTGGATGAAATATGCCGGCCGCAAGTCTCCGGCTAAATTCGCCCAATTCAGCCGGCGTGTCTTTAATCTGGATAAAGGTTCGCTCACAGCCACGGCCCGGGCGGGCATAAAGGCTTGGGAGCAGTGGCTGGCCAGGATAAAAGTGCCTGTGCGCCTGGCCGAGGTTGATATTCCCAAGAGCGATATTGGCAAGATTGCTCAAAATGCTTATGGCCTGGCCCGGGTTTGGGGAATGAAGCATTACAGCGTCAAAATAATTTCCAAGATATTAAACCTGGCAGTTTAGGGAGGACATAAACCTCAAAAGTTGTGAAATAATTGAAGCTTACTGTGAAGAACCACAAATTAATTCCTCATTGCGCGTCCTTCAGGTGCCACTCTCAGCATATCACTGACATCTTAATTAACCTCAAACTGCGGAACTTGGGCTAAAACCGAAAAAATCATCTTTTAAATAACTTTCTCAATTCCCCCAGCGGCCTGGTGTTGAGCACGTCCCTGGCCTCAAGCCAGCCGCGGCGGGCCTGGTTGATGCCGTAGCGCAGGGCGTCAAGCCCCTGACGGCTGTGGGCGTCCGAAGATATGGCCACGAGCACCCCGGTTTCCTTGGCCAGTCTGCAATAAACCTCAGTCAGATCCAGACGCTGGGGATGGGCATTAAGTTCCAGGAAACAGCCGCGTTCCTTGGCGCCCAGTACGATTTTCTCCATGTTCACCGCATATCCGGGCCGAGTGCCTATGAGGCGGCCCGAGGGGTGGCCGAAGACCGTAAAAAGCGGATTGTCCATGGCGCGGAGTATGCGTTCGGTCTGCCGGGCTTCCGGCAGGTTGAATTTAGAATGAATTGAGCACACCGTAAAGTCGAGCTCTTTCAGAACGCTGTCCGGCAGGTCAAGTTTTCCATTATCCATAATATCCACTTCAATGCCTTTTAAAAGCACAATATCCTTGTGTTTGGCATTAACCTGGTCGATTGCCTTCAACTGGCGCCTGAGGCGTTTTTCATCCATTCCTGCGGCAATGGTCACGTGCTGGGAATGGTCCGTAATGCCGAGGTACTCATAGCCCAGGTCTTGCGCGGCCAGGGCGAGTTCCTCCAGGCTGAGCGCACCGTCGGTTTCAGAGGTGTGGCAATGCAGGTCTCCGCGAAGCTTATTCAAGGTGATTAAATCCGGCAGCTTGCCGGCTGCTGCTGCCTCCAATTCGCCCGTCATTTCCCTCAGCTCTGGCGGGATGTAGGGCAGGCCCAATTGTTGGTAAACTTCGGCTTCGGTTTTGCCTGCGAGCTGGCGCTCGCCCCGGAAGACCCCGTACTCGTTCAGCTTGAGGTTTTGCTGCTGCGCCAGTTTGCGCAGGGCGATGTTGTGGGCCTGCGAGCCGGTGAAGTAATGCAGGGCTGCGCCGAAACTTTTTCCCAAAACCACGCGCAAATCAACTTGCAACCCGCTGCGTAGGATTACCGAGGAGCGGGTGCTGCCATGGGAGATGACTTTTTCCACATGGGGGTGGCGCAGGAAAGTTTGCATGACAAGTTCGGGCTGCGGACAAACGGCCAAGATGTCCAGGTCGCCCACGGTTTCTTTTTTGCGGCGGAAACTGCCGGCAGCCTCGACTTGCGCCACGGTTTTGATTTGCTTCAGGTAGGAGCACAACTCATGGGCCGTGTTTTCAGCATCCGCCCAGAGCGTGCGCAACGGGTTTGCCTCGTAAAAAGCAATGCCCTGGAGAATTTGCTCTTCCAGCTTGGGGCCGAATCCGGAAAGTCCGCGGATTTTGCCCTTGCCTGCCGCAGCCTTGAGGTCGGCCACGGTTTGGAGCGAAAGATTGTCCCACAAGGCGCGGGCCCGTTTGGGTCCCAGGCCAGGAATTTTGATAAGCTCAAGCAGCACTTTTGGCAAACGGGCTTCCAGCTCCTCGAGTTGGCGGAAGCTGCCGCGCTGAATGATCTCGTTTATTTTTCCAGCCAGGTCTTTGCCAATGCCGGGCAGTCCGGTCAGGGCCTTGTCTTCCTGCTTGGAGTCCGCCAAGTTATGGGGCAGCTTGTCGATCAAGGCGGCAGCGTTTTGATACGCCCGCACGCGGAAGACGTTGGCGCCTTCAAGCTCAAGCAGCACGGCCATGCGGCTCAGCAAAGCGGCGATGTCTTGGTTGGAAATGAACATAGAGCTTGTCCGTCCTTGGGCTTTTGCGTCCCATATTACCGGATGTGCGCGGGAAAGCAAATGGAAAATGTGCCTTCCCAGGCTACTGGAGTATTCAGGGCGGAGTAATTTAATGCAGCAGCGGGTCTACATCTCCCAGGCCTTTATCAAAATAATGCGAGAGGGCGGGCTTATCCCGCACCATATATTTAAATATTGACATGGGAAGTTTCGGCGGTTTAGGCAGGCGGGGAAGTTTGGCGATTTTAATATCCGCTTTTCTACGAAACGTGATGTTTTTCCGGTGAAATTTTAAACTATAATGAGCTGCTCCGGCAATAGTCCCGCCGGCGCCGGCGCGAAGCCATGGTTTTTGATGCAAGGTTTTTATAAGCCGGTTAATGTAAATAGGGGAATACTGTAATCCATTATAGGCTTTGACCGCAATTACCAGGTCGGAGTACCCGGTTAAGTTATAGTAAGCCTCAATCTGCTTCCAGTTTTTTAATTTCTTCATTCTCAGGACGAGTTTGAGTTTGTTTTGCAGGACGGTTATTCCAGCCTGGATATTATATCGGGGATCGGTTTTAATCCGGCTGAAATTCCAAACTTTCATGTTCAAAGTGCTGTATTTGTCATTTATCTGCATAATTCCCCAATCCACGGAAGCTATCAGCGGTTTGTTGGTATAACGGTCCAGGCGGGGTCTTCCCGCGACATCTTTTTTATAATTAGGACAGGCCACAATGCTTCCGTCCTTACGGAAATGATGCCAGCGGCTCTCGTTCCAGGCGATGGCCTTGATAAGATCTATGGGAAACGGCGATTTAATATTTTCAAAAAGCTGATTGAATTTTTCGATTCTATAGATTTTTTTACCCGGACGGGGCGGATTGCTAATAACGGATCTAAGCGTCCTGGTCCGGTAAACCGGGCGATGCGCGGGCGCCTGAGTCCTGTCAATACGCTCTTCCTTGTCGGGGGATATTAAGTCGACAGGGTCGGTATAGGCCGAAGCCGGGAGCACAAAAAACATCGAATGGAAAATGAAGACCAGGCCCAGGGAGCGGATTTGATGGTAGTGGTCCAGCATATGGACTTCATCTCCTTATTTCATGCAAATTCCATAAATTTTTACAATGCGTCCTGAATGGCACTAACTTAGACATTTTTTCGGTGTTCAAGTAGGGGCACGGCGCGCCGTGCCCCTACATAATACAGGGTTACATACTATTTATAAATTTATCATCGATTATTTATAAAGTCAATAAACCCCTCGGCTTCAGGCAGGACGCTTATCCTACTGAGAAAGAAAGGGAACCCGGCATTTTCTACAGGATAAACTTTCCTTGATTTTCCCCGTGGGAAAAGGGAGAATATCCCGGAAAAATTATAGCCGGTTTATTCATGGAATGAACCGATCAAACCTTGCCGGGATAAGAGCTTATGCTGCCGGCCGGAAAAGAACCAGGAGGAATGATGACTACTCTTACTAACTCAAAGAGCTGGAAGGCCTTGCAAGCTCATTATCAGGAGATCGCGGGTTTACAAATGCGCGATATGTTCCGGGATGATGCCCAACGTTTTGAACGTTTCTCGTTGAAACTGGATGATATTTTATTTGATTATTCCAAAAACCGAATCACGCCAAAAACCCTGGACCTGCTGCTGGAATTGGCGCGTCAAGCCGGAGTGGCGGAAAAAATCGAGGCTATGTTTTCGGGACAAAAGATTAATCATACCGAGGAACGGGCCGTGCTGCATACGGCTTTGCGCAATCGCTCCCACCGGCCGATTATAGTCGATGGACAGGACGTTATGCAGGAAATTAATCAGGTGCTGAAAAAAATGCGGAAATTCAGCGAGGCGGTTCGTTCGGGGCAATGGCGGGGATATACCGGCCGTCCTATAACGGATGTAGTGAATATTGGGATTGGCGGATCGGATTTAGGTCCGCAGATGGTGGTTTCGGCTCTGGCGCATTATACCCAGCCGGGATTGAATTCCCATTTTGTGTCGAATGTCGACGGTACGCATATTGCCGAGGTCTTAAAGCGGGTTTCCCCGGAATCCACCCTGTTTCTGGTGGCCTCCAAAACTTTTACCACGCAGGAAACCATGGCGAATGCCCATTCCGCCCGCGAGTGGTTTTTATCGGCCGCCCGGGATGAATCAGCCATTGCCAGGCATTTTGCGGCCATGTCCACTAACCGGCCGGCGGTGGCTGAATTCGGAATTGATCCGGAGAATATGTTTGAGTTTTGGGATTGGGTGGGGGGACGCTATTCCCTGTGGTCCGCCATAGGCCTGGCCATTGCCTTGGCAATCGGTATGGACCGGTTCGAAGAACTTTTAACCGGGGCTTATAAGGCGGACGAGTACTTTAGAAACGCGCCTTTAGCAGAGAATATTCCGGTAATAATGGCTCTGCTCGGGGTGTGGTACAATAATTTTTTTGATGCCCAGACCCATGCTATTCTGCCGTATGATCAATACCTCTGCCGCTTTCCGGCTTATTTTCAGCAGGGAGATATGGAGAGCAATGGAAAACGGGTTACATGCAGCGGTCAGGAAGTGGACTATTCCACCGGCCCGGTGATTTGGGGAGAGCCCGGAACCAACGGACAGCATGCTTTTTTTCAACTTCTCCACCAGGGGACAAAATTAATACCCTGTGATTTTCTGGCACCCGCTAAAACTCTCAACCCTCTGGACGATCATCATATTGTTCTGCTTTCCAATTTTTTTGCTCAAACCGAGGCCTTAATGCAAGGAAAAAACCAGGAGGAAGTGCGGCGCGAACTTAAAGCTTCGGGAATCACAGGAGCTGGGTTGGAAAAGCTGGTTCCCGCTAAAACCTTTCCCGGCAACCGTCCCTCCAATTCTATTATATTTCAGGAACTGAAGCCGGAAACCCTGGGCGCTTTGATCGCGCTTTATGAGCATAAAATATTTGTCCAGGGAGTTATTTGGAATATCAACTCTTTTGATCAGATGGGTGTGGAACTGGGGAAAAGTCTCGCTCGAACAATCGGGGCCGAACTAAAGAACCGGGAGAAGGTCTCTTCGCATGACGTCTCCACCAACGGCCTGATAAATTATTATAAAAGCATCAGATAATGGGATAACTCCGGAAAGTCCAGCGGCCCTAGGAGTTTGAGCAATTAGTCATAGACTAATTGCTCAAACTCCAGAGCAATTGAGAATTGAACAATAGAGCAATAGAAAAACTCAATTGCGGTTTATTTTCTATTGTTCAATTGCTCAGGAATTAAAAAAATCAGACTAAATGCTCAGGCTCCTAGCAATCTGGACATTGCCAGCACGATTTTTATGTGCTATACTTAAAAATAGCAGGATGAAAGCCGACGGGGGTGATGGTCATGATACAAAAAGTGACAAAAGGAAAAAAACTGCTGATTTTATTGAACCCGGAATCTATGAACATTGTCAGGGTCGTGGAACGCAATAATCTCCTGAGAAAAATATTAGTCTTAATTAGCAGAACAAGCGGGCGGCTTAATCCTACAGTGGAAAGCGTAAAACGCGAGTATCCCCGGATGCAATACTTGTTCTATACTAATTAAGTATTGTTGTGGAAAGCCCCTTTTAGCAGAATTCTCGCCCTTTGTCATCCCGAGCCATAGGCGAGGGATCTCCACGCTTACTCGAAGATGTACCCTGGAATCTAATTGAATTTAAAATCCCTCCCTTTTTCTCTTTTTAGCTATTTCAATTTAGATTCTAAGGCCATATCTAATAAGTAGCAATATCTCCGGGATTATGTTATAAATAATCATTATTTTCCCGGGGGTATAAATATGCCGGAAGCAAGTGTGCCCATAATTCCGGATTACCAAATTCTTGAAAAACTGGGTGAAAGTCCGCAAGCAGTCGTATATAAGGCTTTTCATAAAGCAGCACCGCAAAGAGCAGTAGTGCTTAAAATCCTGAAAACCAGCTACCTTTCCGAACAGCAAAAACAGCACTTTCGGCAGAAAATCGAGCAGCTCAAGCTTTTATTTGATCCCCTGCTTATCCGATGTACAATTTTCGAGGAACAAGCCGGCACCTATTTTATTGTCCGGAGTTATTTTGAAGGTACTGCCCTGAACGAGTGGGCAACGTCCCGGAAATCTTTAAAAGACATTTTGACAGTAAGTTGTTTTCTGGCAGAGGCCCTAAATAAAGTCCATGAGGCCGGGATTATTCACGGCAGCATCAAGCCGCATAATATATTAATTCAACCCCGAAGTTTGGAAGTCCGTCTGATCGACTATATTACCACGTTGGATGTCAGCGAAGTCAGTCATTTTATTTATGACCGCCTTTTCCTGGAAGGCACTCTGACCTATACCTCGCCGGAACAGACCGGCCGTATAAATCATAGAGTTGATGTAACCTCGGACCTTTATTCTTTGGGAATTGTTTTCTATGAATTGTTGACGGGAAAACCGCCGTTTTTCTCGCTCGATCCCCTGGAATTAATCCATTCCCACCTGGCCGAGGAGGCGGCCGAGGTCAGCCGGTTAAACCCCGAGGTTCCACAGGTCTGGAGCAAAATAATCACCCGGTTGCTGGTTAAACAATCCGAGAAGCGTTACCAGAGCGCCGCCGGCCTGCTGGCCGACCTGGTGCAGTGCCGTAATGAATATTCGCAGAAGGGCACCATCGCCGAATTTCCTTTGGGCCGGTACGATTATACTCATCGGGTTATTTTTATTTCCAAAATGGTGGGACGTCAAACCGAGGTCAAATTGGTTCTGGATAAATATGGCCGGGCGGCCCAGGGAGCTTTTGTTTCCTTGTTTATATCCGGCCTGCCCGGGATTGGCAAGACGCGCCTGATTCAGGAACTTCAGAAACCGATTATTGAACACCAAGGTTATTTTACTTCCGGAAAATTCGATTTCTATCAAAGAAATATTCCCTATAGTGCCCTGATTCAGAGTCTGCGGAATTTAATGCAGAGGTTTCTGACGGAAAGTGATCAAAGAATAAGGTATTGGAAGAGTAAAATGCTCCAGGCCTTGGGAAACAACGGCCGAATTCTGACCGAAGTTATTCCCGAACTGGAAATGCTGGTGGGAGTTCAACCGGAGGTGCCGGAACTACCGCCGGTAGAATCCCGCATCCGTTTTCATTATACCTTTGACCGGTTTCTGACCTGTCTGGCGACAGAGGAAAATCCTCTCACCCTTTTTATTGACGATCTCCAATGGTGCGACACCGCCACCCTGGATTTTTTAAGACATGTGCTGGGCAATTATAAAGAACATAAATATCTTTTTTTCATCGGTGCCTATCGTAACAATGAGGTTGATAACCGGCATCCTCTGGCCAAACTGATTAGTAATTTCCGGCAAAGCCCGGCGCCGCCCGGCGAAATAAACTTAAAGCCCCTGGAACCGCAATACTGCCATGAGCAAGTATCATATATCCTGGATTCACCGCTTTCCCAGACCCAGGAGCTATCCGCTTTTATATCCCGGCTGACCGAGGGCAATCCCTTATTTGCGAGCGAGATTTTATCCTATCTGCATACCAAGGATCTGCTTTTTCTGGACGCCGGCCGGCATTGGCAGTGGGACCTGAATAAAATCCGGGAATCAGATATGCCGCCAACCGTGGTTGAGCTTTTCAGGTCCAAAGTCGAAAAATTACCACCCGAGTCGCTGGAGCTGCTCGAATACTGCGCCTGCATGGGGAACCGGTTTTCACCCACGGAGATTTCACTGGTAAAGAAAATCAGCTTGGAAGATACCTTTCGGGTACTGAAGTCGGCTTTGGCCCAGGGACTCTTAATGGAAAAGCAGGATGACTTGCAGTTTGTTCATGACCGTGTGCAGGAAGCGGTTTTAAACGCCATTCCGCCGGATAAACGCCGCCGGATACACTGGATAATCGGGACGCATTTACTCTCCGCCGTGCCGGACGCGGCCCTGCTGGGAAAGGTTGAGAATCTTTTTGCCATAACCGCGCACCTGAATTTGGGAAGACCCGGGAACCTGGACGCCGGGACGGCGGCCCGCTTATCCGAGGTGAATTATTATGCCGGTAATAAAGCGCTGGATGCCTTGGCTACTGAGGCGGCCAACGAGTACTTCCGGCTGGCCAGAAAACTTTTGCCCAAAGCTTGCTGGGAAACGGCGTATCAGAAGACTTTCAATATTTTCCGCAAATCGGCCAAGACCGAATTGATGTGCGGACAATATGCCGTCTCGGAGAATTTGCTTGATCAATTGCTGGAAAACGCCCAGACGGACATGGATAAAGCCGAATGTCTGGCCGAGCAGACCTGTTCTTTATCTTCCATCGGGAATTTTATTAAAGCCATTGAAACCGCGAACCGCGGCCTGGCTTATTTTGGAAAGTCGATTCCGGACGATCCCCGGGCGGCGGAGCAAAAAAGAGAACTTTTAATGCAGGAAATTGAATCGGAAAATATCGATGTGGAGAGTACCATCCTTAATATGCCCTTTACCCGGGAAAGAAAGAGCAAGATCGAATTGGCGTTTTACAGTGAAATGATCCCGGATCTATATATGTCCGGCATGGTTCCCCAGCTGTATTTATCCGCCGTGCAGTCCACCCGGCATTGCTTGTCCGGAGGAATGGACGAATCGGTTATTTACTCTTTTACCATTATGGGCCTATACCTGGGGGATAAAGGGGAATTTGATAAAGCGTTTAAATATGAGGATTTGGCCCGCAACTTATGCGAGAAGTATCCAGATACTTTCGGCGCCACCCGCGGTATGAACGGGATTGTATGGGTTAATATGCATTCCAGAAATCATCCCGAAGAAATAGCCGATTATTGCCGAAAAGCCATCCAATGCGGTAAAAATTCGGGGGATCTTTATAATGCCGGGTTGTCTTACGGGCCCTTAATGTGGAATAGCCAGGTGCAGGGAGACGATTTTGGGAAAATTGAGGAGTATGCCGAAGAATGTCTCGAATTTTCCCGCAAATATCATCTCTATTTTTCCGTGCATTTGGCGGAGGCCATGCTAGCCGGCTGGGTAGAGCCGATGAAGAAGGAGAGTGCGTCCACGCCGATGGATGCAAAATTAAAACAATGGGAGAAGGATAATCATGTTTCCTCGGCCGGCAGTTACTACGTGCATAAGGGCCTGGCACATTATTATTTCGGAGAATATGTTCAAGCCGAGGATTATTTACAGGGCGTCAAACGTTATCTGGCCGGTTTGACGGATAATGTTTTGAAACGACAATGGCATGTCTTTCTGGCCCTGAACGCCCTGCGTCTGCATGAAAAAAAAGTTAAGTACCGGGAACGGGATAAATTGCTTTCCTACCTTGCCCCCCTGGTAAAAAGAATTGAAACCTGGGCCGGTTTAGGGCCTTTATTGCGTCCCTACCTGGCACTGCTTTATGCAGAACGGGAAAGGATCTTGGGGAGTGCTCAGCAGGCCCGCGGCCTGTATCTGGAGGCGCTGACACTGGCCCGCCGATACCGCTATACCTTTCTGGAGGGTTATCTTAATGAGTGTTTGGGAGAACTGGCAGCGCCGGGACCCGGTTCCCATAAAATTGCTGACCAGCACGATGGGCACGCGGGAAAAGACGCCGGAGGATTCTTTAAAACCGCCATACAATTGTATCAAAAATGCCGTGCGGATCGCAAGATGTTATTACTGACGAAAAAATATCCGGAATATGCCGGCCGGGAATGGCCGGCGGCTGTGCCGGCCGGTTCGGAGCCGGGATATACGCTGCCGAATATTGATGTCAATTACCTGATAAAATCCTGCTTGTTTATTCCGGCCGAGACGGACGAAGAAACTCTGTTGCACAGGATTATGAACGTGGTTCTGGAAAGCTCGGGCGCCCAGCTGGGATATTTAATTATGGAAGAGAACAATGAGTTGGTTATCCGGGCCGAGAGCCGGGTGGCGGAAAAAAACCGGGTGCGTACGGTAAAGGAAAAATTTGAAGCTTCCCGGAATATCTGTCATGCCATTGTGCGTTATGTTTACCGCACCCGGGAAATGGTGCTGCTGGAAAATGCTTTGGAGGAGGGAGGTTTTAAAGATAATCCGGAAGCACAATCCATGCAGCTCAAGTCAGTGCTTTGCCTGCCGGTGATTAAACAGAATAAGTTGATCGGTATTTTATATCTGGAAAACCGCCTCTCGGATGCGGTCTTTACGGCGGAAAGAACCGGATTAACCAAATTATTTACTTACGAGGCGGCCATTGCCCTGGAGAACGCCCGCCTGGTGGAAAAAATGAAACAGACCGAAGCCGCGTTGCAGCAGCACCGGGACCATCTGGAGGAAATAGTGGAGAAACGGACCCGGCAGCTGCATGAAACGCGGAAAGACTTGATGGTGGCGGAACATCTGGCAATACTGGGACAATTATCCGGAAGCATATCCCATGAAATTCGCAATCCCCTCAATGTCATCAATAGTTCCGCCTATTATCTAAAAATAAAACTCGGCAAGGAGGATGAAAAAGTACAAAAACATATTGCGCGCATCCAGGCCGAAGTCCAAAACTCCAATGCGATTATTGACAGTCTTTTAAGCTTGTCGGGCATAAAATCGCCGTATAAAGCCCGCTGGGATTTAATCCGCATATTGGATGATGCGGTGGAAGCCCTGGAGCTTCCGGACCGCATACAACTGGCCCGGCATTATCCCGGGAAAGAAATTTTTATTGAGGCGGATAAGGAACAATTAAATATGATATTTACCAATATTCTAAAAAACGCCGAGGAAGCCATTAAGGACCAAGGCCGGATTACCTTGCAGGTCGATAGGGAAGGGGAGCAGGGGATTAAAATAGTTATCCGGGATACCGGCGAAGGCATTGCTCCCGAAAACCGGGAAAGTATTTTCCGTCCCCTATTTACCACCAAGAAACGGGGTATCGGTTTTGGGCTGGCCATCTGTAAAATGATCGTGGAGAAACACCGGGGAAACATTAAGGTTGAATCCGAACCGGGCCGCGGGACCGGAATAACACTAACCCTGCCCCTGACGGATAACTCGGAGGGAGAATAGCCCATGTCTCGGAAAGTCAAACTGTTAATAGTGGATGACAACCGGGATTTGTGTGAAAGTCTGTCGGATATCCTGGAATTAATGGGGTATGAAGTAATGGCGGTATTTAACGGCCATCAGGCCATCGCAGCCGTGGAAAAAGGGCAATTCAACCTGGTGCTTATGGATGTTAAAATGCCCGGGATCAACGGCATAGATACCTTGAAGATATTAAAGAAGATCTCACCCGGTCTGAAGGTGATCATGATAACGGCTTTTGCGGACGATGTTTTTTTTAAAGAGGGACTGCAGAGCCGCGACTTCGAGGTTGTGCGAAAACCCCTGAATATCGATAAATTTCTGGAACTGCTGAAAACCAAGATTAATTCCGCGGGATAGGAAAGGCCCCATGAAAAAAGACATCAAGATTTTGATAGTTGATGATGATGATAACATGCGTGAAAACCTAATAGATATTTTAGGCGAGGAAGGATATAAAAACACCGGCGTGGAGTCTATCGAACTGGCCCGGCAGCAATTAAGGGAAGAATTTTATAACCTGGTACTACTGGATATTAAATTTCCCGATGGCTCGGGATTAGAGTTGCTCAAGGGAAGGAAAAGCCGGAATACCGATCTCATGATTGTCGTTTGTACCGGTTTTGCGTCCGTGGAAAGCGCGATTAACGCCATGAACCGCGGGGCATTTGCTTATCTGCAAAAACCGCTAAATATGGACGAGGTAAAGATAACCATTAAAAAAGCCCTTAAAATGCAGAGTATCGCCTGGGAAAACAAAAATTTAATTAAAAAATTAAAAGAGCGCAGCTTAAAAGATCCGCTTACGAATTTACACAATTACCGGTACTTGCGCGAACGGCTGGCCTGGGAGTTTAAAAGAGCTCACCGATATATTTTGCCGCTTTCCATTTTAATGGTGGATATCGATTATTTTAAATCCATAAATGATGTATATGGTCACCAGTACGGTGATGTGATCTTAAAGGAGTTGGCCGGATATTTATTGAGTTACGCCCGGGCTAATGACATGGTGGTTCGATACGGCGGCGAGGAATTCCTGGTACTGCTGCCCGATACCGGAAAAAGCGGTGCCTTGCAATTTGGAAAACGGCTGTTGGCAGCCATCCAGGAGCATATTTTCGATGCGGAGGGTAAGCGGATAAAACTTAAAATAAGCATGGGCATAGCCAGTTTTCCGGAAGACGGTTTTAATACGGAATCCGGACTGCTGGATTCATCCGACCAGGCCTTGCGAAATGCCAAAGAAATGGGAGGGAACCGTCTTTCGCTATCCCAGGGGATAAGCCAGCAGGATATGGAAAAAATTGCGGCCAAGGGCGGCAAGGAAAATGTGGATATGTTAAAGGAAAAACTGGCAAAGATGGAAAACCGGGTGAACCAGAACTTATTGGAATCAATATATGCCTTTGCCAGAACCATCAATGCCAAAGATTGTTATTTCGGAGAAGAGACTGAAAATATAGTAACCATAGTCGTGGGCATAGGAAAAGAACTCAAGCTTTCCGACCGGGAAATAGAAAACCTGCGGCATGCGGCGATACTACATGATTTGGGCAAAATCGGCATCTCAGATGATATTTTACGCAAGAAAACCAAACTCGACGAGCGGGAATTCGCGGAGATTAAAAAACATCCGCGCATCGGGGCGGAGATCATCGAATCCATCCAATTTTTACACGAGGTAATATTTATCATACTTTATCATCACGAGCGATATGACGGACTGGGATATTCTTCCGGATTGCGGGGCGAGGAGATTCCTTTGGGCGCAAGAATTGTCGCTGTGGCGGATGTATATAAAGCTTTAATCACAAACCGGCCGTATCGCAAGGCTTTTACCCGGGAAGAAGCCTTGAAAATGATACGGGAGGGTTCGGGTACTCAATTCGATCCCCAGGTAGTGGAGGCTTTTCTGAAAGTAATAAAAAAGCTGAAATAACAACTTATTCTTATCTCCTGGCCGGCTTCCGCAAGGAATTTTGAAAAAAACTTGCAGATTGCCTTATGAGTATGCTAATATTTCCCCAATTTTTACATGCCTAAGAAAATTATTTTTGTTCAGATTAAAGGTTTTGAAAACCCTCCAATTTCGGGATATATTAGCCGTTGGTTATAGCATTACCGGCAGTTGTAGGGGCGACGCATGCGTCGCCCCTACATTCCGTGGGTGGCATATCTCGAATTTAAGGGATTGAAAAAACAGCATTACATAAATATTAAATAAAAAAAAGGAAGGGGAGTTAAAGCAGGATGGCGACTAAAATTATCAAGGCGGCAAACAAGAAAAAATTTGTGTACTTTTTCGGAAAAGGCAAGGCAGAGGGAAGCGGCAGCATGCGTGATCTTTTGGGAGGCAAGGGCGCCGGTCTGGCGGAGATGATTAATACCGGTGTGCCCGTGCCGGCCGGTTTTACCATTACCACCGAAACCTGTAATCTTTATTATGAAAACCGGAAGCAGGTGCCGGCCGGGCTGGATGACCAAATCAAAGCTAATATTATCAGGCTGGAAAAAACCATGAATAAAAAATTCGGAGATCCCAAGAACCCCATGCTGGTTTCAGTGCGTTCGGGATCGAAATTTTCCATGCCGGGCATGATGGATACCATCCTGAACCTCGGGTTGAATGATGTGACGGTTCAGGGATTTGCGGACGCCACCGGCAATGAGCGTTTTGTTTATGACAGCTACCGCCGGTTTATCCAGATGTTCGGCAGTGTGGTGCTGGGGGTTGAGAAGGAAGCGTATGAAAAGGCCCTGACCGCCAAGAAAGCCGAGCAGGGGATAAAACTCGATACTCAGCTGACAGCGGATGATTTAAAAAGTCTGATCATTACCTACAAGGAGATTACGCGGCGGAAGGCCGGCCGTGATTTTCCTCAGGACACCATGACCCAGCTAACCATGGCCCGGGACGCGGTTTTTAAATCCTGGAATAACGATCGGGCGATCTACTACCGCAAAATGAATGATATCCCCTCTTCACTCGGCACGGCGGTTAATATTCAGGCCATGGTTTTCGGCAATATGGGAGATGACTCCGGAACCGGCGTCGGGTTTACCCGCAATCCTTCGACCGGTGAAAATCATTTTTACGGCGAATACCTGACCAATGCCCAGGGAGAGGACGTAGTGGCCGGGGTGCGTACCCCCCTGCCGATTGCCAAGTTGTCCGAAGAAATGCCCGCGGTTTTCAAGCAATTGCATGCTATTACCAAGCGTCTGGAAAAACATTACCGGGATATCCAGGATTTCGAGTTTACGATTGAACGCGGTCGGCTTTATATGCTGCAGACCCGCGCCGGCAAACGCACGGCCCAGTCGGCTATCCGGATCGCCGTAGAGATGGTGAAAGAGGGCCTGATAACCAAAGCAGAGGCCATACAACGGGTAGCTCCGGCCCAACTCGACCATTTGCTGCATCCGATCATAGATCCCACGGCTGAAATTAATGTTCTGGCCAAGGGCCTGCCGGCTTCGCCGGGGGCGGTGTCCGGCAAGATAGTTTTTACGGCCGAAGACGCGGTTCGCTGGGCTGAGGAAAAGGATGAGGAAGTGATTCTGGTTCGCGAGGAAACCTGTCCGGATGATATTCACGGCATGGAGGTTTCCCGGGGAATTTTAACCGCCCGCGGCGGCATGACCAGCCACGCGGCTGTGGTGGCCCGGGGCATGGGCAAATGCTGCGTAGCCGGCTGCGAGGATGTCAAAATTCATGAAAGCGGGACAGCCCTGGAAGTGGGCGGTAAAACCTTTAAGCAAGGCGACTGGATCACTCTGGACGGCGCGACCGGCCGGGTTCTGGAAGGCCGGGTCAAGACTATGGCGCCTAAGTTGTCAGAAGAGTTTTCCGAATTCATGGTGTGGGCGGATGAGTTCCGGAGATTGAAAGTCCGGGCCAATGCGGACATTCCCCGGGATGCCGAGAAAGCGCGTGAATTTGGGGCCGAGGGTATCGGGCTCTGCCGGACTGAGCATATGTTCTTTGCCGAAGACCGGCTGCCCTATATGCAGGAAATGATCCTGGCCACTGACGAGCCGGGCCGCCGGGCCGCTCTGGATAAACTGCTTCCCATGCAGCGTTCAGACTTTAAGGGGCTTTTTGACAGCATGCAAGGTTTTCCGGTAACTATCCGGCTGCTGGATCCGCCCTTGCACGAGTTTCTGCCCAAGCGGGAAGAACTCATGGTTGAGATAGCCAAAATTGAGGCCGTCAATCCGGAAGCGCCGGAACTGGCGGAGAAAAAAAAGCTGCTGGCCCGGGTCCAGGAATTGCATGAACTGAATCCCATGCTGGGACACCGCGGCTGCCGGCTGGGTATTACCTACCCGGAAATTACCGAGATGCAGGTGAGAGCCATTGCCGAAGCCACGGCCGAATGTACAGCCGAGGGCAATCAGGTAATGCCGGAGATCATGATTCCCCTAATCGGCCATGTTTTAGAATTAAAAAATCAAAAAGTATTGGCCGAGCAGGTAATCCGGCAGGTGCAAAAAGAGAAAGGCGTAAAGCTCGGCTACATGATCGGGACCATGATTGAACTGCCGCGTGCGGCCGTGACAGCGGATGAAATCGCGAAGGAAGCGGAATTCTTTTCTTTCGGGACCAATGATTTAACCCAAACCACCTTTGGCTTTTCACGGGACGACGCGGGCAAAGTCATTAATGCCTACCAGGAAAAGAAAATTCTG
The DNA here is from genome assembly GCA_030591525.1 of candidate division FCPU426 bacterium. Classification (GTDB taxonomy): domain Bacteria; phylum Oederibacteriota; class JAAXVQ01; order JAAXVQ01; family JAUVAV01; genus JAUVAV01. The sequence goes on along the minus strand of JAUVAV010000001.1, from coordinate 22,107 downwards.
GAGAAAGATCCCTTCCAGACCCTGGACGTCAAAGGCGTAGGCGCATTGGTGGATATGGCTGTGCAAAAAGGCCGCTCCACCAGGCCGAAAATCAAACTGGGTATATGCGGAGAACACGGCGGTGATCCGGCCTCAGTAGCGTTCTGCCATAATATCGGATTAGACTATGTCTCCTGCTCGCCCTACCGTATACCCATTGCGCGTCTGGCTGCTGCCCAGGCTGCGATCGAGTCCAAGCAGGAGGCTAAAAACAAGTCTCAGGCGGTCAAGCTAGCGGTAAAGGCTGCGGGAGCTAAGAAAAAGCCGGTAAGCAGCAAGCCGGTTAGTAAAAAAGCCGTGAAAAAGACCGTGAAAAAAGCGGTGAAAAAGATCGCCCGGTCCGCGAAAAAAACGGCTAAGAAGTCGGCGGGTAAAGGGAAGAAAAAGTAAGTTGTAGGGGCGACGCATGCGTCGCCCCTACAACTGCAGGAAACAAAAAGCCCCGGGATTAAATAGTTCCGGGGTTTTTTTATTTAATTCCGAGCCGAGGAAAATATGACAGATTAAAACATCACGGGCCGGTCGTCAAGGGATGGCGGAATCGGCGTGGCCTCAGGCTGAACCGGGGCGTCATCGGAAGCATCTGCGGCCGGCGTAGTTCCCGTATTTTCGATGGGCGTGACCAGGTCAGGTGATAAATTAAGGTCGTAGCCCAAGGAGCCTTCCGGACCGGCGGCCCTATGCACATCGCAGGATTGAGTAGGGGCGGTACCTATGGCAAAAGCGCCCAGAGCTACGTGTGATTGGCAGCCGGGATTGGGCAGCAGACCGGAAATATTGCAGAATCTCACGGTTTTCACGCTCTCGGGATAAATGAATTTTTTAGGAGTCCGCTCCGCATAAATTCGCAGCATGAGCTTGGTCCAAATGGGACAGGCTACCTTTCCGCCGGTAATACCTCTTCCCATACTGCGATGGGAATCCAGTCCGATCCAGACCCCGGCCGCATATTCGCTGGTAAAGCCTAAAAACCAGGCGTCGGAGAAATCATTAGTAGTGCCGGTTTTGCCGCCCGCGGGGTATTTGAAGCCCAGGCGGCGGGCGCTGTAGCCGGTTCCGCGATTAATGACATTTTCCAGCAGATTAGTCATGATGGCCGCCGAAGTTTCATCCAGGACTTCCTGGCGCAAGGGCGTATTTTCTTCGAGTATTTCTCCGGAAGCATTTTCTGTGCGAAGAATACTTAAGGGTTCAACCCGGATACCGCGATTGGGAAAGCATCCATAGGCTGAAACCAATTCCAGCAAATTGACCTCCGAAGCGCCCAGAGCCAGAGTCAAATAAGGCTTTAAGGGGCTTTGGATACCGAGTTTCCCGGCGGTTTGAATAACGGATTTTACTCCCAGCTTGTCGAGCAGTTTAACCGTTACTACGTTTCGTGACTTGGTTAAAGCGGTTCGAAGAGTAGTCGCTCCCCGGAACTTATTTGAGAAGTTTTCCGGTTTCCATACTTTTCCCATGCCATCCTTGAAGACTACCGGCGTATCGAGAATGATATCCGCCTGGGTGAATCCGTGTATGAAAGCTGTGGTATAAATAAAAGGCTTGAAGGCTGATCCCGGCTGACGCTGAGCCTGGACCGCGCGGTTGAATTTGCTCTTCTGGAAATCCCGGCCGCCGATCAAGGCCTTGATCTCTCCGGTGGCCGGTTCGAGCAAAACCAGGGCACCTTGCAAAGGTTCCGGTTCCCGGCCTTCCGGGGTATGCAGGCCCGGCCTGATCAAAGCCTCGGCTTCAGCCAGACCCTCATTAAAGGCATCCTGAGCCATCCGCTGGAGATTAAGGTCCAAAGAAGTATAGACTTTCAGGCCCGCTTTATAGATCGCATTGCTTCCAAAACGTTCCTCCAGTTGTTGGCGTACATATTCCACAAAATAAGGCGCTTCGGAAATCTCAACCGAGGAAAGCTTCAGCGGAGTAAGCTTGGCCGCCTCAGCTTCTTCCGGCGTAAGCCGGCCCAGGCGCTGCATTCGCGTGAGAACCAGATCGCGCCGGCGCAGGGCTTTTTCCGGATGTCGATAGGGATTATAGGCACTGGGAGCCCGGGGCAGGCCTGCCAGGAGAGCGCATTCCGGAAGGAGTAAATTTTGTACATGCTTGCCGAAATACGATCGGGAGGCTGATTCGATTCCATAGGCGCCGTTTCCAAAATAAATTTGATTAAAATACATTTCGAGAATTTCCCGCTTGGTATAGGTTCGTTCAATCTGGAGAGCCAGGATAATTTCCTTTATTTTCCGTTCAATGGTTTTACGGCGGGTGAGAAACATATTCCGGGCCAATTGCTGGGTAATGGTGGAGCCTCCCTGCTGATAGCGCCTATGCAGGAAATTAACCAGGAGAGAACGCAGAATGCCGGAAAATTGAATGCCGAAATGCTGGTAAAAATTATTATCCTCTATGGCCAGCATAGCCTGTTGCAGCTGCTTGGGAACATCGTCCAGGTTGATCAGGGTACGCTGTTCGGAAAAAAGTTCTGTAATCAGATCACCCTGGGCATCATATATTTTTGTGGAAAGCGACGGCTTATAGGCTTTTAAATCCGAGACCAGGGGGATCTCGCCTAAATAAGTTATTAAGACGCCAAAAACAATACCCCCTGCGATGGAAGCGCCCACACAGCAAAGTAATATCATGATCCGCCGCCAGGTCCAGCCGGGAAGCGCAGGGTTTTTCTTAAAGCGGAAAGAGTTCCTGCTTTCTATTTTCGGCGATAAATCGTTTTCCGGGGCCGATTCTCGAGGATCGTGAGAAGATAAATAATCATTATCCATAACTAAGCCCTTCCTGTGAAAAAATCAGTAACATATTAGCCATCCGTTATAACCAAATAATAACTCTGTATTCCTAGTGTCGTGTCTCAGAAATTCGTTCAATAATTCGTGCTGGTCTCCCCCTTTTACAAAAGGGGGGCAGGGGGGATTTTATCAATCGCGAGTGGGTTTTTCTGGCAAATCCCCCTGTATCCCCCTTTTCCAAAGGGGGAGGTCTTATTGAATCTATTTATGAAACACAACACTAGGAGCCTGAGCAATTAGTCGATTTTTTAGGTTGTCATTCCCGAATGTTCTTATCGGGAATCCAGGAATGAAATAATCGGGAAATTCTATCATAATCCGGGAAATCTTGCAGGAAAAAAGTTATGCTTTAGGTAAATGCTTAGTTTTTTAATTGCCAAAGCGTATCCGGGAATGATAGAGTAGGCCCGATTTTAAAGTTTAGGAGCGTGAATTACTTGGAAATGGAAGAAATGCTTAAAATAATCCGCCGGGGATGCGCGGAGATTATCAGTGAAGCCGAACTTAGAGAAAAAATAAAACCCGGCGTGCGTTTGAAAATAAAGTATGGCGCTGATCCTTCTTCCCCGGATATTCATCTGGGGCATACCGTAGTTTTAAGGAAACTGCGTCAGTTGCAGGAATGGGGTCATACCGTACAGTTTTTAATCGGGGATTTTACCGGAATGATCGGAGATCCCACCGGCCGTTCAACCACCCGTCCTCCGCTCAGCCAGGAACAGATTATGCTCAACGCTCAGACCTACCAGGAGCAGGTTTTTAAAATATTGCTTCCGGAACAGACCGAAGTAGTCTACAACAGCGCTTGGTGTAATGCCATGAACTTCACCGAAGTAGTCCGGTTGGCCGCCCGGTATACAGTGGCGCGGATAATGGAGCGCGATGACTTTGAAAAACGCTTTCGGGAAGGCCGGCCGATAGGATTGCACGAATTGCTCTATCCTCTCATTCAAGGCTATGATTCAGTAGTGCTGAAATCAGATATTGAACTTTGTGGAACCGACCAGATATTCAACTGTCTCGTGGCCCGGTCGCTGCAGCAGGATTTTGGACAATCGCCGGAAGTTATCATAGCTTTGCCCCTTTTAGAAGGTTTGGATGGAGTTCAAAAAATGTCCAAAAGTTTAGGCAATTACGTAGGAGTGACAGATCCCCCACAGGAAATGTTCGGAAAGTTAATGAGTATTCCGGATAATTTAATGTTTAAATATTTTGAATTATTAACGGATATTGAGCTTGGCAGCCTGGAACAGATACGCCGGGATTTAAAAGCTAATAACCTTCATCCTCGGAAGGTTAAGGCTGACATGGCCGGAAGAATTGTAAGTCAATATCACGGTGAAAAAGCCGCCCAACTCGCAGTCCAAGAGTTCGACCGGATATTTAGAGACCGGGAATTGCCCGCGGACATTCCTGAAAAAATTATAGCGGCCGCAAATTTAAAAGACGGCAAAATATGGATAATAAATTTACTATACGAAATGGGATTGGTAGCCACTAAAGCAGAAGGCCAAAGAATGGTATGTCAAGGCGCGGTATTAATCAATCAGGAAAAGGTTATAGATCATAGGCAGGATGTTTTAATTAAAAATGGTTTGGTCGTTCAAATTGGTAAAAGAAAATTTGGCCGGATACGTATAGTATAATAGAAATATTAACAATACAAAAAAACTACAAAAACAATGAATATAAACTTGACAAAAAAATTAGTTGTAGTACACTATATTATAGTAAATGGAAATTTTGCGTATTATAATTTGTTATATTTCCAACTTTGTATATTTTGTTTAAAAAAATATTAAAGGGTGGATTTAATCATGAAAGATAAACTGGTAGGTATTGGAGCTACGGCAAAATTAAGCGGCTTATCGGAAAGAACTCTGCGTTACTGGGAAAGTCTTGGCCTTATTTCCCCTGTGCGTGTGCCTTCCGGACATAGAAAATACACTAAGGCCATGGTGAAGAAAATTATTTCCCTCAAAGAAACCCTGGAGAGTAATAATTTAAGAATTAATGACTTAATAACTTCCTCGGTTTTTCTGCAGGATGAAATGTTGAAGAAGAAGGTCAAAGATCTTCACCAATTCAATATTGGTTCCGAAATGGAAGAAGGATATGCTGCTTCCAAGGGAGCCGCCCGGGTTCATCCTCTTACCAATCTGCCTGATCATTTCTTTGTCCAGCAGGAAATAGACCGCCGCCTTTCCGAACGGTTAAAAACCGCAATTTGCTATATCGACCTTGACAATTTCCGGGCCTATAATTTGCGCTATGGTTACCAGCGTGGTGATAAGCTGCTGAAATTTACCGCCTTGGTTATTTATGATGTTACCCGGGATTACGGCAATCCGACTGATGTCATCGGACACTTAGGCGGAGATAATTTCGTGATAGTAACTACTCCTGAAAAGTATTCCTTGATATGCTCCAAGCTAATTGAAAACTTTGAGCAGTTGATTGCCCAACAATACGATAAAGAAGATCGAAAGCAAGGGTATATTATTAACATTAACCGGAAAGGCGAGGTCTTGAAATATCCTATAATGCCTCTAACCATAGGCGTGGTAACCAATGAACGCCGCAGTTTGGCGCATTGCGCCCAAATTGACGATATCGCCAACGAATTAAAGCAGTATGCTCAAAAAATGAAGAAAAGCGATTTTGTGGTGGATAAACGCTCTTCTTAAAAACCAATATAACGGGATAATAAAAAAAGGGGGATTATCGCACTCCCCCTTTTTTTATTAAAACACGATTTTTGGTGCCGGAGGTCGGACTCGAACCGACATGCCCGCGAAAGGCGGAGGATTTTGAGTCCTCTGCGTCTACCAATTTCACCACTCCGGCGGAGCGCATTATCTTAAGCAAAACCTATTTATTTGTCAATAGATAGTACATTGCGTATCAGGATGCGCGCTTCCCCCCCTCCTTCAGCCCTCCCGCTTTGATTCGCAGGGTTAGTAAAAAGCATAAAAAATGTTGGAATTAAAGAAAATAAGCAATTATTAGTGGATAAACAAAGGGAGTTTTTACCTTGACACTTAATAATTATGAATGATAACATATAAAAATCTATATTTAGGTTTTGGGTTTGTTTGGGGGAACATAGAGTAATGGATAAAAAGTCATTGATTAAATCCGCCTATCTTCATTTTCGAGATGGACGTTTTGAGCAAGCCATCAAGGAATACCATGAGATTCTGAAAATGGATCCGTCGGACCTTAACGCCTTGAATATGCTGGGGGATGTTTTTTCCCGGAAAGGCAGGATAACCGAGGCATTAGATTATTATAAGCAGGCGGTTGAGGTTTTTCATCAACAGGGCGCCAAGGAGAAGGTGGAAATTATACTTCGCAAGATGAGCAAATTGGACCCGGATAGCGTGGAAGAAATTGTTTCATCCATGGCCGAGAAGAAAACCCGGGAGCAAAGCCCGGAGGCGGATCAGGAGGACGAGGAGGTTGGCAGGTTGAAGCAGGCAGTTGCCAAGGAGCCTAAGAATTTCGAGAACTACCAAAAATTGGGTGATTTACTGGTCAAACAAGGAAGAAAAACCGAGGCCTCGGAACAATACTTAGTCATCGGAAACGCTCTTTATACCAACCGCATGTTTGCTAAAGCTAAGGTGGTTTTTCAACGCATTTTAAAATTGACGCCCAACAACCTTCAGGCGCATATCGCATTGGGTGAAATTCATGGTAAAGAAGGCTCGGATTCGGATGCTAAAAAGGAGTTTTTACTGGTGGCCGAGCAGTTGATTCGTCAGGGCAATCTGGATCGCGGTCAATTATTCGCCCAGAAGGCGATCCAGCTTAAGAGTATAGAGGCTCGTTATTATATGGGATTAGTCTACTATCAAAAGGAAGAAATGAAAAAGGCACGCAGTGAGTTTGAAACGCTGCTTAAATTCAAAGTCAGTCATCAAGGGGCTTTGACGCATTTGGCCCAGATATTTAATGAGGCCGGGCAATTTACCGAGGCTTTCACGCTCTATGAGCGATTAGTGAAAATCGACGTCAAAAACGCCGATGCTCTGGAAAAAATGGCAGAAACCGCCATACGTCAGGAAAAAATGGATGTAGCCAGGGATAAATTTATTCAGGCTATGGATACTTTCGCGGCGGATGAGCAATGGGAACGGGCCGCCTCCTGCGCCAACCAGGCGATCAAGCTTGATCCGCAAAACCATCAGCTGTATTTAAAATTAGCGGATGCTTCATATAATGCCGGTTTGGAATACCAGGCCGGTGAAGCCTGTATTGCTCTGGCCGAGGTTTTAGAGGCTGAGGGGAAATCCCAAGAAGCCGAACAAATGCGATCCAAAGCCGGGGAATTAATGGGCGAGGTGCCGGAGACTCCCGCTCCCCGGATCAGGAAAGAAGCCCCGGTTGCTTTAAAAGCGGAACCTTCTGCCCCGAAGGAGGATTCTCCGCCCGAGCAGGACGATACGCAGATGATGATGAATCTTGCCGATACGTATATCCGACAGAATTCCCTGGACGAAGCTATAGAGATCTACCAAAAAATTCTCAAAAATGATCCGAATGACGGAAAAGTTAAAAAAGCTTTGACTCGCGTTTATGCCATGTTCGCCGGTATCAATCCTGAGAATGCGGTGTCCGCTAAAGCTTCCGGCCGGGAGGCCGGGGATTCCAGCGATGAGCGCGATGAACAGCGGGTACAGCGGGAGGCACGTGAACGGGCGCAGCGGGAAGCACAGGTGAGATCCCAGCGGAGCGCGGCAACGGAGACGCCCATAGCCGCTAAATCTTCCGCTCAAAAGCGGGAATTTTTTGAGGCGGTCGGCAATACCAAGGAAGACCAGATTGATGGCGGAGCACAGGATGAATTCATGACTGTGACGGTGGCGGAGATATATACCAAGCAGGGTCTTTTAAGCGAAGCGCTTAAAATTTATCAAAAAATTCTTGAGATTGAACCGGGAAACCAGGAAGCCCAGGTAAAAAAACAGGAACTACAAAAGAAAATGATAGAACAGGATAAATTGCGGAAACAGGCGGAAAAGCCGGCATCTCCCAGCCGGTCGGCGGCGCGAAAACCGGTCGCCGCTACGAAGGCCGCTGCTTCCACCCCAGAGCCGGAAGCGGAGCAACCGGATTCCAGCCGGTCTTCACGAAAAAACCGGGGTGCGGGGGATGACCAGGATCCCCCTCCGGCGGGCAAAGGGCGCCGGGGACGTGTTTCTTATGTGTAGGGAAGGAGAGTAGGTTTTTGAGCTATGAATCTTTTTTCAAACTGAAAGGACAACCGTTTTCCAACGCACCGGAGCCCCGTTTTTTTTATGAAAGCCGGCAGCATGCCGAAGCGCTGATCAGGATGATGCATTGCATTAATACCATGAAAGGCCTCGCGGTTATGTTAGGGGAACTGGGCTGCGGCAAGACTTTATTGGCCCGCAAGCTTTTGGAAAACCTGGAAAATGACGGGAATTTTGAAGCCTCTTTGCTGGTAATTATTCATTCCGAAATTACAGCGGAATGGCTGTTGCGTAAAATAGCGTTGCAACTCGGGGTTGAAGATCCCGGGGAAAAAAAAGCCGAAATCCTTCCCGCGCTATGTGAACGTCTTATGGATATCCACGAAGCGGGAAAAAAAGCCGTGGTAATTATCGATGAAGCCAACATGTTGGTCAGTCGGGGAATTTTTGAAGAGTTCCGGGGACTGCTAAACCTTGAAGTGCCGGGACAAAAACTTCTTTCTATTGTCTTGGTCGGGCTTCCGGAGTTGGAGCAAAATATTGCGCTCGATCCACCGTTGCGGCAGCGTATAGCACTGAAATTTGTTCTTCCGAGTCTTAAAGAAGAGGACGTGGTGGAGTATATCCACCATCGGATGAACACGGTCGAGGGCGAAGCGGGAATATTTTCTTCCGGCGCCTGCCGGAAGGTGTACCAATATTCCCAAGGGATTCCGCGTTTAATCAATACTATTTGCGATAATGCTTTATTGGAAAGTTTTTTAATTAAAAAGGAAACAGTGGATGAAGAGGTTATAGTGGGCGTGGGAAATGATCTGGGTTTGACAGCCGGGGATAAAGCTTGACAAGTTTTAGGCGGATTATTAGAATACAGGCCGTTTTAGGCGGGAATAGCTCAGTGGTAGAGCGCTACCTTGCCAAGGTAGATGTCGTGGGTTCAAGCCCCATTTCCCGCTCCAGAAAGTTACCTGTCGGTTGCTAGTGGACCGACAGATTTGGATTGGGCGGCATCGCCAAGCGGTAAGGCCAGGGTCTGCAAAACCCTTATCCTCGGTTCGACTCCGAGTGCCGCCTCCAGAACCTCCGGGGGAGAAGCTTCATTTCGTCTTGGTTAACATTTTAAAATAGAGGACAAGCAGCCCAGTGGAAAATCAAAAAAAAATCTTAATCGTGGATGATGAACCTGACCATTGTAACATAGTATCCCGGGCCCTTATGGCTGAGGGTTATATTACGCGTACCGCCTATAATGGTCCTAAGGCTGTGGAGGCAAGCCGGGAGGAGCGTTTTGATATCTATCTACTGGATATCCGAATGCAGCCCTGGGATGGCATTAAGGTTCTGGAAGAAATACGAAAACTGTCCTCCGATGATCAGGTTATAATGCTTACGGCTTTCAGTGATGTGGATATTGCGGTAAAATGCATGAAGTTGGGAGCCTACGATTTTCTTAACAAACCCATCAACCTGGATGAGTTGCTTATCACCGTGGCCAATGCCATAAAGGCCAAGGAACTTCAACAAGAAGTTAAAACCCTCAAGACCCAGATTGAAATCCATAAGAGTCCGGAACAACTGCTGGGTGAATCCCCCAAGATGAAGGAACTTCAGGGGATTATCGAGCATATCGCTTCGCATGATATTACAGTAATGATTCGCGGAGACTCAGGGACAGGCAAAGAATTAACCGCCCGTGCCTTGCATGCCAAAAGTCCGCGAGCCAAATCCCCTTTTGTTTCAGTAGACTGCGCTACCCTGCCGGAAAGCTTGGTGGAAAGCGAACTCTTTGGTTATGAACGCGGAGCTTTTACCGGCGCTACCGCCAGGAAGACCGGGCGTTTTGAGCATGCGGCAGACGGGACTCTCTTTCTGGATGAGATAGGCAATCTTCCCATACCGGTTCAGGTCAAACTGCTGCGGGTGCTCCAGGAACGGAGGTTTTACCGCTTGGGCGGTAAAGAGGAACAGGTTTTTAAGGCTAAGATTATTACTGCCACTAATATTAACCTGGAGCAGGCCATTCGGCAGGGGCACTTTCGCGAAGACCTTTACTACCGCTTAAATGAATTTATGCTGCGCCTGCCCACCTTGCGGGAGCGGTGTGAAGATATTCCCCTCCTGGCCAAACATTTCTTGAATGTTTTCAACCGTCAGTTTAATAAGTCGGTGAAAGAAATTTGCCCGGAAGTCATGTCCTGGTTTGAGCAGTATGCCTGGCCGGGAAATGTCCGGGAGCTTAAGAATGTCATAAAACGGGCGGTGGTACTGGCAAACGAGAGGGTGGAAGTCGGGCATCTTCCGGAAAAACAATTAACCGAAATGGAAGTGCCGGAGAGACAGCCTTCTCCGCCAGAGCCGGTCTGGTCTGACCTGAGCGGAACCTCACTGAAAGAAATAGTGAAACGCGAAGTTTCCAATATTGAATCCCGGGTTATTCGGGATACTTTGGAAACTACTCATTGGAACCGCACCATAACCGCTAGAAAGCTGGAAATAGATTATAAAACGCTCTATAATAAAATGAAGGAATACGGATTAGGATGAAAACAGATGGAGGATATGATGGCTAATAAGAAAATTTATTATGCTCTATTTTCTATTGGATTATGCTTGGTGATTTCTTGCGCGCCATCTAAAGAAACCATTAAATCAGAGGATTTGCCGCCTACTCCGGCCGTCATTGCCACCCCGGCTTCACCGATGCTGCCTGTCCTGAGCGAAGCCGAAGGGAGCGAAGCCGAAGGAGCGATCCCGGAACAAACTCCCTGGATTGAACCATCCCCAAAACCCACTCCGAAGTTGCAACCCACGCCGTTTCCAACGATAAGCCGAGTCCCCGTTGTTCCGGTGTCTTCGCCCGGGGTCTATGAACCTGAGGATACTTGGGAAGAAGAATTTACGACTGGGAGGGAAAGCGACCAAGCCGAAGCGGTTGAAGATACGGCTGCTCTTCCTCCTTTGATTCCGGGCGACGAGATTATGTATACCCCTACGCCAATTCCGTCTGTAATGGCAGCCCGCAGGCCGATATCAACCGCTGATACGAGGTCCGGAACTGCTGGTTGGCTGGCAATGATTTTAATTGTATTCGTTTTATTAAGTACAGTGGTTTATTTATATTGGCGCCGAACCCAGCAAAGACGCAAACCAGGGAAAATGGTGGAAAGACCACCGGACGAGGAAATCCGGATTCCATCCCAATATGAGACTGATAAACTCGAGCAGGAGAAATTAAAACCAACAGCTGTTCTTCCTGAAGCAGAGAAAAAAACAGAGCTCCAACCCGAGGTGCCGGTAGAAACAAAGGCAATAAGCGAGGTTAGGGAGGAACCAAAAGAAGAGCCGATAGAGATAAAACCTGTTACCGCGCTGCGCGTAAAGGCAGTCCGGAGAAAAAAAATAAGCAGGTATAAGACCGTGAAGAAGACCGTGAAGAAGGCCGTGAAGAAGACCGTGAAGAAGGCCGTGAAAAAGGCCGTGAAGAAGACCGTGAAGAAGACCGTGAAGAAGACCGCTAAAAAGACCGTGAAAAAGGCAAAAATTCTACCATTTCCCAAACAAAACACCGGGTAACCCGGTAACCTATCAGTCATGGTACTAATATGACTGATAGGTTACAAAGCATTTGAACCTTAAACCTAGATAATAATATTCAAATGCGGTCAATTTTCGATTTTCTTTTCTCAACGCTTACTTATCACAATGCGATTTTAGTACCATAACGGAAAGGTTACGTAACCCGCTAACCTCTTCCCGGGTCATTCGCCGCGTCGGCGTTTGGATTCTTGAGCCAGGATCTCTCTTTCCCGGCGGGATAACGAGCCAATGCCCTGACGGGAAATTTTTTCCAGGATTTGATCAATATCCTCTTCGGGTTCGAATTTACGCACCCGGCGGCTGAACCACCACATTTTTATATCATTCCAAAAAGTCAAACGTTGGGCCAATTCAGGCCATCCGATTAAAAAGAAGAGATAGCCGATTACCAGACCGCTTAAGTGAGCCAGATGGGATACTCGTCCAAAAGCATTTCCCACGCCGGCCAGGAATTCAAAAATACCGAAAAGCAGGACCATCATTTTGGCTTTCATAGTAACCGGCAACACGAAGAAAACCAATAAGGTGATTTTTTTTTCGGCAAATAAAATTCCATAAGCCATTAAAACGCCGAAAATTGCTCCCGAAGCTCCGATGGTTAGACTGTGTTCTCCGGCCAACCGGCCTACCAAAGCTACGCAGAGTCCGGCGCCGACACCGGTAATAAAATAGTAAAGATAAAAACGCCGTGCGCCCAGGGTCAGCTCAACCTCGCAGCCAAACATCCAAAGGGCAAACATATTAAAAGCCAAATGCCAGAAACCGGCATGAAGAAACAGATAGGTGAAGGGCTGCCAGATGCGCGAATATAAAAACATTTCCGGGAGCTGAAGTCCCAGTAATTGAAGCGGCAATCGCTGGGCAAAGACAATTTGCGCCAGGAATGCGATCACATTGATTATAATCAGCCGTTTGACAGCCGGCGTCCAGGGCTGGCCGAAGGAAAAACGCGGGCCGGGGGTGGTATAATGATAACTAGGCATAAATCTTTACTCCTTTAATTTGTTAGCTCAACCTGGATTAATTCAGGCTTGTAATAGGTTTGTAAATTGAGTCGAAGTTGAGTTAGTTTCTGTTGCGGAAAGCCTTTTTTAACGGGATTCTCACGCTTTGTCATTCCGAGCGCAGCGAGGAATCTCTAAAAACCCTGATTTTCAAGGAGATTCCTCGGTCGTTTCGCTTCCTCGGAATGATAAAAAACCAAAATTATCTTTTCGCAACAGGAACTAGCGCATAATACTCCAAAACCATACCGGGATGCAAGTCTTTTACTGCATCTTCAAAATAATGATTGCCAAGTTATTCGGCATTTTGGTATTCTGATTTAAAATAAGGCACTAGGAGCTTGAGCATTTAGTCGGTTTTTTGAGAGTAGATAGTGGAAAGTAGACCGCATTTGAGATATTTTATCTAATTTCTACTATCGAATCTCAAATGCTCTGAAGCCTGAGCAACTAATTGCTCAGGCTCCTAGTACTATTCCAGGGAGATTACGAATTGGCGATCAAGGATGGAAAAAATGGCGGATTGGCGAATTCCGGATCCGTAGGTCTGGTAAAAACCCATACTATGCAGGTAGCTGCCCCGCCGGATGACTTGATGCTGGATTGCGGACGTAATCTGGGCCCCATTCAAGTGGCCTATGAAACCTACGGGGAACTAAATCCTCAGCGCGATAATGCCATACTTATTTTGCATGCCTTAACCGGGGATGCGCACGCGGCCGGGTATCATCATTCTAAGGATGCCAAACCGGGTTGGTGGGATTTTATGATTGGGGCCGGCCGGGCTTTTGACACCAACCGTTATTTTATAATTTGCACCAACGTGCTGGGCGGCTGCAAAGGAACTACCGGGCCGGCAGCCATAAACCCCGAAACCAATCGTCACTTTGGCGTGACCTTTCCCATGCTGACGCTCGGTGATATGGTTAAAGTCCAGAAACTGGTACTGGACCAATTAGGCATTGAGTGCCTGCTTTCGTTGGCCGGCGGTTCCATGGGAGGTATGCAAGCTCTGGAGTGGTGCCTGCGTTATCCTGAAAAGACCCGTTCCGCAATTATTATCGCCTCGACCTCGAAACTGTCTCCTCAAGCCATTGCTTTTCATGAAGTGGGACGTCATGCTATTATTTCCGACCCGAATTGGCGCCAGGGAGCTTATTACTCCTCAGAAGTCCGGCCGGAGACCGGCCTGGGGATTGCCCGCATGATCGGACATATTACCTACCTGTCGGAAGAATCCATGAACATCAAGTTTGGAAGACGCCTCCAGAACAAGACAGAGTACAGTTATGAATTAACGCGGGAATTCGAGGTGGAAAATTATCTGCACGCTCAGGGCTTGCGTTTTGTTCAGCGTTTTGACGCTAATTCATACCTTTATATTACCAAAGCCATGGACTATTATAATGCCGCGGAAGATTGGGGCCAAGGTTCCTGGGAACGCGCCTGCGCGCGGGTGCGGGCCAAAAGTCTGGTAATATCCTTTACTTCGGACTGGCTTTTTCCCTCTTCTCAGTCCAAAGAAGTAGTAAAAGCTCTGCGTCAAAACAATAAAGATGTTTCATACGTGGAAATTGAATCAGCCTCCGGGCATGATGCTTTTCTTATACCCTCCCAGCCGCTAAGCCGGGTAGTGGACAGCTTTCTGGATAATTTGTACCAGAATCAGGGCGCCGCATGATCCGGAAACGTCTGCGGGAAAACATACTGCTTTCCGATTATGATTCAATTGTTTCCCTGGTGGAACCGGAAACCCGGGTGCTGGATTTGGGCTGCGGAAAAGGCGAATTGCTGCTCCGTTTGATTAAGGAACGGCGGATTCAGGGGAGGGGCGTAGAAATTAATCAAGCTGCCGTGATTGAGTGTATTCATAAAGGGCTCTCGGTTTTTCAAGGTAACATTAACGAAGGGCTGGACGACTACGGGCAAGGCGCCTATGATTATGTAATTTTAAACCAGACCTTGCAAGTACTGGATCGGCCGGATGTTGTGATTGAAGAAATGCTTCGGGTGGGAAAGAAAGTGATTGTCTCTTTTCCGAATTTTGGGTACTGGAGGGTTAGGGCGCAGTATTTTTTGACCGGCCGCATGCCCCGGACCTTGAAACTGCCCGACGAATGGTATGATACCCCGAACATCCATTTGTTAACGATTAAGGATTTTAAGATATTTTGCCGGGAAAGGAATATTCAAATCCTTGCCAGCCTTAGTCTTTTAAGTACCCCGTCTTTAGGCGCCGGCTGGGCACAATTTTGGCCCAACTTATTCGCAGATGAAGGGATATTCGTTCTGGCCCGGGGGGCGCCATGACCCGGCGGTTACAATATGTCCTGCCAGCAGTATGGCTTTTAGGTATGATGTTTTTTTTCGGCTGTCACGGAGCAAATTATATCCAACGCAGAGACAATTACTGTCTGGTTCTCTATCCCCTGCCGGGAAAATTAAGTGTCGGGGAAATACAAATTGGCTTGCGTATTCAGGACCGGGATTATAAAATCATAGAGGTTTCGGACGGTCGTCTAAAAGTAATAGATCTCCACGGCGCCCGGGAACAGCAAGTGACTTTGCAGGCCGGTCCGGGTAAAGATCTGCGGGGTTGGGTCCAATTTGACCGGCCCGGCAAATATGAACTGATTTTTGAATTTGCGGCTGAGCCGGGTCCAAGCGCAACGGCTCGATTTTTATTGGAGGTGCCGGAATCATGACCAAAGCGAAGAGGGGGATTTTAGGAATGCAGGAGAGAGTGGAAAAAGCTTTAGAGAGTATCCGGCCGGTTCTACAAGCCGATGGAGGGAATTTGGAGCTGGTGGCTATAGAAGGCAATGTGGTGAAAGTTCAGCTCAAGGGAGCTTGTAGTTCTTGCCCTCTGTCCGCCGTGACTTTAAAGCACGGGGTGGAAAGACGCCTCAAGGAAATAGTGCCGGAAGTCGATCGGGTGGAGGCTGTTTGAAGCCGGGATTCCGGGAAAAAAAAATTCAACGCCGGGTAGTTTACCAGGGAAAAATTCTTAATTTATATGTAGACCAGGTCAGTGTTCCCCAGGGCGGCCGGCATATTCGTGAAGTGGTAGATCATTGTCCGGCCGTGGCCGTGGTTCCGGTTCTTCCGGAAGAGCGCGTAATTTTGATTCGGCAGTATCGCTATGCGGTTAAGCGGACGCTGTGGGAGATACCGGCCGGCTTGGTAGGACGCGGGGAGCCGGTCCGTGAAGCGGCGGCCCGTGAATTAAGAGAGGAAACAGGGTATCAGGCCGGGCGGCTGGAGCCGCTGCTTACCATATACAGCTCCCCGGGGTTTACCCGGGAACGCATCCATTTGTTTTTAGCCCGGGGCCTGCGCCGCCGGGGAAAGCCGAAGTTGGATGCGGATGAATTACTGACCGTAGAAATGATGACATGGGCCGGTGTCTCAACTATGATCAAAAAGGGAACCATTCAGGATGGGAAATCCGTCCTGGCATTGATCTTGGCAGCGAATCGGCTGGGTGTGAATATCATGGCTCCTGGCGGTAATATATCGAAAACCCCTATGGGCCTGAGCAATTAGTCTGATGTTTTTAATTTTTGAGCAATTGAACAATAGAAAATAGACCGCAATTGAGTTTTTATATTGCTCTATTGGTCAATTTTCAATTGCTCTGGAGTTTGAGCAATTAGTCTATGACTAAATGCTCAAACTCCTATGGGAGGCGTAAAATGATTATTAAATACTATGGTGTCCGGGGTTCGCTGCCCACTCCTGGCAAGGAAACCATAAAATACGGCGGCAATACCACCTGTCTTTCAATCCGGGCCGGCGGACGGCAGTATATTGTAGACGGTGGTTCGGGCCTGCGATTGCTGGGCAATGATTTAATGCCCCAGGCTTTTGGAAAGGGAAAAGGGGAAGCGGTTTTTTTCTGGACGCATTATCATTGGGACCATCTGCAAGGGTTTCCCTTTTTTATACCGAATTTTATTCCCGGAAACCAGTTTACCCACTACGGCCCGCCACGCTTGGCCGAGATTCTGAAGCGCCAACAGGAGTTTATTACTTTTCCGGTGGAGTTCGATAAAATGCCCAGCCAACATACTTTTAAAGAAGTCAAACCCGGGCAAAGCCTAAGCGTGGATGATCTGGTGGTGACCTCGTGTGCCATGAGTCATCCCGGGGGCGGGAATATGTACCGGTTCGCCCAGGGTGCCAGAAGTTTTGTTCTGGCCACTGACTTTGAACATTCCGAGGATGGTTGGAATCAAGATGTGCTTAAACTCTGCCAGGGGGCTAATCTGCTGATTTTTGATGCGCAATATACTCCGGAAGAGTACGCGCAAGGGAGAAAAACCTGGGGACACAGTACCTGGGCCAAGGGAATAGAATTAGCCCAAACGGCCGGAGTCAGGCAACTCCATTTCTTTCATCACGATCAAATGCATTCCGACCGTTTCCTGGAACGGAAAATTCTGGCTCCGGCCCGCAAACTCTTTCCCCGTGCGGAACTGGCCCGGGAAGGCTGGGAAGTTACGATTTAATCTTCCTCTTTGCTCTCACCGTGCAGGATGGCCGCCTGCTTGATGACATTATCGGCCACCCGGCCGGAAATGGGTTGAAAGCAAGAGAAGGCCATTTCAAACGAAGCCGTGCCTGAGGTCATGGATTTCAAATCCTTGGAGTAAGCCAGAAGTTCAGCCTGGGGGATATGCGCTTCAATCTGTCCGGTGCCCATGGAAAGAATCCGTCCCCGCCTTGAGTTCAAGTCACTGGTAATGGCTCCCATATAGCTCTCATTGGCATAGATCTTAACCTGCATGACCGGTTCCAGCAGAATTGGTGAAGCCTTCTGCATAGCGTCTAAAAAAGCCTTGCGACCCGCGATTTTAAATGACATTTCAGAGGAATCCACATCATGGAAGGAACCGTCCGTTACTTTAACATTGACGTCGATCACCGGGTATTTAGCGACCGCACCCTGTTGCAGAGCTTCCTTTACACCTTTTTCCACGCCGGGAATATATCCCTTAGGAATGCATCCGCCTACTGTTTTGTCCTCAAAATGATAACCTTCGCCTCGTTCGCGGGGCGCAAGCTCGAGGTAGACATCCCCATACTGTCCGTGACCGCCGGACTGTTTTCTATGCTTGTGATGCCCGGATGAGGACTTTTGAACAGTTTCCTTGTATAGCACCCGGGGAACGCTGCGTTCAATTTCAATATTATATCTTTTTTTCAATTTAGTCACTGTGATGTCAATCTGCAGGTCTCCCAGGGCGGAGAGCAGGGACTGGTGGGCCTCAGGTTCAAAGTAAAAATTCAAAGTGGGATCTTCTTCGCATAACCGGGCTAAGATAGTAGCCATTTTTTGATCATCGCCTTTTTTAACCGCACTGACCGCTACAGAATAGACCGCTTGGGCCATACGCAGGGGCGGGTACTGAATCGGCTGGCCCGGATCCGCAAAAGTATGTCCGGTCCGGGTGGCATCCAGTTTGGCCACAGCTACGATATCACCGGCCACGGCCTGGGGGATTTCTATGGTTTTCTTGCCCTGCATGGCATAAATATGGTGGAAACGTTCCTTGCGGTTGACATTCACATTTAAAACGTCTTGATCCGTATTGACCGTTCCGGAAAGAACACGGAAAAATGAATATTTCCCGGCATATTGATCTATCAAAGTTTTAAAGACATAACCGGAAAAGGGAGTTTCCGGCTTAGGCTCTCTGGTCAGAGGCTTATCCTCGGTCCCGGGCGCGAAACCTTCAGTTGCCGGACGTTGTCCGGCATGCGGCAGGGTCAATATCATAAAATCCAGAAGCGCAGAAGCGCAAGCCGGTAAATTACCACAGCCGCAAGTTGCCGGAATAAAACTGCCGGCGATAATAACCTCGTTAAGCCCTTTGGCGATTTCGGCAGTGGTTAAGGTCTGATTGTCCAGGAATTTTTCGGTCAGGCTGTCATCGCCCTCAGCCGCGGCCTCAATCAGGCGTTCATGGGCGGCTTTTGCTTCCGCCTGTTGGTCCGCCGGAATTTCGACCACCACCGGCGTATTAGCCCCGGTCTCAAATTTCAGAGCTTTCATGCTGAGCAGGTCGATGACGCCGGTGAAAGAACTGCCGGATCCCAGGGGCAGCCAGACCGGAACCGCGGGTTTTCCGAATTTTTGAGAGACGGATTCAAGAGCGGCTTCAAAGTTCGCATTTTCCTTATTCATTTTGTTCACAAAGACCACGCGGGGCACATTGAATTCGGAGGCTAAACAGGCGTGTTTCTCGGTCTCAATCTGCGTCCCGGCTTCGGAGTCGATTACCAGCAACATGGCATCCACGATGTGCAAGGCTGCCCGAATTTCCCCTATGAAATCCGGAGACCCCGGGGTGTCGAGGAAATTTAACTTGCGGTCCTGATATTCAACAAAGCTTACAGCGGTTCGGAGAGATACTTTGCGGGCGATTTCCTCTTCATCAAAGTCGGAAACCGTCGTGCCTTTTTCTATGGAACCCGGTTCTTTCAGAGCACCGCCCGCCGTGAGCAGCGATTCATTTAAAGTTGTTTTGCCGACATGGCCGTGCCCGGCCAGCAGTATATTCCGGATATTTTCCATGCGGTAATCTTTGATCATAAGCAGCCTCCCGGTATATTCGAATATGGACTGTTGCCGGCGCGGTCTTCCCTGGGGAAAAAGCTCCGGCTGTCAGCCGTCTAAGCCATTAACCATGAATTATAGAAAGGAGAGAAAAACCCTGTCAAGGTTTTTTCGCAATATTATGTACCCTGAAAACGAAATAGAAAAAAGTTATTGCGAGCGGCTACCAGAAGAGGGACAAGTATAGGGTTTGTGTAGGGGCGTTTAATTAAACGCCCCTACATCCGTGTGGCTGGCAATAACTAGGAGTCTAAGCAATTAGTCTAATTTTTTTAATTTCTGAGCAATTGAACAATAGAAAATAGACGCAATTGAGTTTTTTTATTGCTCCATTGGTCAATTTTCAATTGCTCTGGAGTTTGAGCATTTAGTCATAGACTAATTGCTCAAACTCCTAAGACGTATGTTTATGTTGACGTACTGTGCTGACTTTTTCTATACTGGCTTTTTAGATAACCCGGCTTTTGCAAAATTGTTTTGCCCCTGTCTTGGCAAGATATAAACGGAAGAGGAAATAATGGGGATAATATTTATCACGGGTATTGATACGGGTATTGGTAAGACCTATGTAACCGGCCTCCTGGGACTGGCTCTGCAAGAGCAGGGGATGCGCGTGATAACCAGCAAAATCGTCCAGACCGGGGCCCCCCGGGGGTCTTCTCCGGACCTGCGTCTGCACCGCACCATCATGGGCCAGGAGTGGACCAGTTGGGATAAAGAGGGAATTACCTGTCCCTACTGCTTCCGGTTTCCCGGCTCCCCTCATCTGGCCGCCAAGCAGGAAAAGCAGCGGATTAACGCCGAGGTTATCGATGCCGCCACGGCTAAGTTAAGCCGCAGCTTTGACGTAGTTTTGATGGAAGGTGTGGGTGGAATTAATGTTCCCCTCTATGCCCAATATACCATCTTAAACTTTATCAGCGAGAGAAAGTATCCCTGCCTGGTGGTAAGCTCAAGCCGACTGGGCAGTATCAATCATACCCTGCTGACCCTGGAAGCTTTGCATGCCCGCCGGATCACGGTCAATGCCCTGTTTTACAACCATTTTATATCCACAACGCCCGTCATGGCCAAAGACACGCGCCAGGTCTTTGAGCGTTTTTTTCCCCGGCTTCCTGTGATTGATATTCCGAAGTTCGATCCGCATGCCCAGGAAATCAAGATACCCCCGGAGTTGCAGGATTTCAGCCGCCGATTAAGCCGCCAGCCCAAGGCCTGATCTTTTTTTTCGTAACATGTCAGTGAGAAGCTGTGAAAAAAATGATTTATATTGGTGTTCTCCTTCCTTGAGGGGAGGGGAATTTCTTTTATTTTCGCGTTTCTTCTATTTGGTTACTCGTGTAAGAAATTTCTTGCACGATTTGGATAATATCTGTGGCGTTTAGCAAAACCTGAGGCAAAATTTGGTGCAAAATTCAGGTATCAACTTAAGGAAATAATTGCAAGAAATAGAATGGAAAAACAGAGACAGTACCAGCCACCGATGCACTTATAAACCCTTTAAGTGGATAAGTCGATTCCTTGAGTTCCCCCAATCAGCGTGTAAAGTGTTGCAAAAAAAGCAACAATTGTTATAATATTCACAACTATGATACTGCCGATCTTTTCAACTAAAAAATTGAAAGACAAGATATTGATTTATGCTTTTACGCATCCGGAAGATTCATGGTATGTGCGTCAAATGGCCTCTATGTTGGATGCGAGACCTGGAAATGTATCCCGAGTCCTCAAAGTGCTTGAAAAAGAGGGCATGTTTCGTTTCCATGCCAAAGGCGGGGCGAAATACTATTCGTTAAATAAACAATATCCGTTGTTTAATGATCTCAAAAACCTTGTTTTTAAAACCGCGGGAATTGAAGGCGCGCTTACGGAAATGGTTCGCCAATATCCGCAGATTGATTTGGCGTTTATCTATGGATCCTATGCAAAACAAAAGGAAACAAAAACCTCGGATGTAGATTTGGCTGTGGTGGGCGAACTTCCGGTAGGAAAATTCACAGAAGAAATAAGAAAATTAGAGGCGCGTTTTAACCGGGAGATTAATTTTACCCATTATAGTTTGGGCGATTTTCGAAAAGAAAAGAAAAAACCAGGTGGATTTTTAAACCGCGTTCTTCAGGACAAAATGATTATACTTAAAGGGTCTATTCATGGATAAATCTTTTTTAGAAAAGCTGGAAAAACAAGGCAAACTTAAAAAACAATCAGTCGGCATTGTTCAAGTTGAAGCTCTGTTGGAGCAAGCATATTTGGATATGCAAGAGGCGGAAAAAATATGTCACTTGGCTGAGCGCGCTACTTATTTATTGGCATATATGGCTATGTTGAAAGCAGGCAGAGCTTTGCTGCTTATGTTGGGGTATCTTCCGGATGATGGAGCACAACACAAAACCGTTGTTGATGTAACTACGGATTTTTTAGGTGAAAAATACAAGCGAATTACTATGCAATTCGAAACTATGCGCCGTAAGCGTAACCAGTTGACCTATGAAGCTGGTATCTTGCTGTCAAAAACCGAGGCGCAAAAAGCATTTTCCGATGCCAAGCAGATAGTTTCTCAAATCTTGACAGAAGCAAAATCACGAAATCCTCAAATAAAGCTTAAGTTCTAACAGTGAGATAGGGGAAGTCCAGGAGTCAACTTATCCACCCAACATACATTCATGGCGCGAAGCTATTGGTTTCGCAATTCAGTGCCGGAGTAACTATGTCGTCTCCAATTCATTTTGAACCCAAACTTACTTTTTTCCAAGAACTAGGCCTGGTCTTAAAAAACTTTATCCAGGGTCAATTTCTCATCGCGCTGTGCAATGCCATCGTGGCCGGGT
>JAUVAV010000074.1 GCA_030591525.1 candidate division FCPU426 bacterium | reverse complement strand
CGCTGGAAGCTTTAAACTGTTTGGCAGAGTTAAAGCATAAATATGCGGGGAATAAGGACGGGTAACGTACAAGCCGCATGGTATTGTTATGATGGTATTTTTGTAGGGGCGTTTAATTAAACGCCCCTACACATACGCGAGAGCAACCGTTTACGCCTGGAAATTTCACAAAAACGAATTTACAGAGCTGGCCCCAGGTATCCACATATTTTTAAAATCACGATATTGAAAATGCTTTTAATTTTCTGGAAATTCCATTACAATGCCACGAGTGAATAAAATGAGGAGTGACATAATATGCTTGAAACTGAAAGATTAAGCCTAAGCAAGGAAATCGAGGATTTAGCCGCACATTATAAATTCCAGCGTGATGGGCTGCTTCCTATCCTTCAGGCTATAAAATCCTGTCATAACCATATTAGCGATTTTGCCATGCAGGAAGTCGCCCGAATGCTTAATATTCATCCGGTGGAAGTATATGGTGTAGTAAGCTTTTATTCATTTCTTTCCACCAAGCCGCAGGGAAATTTCGTAATCCGTTTGTGCCGAACCATTTCCTGCGATCTGGCGGGTAAAGACAAAGTAGCCCGGCAGCTTGAGAACGAGTTAGGCATTAAATTCGGAGAAACTACTAAAGACGGCCGTTTCTCCCTGCACTGGGCCAGTTGCCTGGGGCTATGCGACCAGGGGCCGGCCATGCTGGTTAATGATTATGTATTTACCAAGGTAACCAGCGAGAAGGTTTACGATATTCTTGAGTGTTGCCGCCGAAGTTTCGGTCTTTTTTCCGTGGAGGGAGACAATAGAATAAAATGCTTTTCCTCCATTCAATCAAATATAAAGACAAATGATCAAAAAGGAGCCTTTTCCAGCCTGGAAACGAATCAGGGAGTGGAAAAAGCCTTTAAACTGGGACCAGAAAAAACCATTGAAAAAATTAAAGAATCCGGACTGAAAGGGCGGGGCGGCGCGGGATTTCCTACCGGCCTAAAATGGGATTTTGCCGCCCAAGCCGAGGATACGGAAAAATACGTTATCTGTAATGCGGATGAGGGCGAGCCAGGCACTTTTAAGGATCGTATACTCCTCTCGGATTACCCCGACTTAGTAGTTGAGGGCATGATTATTGCCGGCTATGCAATCGGCGCCAGCCATGGAATTATCTACCTAAGAGGAGAATACTCTTATTTACTTCCCATAATTCAGGGCGTTCTGAATAAGCGCCGGGAATCGGGATTTCTGGGAGATGCCATCAAAGGTGTAGATAAATTCGGCTTTAATATTGAAATACGTCTTGGCTCCGGAGCATATGTTTGCGGCGAGGAAACAGCCTTGATTGAATCTTTGGAAGGGCAGAGAGGAGAACCCCGAAACCGGCCGCCGTTTCCGGTTATTAGCGGCTTTAATGGACATCCCACTGTTGTTAACAATGTTGAGACCTTTGCCATGGTCTCGCACATTCTGGCCAAAGGGCCTGAATGGTTTAAAAAAAAGGGTACGGAAAAATCCACCGGAACCAAGCTTTTTTCCGTTTCCGGCGATTGCGTACGGCCCGGAATATATGAATTGCCTTGGGGCATTACTATCGCTGAATTATTAGGCATTGTAGGGGGAGAGGATGCCAAGGCAGTACAAATCAGTGGAGCTTCCGGCCGCTGCGTCCCGCGGTCGCAATTTGGGCATACTATTGCCTACGAGGATATTCCTACGGGCGGATCAACTATTGTCTTTGGTCCGGAAACCGATATGATCAATGTGATGACGAATTTTCTCGAATTTTTTAGGGAAGAATCCTGTGGACAATGCACTCCCTGCCGGCTCGGCAATGTTAAATTACTCGAGGGTGCCCGAATGCTGCAGGATGGCGTATGTTCTATTAAATATTTACGGGAACTGCAAGGGCTGGGAAAAACCATGCAAATTGCGAGTAAATGCGGACTGGGCCAGACATCGCCCAATGCATTTTTAAGCATTACTGAGCATTTTACCGATGAAATTCTTGGGAAAACCAGGAGGAATAAATGAGTCAGGAATTATTCAGTCAGAAAAAGCCGTTTTCACAAAGTACCACCAGGGCTCCCATTAGCCAGCGTGCCCAGCAAATCGGGAAAACGAAGGATGGTAAAGCAACCAAAGATAAAATATCAGTTACCATTGATGAATACACCCTGGAAGTTCCTGCAGATATTACAATTTTAGAGGCGGCTAAACAAGTAAATATCCGTATTCCTACGCTTTGCAATCATGATGATTTATGCATTGCGGGTGTCTGCCGTATCTGCGTGGTCGAAGTGGAGGGGCAGCGGACCCTGCAAACCGCCTGTTCTTATCCCATTACCGAGCCTATGAAAATACAGACCTCTTCGCCTAAAGTCCGGCGGGCTCGAAGGCACATTCTGGATCTCATGCTCTCCGAGCACTATGGAGAATGCTACTCCTGCATACGTAATAATAATTGCGAGTTGCAGTCTCTGGCCAAAGAATATGGCGTTGATTTTTACCGGTTCGGCCATGTCAGCAAGCCGAAGCTGGAGGTTGACCGCTCCTCTTACGCAGTAGTGCGGGATATGAATAAATGCATTCTCTGCCGCCGGTGTGTTAGAACATGTATTGATTTACAGGAAGTGGGCGTTCTGGAGGCTGTCAATCGCGGAGATCAAACCCGGATAACCACTTTTATGGATAAACCCCTGGCGGATGTGATATGTATTAACTGCGGACAATGCATTAACCGCTGTCCTACCGGCGCCCTGCGAGCCAATGATCCTTCGGATGAAATATGGGCGGCTATAGATGATCCACTCAAACATGTGATTATCCAGACCGCTCCCAGTCCCCGGGCTGCTATGGGAGAGGAGTTCGGACTGCCGCCCGGGACATCCGT
Source organism: candidate division FCPU426 bacterium (assembly GCA_030591525.1). Taxonomy (GTDB): domain Bacteria; phylum Oederibacteriota; class JAAXVQ01; order JAAXVQ01; family JAUVAV01; genus JAUVAV01. The sequence continues at coordinate 1,339 of JAUVAV010000074.1, read as the reverse complement.
AACCCGGCAGATGAACACTGCTCTGCGGCGTTGCGGGTTTGATAAGGTATTTGATACTAATTTTGCTGCGGATTTAACCATTATTGAAGAGGGGACCGAGTTGCTATTAAGGCTAAAAAAGGCCTTAGTGGATAAAGATTCGAGTATTGCCTTTCCCCAATTCACATCCTGTTCTCCCGGCTGGGTTAAATACATTGAGCATTTTTACCCCGACTATCTTCGAAATGTAAGCTCAGCCAAAAGTCCCCAACAAATGTTCGGGGCAGTAATGAAAACCTATTACACTCAAAAACATAATATTAATCCCGCTAGTATTGTCACGGTTGCCTTAATGCCATGCTCAGCCAAGAAATTTGAATGCAACCGTCCGGAGATGAATGATTCCGGTTTTAAAGATATCGATTACGGCTTAACTACCCGGGAGATGGCACAAATGATAAAAGAGGCTGGTATTGACATGCCCTCTCTGCCCAAATCCGAATTTGATGAGCCCTTTGGCGAGGCTTCGGGTGCGGGCTTGATTTTCGGCGCTACCGGAGGCGTGATGGAGGCAGCTCTTCGTACCGTGGTTGAAATAGTTACCGGATTGAAGGCCGAGGAAGTCTGGGATAATCTACGGGTTGAACCGGTACGGGGATTTGAAGGCGTAAAATATATGGAGTTAAAAATACCTAAAATCGGACCGGTTCCGGAATTGCTTAAGAATTTAGATATTCCCAACTGGGACTTTTTAGAAGGCGCAACCTTAAAAGTCGCTGTGGCCCATGGAACGGCTAATGCCCGCAAGATCATGGAAGACATTAAATCCGGCGGTAGATTCTCCCAATGCCATTTTATTGAGTTTATGGCCTGTCCGGGCGGATGCTTGGGAGGCGGCGGACAGCCCATACCAACATCCTCGGAAATACGCGCTGCACGGGCCAAGGCCATTTACGCTGAGGATGAATCCCTTGAAATACGTAAATCGCATGAGAATCCACATATAACCCAAATTTATACGGAATTTCTAACCGAGGGTCCATGCAGTGAAAAAAGCCATAAACTTTTACATACCCATTATACCAATCGGGGCAAGGCGATAGTTTAATTGTAGAGGTATATTTCGTCTGTTAGTGAATTACATGCATTTGTAGGGGCGACGCATGCGTCGCCCGTGGGTGGCATATTGATGTTTAATAATTTGAATATTTTTGAACTTGAGAATTGGCTCCGCCAGGAATCTCCTGACGAACTTCTTCCTCTCTGGCATAATGCTGATCAAATTAGGGATGAATTTGTCGGCAGTGACGTCCATTTTCGGGGATTAATTGAAATATCGAATTATTGCAACCGGCAATGT
>JAUVAV010000035.1 GCA_030591525.1 candidate division FCPU426 bacterium | reverse complement strand
TTCCAGAACTTGTTCGTCCCCAGGTCCCGCTCGCAATAACTTACCAGCTTCCCTTTGGCGTCCTTCTTATACCCGCTGTATACCTTCGTCCCTTGCGCATCCGTCGACTGGATTACATTGCCGTCCGCGTCGAACAGCTTGCTCTCCATTCCCTGCCCGGTCTTCTTCTCCATCCGCCGGACCTTGCCCTTCTGGTCCCGATGATACTTGATCTTCGCAAGCACTGCTCCATGCTTGTCCCGCTCCTCCACCGGCATCCCGTCACGGTAGAGTGTTACTTTACCGTATATGTCCCTGCGCTCTTTAACCTGGCCCGCCTGGTTGTATTTCCATACTTCGCCGCTGGCCAGCGTCAAGGTGATTTCCACTTCCCCGTTCATCTCTATCACCGACGTGCTCTTGATTCGCTTGCCTTGCTCCTGCATCTGGCCTATTATCGCCAGCAGCAGCTGCTCTCCGATCTCTTTGCCGGATGAGACCGTCGTTCCCGCCGATGATATGGAGGCTCCGGCAAACAGCAACAGCATCCCTATAATTGCCAGCACTCCTATCCAATTCCTTTTCCTGGTCATGGCTGCTCCTTGCTTAGGACTCAGGATGTTATCTCGATTCCAGGTTATAGAAAACATTGTCTTTTCCCCCTGCCGGTTTTTATATAAATTAATTTTTTGCACAATGCTATGTTCTATTTTGAAGTATATCACATGAAAATATCCCTTGCAAATCCGCCAGGCATATAATATCCTTGGTTTTTAAGGGTTTTCAGAGACGCTCCGGGGTTGCACAAAAATTTAAAAATTTTTTTTGAGGGGGGACTTTCTTGAGAGCCTCTAGATAAGTTAATTAGATGATATAACCGGGGATTTTATCAAAGAAATATTATACTACAATATTCGTTTCTACTAAAGCAATCGCCATGGCAGCCAGTCCTTCACCACGCCCGATCGCCCCTAAACCTTCATTAGTTGTAGCCTTAACCGATACCATATCCGGAGAAATTTTTAAAGCGCGTGCCATACGCCGCTGCATTAAAGCAATCCGGGAAGCAATCTTAGGGGTTTCCGCCAAGAGCGTACAATCGAGATTAACCGGCCGATAACCTTTGCGTTGCAGTTGCTTTCCCACCTCAATTAAAAATTCCAGTGAGTTGCGCCCCCGGTGGCGGCGGGAAGTATTGGGAAAAAGCTGTCCGATATCCGGAAGACCCGCAGCCCCCAGCAAAGCATCGCAGGCAGCGTGTAGAATCACATCCGCATCGGAGTGCCCCTGCAATTTAAAACCGGCTTTCGGAAAAGTCACTCCACCCAGTCTGAGTCCTTTTCCGGAACCCGTTTTATGAATATCATAACCTAAACCGATTTTCAACATTCGAGCTCCCTGCTTCCCCTATTACAGACCGCTTTTCCGTCTATGGGGAACTTTCTTTTTCCAACCCAGCCAAGCCTCGGCAAAGGCCATATCCTGCGGCGTAGTCAATTTAAAATTACAGGGATCTCCTTCTACGACTGTCACCGGCTTGCCTAAATATTCGACCAGACCGGCATCATCCGTAGCGGTTAGATTTTGCTTCCAGGCGTTGGAATATGCCTGGCGCAAGATCTCGCTTCTAAAACCCTGCGGCGTTTGAATGGCCATCAGATTCCGCCGGTCCACATTGGCTTCCACCCGGTTCTCGGAATTAATCCGTTTTAAAGTATCAGTTACACGCACTCCCGGCACGGCTGCTCCGGTTTTTTCGGCCGCCATACGGACGCGCTGCACCAGGGCCGTATCAATAAAGGGCCGGGCCGCATCATGCACTAATACGATCTCGGTCCGGGGCGAAAGCTGTTCCAGGCCGGTACGAACCGAATCCTGCCGCCGGGCGCCGCCGGATACAATGGTCCGCACTTGTCCGCTGCCTTGGGTTTGACGGCAAAGCGCTCTGGCCTGTTCCTCTTCGCCCGGAGGAACCACTAAAATGATTCCCGATATTTTCTCCACCTTGGAAAATGTTTTTAAGGCATGGGTAAATAAAGGCCCGCACGCCAGCATTAAAAATGCTTTAGGTCCGGAGGTTTTCATGCGGCGTCCCTGGCCGCCGGCTACTATAATCACTTCAGTTCTTGACACCATGTTAAGTCTCCTGTTTTTTCTGTTTAGCTTAGAAGCGCTGCCAGCGCCTCCCGGATAGTATTTACACCTGTGAGTGCCAAGTCTCCCGGTTGGGGTTTGAGTTGATTTAAATTATGCTGCGGCAATACCACCCGTTTGAATCCCATCCGGGCGGCCTCCCGAATCCGGCGCTCCGGCTGATTAACCGCCCGTATCTCTCCGCCTAAACCAAGTTCTCCAAACACCACGGTTTCATGGTCGATGGTTTCATCCTTCAGGCTGGAGGCCACAGCCACGGCCGCCGCTAAATCCACCGCCGGCTCGGAAACCGCCAACCCGCCGGCGATCGATAAAAAAACATCCTGCGTCCCCAGGATCAAGCCGGCGCGGCGTTCCAGCACGGCCAGCATCAGGCAGGTCCGGTTGTAATCCAATCCCGAAACCCGGCGCTGAGGCACGCCGAAATATGACCGGGAAACCAGGGATTGAATTTCTATCAAGAGCGGCCGGCTGCCTTCCAGGCTTACGGCAATGGCCGATCCCCCTCCATCCTTTTGCCGCTCCTGTATAAAAAGACATGAAGGATCATGTATCTCGGTTAGACCTTCTACTCCCATCTCGAAAATCCCAACCTCATTGGTGGAGCCAAAGCGGTTTTTTACGGCCCGCAGTATACGAAACCCATGCTGTCCATCGCCTTCAAAATAAAGCACTGTATCCACGATATGCTCCAGCACGCGGGGACCGGCCAGCAGGCCTTCCTTGGTAACGTGACCAACCAGGAAAATTGAAGGCCCCTCTGCGCTTTTGGCCAGGGATAAGAGCGCGCCGCCGGACTCCCGCACCTGGCTGACGGAACCGGGAACCGAGGATACTCCCGGATGCATCATGGTCTGAATGGAATCTATAATTATAACCAAAGGCTGGAGTTTGCGGGAGGCTTCCTGGATTTCCTCGATGCGGCTTTCACACAGCAGAAAAAGTTCCGGAGGCGATCCGCCCAGACGGTCTGCCCGCAGTTTGATCTGGCTGGCGGATTCCTCCCCGCTGACATAGAGTACCCGAAGACCTCGCTGCGCCAGACGAAAAGCGGTTTGCAGCAGAAGCGTGGATTTACCAATACCGGGATCGCCGCCGACCAAAATCAGTGACCCCGGAACCACACCGCCGCCCATTACGCGATCCATTTCCCCCAGACCGGTCGGATAGCGCCGGGCCGGTTGGACGCTTACTCCGGCCAAAGGCATGGGCGCTTCCACCGGAAGCCGGGTCTGGGAGGACTTCCGGCCGATCTCCAGAGATTTCACTTCCTCAATCATTTGATTCCAGGTTCCGCAATCCGGACAGCGCCCCAGCCATTTAAGCGAAATGCAACCGCATTCCCGGCAGACATATTGAACCTTGTTGTTTCCGGTTCTGATACTCATCTTTTCCAGAGCAGCTTCCAGGGATGTTTTTTAAGGTCATTTATCAGGTCTTTTAAATCCCGGGCCATTTTCTGGTCATGGATCAGCGCTCCCAGCGTGCCTTCCCCTTTTTCCATTTTCGCTACCTGGGCATCCAGGCGGACCGAAAGCGTTTTCAGATTCTGCAGCGTGGTTTCAAAATCCTCGCTATTACCTTCGGAAAACATCTGCTTTAAATTCGGCCCTATCCCCTCAATGGCCACGGAAAACTTCCTGAGCGACCGTGCCGAGCGGGAAAAATTCTGCAGACCTTGGTCTATGTTTTTCTCGTTTTTTTTCACCAGGCGGTCTACGCGGTGAGATAGGCTTCCGAAATTTTTAAGCATATTGCTGAAAGAAGTTTTGATCTCCGGGTCGCCCAGAAGCTGCTTAATGGAATCCGCCACCTGTCCAAAACGCTGAAAAGCCTTGTCGATGTTGGTTGGTTCCACGCCTTGGATATGATCTCCCGGCTGAAGGTACTCTCCGGAATCAGCCTGGGCCACTACGTTCACGTATTTATCCCCCATTAAGCCCTTGGAGAGAATCCTGAATTTTGCATTAGCGGGTATCTTGACATGATCTTTAACCATCACTTCTAAAAGCACCCGGTCGTCCTTTATCACGATCTCGGAGACATGCCCGATCTTCACTCCTCCGCCGATCACTACATCGGATTGGGGTTTGAGGGCATCCACAAATTGAAAGGAAACATAGACCGGATACCCCTTTTCACCTAGATGCAAATCTTCTATGGTAAAAATGGCCAGGAGGAGAAGCAGCAGAGCTCCACCGACTGTAATCCCGACCTTCCATTCAATTCCCGTCATTTTTTTTCTCGCCATAATATTAAGCCTCCTAGATCAGGCTGATCGGCCCGTGCGCCGAACCGGTAACGAATTGGCGCACCAGGGGGTTACACGTTCTCTTTATCTGCGCCGGGGTTCCCACTTCCACGATCCGGCCTTGATGCAGTAAGGCTATACGGTCCGCGATTTTATAAGCGCTTACCATATCGTGGGTTACGGCAATGGAACTAACCGGAAGTTTCCGGTTCATTTCATTGATAAGCTCATTAATGGCATCAGCCATAATGGGATCCACGCCGGTAGTCGGCTCGTCATACAGAATGATTTCCGGATCCAGGGCAATGGCCCGGGCCAGGGCCACCCTTTTTTTCATACCACCGGACAGTTCTGCCGGATACAAATGTTCGATCTCCTTTAATCCCACCAGGGCCAGCTTTTCCCGGACTATTTTCCGGATCCGCTCTTCGCCATAGTTTTTCATTCGCCGTAAACCAAAACCGACATTTTCTTCTATGGTCAGGGAATCAAACAAAGCCCCGCCCTGGAAGAGCATGCCGCACCGTTGCCGGAACCGCGCGCGTCCGCTCTCTTTTAAGGCCAGGATATTTTCCTGATTAAACCAGATCTCCCCTCTATCCGGTTCGATTAAACTTAGTATGCACTTGAGCAAAACGCTCTTGCCTTCTCCGGAACGCCCGATGATTACCATGGTCTCGCCCGGCTGGATCTCGAGATTCAGGCCTCTTAATACCATCTTCGATCCAAAACGCTTGTGTAAATTTCTAATGCGGATCAAATACTTTCTCCTTATAACACCGCAAAGGCCTGGGCTAAAAAATAGTCTACGATTAAAATCGTAATTGAGGCGTTAACCACCGCGCTGGTAGTGGCCCGGCCTACCCCTACTGCTCCGCCCTGGGTGGAAAACCCCCGATGCAAGGCGAAAATACAGATAATTGCTGCGAAGAAAAGACTTTTGACAAGCCCGGATAAAATATCCCAAATTTCCACTCCGGCCCGGACGCCGTCCCAATATACGATTGAACTGATTTCTAAATATAATGAAGAAACCATCCAGCCTCCCATGGTTCCCAGTACATCAGCCATCACGGTTAATACGGGAAGCATGGCCAACATGGCTAAAAAACGGGGGATTCCCAGGTATTCCACCGGATCAGCCGCCAGGGTTCTGAGCGCGTCGATTTGTTCCGTGATTTTCATGGAACCGATCTCAGCCGCCATGGCTGACCCCACCCGCCCGGTTACCAGCAGTGCTGTCAATACCGGCCCTAGTTCCCGCACTAATGAGAGGCTCACGATATTGCCGATAAAAATCGAGGAGCCGGGTATTTTACTCTCCATGGTGACGCCGGTCTGGATCGCTAAAACCATGCCGGTAAATAAAGCCGTGGTTATCACCACGGGAAGGGAATTCACTCCCCCCCTGACCATTTGTTCCAGAATGGGCTGTAAATAAAAATTGCGCAAGTGGACCGGCTGAAGTATAAGTTTAAATATTGCCGTTAGGAGCCGGCCGAGTAAAATAAAAACACGTCCCATATCCTCAGTAATATTTATTACCGGAGCCCAGAATTTATCCAGTAATATAAGACCCCGAATGATTCTTCGATTCATTTATCCCGCTCCCACAGACTTTTTATAAATCCGCGGCACCCGTTCCCCGATGGTACATACAATCTCATAGGAAATGGTATTTAGGATATTAGCCATATCGTCGGCTGTCAATTGTTTTCGGCCCTGCCGGCCGATCAAAACCGCTTCATCTCCTGTCTTCACACCCGGAATCCCGGTCACGTCGATCAGGCACATATCCATGCAAACCCGGCCGACTACGGGACAGGACCGGCCCCGGACCAGCACCTTTCCCCGGTTGGAAAGCCCGCGTGAAAAACCATCGGCATAGCCTACCGGCAGGGTTGCTATCCAGGATTTTCGTGAAGTAATATAGGTATGTCCGTAAGAAAGCCCGGTTCCGGCTTCCACCTGTTTAAGTTGAATAATCCGCGTGGACCATTGCAGCGCCGGACGCAAAGGTACACGCCGTTGCAAGCGTGCTGTTGGATAAAGACCGTAGAGCATAAGGCCCGGCCTGACCAGGTTTCCATAGGTTTCCGGAGATTCCATAATAGCCGCTGAATTTGCGGCATGTACTTGGAGCTTCTTCCAGCCGGCCTGCTCTACGTTGCGGACGGCCAGTTGCAGTCCCTGGATCTGTTTCCGGAGCAAGTTATGATCCCGGCCGTCGGCATGGGCAAAATGCGTAAAAACCCCGCGTATTTTGAGGCCGTGAAGTGTATTCCAGCCCCTGATTACTTTTGCTACCTCGTTGGGCCGTATTCCAATGCGTCCCATTCCGGTATCGATTTTCAAATGCCCGGCGATTTTCCTGCCAACCCGGCCGGCCGCGCGCGCTAAAGCCCGGGCCTGGGATTGAGAGCCTATGGTTGGTTCCAGTCTCCACCGGAGCACTTGTTCGGCTTCACAATTTTGCGTAAAACCCAGGACCACTATGGGAAGCCGGATCCCGGCTCTCCGTAGTTCTATCCCTTCTGGCACCGTAGCTACTCCTAATTCATTAGCGCCGGCCGCAGCCAGCGCCCGCGAGCATTCCACTGCTCCATGTCCGTAAGCATTGGCCTTAACTATTGCCAGAATACTAACCGCTGAACCGACCAGCTTCCGAACCTGACGGAAATTCCATTGCAAGGCCCGCAAATCAACGGTTACCCAGGTGGGACGGCCCAGGGCCGGGCAAGTCATCCCCCCCCCTCCCCGGGCACGCGTAATGAAATATTGTCAAACCTGGTATACTGCTGATTGAAAATCAGTTTGATTGTGCCGGTCGGACCGTTTCGCTGTTTGGCAATAATAATTTCGGAGGTTTTATCGTCCCGTTTATCTTTCTCATAATAAGCGTCCCGGAAAATAAATGCCACCAGATCCGCATCCTGCTCAATGGCGCCGGATTCGCGCAGATCCGAGAGCTGGGGGCGGCGGTCACCTCTGGCCTCCGGCGCCCGGGAAAGCTGCGAAAGTACTAAAACCGGCAAATGCAATTCTTTGGCCAGGGCTTTAAGCGAACGGGAAATCCGCGCTATTTCCTGCTGACGGTTTTCCGAACGGCCGGTACCTTCCATCATTTGTATGTAGTCCACGATAATCAAACCGATTTTCTGCTCGGATTTTAAGCGCCGGGCCTTAGAACGCATTTCCAGAACTGAAATACTCGGCGATTCATCTATAAACAAGGGTGCGTCGAAAAGCCGTCCCGCAGACATGGAAAGATGCCCCAGATCGCCCTCCACTAGCCGGCCGGTACGCACGGCCTGAATATCAACCCGCGCTTCCGAACAGAGCATGCGGGTAACCAAAGCTTCGGCGCTCATTTCCAGGGAAAAAACCGCTACCGGGATCTTGGCCTCCAGGGTGGCATGCGCCGCAATATTCAAGGCCAGCGCCGTCTTTCCCATGGACGGCCGCGCGGCCAGGATAGCCAATTCCCCGGCATGCAGGCCGGAAGTCATTTCATCCATTTGCCGGTACCCGGTAGGAACGCCGGTAATGTGGGTTTTATGTTTGGAGAGGTTTTCCACGACTTCCATGGCATCGTGTATCACGTCCCGGATCTGCACCACCGAGCCATGCTGGCGCTCCTGGGAAAGGTCAAAGATACTGCGTTCGGCTTCATCCAGCAGCCGGTCAGCCTCTTCCCCTTCGGCGTAGCAGCGGGAAATAATATTAGTGGTAGTTTTGATTAGGTTTCGCAGGATGAATTTTTCTTTGACAATCCGCGCGTAGTGCTCGGCATGGGCGGCTGTCGGAACTCCGTCCGTCAAGCCGGTAATATATACCGCTCCGCCCGCGGTTTCCAGGTTCCCCCAGCGGGACAATAAATCGGTTAAAGTAATATAGTCGACCGGTTCATTGCGGTCATAAAGGTCAAGAATAGCGCGGAAAATATAACGATGGGCGCCTTGATAAAAAGCCTCTTCCTTTAGGCTTTCAACTACCCGTGATATGGCATCCCGGTCAAGCAGCATGGCGCCCAAGGTTGAGCGTTCAGCTTCCAGGTTCTGGGGAAGGAGTTTTTGCGGAGCGGGAACTTGCGAACGGGCAATCGCCATCTCAAAGCCTCTTCACCCCTAGGCTTCCGGTTCCGGCTTAGGCTCCGGCTCTGGCTTAGGCTCTGGCTTAGGCTCCGGCTCTGGCTCTGGCTCTGGCTCCGGCTCCGGCTTAGGCTCTGGCTTAGGCTCCGGCTCTGGCTTAGGCTCCGGCTCTGGCTTAGGCTCCGGCTCTGGCTTAGGCTCCGGCTCTGGCTTAGGCTCCGGCTTAGGCTCCGGCTCTGGCTTAGGCTCCGGCTTAGGCTCCGGCTTAGGCTCCGGCTTAGGGTCTTCGGTTTGGACCATTACTGTCAAATTCGTTGTGACGCCCGTGTGCAATTTAATCGCCACTTTATGCGTGCCTGCCAGCTTGATCGGTTCCTCCAGATCGATTTTCCGTTTATCCACCGCCACCCCGCGTTGGGACAGGGCCTTCTCAATGTCTGCCGCTGTGACCGAACCAAAAAGCTTGCCCGCCTCTCCAACCGCCGCCTTGATTATCACCGGCTCCGCGGCAATCGCCCGGGCGTGCTCTTCGGCCTCCCGCTGGATGCGTTCTTCCCGGCCTTTTTTACCGTTAAGTTTCTGCATCAGGCATTTTAAATTAGCCGGAGTCATGGCTATGGCCATTTTTTTTGGCAATAAGTAGTTGCGTCCGAACCCATTCGCGACATTAACCGCATCGCCGGCCCGGCCCAAATTTTTAACGTCTTCCTGTAAAATCAATTTCATAACCTCTGGTCCTCCGTTTTGATTTTCCGCCAATCCCACCAGGTGTCGCACACCCCTATCAGCGTCATAAAAATGAATAACACCGGGAAAAAAAACATTATCAAAACCGCTAAAAATTTAAAGTAAGGCGGTTTTTTTTTCATATCCAGGAAAAACGTCAGCACTGCCAGGCCGATCGCCAAATATATATGACCGGCCACCAGAAGTATATTCAAGCCGACCTGTCTTAAAATGCCCGGATGCCAGGAACCCCATAAAAATAATGCCAGCCCCCCCAAGAAAAGCCAGATAAATTTTTCCGGCGCTGTCCACCGGATAAAAGGCCTGACTGGAATCTTGGCGCCCGGCCACTGGGGAACCCTCCGCTTTTGAATAAAATAACTCATGCCGGAAAAAAGAAACGCAAAAATTATTATCCATCCGTAGATCGCGTCGATAAAAAGAATCCGGATCAGACGCACGGCCCTTTGTAATTCTTTTTCATCCCAGCCCCCTTGGCGGTAAAACGCCAGTGAAGCATCCAGGCTGATCAAAAATTCCCGCTTCCAGAGGCTTAAAATATTCAAGTCGAAAAAGAATCCGGCCAGAATCAGACCGGCGGTTACTCCGGCCAGAAAAGTCAACGCGCCTTCTAATATACAATTAGCCGGCGAATACCCCTTGCGCAATCCGGTCCGTATGACCCGGTTGATCAGCAGAACCATTACTAGGGCGGAAAAAACCATCATTCCGGCAGCACTCAGATCGTTCATTGCTTAATTCCGTTCCTCTAACAAATTGCACCAAACGGTCTTTTTTCTGATCGGAACAACGGCAGGGATCCTTTTCTCTTGGTCCTTTTAGCCGACCGGCCTATAGGATGCGTTACTCTGCAATATAAGGCAGGAGCGCCAGCGCACGAGCACGCTTAATCGCCGTGGTCAAGTTACGTTGATGCTTCGCACAATTGCCCGAAATACGACGAGGGATTATTTTTCCCCGTTCATTGAGGTAATTTTTAATTTGCAAAACTTTCTTATAATCAATGTCCTGCACTTTATCAGCACAAAACCGGCAACTCTTCCGATGCGGACGCCGTCCCCCCCGGAAATCCCGTGACTTGGTTTTATATTTTCCTGTTGTCGCCAATTTATACTCCTCCTGTTATACTCCTCCTGTTAAAAAGGCACGTCCTCATCCGTCATGCCGGAAGGAACTGTGGTCCCTCCGGGGACTGAAGCTGTTTCTTCCTTTTCACCGCCGCGGGAATAACCGCTATCCCCCCCGCTGCTCTTTTTCCGTTCCATAAACTGTACGCGATCTGCCACTACCTCCAGTACGGAACGTTTCTGTCCATCTTCGGTCTCCCATTGCCGGCTTTGCAATCGCCCTTCAATAAAAACCGGGCTTCCCTTGGATAAATACTCGTTGCTGCTTTCAGCCTGTTTTCCCCAAACTACCACATTAACATAGGTGACTTCCTCTTTTAGCTCCCCGCTTTGGTTTTTATATGTCCGGTTGACGGCTAAACGCAGGTTGACTACAGCCGAGCCGTTGGGAATATATCGCAGTTCAGGATCGCGGGTTAAATTGCCCATTAAAATAGTGCGATTAAAATTAGCCATAATATTTACTCCTTAATTTCATTGGCAGACACAGCAGTTTCGGTTTCTGAAGCTGCCGTATCCGCAGGAGACTTAACGGCCGTAATTTCCGCGGGAGGGGGAGACGATTCAGAATTCGCAGCAGCTTTCTTTTCCACGCCGCTCCCTAAACCAATAATTTTTTTATCCGTAATTTTGGTGGATAAAAATTTAATGACTTCATCGCTGTTTTTTAAAATTCGTTCCACTTCATCGATGGTTTCGCCGTTCCCGCGGTACTGGATCAATACATAATTCGCGGAATTCATTCTGTTCACGGTATAGGCGGTTTTGCGCACACCCATTTTCTCAACCCGGGAAAATTCTCCATTTTTTTTCGCCAAGCTTTCCTTCAGCCGCTCAAGAAGTTGGTCTGTCTGCTCCTCGCCAATCGCCGGCGGGAGTAAAAACATTGTTTCATAAGGCGTTTTCATTCTTTTCTCATTCACCTCCATTGTTGCAAACCTTCATTTTAATTTTAAGACGCAAAGATTAGCACACTCTGTTTTAATATGCAATGTTTTTCGGGCTTTTTTTTAGGTTTTTTTTCTCCCGGAAATAATTCTCCTTCGCAACTCCCTGACCCGGCCGGCCACATTCCCAGCCTGCGTAACACCGGTTATCATGGCAGCTTTCCGCGCCCCCCAGCGTAGAATCTCGTCCAGATTATCCGGATTAATCCCCCCCATAACTGTACAGGGAACCCGGATGACCTGGATAATCTCACGCATACGCTCAGGACCCAGGTAATCTGAAAAACCGGTTTTGGTGGAGGTGGGATAGATTGGCCCGATATTTATATAATCCGCACCCTGAAATTCAGCCTGCCGGGCCTCGGCCAGATTGTGGGCGGAGACCCCAATAATCATTTCCGGCGCCAGCTTCCGGGCCGCCGCCAGGGGCAGATCCTCTTCTCCCAAATGAACGCCGTCCGCTTCGGCTGCCAGAGCTATATCGAGATAATCATTAATCACCAGCAATACCCCGGCAGCAGCGGTCAGCTCGCGAAACTGTTCGGCCAGCCGGTAGATCTCTCTCCGGGACTTGTCTTTCTCACGCAGCTGAACGATCCGGGCCCCGCCCGTTATCGCTGCTTTACAAACTTCCAGGCTGCTGCGGCCGGCGCAGAATTTTTCCGTGATCACCGGATAGATATCAATGGCTTCAAATCTTTTACACCGTTCTTGTCTTGTCATGAAAATCCCAATACGGCGGAGTTTAAGTCCCTTTTTCCCGGCTATTTTTTAATAATATTACCTTTTTTCAATTCTTTCAGTTTTCTCCGGGCTTTCCGGATTTCCACGCCGGACCGGGAAGGAGCATGCTGTACGAATTTTTTATAGGCCTCCCGCGCCTCGGAAATCCGTCCCAAACTCTCGCAACATACTGCTTTTAAAAAGAGGGCTTCAGCCAATCCCGGCTTTAACTCCAGCGCCTGGCTGGCATCCTCAACCGCTGCCTCATAGAGGCCCTGGGCCTGGAGCGCATTGGCCCGGTTGGTCCAGGCTTCGGCATCTTTCGGGTTAAGTTTAATCGCCTCATTGTAATCTAAAACCGCCTGACCATGTTTTTTTTGCGCATAATAGGCATTGCCCCGATTGATATAAGTGTCCGCATAAGCAATTTTTACATCACTGCCAGAGGCTGAATTAACGTCCAGGATCGCCGGATCCTGCTTTTCCCGGCCCAGGAGTATTTTATCCCAGATTACACTGGTGACCTTTTTTTTAGAAAAGAGGAGCAAGGCCTGGGAATAATCGGAAATCGCCGGTTCGAATTTTTTCTGGTTCAGGTAAACCTTGCCCCGGCCGGAATAAAACGCGGCATCCTGGGGTGATATCTTCAGCGCCTGGGTATAATCCTTTAAAGCCCGTACGTTTTTTTTCTTCCTGGCATATATATTCGCTCTCTGAAAATAGGCATCGGCATGCTTGGAATCCAGCTGCAAGACGCGGTTAAAATCAGCCAGCGCCGGTTTATGCTTCCCTTTGCCGAGGTGGGCCAGGCCCCGGTTATAATAAGCCTCGGTCATTCCCGGAGCAATGACTATGGCCCGGGTATAGTCAGCTACGGCCCGGACATATTTATCTTGGTTTACATATAAATTTCCCCGGTTGTTGTAGGCCCGTGCATGGGCGGTATTTATCCTCACGGTCTGGGCAAAATCGTCAAGGGCCTGATCATACTTACCTTGTATTTTATAGATCATGCCCCGGTCGTAGTAGGCCTGGGCATGCCGGGGATTCAGCGTCAGCGTTTGGGTATAGTCAGTAATCGCCCGATCATGTTTCCCCCACGCACTGTAAGCCAATCCCCGGCCGTAATATGCTTCCGCATCCCGGGGATTCTTTTTTAAAATCCGGGTATACTCAAAAACCAACTGATCGTATTGTACCTGGTTGATATTGGAAAGGTTTTTTTTCGGCCCGGCCTGCGCTTCCCACGGGCCGTAACCAATTACCCCGGCGGTTATGGCCATAAACCATAAAAGGCAAAATCGCATAATTCGAGTCCTCCTTAAACTAAATTCTTACTCCATTATAAGCCGTGGCGGCATAAAATCAGGACACGGCGGGAGATGAGAGTGCTCGATGGTCGGCAGATGAATAATCCCTGCTTCACAACACAGCCGCTCTTCCAATTCCTCGCGCAGCATGGAACCTCTCAGCACCATACAATATGCGGCATACAACCCGTCCGCGGTCGCCAGCCCCAGACTCATTTCTCTGGCCTGAACAGCCACTTCTGCCGGAAAAGCGGCGGGCCGCTCCTGCGATGGATCTTCGAGCCGGTAATGATTAAAGATCAATATACCCTTCCATATCCGGCCGTCTTCTTCCTGGGCAAAAACCGCGTGCTGCAAAAGCAGTTGCAAATCCCCGGGTTGGCATGGTCCGGAACGCCCGGCTGTATCCAGCAGAATTTTTCCACGGCGGGTCTGCACCACCAGCAGACCGGCGGCTAAGGCATGCGGCCGGACTGAAAATCCCATACGCTGCAGCACCTCACCTGTCACCCGCTTTAAATTTTCGCCATGTTCGAAAAGCAAGGATTTGCCGCGCTGCAGCTTGCGATACGCCTGGAAAAGCCGTTTTTGCTCACGCTCGGCGGACTTGATACGTTTCTCCGTCTCGCCGATTTTTTGTTCCAACTGCTCTTCCCCGGGAATATGGTAAAGGCCCGACCAATCCGGCGCTATGGTTTGGGCCGGAATCCCCTTGGCTTCCTCAATCAGTAAATCTATTCCTTGCTCCAGGGAAATCTTATTCGACGGCGGTAGCAGATGAAGGCAGTCCGAAATGAAACGTATCTTCGTTTTGTTCGATCCATTTTCGCGCTGCCGGACTCCAAAGCATAATGAAGACGCCAGGGGCTTACCATAACGGTTGGTGGCCAAGGGAAGGCTCTGCCAGAACACTTCCTCATCTTGACCAAGTTTCTGATCCCGGCGCAGCCGTTCTTCAAGATAATTAAGACCGGCCGTAGAATTTAAATAGCATTCCCATCCCGCGACCTGGCGGAGGTAATCCTCAAACTTTACTTCTCCCTCCACCAAAACCGTTTCGCCCCGTATCTCGGTAAGCGAAAAACCTATGGGAGACCACTTGAAGTTCGACCACTCCGGCTCCATAGAACCGTCGGCAAAATAAAGGTAGGAACCAAAAGCCATGAAGGGAGCCATGATGCAATAAATCTCTCCCTTGGACATCATGAGATCGAAGAGCTCGTCTCGCATGCTGACCAGACGATGTTTGTCCAGGCGCGAAAGCCGGACCAAAGTTGCGCGATCCAGGCTCGGCAGATTGATAATGACCACGTCAAAATCCGTCAGGTTCGGCCACTCGTCCAGCCAGCCCGTGGTGGTCACCGTCCGGGTTGTTTCCGCCCCTATCACCAGGACGCGGCGCTGACGGGAATCAAGACGGTAAAAATCGCGTCCCATTTCCTCGGCTTGCCGTCCGGCGCCGGTTTCGGCGATCATCTGGGCGATATTTTGAGAGCGAACCTTGCGGCCGTACATACTTTACTCCTTCACACGTTACATGCTTTCCGGGGCAGAAAGCCCCAGCAGCGAGAGCCCGTTATGAAGCACCACGCGGGTGGCATCGATCAGCGCCAGCCTGGCCCGGGAACATGGAAGATCCGAGGAATCCAGAACCCGGCATACGGTATAGAAGCGATGAAAGGCCGTGGCAATATCCCGCAAAGCAAAAGCCAGGCTATGGGGCTCCAGGGTGCGCGCGCAGGTTTCCAATACTTCCGGAAAAGCGGCCAGTTCACGCGCCAGCGTTGTCTCCTCCGGCAGAGGTCCCTCCGCAGATCTGACCGGTTCCCCCACGCCCGGAATATCAAAACCGTCGGTTAAAGATTTTTTAAGTATACTACATATCCGGGCATAAGCATACTGAATATAAAACACCGGATTGTCCTCAGTATGCCGGCGGGCCAGGTCCAGATCAAAATCCAGGTGGGAATCCGTACTGCGCATCAGGAAAAAGAAACGCGCTACATCCTTGCCGACATCCTGGAGCAAATCAGTCATGCTGACAATCCGGCCGGCGCGTTTGGACATGGCCACCGGCTTGCCGCCCTCCCAAAGATTTACCTGCTGTACAATATGAACCTTGAAAACCTCGGGAGCGCATCCCAGGGCCTGCAAAGCCGCGCGCAGACGGGCAATATAACCGTGATGGTCCGGCCCCCAAAGATCCACCAGTTCCGTATAGCCGCGCTTTAACTTATTCCAATGATAGGCGATATCCGCCGCCAGGTAGGCCCAATCCCCGTCTGCTTTCCTGAGAACCCGGTCCTTGTCGTCTCCCCCATCAGTGGAGCGGAACCAAAGGGCCCCCTCTTTTTCGTAGAGATATCCGCGGGTTTTCAGCTCCTCCAGGACCGCCTCAATTTCACCGGAGCCGTGCAAATCCGATTCATGAAACCAGTTGTCAAAATCCGCTCCCAAGGCGGACAAATCCTGGCAGTGCGAAGCTATTATGCGGCTTACGCCTTGTTCCGTGAAAACTGCGGACAAGGCATCCCGATCAAGCGACTCCCAGGCGTTTTCCTGCCCGGCCGCGATCTCGGCTGCCAGTTCTTTTACATATTCTCCCTGGTAACCGTCCTCCGGGAAATCCACTGCCTCGCCCCGGGACTCTTGCCAGCGGGCATATAATGACCGGCCTAAAAGCCGGATCTGCCGGCCGGCGTTATTAACGTAATATTCCCGGCAGACTTCCAGGCCCTGGCTTTTTAGAATACGCGCCAATGAATCGCCTATGGCCGCGGCCCGGGCAGAGACGATATTCAGGGGCCCGGTCGGATTAGCTGAAACATATTCCAGCAGCACCTTCCGGCCCACGCCCCAATCCGAGGTCCCATAAGCGGATTCGGCTGAGCGGATATTAGTGATTTCGGTCTGAAGCGCTGTTGGGTTCAGGCGCAGATTCACAAATCCCGGCCCGGCTATTTCCACTCCGGTCAGCAGTTCCTGGTGGTCCAACAATTTGGCTGCCAGGGCTTGCGCGATTACGCGCGGAGCTTGGCGCGCCGGCTTGGCCCATTGCATGGCCAGATTGGTGGCATAATCCCCGTGCATAGCCGCGGCCGGCCTTTCCAATCCCGGCGCCATAGTCGCTTCGGACGGCAATACCCCTTCCGCTTGCAACTCCTTTACCGCTTGGTTCAGTAATTCTAAAATACGTTGTTTAATATATTTCATTCCAATAAATCCCCGTAATCTTCTCCAATAACCAGGGTAAGCGTGGGATAAGATATTTTACCCGAAATTTTATGTATCCGCCCCTCGTCGAGGCCTAGTATTGCCGCCATGCTCCGGGCCCAGGCCAGGTTTTTTGCATTGGTTTTAATAATGGTATAAGCATAGTCAAACGAAGGCGCATTGGTAATATTAGCCTCCGGGATCCGGAGTTTTTGTTTTTTTAACTTTTCCGCCAAACGTCCGGCCACTCCGGAAACTCCGCAGCCGTTTAAGATCCGGATTACCGGCTGTTGGCCGCCGGGAAGCGGGACCGGGGCGGCCGGGCTCTCTGGTTTAACTCTGATGGCCGGTTTCTTTTCTTCCTCCTGGGCTTTTACCTCCGCCCGGGATTCTTTTTGCGACCCGGTCGCGGGCCTGGTCTTCTTGCCGGGAGGGCGGCCTAAATCATCCACAACTTTTCGAACTCCCGGAGCATCGGGCTGCCAATAAGACTTCCCTTGGATATAAACCGCCCGGCCCGGTAATATCGCCTGACGCCAGGATCTGCCGGCCACCCCTCTGATTTCCATGGCCAGAAAAATTGCCGCCGGCAACGGCAACTCCGTCTCTACTTCATGAATAAAAGAATAAAAGGCGCGGCAAGTGCGCGGCAGCCGGGAAAAACGCATGATCTGCATCATAAAAGCCTGCAGAAACTTTTGTTGACGGCGGATGCGCCCGATATCACCGTCGCGGTCATGACGAAAACGGACATAATTAAGGGATTGGCGTCCATCCAGGAGCTGATATCCCGGCTCCAAATCAATGTTCACCCCGCCGGCCTGATCTCTATAACACATGCGCTTGATGATATATAAAGGCACTCCGCCCAAAGCGTCCACCAGCTTGACAAAACCGGAGTAGCGCAGGTGCACGACATAATGAATTTTTAGTCCCAGCAGATTTTCAATCGAGGCGCGCGTCATGGCCATGGCATAATCGCGGCTTCCCAGGGCATTACCGTAAGCATAGACCGCGTTTATTTTCATGGGGCCCCGTTTGGGCAGCCGGATAAGCGTGTCCCGGGGTACGGAAAGCAAGGCCAGACGGCGCGGCAAAGGCCGCCAATGGATAAGCATGATGGTATCCGTATGTTTGGAATAATCCACATCATCCGTACCCAGTACCAGGACATTCAGAGAAATCGCGTAAAGATAAATTGCCCCGAATACCAGCAACCCCAGAACCAGAAAACGCAGTAATGAACGCCCGGCCGGAAGATCTCCGGCCGGAAGCGCTTCCCGTTCCTTAAAGAATAAAGAGCGTAGTTTTGACGTACGCTGAAATCTATTTCGCCGGTTGGAATAACGTTTATTTTTTCGCAGCATTAAATAAAACAACTCCTCGATTTTTTCATTGCACCGGCCCGTCATCTCCGCAGCAGACACTATTCCAAAACATTGCCAGCATTATATAGAACTCCGGGAAGATTATGAAGGATAATTTTTATTTTAGGAAGCAGAAATATCAGCCGCCGGTAACATATCCGTCCGGACGCAACCCGTGACCGACATTTTATAAAATGAAGCTCCGCGCAGTAAACTGTCACAAAATTATACACCTCGAAATTTTAATATGAAACACACGCAACACTCCTTTGGAAAGTCATTTCAAACCTATAATGACAAGCTTAATAAATCCCTTTTTAAAACAAGGATATTCTTCTAATGGTTTTTCATTTCATAATTGGCATAAATTCTGCTTTAAATTATCCGGGAAATAAAAAAATTGAAAGGAGATGGTTGCAATGACACTGATTAAATGGAATCCGTATCGAGGTTTAAGTAATTTGCAAAGGGAGTTCGAGGATTTTTTTGATGCCTACAAATTCCCGCTGATCCAGAACTGGAAAGAAGGTGATTTGACCCCGGCCGTCAATATAGCCGAAAATAAAAATGCTTATGAGGTCAGGGTTGAATTGCCCGGTGTTTCCAAGGAGGATGTAAAGGTAAGCTTGGATAAGGAAGTGCTTACTATCGCGGGCGAAAAAAAGGCAGAAAAGAACTCCCCGGAGGAGAATTATCACTGTTGCGAGATGGCTTATGGTGCCTTTACCCGGAGCTTCCGCCTCCCGGGCCCGGTCGATCCGGAAAAGGTTGACGCGCAGTACCGTGATGGTATTCTCCGCCTGGTCCTTCCCAAGGCTGAAGGTTCGCAAACCCAACAGATCAAGATTAACTAAGCCTCAAAAGCGCTCCGGGAATTCATCTCCGGAGCGCTTTTTTATTAATGTTTTTATCCTTTCCTTTCGATAATCTTATTAAATGGACTTTAGGCGCAACCGCCAAAAGTCACAGGAAAACAGTAGATGAAAGGTGGATAAAAATGAATACCCGACGCAATAAAAAAATCCTTAGCCATCCCGGCTTTCGGACCAGGATTCAGCGCCAATACCGGGAGATGGTGCATGAGGGATTTTCCGAACCTTTGCTAATGGCCGTTATGTTGGCGCTGGGATTAATCATGGTTCTCATGGTTATAAAAACATAAGCTGTAAAC
Organism: candidate division FCPU426 bacterium; assembly: GCA_030591525.1. GTDB lineage: Bacteria > Oederibacteriota > JAAXVQ01 > JAAXVQ01 > JAUVAV01 > JAUVAV01. Next base: position 5,307 of record JAUVAV010000035.1, on the reverse strand, counting down.
AAGCAACCCAGGAGCCTGCGCCTTTAGTCGCTTTTAAAATAAATAATTCCTCTCCCCTCCCGTAAAAAAGGGAGGGGAATACTTGGATTCCGGACTAATTGCTCAAGCCCCCAGACTGTTCTTTTTGTCCTTAGTAAAGATTATGGATCATCCCCCAACATGCAAACGTCAAGTTCAACTGATTGCTTTGTGGTTAACAAGTTAAGCGTGTCCCGCATCACGCATCATTCCCAACATAAAAAAAGAGCAGGAATATCCGCTTAAATATTCCTGCTCTTGGTGTTTTTTTATTAAACTAAAACAAGTTTTTCATCATATCCATTACTTCTGCCGGCATTTCTTCCCTGCTCTTTTTCGGAGGTTTTTTTTCGTGAAGAGATTTTGTTGATGGTCCGCGGCCTGCCGGGACATTCCCTTCTTCAATTTTTGTCCCTTTCGGTAATTTAAACATATTGCCTGCTATCGTTTTATTAAATGCCAGCTTCTTAATTACTGTTGTAGTTTCCGAAGCCGGGATTTCAGTTGTCACCATGCCCATGCTCATCTTTTGTTTTGGTGTTTTCACAATACTTTTTAGCGGAAAATCCTCTTTTATCCACACCCATTCTTTTACATCATTGCTGATTTTATTGCTCATTATAGTAATTTCGCTTTTATAAGTAAAAATAGTACATTTTTTTCCATCAACTTTGCCTTTACCGGCCGGCTTAGCATTTTTTCTATTTCGAGCAGATTCAGCAAAAATATCACTGCTCAACATTTGACCGAACATAGATTCCATGCCTGTTCCCAGCTTCATTGCCTTTTTTTCACCAGGGGTATAAATATATTTCACTTTTCCATCATCAATGAAAACCGTTTTTTTGCCGCTTTGCTGCTCTTTGCTTTCCATGCGGTATTTATCACCTGAAATCCATATCTTGCTTTCCGTTTTAGAAACCTTGCCTTTTTCATCCTTTTGAGTGCTTTTGGCAGTCCAGCTGGCGGTTTTATGCTTAAAACCGGAGTCCCGCATATGTTGAACAATACTTTTCGACTTGGCCTGACATAATCCGTTTAAACCAAACAGCAAACTAGTTATTATAACCACGCTTCCAGCTTTTGTTAACTTCATACTCAATTCCTTTCTTTTTACATTATTATTTGAATACAAATCAGGTAAAAGTGTAACAACATCCGGAATAATCCGTCAACCTCTATAATCCGGTACCCATAAATTCCGGCGAATGACCAAGAGCAGTCAACCATATCCTGGGATCGCCGAGCTCCAGCTCGGCAATAAATCCGGCCGGCATTCCCGCGGCTACTTGCCCCATATCGACGCTGATGGGCTGATTCAGCATATCACCTTCCATCTGGCGGACAGTGTCCCGAAATCTGAACAATGCTATAGCTAATACTTCTACCACTACCTTCCCTTTTAGAAATCACACCTTTTTTTAACATATCATCTATTTCTCTAAATGCCGTTGCTCTGCTTGTTTTCGTGATCCCAACATATTTCCTGGTGGTTAATCCCCCTTGAAATCCTTCTGGTTTTTCTTCCAGCATTCTATTCAAAACCTTTCTTTGCCTGAAATTAAGTTCGATTTTATCGCATTCTTGCCAAAACTTAATTTTCGCAAGTATTGCTTGTAAGCTTTTTTCACCTTCATTGATAGCATTATTTACAGTCTCTAAAAACCACAATAACCAATCCGTTATATCCAACTTCCCTTTACCCATACTTTGCAAAACATCATAATAACTTTTACGCTTGGCAATTATCTCTTTTGAAATGGAGTAATATCTTTTACCACTATTTTCATCTTGAGCAATTGCCATATCAGTTAAGGCTCTGGCTATTCTCCCGTTACCATCTTCAAATGGATGTATCACGACAAAATATAAATGAGCAATCCCTGCTCGAATTAAACCCTCAGTATTTTTTTTACTATCTACCCACCATTTAAAAAATGATTTCATTTCACTCTTCACTCTATTCGCTGGTGGTGCTTCAAAATGTATTACTTCTTTTCCCACCGCCCCCGACACTACATATACAGCTTCAGATCGCCAATTACCCACATTAATTTTTTTGATTCCTGAATAACCTATAGGAAATAATCCGGCATGCCAACCAAACAACCTTTTGCTTGTGATAGGTTCATTAAAGTTATCATAGGCATCTAAGAGCATTTCAACCAGACCTTCTACTTTATTATCTTTTTTATATTTACCCTTATATTTCAAACCAAGATGCCTGATCACAGAAGATCTTAACGCATCTAAATCTAATTTTTCTCCTTCAATCGCAGATGTTTGTATCGCTTCTTCAACTAAAACTTGCCCTCTCGCAGACTCCTTCTCATCTAACTTTATCATGGCTAATTTGCCTTTAAGGTAACCTTGAGCTTTTCTACATTCACTTAAAGCAGAAGTGATTTTTTCCCAATTCCAGGTAAAATTCGGCCATTTTTCATTATGCCAAATATATTGCATTATTAAGAACTCCTTATCGCCTCATATTTGAGACAATTATACTAAGTAATCGCTTCGCTTGTCAATGCCTAATCACATCATATTTGATGCAATTAGGTCTGCTAATCAACTCACCTTGGCATGTGGGTGTGCCGGTGCCGGAGTTAGAATATCAGAATAAGGTTCTTCTTTCTTAAATATATTTTATCCGATATTAACTTATTCTAATACTCCAACTCCGGCACCCATTATATAAATAAATATATAAATAAATGCAGCTCACCTTGAAAAGCATAATTGTTTTTTTAGAATGATTTGAGTCTCGGATGCTCAGTGACTAGAAATCTGCGTATCCAACCACTGATTTCTAACAAGTGTTTGAATTGCAATTTCGATATGCTCTTTCTTGAACTTCTTCTTGTGGTCGCTCCATTTATAGATCATCTTAATTACGCCTTTTTTATTTTTTGCTCCTTCGTGCCGAACAACCCAATGCGTAGTAGCAAGCAACTCCATACCATAACTGGTTTCAAATCCCTCGATTAATTTAGCAACCCGATTAAAACGTTCAAGAGTATCCTCCGAGTTTTTCAAGTATTGTACAGATGCTTCGTATGCCGTATCCAATAATTCAATTTGAATATCCGGTTGGTCAGCACCATCCCCAAAACCACTTATATAATGCCCTTCCAACCGATTTAGAACATGACGCAAATTTTCTGCATAAGGTCCATAGTATCCTTTTTCATAATTCAAATTTAATGGTTCCCCTGCTTCCTGAAGAAAATATAAAAGTTTATGTACTTCCAACAAAGTAATGAATGGATCCATAATAGCGGCAAGGTAATTACGCATTAACCCTATTAGAGCTGCCCTTGATGGAGTCATTGCTGGAACGCTTTCGTCTTTAGCCATCGTTTTTGTCGCCGGTGCACCGGATGGTTCAAATAAACTCACTTTTACATCAGTCAAAGATTCAAAAGCCTTCATGATCAATGGTTTAACCTGTTTCCAATCCAACCCGCCCAAGCCACAGCCCAATGGTGGTATGGCAATGGATGTAATTTTACGTTCAACAACTTCATGAACTAATGCTTTCAAGCCGGATTCAATGTCCTCAATTTTGCTTTTTGACTTCCAATGATTTTTAGTGGGAAAATTGATAATATATTTAGGATTGTATAATCCGTGCTGCTCAAAAACCAGCATTTGACCGGGTTTGAGTTCCTTTTTTTTACAAATATACTCATAATTCTTATAATTATCCGGAAATGCTTTCCGAAATTGCAAAGCAATACCGCGCCCCATAATACCAACACAATTGACGGTATTTACCAGAACTTGGACATCAGCCTTTAGAATGTCACCCTTCTTCAATTCTATCATGTCCTGCACCCCCTCTTGCGTTAATAATACCATGTCGGTTCAATTGACACAAGCGGTGGATTATATTCATATGAATGATTGGGGGCCGGAGTTAGCTTATAAGCTTTAGTGATCTTTCATTAACCACTCTTTCCCCTATGGCAATCAATTTATCTAGCGATGGTCTTTTTATACCAAAATATCTTGCTATTGCGCTTCCGCTCATTCCTAATTCATTGTATCCCCAATATGCAATTAAACCCTTGGCAAAGGATATATTATTCATCCTCCCCCTCTTTTTCAATTCACCTTCTGTCACTGACATCATATTGCACACTCTTTCAACTAGGTGAGCTAAGGTCCAGCCTGCTTGTTGATACTTATCCTTTTCAAGCATTTCTTCTTCCGCTTTTTTTAATACACTTACAATGTAATCATCATTTCCCAGTATTCGTTCATCGCCTCTCCAAAACTCTTTCATCTTTTTCATTTCCAAAAGACGTTCCCAACCACCTGCACTTCTTTTCAGACCTCCGCCCGTAAGATCCTCTCGCTTTCCTTCTGTCCAGCCATCCTTTACAAACTCTTGATAACTTTCAATTGCAAAACTCCTTTTACTACTAAATTGCTGCAACACCTCGTCTATTGATTGGAATATATTTCTCGTTTTTCCGAGTATTGCACTGTGTCCACTCCAAGGATAGCTATTCAGCTCTTCAATATTTTTAATCATGCCTGCCCTTACTGGATTTAAATGGATATATCTGATTAATTCCATAAAGTATCTGTCTTCCTGGCATAATATGGATTTGTATCGGTTTTGGTATAAGTATCCTCGCCTTTTATGACGATGATTAAAGGTAATCGCGTAACCTGTAAGAATTTTTCGCATTGTTTCGCTCAATGATTTTTCGATAGGTCTCAGCAATAGATGAATATGATTTGTCATTAGCACCCAGCTATAGCAAAGACAATTTGTTTTTTCCAAAGCTGTTGACAGTCTGGTTAAAAACTCTTTGCGATCTTTGGCGTCTTTGAATATTGCAGTGCCATTCAAACCACGGGTAATTACATGATAAATTGCACCTGGTATGTTTAATCTCTTCTGTCTGGCCATGCACTATTAGACAGACTTTTATACTTTTTCTTTCACTTTTTTTGCTTTTCTTAAGCTTATAAGCTAACTCCGGCCCCCAACACTTACACAGGTACTATCAGAAGCTCCGACGCCTGTTATCCTTTTGTCCGCGCTTCGTTGCCTTCGTTTGGACATACCATCTGTGTGCACCTTGTTCGCTTTTCCATCTGCCGGGCACTAGCTGATGGAAACCTGGAGTTTTCGGCTTTCCACCCGGCTCCCCTTAGCCATTGTTTTCAGATGGAGATCAACAGGTTCTCCCAGGTTCCTGGGAAACCTCCTGTACACATGCCCTGCTCTCCGATCCCGGCGAAACCCTACCATCTTGCCCTTGCGATGGTTGG
>JAUVAV010000052.1 GCA_030591525.1 candidate division FCPU426 bacterium | reverse complement strand
CGAAAAATTTCCGCGACCGCGGCTTTGACATCAGCTATAAATTCCAAGCTGGTTATGGCCGCCGCCACTTCAAAGGTTTTGTCCCTGAAGAGCAAGTGGCAAGCATCCGAGACTTCATAGCGGCAACCAGGACATGGGTAAGACCTGGCCTTTGCAATCATCTCCGGCACAAGATCAATGCCTGTAACCTTGTACCCCAGAGCTGCAAAAAAACGGCTCCAATGACCGGTACCGCAGCCTATATCCAGCAGCCGGTCGCCCGGCAAAGGACGCGGGAGGCACTGCAACACTGCAGATTTTTCCTGCTGATCATATTGTTTGCCCCGGGGAGTGTCATACCACCGGTCATATTCTCTGGCGATTTTTCCAAAATCAAAAAGAGAATGCACTTTCCCCCTCATGCCGCGCGGCATACCTCACCACTCTCCCGGACATAAATAGGCGCACCTGCCACACCTTGTTTCCCGCATCCCCATGCTGTCACCCTGTTCTATTCAATTACTTTTCACTCTTAGTTTCCAACTCCTCAATACGCTCCCGAATCTCTCTCAGCGCACCCTCGAAATATTCAGCCTGCCCTTTCAACACATCCCTTTCCTGCACCTGGGTCATAGCCGGATCATACGGCCCAGGATACGCGAAGGGAGCACCATATGCCGGCCAACCAAGCATGGCGCCCTGCCAGCCACGGCCTCCACCACGACCTCGACCAAAACCACCACCGCGGCCCCATCCCCAAAAACCTCGCCCTGAAACCGGATGCATGTAACCGGCCGCCTCGTACCCGGCGCAATATCCTGCTGCGCGTCCTGTCATTGGCCCCATTCCCGCTGGGCCTGTTCTATCTCCTCCTGGCATGATAATACACCCCCTTAATAAAACTTGATTTTTTTATTTACCTGTTTCTTCCGCGTTCAAGTCCGCGTCCTTGCCCTTGCCCGCGTCCTTTCCCCTGTCCGAAACCAATTCTTTGACTGGATCGGGTATTATTTTGTCCCCCTTCAGCATCTTTCTCAAATCCACGATCCGGTTTGTTCCAACTGCCACAAGGTCCTCTTCTTTTGCCGGTTGCAGGGCCTCTGCCTTGCGGACCGGTTCCATTACCACCTGGCATTATACTCACCTCCTTTTTGCTGTTACCACCACCTGCCGCGTCTCTGGCCGTGTCTTCCTTGAAACCTGCGGCGCCTCCCGCCGCAGCCAGGCATTAAAAACATATTTTCATTAAAATTTCCTCTTATGAAGGACCGGAGCACACCTTCAACTAATCCACAGGTCTGAGAAATAACGCGCACTCCGGCAGCCATCAACCTTTCTTCCAGCGGCCAGGAAATCGCTCCACATATAAGTAGCTGTACTCCCAATCTAACCACATGCCCGGCTCTGTTTATAAGCTCAGTTTCAGGCATAATCTCTTCATAGCGGCCAACCTCATGATTGTTTTCAATGTCGACAATTAAAAGACGCTTAGCGACATCAAATACCGGAGAAACTCTCCCTTCCCATATAGATATTGCTATTCTCATCATATATAATAGTAAAGCAAGAAATATGCCGGTTTTGTAAAAAAGAAAAACACCAAAAAAGAAATACCACTAAAAGTCATTTTTCAGGTAATTCACCAGATTATGTCATTCCGAGAGACCCTTCGACTACGCTCAGGACATACTCCGTGACCGAGGAATCTCTTTGAAAACCAGGGATTTTAGAGATTCCTCACTTCGCTCGGAATAACATGTTTTGAAGGAAAATCTTATTGGAGGTAGTTCCATAAAAAAATTAGTTTAGATTTATTGGAAAACAACATGCAGTAAGATTGCAAATTGCAACTATATCAGGCGTTTTGTAATTGCATAATGCAATACTATATTTTTTTTCGACCTCGGCCATTTTGGTCAGGTAATTCGATGTGCAGAGACTTAATCTTGCGGAAAAGGGTACTGGGATTAATGCCTAGTTCTCTAGCTGCGGCTATACGATTGCCGCCATGCCGGCGGATAGAGTCAGAGATATGCATCATCTCCCAGGCTTTTAATGTAACGCCTCTTTTATTTGGTATGGACCCAAACTTTCCCTTGCCGCAAAGCATGGCTGGCAAGTGTCGCGTCTCAATTAATCCACTGCGGCAAAGGACATAAGCATGCTCGATGATATTCTCCAACTCGCGAATATTGCCGGGAAACTCATATTCCATCAATAGGCCCATGACCTCCTCGGATACGTCTTGTATATCCTTGTTCTTCAGACGATTAAACTTGGTGATAAAGTAATCTACCAGCAGCGGTATATCTTTCCGGCGTTCTCGTAATTCCGGCAATTCAATCCGGAATATATTGATCCGAAAGAATAAATCTTCCCGAAAACTGCCTTGTTTAACTAATTGGCCAAGGTTTCTGTTAGTGGCGGCAATAACGCGCACATTTGCTTTTACTGGTTCGGTAGAACCGAGCGGCTCAAACGTCTTTTCCTGAAGTACGCGCAGCAATCGGGCCTGCATAGCCCGCGAAATATCGCTGATTTCATCTAATAAAATAGTTCCTCCCTCGGCCAGTGCAAAACGTCCGGGCTTGTCTTTGCGGGCATCGGTAAAGACGCCGGCTTTATACCCAAACAACTCCGACTCTAGTAATGTATCCGGCAAGGCTCCGCAATTAATCGCTACGAACCGCTTATCCCGGCGGGAAGAAAGATTGTGAATAGCCCGCGCGAAAAGTTCTTTGCCGGTTCCGCTGGCGCCTTCAATTAATATTGTGCTGTCGCTCTCGGCTATCTCAGGTAAAATATCAAAAAGCTGCTGCATGTTTTTACTGCGGCCAACAATGTCAGTAAAGGTATATTTATCCTGCAACTCCTTGCGAAGTTCTTCCATCATGCTGAGATCACGAAAAGTTTCAACACCACCTATAACATTTCCCTGGTCGTCTTTTAGAATAGCGGTGGAAATACTGATCGGCAAATGCTGTCCTTTAGCATTGATAATATAGATCGCTTGATTAACTATGGGGCGCCCGGTTCTTATGGTTTTTTGTAAAGCGCATGCCCGCTCACAAATATTAGATCGAAATACATGGCAGCACCGTTGACCAAGAGCATCCTCCCGCTTTACACCTGTTATCTGTTCAGCCGCACGGTTAAAGGTAGTTATGTCCCAGTTTTTATCCACTGTAAAAACGCCGTCTGCAATGGAGTCAAGAATGATTTCAGTGGCGCTTTTTTGATCAAGGCTCGAATTTTTCTGGTTTTTCATGTTCCGACACATCCTGATCTATTTTTCGACATTGAACTTTTCTGTCTTTATCGCAGTTCCAGCCGGAATATTATTTCTTCCCGACAAATTATACCTCCTATATGTTCCGTGTCATAGAGCTTTTTATGGAGTTTCAGGATGGCAATTTAAGTAATTTTCCAGCCTGCTTGTGATATACTCCTAAAAACAGCAGTTGAAAAAGAGGTCGCCCCCCCGGGATAATTAGCGCCAGGACCATAGCCAGAATCAGGAAAGCCAGGGTCTTGCCCAGGAGTATTTCCCGATTCCTTGTCCATGGTGATATCGGATAAGGCTTTGAGCCAACGAGCGGATTTGGCGCTGAAAGCCTTGAGAAAATAGGAGGCTGTTATGCAACGCGTGGTAATAATATTATTGCCGGCCATGTTAATTTGTACATCAGTCATGGGAAAGGACTCGAGGCTGCGCCTCAGCCTGGAGCAGGCCGAGACCGAGGCATGGAAGTTTTCACCGCACCTTAAAGCCAAGAAACTGGAACTGGGCTCGGCACAAGCGAGGGCGGACAGCCAATTTTCCCGGCTATGGCCAAAAATCAGCCTGGAGGCTGATTGGCGCTATGTGACGGAAATCGGGAGCATAAAATTGCCCTTTCCCGGCCAGCCGGAAATTAACTTGGGAGATAATCAGAATTACTCAGTCGGCCCGATGCTGAGCTGGATGGTTTGGGATACAGGGGCAAGATATTTTAGCTGGAAGGCGCGGCAGCGCAGCGTCCAATCCGGGCAGGAGGAAGTACGGGCGCTGAGCAGGGAAATAAAACTGGAGACCAGGTTAGCCTATTTCAAGACGCAGTTGGCCCTGGAACAGGTCCGCCTGCTCGGAGATGCGCTAAAACTGGCCCAGGCCCAGTACCGGGATATCCGGAGGAAGGTAAAGGCCGGGGCTTCCAGCCGCATAGATGAACTCTCCAGCCACCAGGAAGTTCTGTCCCGCCAACGCCGTCTCAGGTCGGCCGGAACGGACCTGGTAGGAGCCATAAGGGAGATTCTTGATCTGACCGGGAGAAATGAGAGCACGGAGAAAGTACTGGCGGGAAAAATTTCTTCCTGGATCGAAAATCCGGGTGTTTTAATCCAGATGGACGCGCTGGATGGGTCTCACCAGCGCCTGAAGCAGGCCGCAGAAGCCCGGCCTGATCTGAATCATCCCCACGCGCAACGCTTGGCGAATATGGTAATCGCGGCCCAACAGGCGGCCCGGAGCATGGGAGCCGGGCATTGGCCGCAGGTGAGGATAGCGGCTAAAACCAGCCTGGACTATCCCAATGGGCCGATACTTGAGAGTTTTCATCAAAATATGGTGGGTATTTCCGCCAGTTGGGATATATTTCAGGGTAAGCGCGTATTCAAGCAGGTGGAAGAACAAACCCGGCAGGCCGCGGCCTGGAAGCAGCAGGAGATCGAAGTACTCCGGAAATTAAAGCTGAACTGGGACAAAGCCCAGGACCGGTTTAAGCAGCTCCAGGATGAGCAGGTTTTAAATCGTCAGGCAGTTAGAGAGACGGATGAACTGGCCGGCCTGGTTTACCAGTCCTACAAGATCGGGCGTTCCAGTTATCTCGAGGTCCAGGCCGTGAATTTACAGGCTTTGGAAGCTAAGACTAATTTTATCCGCACCCGGGTGCAGATACTTATCCAACTGGCAATGTTGGACAGCCTTTCCGAAAGGGGAGATCAATAACCATGGATAAAAGAAAAATAATCATTCCCGCAGTCATTCTGCTCCTGGCGGGAGGTTCAATCTGGTGGTTTGTGCGTCCTGCGGAATTTATATATGCCGGGACCATAGAAGCTACGGAGATCACGCTCTCTCCCCGGGTAGCTTCAGTAATAGAACAGGTTAAAGTGCAGGGGGGGGATAAGGTCGAGGCCGGACAGACGCTCGTAATTCTGGCGGGTGAGGATCTTAAATTGGCCGCCAAGCTGGCAGAGAGCGATTTTCAACGCGCCCAGCGGCTTCTGAATAATGGTTCTATTACGCGGGCCGCATATGATAAGCTGCGCTTCCAGCGGGACCAGGCCAGGCTGCGACAAAGCTGGTGCGAGATCAAAGCGCCGGCCGCCGGAGTTGTGCTGAACAAATATCGCGAGCCCGGGGAGACAGTAAGACCGGGAGTAAGCCTCCTGACCTTGGGAGATCTCTCGGAGGTCTGGGCTTTTATCTACGTGGAACAGCCCAAGCTGGCTGCACTTGCGCTGGGGCAGGAAGTAAAGGGTATGCTGCCGGAGATGTTGGGCCGGTTTTTTCCGGGCCGGATAACCATGATACGCAAAGCAGCGGAATTCACGCCTAAGAATGTCCAGACCCGGAATGAACGAACTCGTCTGGTATATGGAGTAAAAATATTATTTTCAAATCCCGAAGAAGTATTGAAACCCGGAATGACTATTGAGGTGAAGTTACCGGAAACGCAGCCGTAGGGGCGGGTCTCCGTGCCCGCCCATTGCGAACTGATGTTTAAAAAATACCGTAGGGGCAGGCCTCCTTGTCCTGAGCGAAGCCGAAGGGTGTGCCTGCCCGGCAGGTTACTATGTCCCAAATCAGCATCCAAATTAAAAACCTCAGCAAACGTCTTGGTCCCAACCAGGCCCTGGCCGGCATAACCGCCAGTTTTGAGCCTGCGCTGCTCTACGGATTGATAGGGCCGGACGGAGCCGGCAAGACTACCCTGATGCGTATTTTAATGGGACTGCTCTTCCCGGATTCCGGGGAGTGTGCGTATCTGGACAACCATCAGACCGTAGCATTTGAGCGGGTAAGATCCAGCATAGCCTACATGCCCCAGCAGCAGAGCCTGTATCCGGACCTCTCCGTAGCCGAACACCTGGAATTTTTCCGGGACCTTTACCTGATTTCCGGAAAAGTTTTTCAGAAGCGCAGGGCGGAACTACTGCACCTGACCCGCATGGAACCATTCCAGGATCGTCCGGCCGGAAAACTCTCGGGTGGGATGTATAAAAAATTGGGGTTGATGTGCGCGCTTTTACAGTCGCCGGATGTGGTACTGCTGGATGAACCGACTAATGGAGTGGATCCCATCAGCCGCCGGGAGTTCTGGGACCTGCTCTACCGCCTGATCAGGCAAAAAATTCTGGTTATTATGTCCACGGCCTATATGGACGAGGCAGAACGCTGCAGCCGGGTACTGGTGCTCGATGAGGGAAAAATCATAGCCGCGGGAGAACCGCTCAGTGTGCTAAAGCAGGAAAAAGCCGGAAATTTTGAGGAGTTGTTCTTACAACGCCAAAAGGCGGGACGCCGATGAGAAAGCAAGCCTGGGCTGTGGAGGTCAAGGAACTCACCATCCGCTTCGGCGATTTTACAGCCGTGGATAATATTTCCTTTGCGGTTAAGCCGGGAGAAATATTCGGTTTTTTAGGCGCTAACGGCGCAGGCAAAACCACGACTATCCGCACGCTTTGCGGTCTCCTGGTACCGACCTCAGGTTCGGCGCGCGTGGCCGGCCTGGATTTTAAATCCGGGGTCCAGGCGCTTAAATCCAAGGTGGGATATATGTCCCAGCGGTTCACCTTGTATAATGATTTAACCATCTCCGAAAATATGGCCTTTGCTGCCAGTCTGCGAAAGCTCAAACCCGGAGTGCTGCAGAGCCGGACCAGGGAACTCTTCAAATTTGTGGAATTTGATTATCCGGTCAAAACCCTGGTCAAAAATTTGCCGGGCGGAATCAAGCAGCAGCTCTCCCTGGCCGCATCCTTACTGCATAATCCGGAGATCGTGTTTTTGGATGAGCCCACGGCCGGGGTCTCGCCCGTGATACGAAACAAGTTCTGGGCCCTGATACGCAAACTGGCCAGGGCAGGCAAGACCATGTTCGTAACCACGCACTATCTTCAAGAGGCCGAGGAATGCAACCGGATTGCATTGATGCGGGAAGGACGGATCATAGCCCTGGACACGCCCCAACGTCTCAAGACCCAGGCTTTCCCGGAACCGCTTATTGAGATTAACCCGGAAGTGGGCGGTTCGCGGCAGTGGGTGGAAAAATTAAAGCTTGATCCCCGGATCGGCTGCATACAGCCATATGGCCGGCGCTATCATGTATTAATTCAAAACCAGGCGGGCTGGAAAAAAGTCGCGCGAACTATGCCCAAGAGTTTAAAAACCCGGCCTATCCAGCCTTCGCTGGAGGATGTTTTTATTCGCCTGGTGGAAGGCGGGCGGACATGAGCGCGGGTTTCCGTTTCAGCCGGGCCTGGTCCATTGCCCGGAAGGAAGTCCGGCATGTGCGCCGGGATCCATTCACCCTGGCAACTGCCCTGGGTCTGCCAATACTGCTGGTGGTCTTTTTCGGATATGCCATTGATTTCAATGTGAAGGATATCCATATGATCGCGGCGGATAGGGATAATACCCGGGCGTCGCGCGAATGGTTAAAAAATTTTACGAGTTCACGCTTCTTTAAGCTCGAGCCGGCTGATCCGGGCCAAGATCCGCAAAGCGCTCTGGATACGGAGCAGGCCAAGGGCGTAATCATCATTGAACCCGGCTTTGGAAATGACCTGGGCGCCGGCCGGCCGGCTGAGGTACAAATACTGCTGGATGGCGCTGATAATTCCACAACCGGTATTATCAGCGGATATTTGATCGGGATTCAGCAGGCAGCCTGGAAAAAAATCAGCTCTGGGCCAAGGGTTCAGCCGCTCAGCCTGCAGACCCGGTTCCTGTTTAACCAGGAACAGAACAGCCGCTGGTTTGTGGTTTCGGGTCTGGTAGTCGTAGTTATAGGCGTGCTATCTATTCTGCTAACGGCTTTGACCGTAGCCCGGGAATGGGAGACCGGGTCCATGGAACTGTTGCTTTCCACACCGGTGCGTCCGCTGGAAATCATTTTCGGCAAGCTGGCTCCCTACCTGGGACTGGTCCTGGTCAGCGTTGTCATGGTATACCTTGTCGCCCGTATCCAATTTGGACTGCCTTTTATGGGAAATCACCTGCTTTTCCTGGCCGGAATATTATTATTTCTTTGTCTCTGCCTGGCCCAGGGATTGTTGATTTCCGTAATTACCCGGCAGCAGCAACTGGCCATGCAGTTATCATTTATTTCCGGGCTCCTCCCCACCCTGCTGTTATCGGGATTTATTTTTCCGATCGAAAGTATGCCGCCTTTTTTTCAATATCTTACTTATATCCTGGCTCCGCGCTGGTTCATGGTAATAAGCCGCGGTCTTTTTCTCAAGGGCGTGGGTCTGCTGGAACTGGCCCAACCTTTGTTCATGCTGCTGCTTCTGAACCTGATTATGATGGGTCTGGCTTTAAAGCGCTTTAAAAAGGATCTGGAACCATGAATCCGACCATCAAGGGCTTTCTCCGCAAGGAATTTTCCCAGACCCTGCGCGATCCGCGCATGCGCGTGTTTCTCTTTGTTGCGCCCATTGCCCAACTCCTGATTTTTGGCTATGCCATATCCACCGAGGTGCGCAATATCCGGCTGGGGGTGTACTTCTCGCCTGGGGATACTCTGGCCCAAAGGATTGAGCAACGTTGCCTGGCTTCAGGCTGGTTTGTGCCGGCCATGGGGCCGGGCGAGGATCCATATCGCAGGATTCAATCCGGCCGGGCCGAAGCGGTGTTGATCGCTCCGCCGGGCGGATTGACCCGGGCCATGCAGCGTAACGAGGGCCGGCTGCAGTTGTTGGTGGATACTACCAATATGATTCGGGCGCGCGGCATAGAGCGTTATATGCAGATGGTTATACAGCAAGTGATCAGCGAAGCATCTCCCGGTCAGGAGCAAAAGCCGGTGCTTAATCTAAACCTGCGCGTGCTGTACAACCCCGGCATGCAGACCTCCTTTTTCATGGTTCCCGGAGTAATGGTCATGCTGGTATGCATTCTGACCATTCTTATGACAAGCATGTCTTTGGCCCGGGAGAAAGAGATCGGAACCTTTGAGACCCTGGTCGCGGCGCCTATCAGGGATTGGGAAATACTCCTGGGCAAGACCCTGCCGTTTCTGATTCTGGGCATGATCCTGGTACTGATTATTTTAGGGGTGGCCATGCTGATTTTCGGCCTTCCCATGACGGGCGGGTTCTGGAAATTCATCCTATCGTCTTTTGTCTTTGTCTGCACCACGGTCTCAATCGGCACCTTGATATCCACCCTGGCCTGCAACCAGCAGCAGGCCATGATGGGGAGCTTTCTCTTTATGTTCCCCGGCATTCTGCTCTCCGGCATGATGTTCCCGATCGAGAATATGCCGCCTATGCTCATTGGTATTGCCTATCTCAACCCCCTGAAATATTTCCTCACCCTGCTGCGCAATATCATGCTCAAGGGCGGAAATGACCAGGTTTTCTGGAACAACCTGGGTATCCTGGCCTTGATAGCCGTGATTGCCATAGCCGCCAGCTTCAAACGATTCCGGCAGACCCTGAATTAGCCGTACTGATGGAAAAGCGCTTTTTAACGAAACACTTTGCTGTATGCTTCGCGGCTTACCGCGGGAAGTTTCACTTTAGAGATGGGTTATCCTGGGTTTGACAGACATCTCTTTGTTTATTGTCCACTTTATTAGGTGTCTGTCAAACCCGGGATAACCCACCTTAGTCTTTATGAAAAGAGGTGTCAATAACATGAAATTCCAGGAAGCCATTGGATCAATGCTCGTTAGTGCGATGGAAATCAAAAATAATTTCAAAAACAAAGAATATTGGAAAGTACTGATATTGGCCGTTCTGTGTTTTTTAAACGGCATTGTAGTTGTTTCGGCAAGGGCGGATAATGTCGATCTGATAGGCGAAATCATAGGAGGAGCACCGCGGGCGGTAGCGGTGCAAGGCACTCACGCCTATGTGGCTGCCGGGGAGATTTTATACATACTTGATATATCTGATCCTGCGCATCCTCATCTGATAGCATACTATGATACACCGGGAGACGCAAGAGGCATCACGGTTAGCGGAGATTATGCGTATGTAGCGGCTTTTGGCAGTGGATTCCTAGTGATCAACATCAGTGTGCCTAGTGCGCCCAGTTATAGTGGTGGTTACAGTATCCAGGGGTTATTAGCGTGGGATGTCGCAGTAGAGGGCAACTATGCGTATGTAACGGATTTTGGAAATGGAGGATTATTAGTGATCAACATAAGTGATCCGGGCATGATCAGGGAGGAAGCAAATTATGACACGCCGGGGTATCTAAGAGGTGTCGCAGTAAATGGGGATTACGCGTATGTAGTAGGCCAAAGCGGATTGAAAGTGATCAACATCAGCGTACCGGATACGCCGACTGAGGAAGGGAATTATGACACGCCGGAGCCGGCGTCTGATATCGCGGTAAGCGGAAATTATGCGTATGTAGCAGGCCAAAGCGGATTGAGAGTGATCAACATCAGCGTGCCGACCGCGCCCAGTGAGGTCGGAAATTATGCTACGCCGGGGTATGCGTATGGTATCGCCGTAAGTGGGAATTACGCGTATGTGGCGGATTATATTGGTTTGCGGGTGATTAATATCAGTGATCCGGGCGCGCCCAGTGAGGTCGGTTTATACGATACACCGGGGTTCGCATGGGGCGTTGCGGTAGAAGGAAACTATACATATGTGGCGGCTGATGGCGGCGGTTTGCGGGTGATTAATATCAGTGATCCGGGCGCGCCTAGTGAAGAAGGAAATTATAACCCGCCGGGGAAGACGGGAGGCGTCGCGGTAAGCGGAAATTACGCGTATCTGGCAAATGGTGACAGCGGTTTGCGGGTGATTAATATCAGTGATCCGGGCGCACCTAGTGAGGAAGGAGATTATAACACGCCGGAGTTTACGCACGGCGTCGTGGTAAGCGGAAATTATGCGTATCTGGCGGATGGCGGCAGCGGTTTGCGGGTGATTAATATCAGTGATCCGGGCGCGCCTAGTGAGGAAGGATATTGTAACACGCCAGGGCGCGCGCGAGGCGTCGCGGTAAACGGAAATTACGCGTATGTAGCGGATGACAGCAGTGGTTTGCGGGTGATTAATATCAGCGTGCCGGG
>JAUVAV010000021.1 GCA_030591525.1 candidate division FCPU426 bacterium | reverse complement strand
TGAGAACCGGTTAACCAAAACAAACCCGGCTCACGGCTTTTATCCGCCTCCATCTTTATATAAGGCAATAGTTCCGGAGCATACTGAATTTCATCGATTAAAATCGGCGGGGGAAATCTCTGCATGAAAAGTGCGGGATCTTCTTTAGCCAGGTTAAGGATAAGTGGATCGTCCAACGTTACATAGGCTCTTCCGTTTTTACTAAGGTGACGTAAAAAGGTTGTTTTTCCAACCTGCCTGGCTCCGGTAACTAATAATACCGGGAACTGCTTGGTTATTTTCTTTACAAATGTCTCAAGTGTTCTTTTAATATACATAAAAATCCCTTTTTCGTCTATTTTGCATTATGATTGCAATATAGACGATATAAGGATATTTGTCAAGGAATGTGTCGGTAGAGGCGTGATAAATCACGCCCCTACCGAACCAAACCCGGATTCATCTTTCCGGCAGAGCGCCTGGTATATTTCTTCGAAATCTTCCGGCCACGGGGCCTGAAAAACCATATCTTTTCCGGTAAACGGATGCTTGAATTCCACTCGTCCGGCGTGCAGCATCTGCCGGCCAGGCCGGGGTATGCCCCAGCGGGCTAATTGCCCGGCTTCTCCGCGTTTACCATATTCCCTGTCCCCGACTATGGGAGTTCCCAGATGTTTACAATGAATCCGGATTTGATGCGTCCGGCCGGTATCCAAAAACAAACGCAAATGCGTGAATGCATTAAACCGGCGGGCGATGTGGAACCGCGTAATTGCCAATTTCCCTTTGGCGCTTACCACCTTAAATCTGGTCCGGTTCCCGGGATCGCGTCCCAACCGGGTTTCTACCACAAATTCGTTCTCTTCAATCCGGCCCCATACCAAGGCCTCGTATATCCGGCTGATGAGGCGCTGCTGAATTCCCAGAGTTAAGGCGTGATGAGCCCGGTCGTTTTTCGCGACTAATAGAATCCCCGAAGTTCCCTGATCCAGACGGTGTACGATCCCAGGACGCTGCTGCCCGCCCACTCCTGAAAGGCTGCTGAGTTTATATAATAGCGCATTTACCAGGGTTCCACTTTTATGCCCGGGAGCAGGGTGGGTAACCATTCCGGCCGGCTTAACCACTATTGCCAAATGGTTGTCTTCGTAGAGGATATCCAGCGGAAGGTTTTCAGGCCGGGTCTCGCAAGCTCTCGGAGGGAAATGCAGGTACTCGACTGCATCGCCGGCTTGCAGTACTAAGCCGGACTTAACCCGGCGCCCGCTCACCTTAACTGCTCCCTCTCGAATTACCCGGGCGGCGGCCGAACGGGAAAGCTCATGGCTTTTATGGAATAAAAAAACATCCAGACGCCGGCCCGCCTCTTCCGGTTTGACTTGCCAGCAATAGCGTTCTGGTTCTGTATGCATGGGGACAGGCTTATTTTCGAATATGACCTTGGGAGCTTTTGTGAAAAGTAAAAAACATCAGCCAGCACACACCGATGACCACAGCCGAATCCGCCAGATTAAACACGGGCCAATGAAAGTTACGATAGCCGACCTCGATAAAATCCACTACCGCGCCGCCGTAAAACAAGCGGTCAACCATATTGCCCAAAGCACCGCCGCTAACTAACCCCAGGGGAAGCATTAGCTTAATCCCGCGGTTTTGTTCACGAAAGGCCATAACCGTAAGGATAATGCTTGCGATTAGGGCCACGCTGATCAAAAGCGGCCTGCGCCAGAAAACCTCGCTGCGGGCCAGGAAACTGAAGGCCGCCCCGGTATTTCGGACATAAGTCAGCTGCAGAATATTTCCCAGCAAGGGAATGCTTTGATGTAATACCATGGTCTGCATGACTATCCATTTGCTTATCTGATCCAGTGCCAGAACCAGCAGCATAATTATCCAATAAAACCGGACCGGCACCTGGACGGCTTTCCGGGACCAGGGGCTGAAGCCTTCCCGGCGGTCATTAAACTCTTTTGAATTTCCCCATATGCTCAACTTTCACACCTTCTCTTTTTTAATCGGGGAAAGCATTTCGCTAATTACGGCGTGGCAGCGGCCGCAAAGTCCGGGATGGTCCTGGTTTTGTCCGACATCCGGCAGCACCCTCCAGCACCGCTCGCATTTATTCCCCGGCGCTCTTTCCACCTGAATCAGCATCTCCGGTCCGGCGGAACCCGCATCCTGCAATTCCACCGCGGACACCACAAAAAAAGCGGGTAATTGTTCCCAGCAGGCAGCCAAACGTGACCGGCGTTCTCCCCGTACCCGGATACGGATCAAGGCTTCGTAGGGATGCCGGATCATTTTCTGATTGCGGGCCTCCTCTAGTTTTTTCAACACTTCCATCCGTATCTGAAGAAGCGCGTCCCAGGTTTCCGCCAGTGCGGCATTATGCCACTCTTTGGGAACCGGAAGCCAGGACGCCAGATGGACCGAAGCTGCCGCTTCACTGTCATGATGCAATCCCTGAGCTTGCATGGCCGTCCAGGTTTCCTCAGTGATATGCACCAGCACCGGCGCCATAAGACGCGCCAGGTGACGCAGCAGATGCCAGAGTACGGTCTGGGCCGAACGCCGGGAAGAAGAATTCCGGCCATCCGTATAAAGCTTATCCTTGAGAATATCAAAATAAAAAGCGGACAGATCGGCGGCGCAAAAATTTTGCAGGATTTGATAGAACCGGTAAATTTCATAAGCTTCAAAAGCGCGGACAGCATCCTGAATAAACTCATGGAACCGGTGGAGTATCAATTGGTCCAGAGGTTCCAGGTCTTTATACTTCAGAGCCTGCGCCGGCGAAAAACCATGCAGGTTGCCTAAAAGAAAACGCAAAGTATTGCGGATCCGGCGGTAGGCATCCACTGTGCGTTTGAATATTTCATCGGAAACGCGGACATCGTTTTGAATGTTTTCCGAAGCTACCCAAAGCCGCAAAATATCCGCGCCGCCGTAACGCGCTAAAGCTTCCTCGGCCGTAATGAAATTGCCAAGGGACTTCGACATTTTGCGGCCTTCTCCGTCCACCGTATATCCATGGGTCAATACCGCCCGATAAGGCGCCTGGCCGGTAACCGCCTCTGCGGTTAAAAGGGAAACCTGAAACCACCCCCGATGCTGGTCCGATCCTTCCAGGTAAAGATCTGCCGGAAATCTTAATTCCTGGCGCTGGTTTAAAACCGCGGCATGGCTCACGCCCGAATCAAACCAGACATCCAGAATATCCGTTTCCCGGCGAAAAACCCGGGCGCCGCATTGCAGGCAGTGAGTTTCGGCCGGCAGTATGGTTTCAGGTTCCCGGCAAAACCAGGCATCCGCGCTTTCCGCGGCGATTAGCTTTTCCACGGCCTTGAAAACCGCTTCCGAGATCAGGGGCTCGCCGCACGCCTGGCAATAAAAAATCGGTATCGGCACCCCCCAGGCGCGCTGGCGGGAAAGACACCAGTCCGGTCTGGTCTCCACCATAGCCGCCATACGGTTGCGGGACGCTTCGGGAATCCAGGTTACCTCCTGGTTGATATGCTTCAGTAAGCGTTCCCGAAATCCTTCCCGGTTTACATTTAGGAACCACTGCTCCGTAGCGCGGAAAATAACCGGGGTGTGATGCCGCCAGCAATGAGGATAGGTATGTCTGATTTCTCCGGCCTGCATTAGCGCTCCCCGTTCACGCAGCAAATTTATAATTTTGGGATCAGCGTTAAAAACCAACTCTCCCTGCATCTCGGAAAAGTCCGGGGTAAAACAGCCGTCAGGCCCTACGGGGTTATAAACCTCCAAACCATGCTTCCGGCCTATAAAGTAATCTTCCTGCCCATGTCCCGGAGCGGTATGCACACAGCCCGTTCCTGCCTCCGTGGTCACGTGCGTTCCGGTAATAACCGGAACCGACATATCTAAAAAAGGGTGCTGCAAGCGCAAGCCGGCTAAAGCCTGTCCAGGAATTTCGGCTTTCAAAGTATAGGGATGTCCGAAAGCCTCCCAATTTGACTCCACCAGTTTTCTGGCTAAAATATAATGCTCGCCTTCCGATTCCACCAGCGCGTAGGTTAAGTCGGGATGAACCGCTACCGCGCGATTAGCCGGCAGAGTCCATGGGGTAGTGGTCCAGATAGGAACAAAAACCCGGCCCGACGGGCGGTCTCCCAGACCATCCGGCCAGCCTTCCAACAGCTCAAAGCGCACTGTAATCGAGGGACTGACATGTTCCCGGTATTCCACTTCGGCTTCCGCGAGTGCGCTCCGGCATTCCATACACCAATAAACCGGCTTTAAACCACGGTAAATATAACCCTGGATTGCCAGCTCTCCGAAAACCTTTACGATCGTCGCCTGGTATTTTGGATCCATGGTAAGATATGGTTTTTCCCAATCTCCGAAAATCCCCAAACGCTTGAATTGCTCCCGCTGCTTTTGAAGATATTTACCGGCATAAAGACGGCATTCGGTTCTGACCCGGCGGCTGTCAGCCTTCTCCTCTTCGGATAGTTTTTCCACCACTTTATGTTCAATCGGCATGCCGTGGCAATCCCAACCTGGAATATACGGTGCATCAAAACCCCGCATGCTTTTATATCTAATGATAATGTCCTTGGAAATTTTATTAAAGGCGGTTCCGATATGCACATCGCCATTGGCATAAGGCGGTCCATCATGGAGAATAAATTTATGTTTCCCCTTGCCCTCCCGGCGCAACCTGGCATAAATATCCATTTCCTGCCAGCGGACCTGCTGGGCCGGTTCCCGAACGCTTAATTCCGCCTTCATGGGAAATTCCGTCTGGGGTAAATTCAGGGTTTCGCGATAATCCATAATTTAAACTCCACTCTCTCTTTTAGGCAAAAACCGGTTTTTATCTTATCATCCGCCCGGTAAAGCTGTCAACTGCTCTACTTTTTCCAGCGACGGGCAGAGAGACCGGAAGTGGTTACAAAAATCTCAAATTGTTCCCCCCTGCGCGCCGGCCTGGAAACTGCGTTTCCATAAACCGCTTCCACTAAAGGCAGGGTTTCTCCATACCGTGACAAAGCCCACCAAATCCAGTCTTTTCCCGGTGTTAGGTCGCAAGCGCGGTGTGGCCGGCGGCTTTCATCCTCTGTTGATTGGTAGATTCCTTTAATTTGATTCAACCGGTAAGCAGTATGCAATCCGATTAGATTCGCCCTGGGTTTCCATTTTAAGATATGGGCGTTAATTTCCCAATGATCACCACACAAGCTATAGGTCTGGGGCGCTGAAGTCCGGCCTTGAGAGACAGCCTTAAAGCGGACTATTATAATCTGCTCATCCGGATTCCATTCCAGACACTCCAGTGTTCCCACCAGGTCCTGCCGGGTAAAAGTGGTATAAGTACGCAAGGTGGTCCCGGCCAGCAGCAGGGAAAGCGAAAAGAACGTCAGAATCAGGGCTATTAATAAATTCCTTAACCCTTTTCCCCATCTCAGGCGCGGACGGCGCGCGGAGGATTGCCGCAACCGCCAGAAAGGTTCCACCAAGCCGATGATAGTCCTTACCAAAGCTATCACCGCGCCTGCTAATAAAAGACTGCCAATAAAAATCAAAGCATTCCCGTTTTGCAGGTATTTAAAAAAGTTGAATTCGAAAGGCATGCGACTCCATTCTTATTTCCCGACCACTCTGGGTAAATCGTCCCAGCCCAGGGATATTTGTTCCCCGGTAGCCATATTCTTGATTTCCACTTTTTCCGGGTTCTCACTGGCAGCCCATAAGGCCCAGCGCGCCCCTAAGCGGTCGGCCCGCTTCATCATCGCCTTGACGCTCCTGGGTTCATGCTCCAGCCCGATACGTAATCCCTGCCGGCGCAAGGCCATTACTTTAAAAAAAGTCCGGATGGCATCACCCCCGGGCGACACTACATATATATCAAAAGGTTTCCCGGACTTATCCGGCTCGCGCGGTAATATTTCCAGGATTCGTTCCATGCCTAAAGACCAGCCAATTGCCGGCGTAGGCGGACCGCCCAACTCGGCCACAAGATTATCATAGCGCCCTCCGGCAGCCACGGCATTCTGCGCCCCCAAGTCCGAAGACGTCACTTCAAAAACCGTCCGGGTATAATAATCCAGACCACGCATAAGGCGGGCGTCCCTTTGGTATTTAATGCCCGCCCGGTCCAGAAGGTTTAAAACCGCGGCATGGTGAGCAGCACAATCCGCACAAAGATCATCCTGAACAACCGGCGCTCGTGCCATTAACTCCCGGCAAAGCGGCTGTTTACAGTCGAAAACACGCAAGGGATTTTTATCCAGCCGGAGATGGCAATCGCCGCAAAGCTGCGATTGGCGGCCGCCAATATAGACTTGCAGCTTCCGGATATATCCCGGCCGGCATCGCGGACAGCCGACCGCATTAAGCAGGAAGGTTAAGCGCTGCAAGCCCAGGGAGCTTAAAAAATCCTCAAGCATGATAATGACCTCGGCGTCAGTCATGGGCAGCGCCGAGCCCAGCACTTCCACTCCAATCTGGGTAAACTGTCTTAATCTTCCGCGCTGCGGACGTTCGTACCGGAACATCGGTCCGATATAATAATAACGCAGCACGCCCGGCGAAATCTTATCCATCTCATGTTCGATATAGGCCCTGACTACCGAAGCCGTGGCTTCCGGCCTTAAAACCATCTGCCGCGCGTTTTCTTTCCGGCCGTCTTCCGCCTGATCCTTGGACGGCACAAAAAACATCTCTTTATTGACTATGTCCGTTCCCTGCCCCACTCCCCGTTCAAATAACCGGGCATGCTCCAGCAACGGCGTCCTGATCTCTCCACAGCCGTAACACGCCAGAAGCTTACGGGCCCGGCTTTCGAGCCTTTGATAAAGGCTCGCCTCCGGGGGAAAAACATCCCGCATGCCTTTTACCGCTGGATATGTATAATTTTTTCGCATAGCTTCCCATCCTGGTATTAATAAATATTGATCAAATCAACGCACCTGCCGTAATTTCCCTTTATGCAATTCCAGAAAAACGGGGGGTCGCCGGATTTCTCCGTCCGGTTCTACTACGGCTTTTCCCGTTACGCCCTTATAGGCACGTACTTTCAAGAGCCGGCGTTGGAAATCTTCCCGGCTGGCTTTGGGATCGCGAATTTGCTTGAGTATGGCCGCCACCAGGTAAAATACATCATACGCCTGAACCGCTAATAAAGATGGATGGGTGGAAAACCTGGCCTCAAAGTGCTCTACAAAATCCCGTGACCGGGGCGCGGGATGGTCGGGCCAGAATCCGGCCGCGAAAACCGCGCCTTCGAGTACTTCCGCGCCTTGACGCAGCAATTTGGAATTTAACCAGGCATCGGATCCGAATACCGGAACCTTCAAATCGTAGAAAGCCAACTGCGAGCCTATCAAGACCGCATCCTGGGCCGGAACCGGAAGATATATCGCTTCGATATCTTTAACATTTACCTCCGGAGCTATGCTCTTGCTCCAATTTTTAGAAAACTGTTCAAGTTCCCTGCCGTTACGGGCCCTCACCAGACGAATATCTATTTGATATTGAACGGGAATAGGTACTCCCGGCTCGGCTGACGGATTGTCTTCAATTTGGCTGACCTGGCCCAGAACCAGTACCTCCACCCCCAGAGACTCACCCAACCTTTTCCAGGCCTGAGGATTCCGGGAGAATGACGATAGGCCCAACTCTTTTAGCGCCTTAAATGTTTCCTTCTGGGTCAGTACTTTAAGGCCGGGCTTGACCGCCAAAGCATAGGAAAATTTTTCCGTGATCCACTTCCCCAGTGCTTCCTCCTGAGTCTGGTTTCCCTGCTCGGCAAACCGGAGGATTGCCACGCGTTTTCTGGGAACCGGAGTAGGCGTAACTTTTTCAGCCTGGGAAACTGTGCCATCCTTTCGGCGGGGAGCAATCCGCTGAGCCGAGCGATACGCGATATTCTCCAGCAGACGTTCCAGCTTTTTCCGTTCCCTTACTTCCAGATCTTTAAGCCGGCCGGGGTCCACTCCGCCCAAGCCCAGCATTTGTTGTTTGAAATCCGTGGCACCTTGAGGATATTCCAGGCGGGCTGCTACTTCGCCCCCGAGTTCTTGAACTTTGGCTGCGAAGGCTTCAGCCAGCGAACAATCATAACGAGCCGTGCTATGCAGGATGCCGATCCGCCGGTAATTTCTCCGCAAAACGACATATTCGGCCATAGCCTCGCCCTGCTCTTGATTAGTAAGCATATAACGAAAAAGATAAGCCGATTTGGCAGCCAGTCCGGATTCTGAGGCGGCAGGAGAAATAACCGGAATTCGACGCCTTTCCAATACCGGAAGCAGGGCTTTAACCGAACTGGAAAGCGCCGGACCGATGACCACCATTACCTTCTCCAAATCTATCAGGCGCTGCAACCCGGTTACAGCGCCGTTAGTTGTCCCCTTGCTGTCTATGGCCGCCAATCCCAGATATTCACCTTCCGGACGGTGACGATTAATCTCTTCGAGCGCCAATTCCATCCCTTGTTTAAGGGTTTTACCGTAAGGGGCATACGCACCGCTTAAGGGCAGCAGACATCCTATCCGGTTGCGATTAACCGGTACGATCCGCGCGGCTTTTTCCACGAGTTCCCGGGCCAGAGAAACGAATTTATTCGCCGGATAGAGGTCGATAAAGCTGGTGAAGGCCTGGATAGCCGCATTGGGATTGCCGCCGTCCAGATTACGTTTCCCGGTTACAAAAAGTGCCTGTTGGTCCCAGTCGGTTTTGGGATAGGTGGCTCGGACTGTGGCCAATTCCGCCAGATTAAGCTCATCATTTATTATTTTCCCGGCGAGAGTCTGGACGGCTTCCAACATCTCCGCTCCGCGGTCCGGGATATTAATTAAATGGTCTAATAAGGTCAAAGCTCCCAGGTTTTTTTCTCGTTTCACCCGGGTACGCGCCGCCATCAAACCGGCCGGAAAAGCCCATTCGGAATGCGGAAAATGTTTGAATATTTTCACGAAGGCCTTTTCAGCCTTATCCCATTGGGAACTATTAAACATGTCTTGAGCGATCCAGTACCGGGCTTTGACAGCATTGGGATCGCGAGGACTAATTGCTATCAGGGCTTTATAATTATTGATTTCCTGAGGCGTAACCGGAATATAAGGATAAGCAATAACCGCACCGGGCGTTTTGGCCAGATAGCGCGGAGCGCAGCCGGCCAGCCCGAATCCTAAAATACCCACCAATACCAGCGCCGCCGTTCCGGCCAGTCCTCGGTTTTTATGCAAAAAAATCACTCCTTAAATTCCCCGCTCTAAAGAGCGGGGAATTTGATCCCAGATGGTTTCTAATTTTCTTTTTTTTCAAGAATAATTTCCAGCCGTTGATTTAACTCTCGGCCCTCCGGTGTTTCATTGGTCGCTTTTGGTCTATTGGGTCCTATTCCCACTGCCGCAAGCTTATCCAAGGATATGCTCTTCCGGTTAAGATAAGTCAGTACACTTTCCGCCTGGGCCTGAGACAAAGTGTTATTAGCCAGCAGATCACCGATATTGTCTGTGTGCCCCTCAATGCGGATCTGATAATCGGGAAATTGTTTGATAACTTCGGCCACTTCATCCAGCAACGTATTAGCGTCAGCCTGAAGCCGGGAACTCCCCGGATTAAATAAAACCCGGCCCGGAAAACTTATAGCTATGCCTCGCGCCAATTCCCTGACCACCGCAGCTTTGAGCTTGCGGGCTTGGCTTAACAACGCAGCCTTATATTCGACCGGGACGGATAAGCTGGTTTCGGTTTTTTTATCCGGTTTAGCGAGCTGAACTTTACTCCGGATAGTTCTGCGCTTCTCCTCTTCCCGGGCTAAACCAGTAAATCGTTTCTGCCGGGTAATTATAGTCCGCTTAATATATTCATATTCCTGCACAGCCCTGCGGCCGCAGGCCCGGGCTTCGGCAATTCGGGCATAAGCCTCGGCCTCAAAAGCCGTATTTTCCACTATCGTCATGCTTCGCTCCGCCGCAAAAGCGGCTTCGGCCCGTTCTAGCAAACGCTTGGCAGTCTGATAATCTTCAGCCGCCAGCAAGTGCGCCTCGGTTTTTTTCGCTTTTCCCAACGCCGCACGCGCATCGATTAAGACTTGCGGAACAACCATGGGTACGGTAGCACAACCGGCCAGCCCCAGCAACACGACGCCGACCAAGCCTAGCCCGGGATTTCCTTTCCGGATCAAGGCTCTTCACTTTCCTGGCCGGCAGAAAATTGGGGCGAGGATGACGAAGCCTCTCTGGTTTTTATTTCGGCTTTCAACTCGGCTAATTTTTTTTCGGCATATTTTTGTTCGCTGCGCACTTGAGCCAGTTTGGCGTAGATCAGGACTTTTTTAGCAAATTTCAAGGCTCGTTTAAAGTCCCGCCCGGCATAGGCGGCTTTAGCAATCGCCAGCGTATCCTGGGCATGACGGAGTTCAACCTTAGCCATAGTTTTCGCTCCGGCTGCTTCCGCCGTTTCTAACGCCAGACGGGCATTGGTCAGATGCTCGTTGGTCAAACGCGGATTTAGCGTTCCACAACCGGCCATAAAAATTCCCATTCCGGTAAGCCCTATAAGCAAACTTCTTGCTTGTCTCCCCATACGCACGCCTCCACCGTTAGAACGCCATGGTATACTAGGAGCCTGAGCATTTAGTTGCTCTGGCTCCAGAGCATTTGAGAGTAGATAGTAGAAATTAGATAAAATATCTCAAATGCGGTCTACTTTCTACTATCTACTCTCAAAAAACCGACTAATTGCTCAAGCCCATGGCCTGCAGGGATCTTCGCAATATCACTTGTCCTGATTAAAATGGAGCCCCACGGACAAGCCCGTGGTTATCCGCCAAGTGGTGGGGCGGCATCACGCCGTAGCAACTTGCGCATTCATCCCCGGCTAAGGCCGGGGTCTTCTGCGAAGGCGGATAAATCTCGCGAAAATAGTTATTCATGCTGAAACAGAACGGTGGAAGTCCGAAATATTACCCTTCAGACTTCCACCGTCAAAAGCAAATAAAGCTAATTTATTCGGCCGGAGCTGCTTCCGCAGGAGCTTCTCCCTCGACCGCCGGAACTGCTTCTCCTTCCGCCGGAACCGCTTCTTCTACTGCCGGAGCTGCGGTTTCAGTACTCTCTTGCTTAGGAGCACAACCTGCCATCATGATAACAGAACCACTAAATAGTACGCTCAGCAACAAAATTAATCCTTTATTCATTTTTTACTTTCACCTCCTTTGCTTTAAATCTGAATGGCATTTCTAGGTTTCCCTTTATTTGCAGGAAGTTTACCGTGCGTCAATTCATTTGTCAACTTTTTTTTATACATCCCCACAGCCGGCTTGGTGCATTGGCGGGATTTTAAGATACGCTTGGTTTCCCGTGCTATCATATAATCTTCCCGGGTTGGAATCACGGCCACCTTTATCCGTGAATTTTTATCATGAATAAACATTTCACAAGCTACGGCTTTACGATTCTTGGCTGGATCCAATTGAACGCCGATGCCGGCCAAGCCCGCACAAATGATTTTGCGCATCTTCGGACTTTTTTCACCAATGCCAGCCGTAAAAATCAGGGCATCGGTTCCGCCCAAAATGGCATGATAGGCGCCGATATATTTTTGGATACTGTAAGCCAGCACCTCCAGCGCAAGTCGGGCCCTGGGATTATATCCCTTAGCCTGCTTAATAACCTCACGCAAATCGTTGGATATTCCGGAAAGACCCAATATCCCGCTTTCCTGGTTCATTAATCGTTCAACTTGCCCGGCGTCCAGATTTTCCCGCTCCATAATATACGGCACAATGGCCGGATCAATATCACCGCAACGGCTGCCCATCACAACACCGGCCAGGGGAGTTAAACCCATACTGGTATCAATAGATCGGCCGTGCCTGACCGCCGTCAGGGAAGAACCGTTTCCCAGATGCAGCGTTATTAGGTTGAGTTTACGGAGAGGTCGGCCTAACAGCTGGGCTCCCCGTCCGGCGACATACTTATGCGAAGTTCCATGAAAACCATATTTACGTATTTTATGTTCGGTTAGAAAACGGTAGGGCAAAGCATAAGTGTAGGCTCGGGGAGGCATGGTCTGATGAAAAGCCGTATCAAATACCGCTACTTGGGGAGTAGCCGGCATCATCTTTACGCAAGCCTCAATGCCTTCATAATTAGCCTGATGCAGGGGCGCCAATTCCCGGGCAATGCGGTTATTCCTGACACGCGCTTCGACCAAGGCGGCATCAGTGAATTCGGGTCCGCCATGGGCTACCCTATGTCCCACCGCGTTAATCTCCCGGGCCTCCCGGATCACACCATCTCTAATCAGCCAATCCATCATCAATCGGATCGCCTGCTCGTGGTTGGGCACCGCCAAACTCAGCGGATCTTTACCGGCTCCGTCGACTAACCGGGTAAAAGTTGATACCGGCCCGCCCAGCTTTTCCATCAAACCGGTACCGCGCTCTATCTCTCCCTGGAAAAGAGTATATTTTAAGGATGAACTCCCGCAGTTGACTACTAGAACCAGCAAACCAACACCCCACCTGGGAGTTTGAGCAATTAGTCATAGACTAATTGCTCAAACTCCAGAGCATTTGAGATTCGATAGTAGAAATTAGATAAAATATCTCAAATGCGGTCTACTTTCTACTATCTACTTTCAAAAAAGCGACTAATTGCTCAAACTCCAGAGCAATTGAAAATTGAACAATAGAGCAATAAAAAACTCACTTGCGGTCTATTTTCTATTGTTCAATTGCTCAGGAATTTAAAAATCAGACTAAATGCTCAAGCACCCAGGCCTAGAAGTAAAGAATAGCTCGCAGAAGAATCAAAAAACCCTTGCCCTCGTTCTCGGCTAACTTAAGATTTTTTTTGGCTTTGGCGTAGTCCGGGTTCATGGTTAGGGCCTTTTTAAATTCATTAATAGCCCGAGTAAAAAGAAAACGGCACTGGATAAGATACGCCACCCCCAGATCGTTGTGAATATCCACATATTTAGGATGTTTTTCCAGAATATCTTCCAGTTTTGAAATATAGCGTTCAGTGGATTTCCGATCCACTCCCTCTTCTCCGTATTTTAACCGCAAATAAAATTCGTGGTAGATCTCACTTCCGCTCTGCGATAAAACCGCGGTTCGGGCTTCCACCAGGGCCTGACGAGCTTCTTTAAATCGCGCTTTGACCAGATAGCCTTCGGCGATTTTGTAATATTCATTATTAAAGCCCGCATTCAATTCAACCGCTTTGGACAAGTGCATACTTACTTTTTCCTTGTCTTCTTCATCCAGTTTGCCATTTACTGCTGCCTGGGACACCAGGCATAGCCCCAGATTAAACTGAGCTTCCGCATATCTAGGATGAATTTCCAGAGCTTTTTCAAGCCCGATTAAAGCTTCCGCATAATTTTCGGTACGCAAAAACGCTAAAGCCAGATTATTATGAATATCCGGATAGGTGGGTTTCATTTCTATCGCCCGTTGAAAACTTTTAATTGCTTCGCCGAACTTCTCCTCCAGCATTAAAGCCACTCCCAGATGGTTTAAAATCGGCGCCTTATCCGGCTCCAGTTTTATGGCCCGCTTAAATTCAGCTATCGCCTCTTTGCCCATCCCATTCTTTAAAAAAATCCCGCCCAGTTTGTAATTAGAATTCGCATCCGGTTTTTTCTCAAGTTTCTTGGAAATCTTCAATAGTTCTCTAAACACTTCCACCCGCTCTTCATGCAACCGTTTGACCATCTCCATAAGCTCTTCATCTTCCTGGTTGGGATTATAAGGAATTTCTTGGGTATTAATCACGCGATCACGGTCATTTAAATTAATGATTATTTTCCGGATAGACTCGAAATTCACGCTCCGGATCGTGTAATCACGTTCTATTCCCTGAATCGTGGTAGAAAAACTGAAGCCGCTCAACAGCCTTCCTCCTTTTCCTACGGAATGTAGGGGCGACGCATGCGTCGCCCCTACAACTGTAACCTAACGAATGGTTAATATATTATTAGTTACCCAGTTGCCAACCCGGCTCGACCGGAACTGTTATTATCGACCCCGCGCATACTTATAGCGTTCGACTTTTTTACTTAAGTTGCTATACTTTAATTCAGCTTTAACTTCACCCCAGCCGACCTTGGGCTGGTTTCTCCGCTGACGATTTAATTCTTTCTTGATTTTCCAGGCTCCCCACTCCGGATGTGCTTTGATTACTTGCTGAATACGGTCAATCAGCATCAACAACCCGGTTCCCGGCGCGGATACGGTTTCAGGATTTTTAGCCGGCTCCGTCTCCGGCTCCGGAGGCGAAGCCGGAGACGAAGACGAAGACGAAGCCGGAGACGAAGACGAAGCCGGAGACAGAGACGGAGACGAAGACAGAGACGGAGACGAAGACAGAGACGGAGACGAAGACAGAGACGGTTCAGCTTCGGCTATTACGGCCGCAATGGCCTCTAGTTGCTCCTTCTTATCCACGCTTATAACCGGTTTTTTCTGAGGAACGACCACGGAAGGCTCTGGAGCCTTTTCGCCCTTGCCCTCGAAACTTTGTATTCCTTCCGTAATATCATTGACCGAATCTAATATTGTTGAAAATTCCAGCAATTCATAGACCTCGATCACATTTTCAGACATATTCGCCAGCTTGAGGTCTCCATGATTGTTGCGAATATTCTTGATTTCGGAAATAAAAATACCCCATCCGGCGGAACTGATATATTCAACCGCTTGAAGATCTACAATAATTTTATACCGCTTTTCTCTAAGCAAATTCTGGATAACCCGTTCCAGTTCGCTCGAGGTAGTCGTATCGATGTATCCAGTGATTTTAACCGCCGCAATCTCTTGCTGGGCGCCCACTCTTTCCACTGTAATCTGGATGCCCTCCATTACCACGACCTCCCTTAGTTAAGCCATTATCAAGCGCCGTTTTAGTAATTGCTATCCCGGCCTCCTGATAAATCTTCCCTGCCGTAAGCTGTGTAAAATCTAACTTGATTTATGCTTTCTAAAATTTCCTCGCCAATTAAGTCTTTACCCAAGAAAAAATTTATATAATGTGACACCGCTTGGTAGGGGCACGGCGCGCCGTGCCCCTACTTATAAAGCACCGATTCTCCGGTTGCTGGGCACGGTTCCCAAAAAATTACAAATTATTCTACCGGCAGATAGTAGCACAGCCCCGGCGGCTTAGTCAACTTTCTTCTTGGCAGCAAAAACCTCTCTTTCGGGACGTTTCGTCAACCGCAGCCGCTTTAATTCCTGGTAAATCATCCTCTCTGTAAACCGGGTATCTTCTTCCTGCGAATCTCTTAAATATTGGACAATACGCCGGGCGCCAAACTCCGGATGGGCTGCTACCACCTCAAGAATTTTTTCTCTTTCCTCCAGCGAGAGCTGCTGAATTTGCACATCTTTACGGAGCACGGTGTCACGCAATCCTTGGACACCGTACTTGTCCCGCAGGCGTTTCAGGCGATAATAGCTGGAAGGCGAAAGATTCAGATACCTACAGGCCTCTTTCACCGCTATGCCCTTTTCTTCCACCAGATAAAAAAGCCGGCGCCGCAGGTCAAATTGTATATCGTCGGCCATTAGTTTTTCTTTAATGGCCACACAGGTAATATCGTCATTTTGAGGATAATTTCCCGTGAAATTTTCAAGCTCTTCTGAAAGCTTTTTCATAAATTCATCGGCGGACAAGCCGTGATATTGATGGACTACATCCAGCAACCGTTTTTCTCCAAACTGTTCGCGCTGGGGATTCATCGCCTCGGTGATGCCGTCGGTATAAATCAGTAATAAATCTCCTTTTTTCAGACTAACGTGGTCCTGCGTTAAAGATTTAGCAAACAATCCGGGATCGGGAAGATCTATTCCCAGAGGAAACCCCCGGGGCTTGAGAAAATAAATCTGCTGATTCTCCTCACGGTAAAGAATTAAAGGATTGTGGCCGGCGCTGGAATAATTAATGATCCGCTGACGAGAATTTAAAACCACATAAAACATGGTTACAAACATGCCCTTTTTCATATCCCGGGTTACAAAGCTATTCACCTTGCTCATCACATCAACCGCAGACCGGTTGCCCCTGGCCTCCAGGCGAAGGGCGGTCCGAATCATAGTCATAACCAAAGATCCCGGGACCCCCTTGCCGGAAACATCGGCCACTGCAATTCCCAAAATATTGTCATCCACCCAGACAAAATCAAAATAATCCCCGCCTACTTCCTTGGCGGAACGATAAAAACTGGCTAGCTCGTAGCCTTCTATCGCCGGCGTTTCGTGCGGCAGCAGAGTATGCTGAATTTCCTGCGCCACCTGCATTTCCTGTTGTAACCGTTCCTGCTCCAGCAGATTTTTCTGGGCCTCTTTGAAATGGGTGGTCATCTCGTTAAAAACGCCGGCAATTTGCCCAAATTCATCATTACTTGGGATCAAGATGCGGTGGTCCAGCTTGCCTTCACTCACCGCCAGCATGCCGTCGATTAGTTTCCTCACCGGGGAGACTAATAATGTCATCAGAAAATAAGTTCCGGAGGTGCTGACCACCAGGACAATTAGAAAAATCACCACCGCATTCTTCCGGCCCGAACTGATCTCTTGCCGGATGGCTTGTTCCTTAATACCGATATGTACCGTTCCCAGTCTCAGTTCTCCCATATAAACCGGATAACCCATATCATGCACTTCACCACTCTCAGCGTCTTGCCGTACCTGGATTATAGCTTGACGTCCTTTAACCGCACGGAATCCGGACCGGGGCCGGAAAGGCTGAAACATCTTTTGGGTCAGCGAATGGGCCCAAATAATATTTTCATTATCCATCACAAAAGCATAAGCCAGGTTTTTATTGCTGCGTACTACGGCCTTAACCATGGCGGTCAGGTGCAGATCATCTTGTTTGAGCAGATAATTAACCGCATCCTTGGTCAGCCGCCGGGTAGTTTCCTGAGCATGCCCCATAATTTCGGATCGCACGGAACGGGCCATGTTAAGAAACATATAGCTGAAAATAGCAAAAACCACCAGGCCCACCAGGCCCACGACCGGCATTAAAAATTTAGCCTTAATATTTAAGCGGCCTTTTTTATAGACCGGACCCCTGAAGCCGGGTGCTGTCGTCGCCGGCACGACCACGGCGGTCTCCGGCTTCACCAAAGGAGTACGTTTAACCAGGCGAAGCATATTACCCTGACGGTTGGATCGATAATCCGCTTTATCCATCAGTTTGCGGATGAACCATATTCCCAGACCGCCTTTTTTACCTATTTCAACATACCGGTTCAGATCCGGTGTTTGGGCCTTATTCCATTCGAAACTCCGTCCCTGGTCATAAACCTGTATCTCCATGTCTCGGGGGTGTTGGATAACTTTGATCCTGATAGACCCGGGTTCCATTCCCCGATAGGCGTGCCGGACCACATTGGAACAGGCTTCGTCCAGCGCCAGTTTCATATTATTGATTTCAGGCAGGGTAAGCTCATTGCTCTCGGCGATCCGGGTAATAAAATCCCTAATCTCGCCCAAGTGGCGTTCCTGCGCCGGGACTTCAAGTTCATACTCCCGGATTACGGGTCCGCGGAAAAGTGCGCTTAATATTTTACTCCCAACGTTCATGGCCGCCCCGGTTCTGTGGATTTTATTTTCGGATTTTGATCCTTTTTTTCTTCCCGGTCTATTTCCTTCCGAATAGACTCCAACTTGGCAATCCGGCCTCGGGCTTCCTCAATATTTCTGAGGGCCAGACTATTATTCGGTTCGCTGGCCAGTATCTTTTCCCAGGCTTTGACCGCTTCCACGAAGTTGTTCTCAATATACAGATCAATCCCTTTATAATAAAGCTCAAGATTGTTGGGAGCCATAAAACGAATCTCCCCCTGAAGCCTCTGCCGGGTCCGAACTAAATAAAGTTTAAGTTCCAAGTAATCGGGATCATACTTGGCTACGGTGTTAAATTCCACCAGAGCGGCCCGATAAGACTTTGCCATATAATCCTTGATACCCTGGAAATAGTGCAGTGCCTTGAAATATTCATCCGCCACCGCATCCTGGCCCTTTTTTACCTGACGATTCCGTTCCGCCCGGATAAGCCTTTTCCGCTTGGCCAACATCACCTTTTTTTCTCCCCGGTGACGGCGCGCCGCCGTTTTCAGCTTTTTTTCCATAGTTATACGGGTTTTTTCAACTGCGGCCTGGGCTCGCTGTTCGGACTCCCGGTCTATCTTCGCCTGTTGCCGCTCGGCCCTTATCCGGCGTTGCTCAGAAAGGGAAGTACCAAAACGATAAGCCAGGGAGAAACGGTGGCTCAATCCCAGCGCCTCACCGGATAAGGCATAGTCAAGCCTAACGCCCGCATATTGCAGTCCCGCTCCGGCGGTCCAGGCCATACTGCTGATACCGCCGCGGAGAGCGACCAGGTCCAGAATACTGTATTCCAATCCCATAGCCAACCGGCCCGTCCGCCAGGTTGACTTTTCCCAACTCCCGGTTAATAAGAAGTGCTGATTGAAAGTATCGCGATGGTTGTATTGGTAAGCAATCCCGGCTTTATAATTCAAGGGCAGCACATCAGCCGCCTCATTGATACGCAATCGGGAACCTACCAGATTTTGAAGAGTGAAACCAAAGGTCAAATTTTTCCAATCAACCGCGCGGATGCCGGACCATTGGGCGAATTGCTCGCCGGGGAGATGATAAAGCAGTCCCATATCCAGCCCCACTCCGCTGGTAAATTCACCCAGCAAGCTCTGCTGGTCAAGCTTAACGGTTATCCCCGCCTGAAAACCCAAGGGAAATTCCCGGCCAAAACCAAGGAGAAACTCGCGTCTATCCAGACTCCCTTCCCCGCTGCCGGTCAGACCGGCCTGTTCATTACGTAAAATAATCCCCTCTGTGCTCACCCGCACGGCTCCCAGCGCAAAAGTGCCCCAATCCAAAAGTGGATAAGCTACGCCCAGAAAATCATAAGGGGTATTGAAAAAAAGTTCGATGTGCATAGCCGAGATTTCGATTTGTTCTATCCGGGCCAAACCGCCGGGATTCCAAAACAAGGATGAAACATCATCAGCCACTGCTACAAACGCGCCGGATAAGGCCAGCGCGCGGGATCCCGCACCAAGTTCAAAAGGATTATTGGTTCCGGCATCCGGAATCCCGGCCAAACTGCCGGCCGGGAAACCCATGCCCAGACAGATAAACAGGCTTGTAATGATAATCCACTGTTTCATGTTTGAGTCATCCTCACTTAATAACCGCAATTTTCCGAACCAACTGTTGGGTATCCCCGCCGGCCGCGGGGGTTATCGTCAAGACTGCAAAATAAACCCCGTTTAAAACTATTTGGCCATAGCCATTCCGTCCCTGCCATGAGTAACGGTACAGGTTCTGACTCGCCGGTTGAGTTTCTTCGTCCGCCAGCACCAGTACCAATTCTCCCACAATATTATACAGTTTTAGACTGACCTTGGAATCCGTTTCCAGAAAATATTCAATCGTTGTGCTCTGACGGCCGGCGGCAAAGGGATTGGGGTAATTTATATAGGATTCATTCAGGCCCCGCGGCCGGATATTTACGGCGTCCGAAGCCATGGGAAAAGCATCCCCCTCTTCCGCTCTGGCCAGCATGGGAGTCCCGTCCAGAAAAATCGCGGCTATATCGGTTTGCGCCGCCATTGCCAAGCGGAAATGCGAATGAGCGGGATGTAAGGCAATATTGACTCTCAGCCCAATTTCATACGTACCTTCAGGATAAATAAGCACCTGGCCGCTTCCGAAAGGAATATATATCCGGCTTGATATCGAGAGGGAATTTAAGTTCACCAATCCGCTCTGAGTAGTGCTATCCCAAACCGTTAAACTGCTTAAGACTCCGTTGGCGGGTAACCCGCCTCCGGCCTGGTCTTGCACGGTTACGGTTAAGCCGTGTAGTTCGTACACGGCAGAGCCGCTGGAATTAGGGTTCCGCAACCGCAGCGAAAGCATATCGATATCCGGTTCTCCCTCCATCGCCGTAGTCGGCGCTAAGGAGGCATGCTCAACCAACACATACGGATTTTGCGCCAAGCTTCCGGTTACGCATGGAATTGGCCGGGAACTTCCGTCCTTAATTTCGGGATGAGATAAATCAGAAGCATGGATAGTATAGGTGATATTCGGTTCCATGAAACGCGGATTAATGACCGCCTGACCGCCGGATAAAGTTACCTCTGCCGGAAGATCACGGATATAATCGGGATTTCCATTATAACTGACTCTGATGGTATCATTTACTGTGGAAGCGACCAGACCATTGTCCTCCAAAACCCGGATGGTTATGGGAACCGGATAACCAGCTACGGTAGTGGTAACACTTCCGGCATATCCCGGAGATGTGCCGACGGTAAAATATTCATTAGGGGCCAGGAGGAAAAGCCGGTAGCCCGGAACCGGCGTTTTAGTCGGGGTTACAGTATGCGTAGGCGTAATTGTCGGACTGGGAGTAGTGGTGAAGGTAAATGTAAGCGTTGAGGTAATAGTCGGTGTAGAAGTTATGGTCCTTGAAGGAGTAGGTGTAGAGGTTAAAGAGGGTGTGCTGGTAGGCGTAGGTGTAGGCGTAAAGGTAGCGGTGCAAGTAAACGTCGGGGTAGAAGTTGAGGTATAAAACGGTGTCGGCGTAACCGTATAGGAGGAAGTGGCAGTAGCAGTAAAAGTAGAAGTGGGGGTGACAGTAACCGTAAAGCTGGGGGTAATCGTAGCCGTGGCGGTAAACACGATTACCGCCTGGCTTTTGGTAACCGGTGTACTGGTTTGATAAGTTCCATCATTGAGATATGAATTCCAATAATATGTTCCCCCGGCCCCCGGCGCAGTGGCCGTTAAAGTAATACTGTCAAAGGAACCGGCCGACCAGGGAGGAGAATACGTTACTACTATTTGATTGCCTGAAAAAGATACTAACCCGCCGAGCAGATTGGAACACGGGGTCTGGGGAACCGCCCACCCGGAAGGAATTGTTATATAGAGAGTGTGGATATCACCACCCGAAGTGGCAATTACCGTATAATCATAATTTTGAGTCTGATTTTGATTCGAGATGTTAGGTTGGATATAGGCATCCGCCGCCGGTGTAATGGTTGGTGTACTGGTAGCCGTAGAGGTTAAAGTTGGGGTTGCTGTGTAGGTATTGGTCTGTGTAGCTGTCGGCGTCGTGGTTGGGGTCGCGGTCGGCGTGGCCGTCGGCGTGGCTGTGTAGGTCGGCGTGGCCGTCGGCGTCGTGGTTGGGGTCGCGGTCGGCGTGGCCGTCGGCGTGGCTGTGTAGGTCGGCGTAGCCGTTGGCGTGGCCGTGTAGGTCGGAGTAACCGTTGGCGTGGCCGTGTAGGTCGGAGTAGCGGTTGGCGTGGCCGTGTAGGTCGGAGTAGCGGTTGGCGTAACCGTGTAGGTCGGAGTCGCCGTTGGTGTAATCGTGTGTGTCGGCGTAGCCGTTGGCGTGGCTGTGTAGGTCGGCGTCGCCGTGTAGGTCGGAGTCGCCGTTGGCGTGACCGTGTATGTCGGAGTTGCCGTAATCGTGGCCGTGTGTGTCGGCGTATCCGGCGGTGTGGCCGTGTATGTCAGCGTGGCCGTTGGCGTGGCCGTTGGCGTGGCCGTTGGGGTCGCGCTTGGCGTCGCGGTCGCGGTCGGCGTCGCCGTTGATGTTGGGGTGGTCGTCGGAGTAGCCGTGTGTGTCGGTGTCGCCGTCGGGGTAGCCGTCGGGGTAGCCGTCGGTGTCACACTTGGCGTAGCCGTGTAGGTCGGGGTCGCCGTCGGCGTGACCGTTGGGGTCGCACTTGGCGTTACCGTTGGGGTCGCACTTGGCGTTACCGTCGGCGTCGCGGTTGTGGTCGGCGTCGCCGTCGGCGTGGCTGTCGGCGTAGCCGTATAGGTCGGGGTCGCAGTTGGCGTCGCGCTTGAGGTCGGAGTAGCTGTCGGCGTGGCTGTGTAGGTCGGCGTCGCCGTTGGCGTGGCCGTGTAGGTCGACGTCGCCGTCGGCGTGGCTGTGTAGGTCGGCGTTGCGGTTGGCGTAGCCGTCGGGGTCGCGGTTGGCGTCGCGCTTGAGGTCGGCGTCGCCGTCGGCGTGGCTGTGTATGTCGGGGTTGCGGTTGGCGTCGCCGTCGGGGTCGCGGTTGGCGTCGCGGTTGAGGTCGGCGTAGCCGTCGGCGTGGCCGTGTATGTCGGCGTCGCCGTTGGCGTGGCGGTTGAGGTCGGCGTCGCTGTCGGCGTCGCCGTCGGCGTAGCCGTGTAGGTCGGCGTCGCGGTTGGCGTAGCCGTGTAGGTCGGCGTACTTGTCGGTGTCGCGGTGTAGGTTGGCGTGGCTGTCGGCGTAGCCGTGTAGGTTGGTGTAGCCGTTGGCGTAGCCGTGTAGGTCGGCGTAGCCGTCGGCGTGGCTGTCGGCGTAGCCGTGTATGTCGGCGTAGCCGTCGGCGTGGCCGTGTATGTCGGCGTAGTCGTCGGCGTGGCCGTGTAGGTCGGCGTCGCCGTTGGCGTGGCCGTGTAGGTTGGCGTAGCGGTCGACGTAGCTGTCGGCGTAGCTGTGTAAGTCGGAGTAGCTGTCGGCGTGGCCGTCGGCGTAGTCGTGTAGGTCGGAGTATCTGTCGGCGTGGCCGTCGGTGTAGCCGTCGGCGTAGCCGTGTAGGTCGGAGTATCTGTCGGCGTGGCCGTCGGTGTAGCCGTGTATGTCGGAGTACCTGTCGGCGTGGCCGTCGGTGTAGCCGTCGGCGTAGCCGTGTAAGTTGGAGTATCTGTCGGCGTGGCCGTGTAAGTCGGTGTACTTGTCGATGTCGCGGTGGAGGTCGGCGTGGCCGTCGGCGTAGCCGTGTATGTCGGAGTATCTGTCGGCGTGGCCGTCGGCGTAGCCGTCGGAGTAGCCGTATAAGTCGGAGTAACCGTCGGCGTGGCCGTCGGCGTAGCTGTCGGCGTAGCCGTGTATGTCGGAGTATCTGTCGGCGTGGCCGTGTAGGTCGGCGTACTTGTCGGTGTCGCGGTGGAGGTCGGCGTGGCCGTCGGCGTGGCTGTCGGCGTAGCTGTCGGCGTGGCCGTTGGCGTGACCGTTGGCGTGACCGTTGGCGTGGCCGTATAAGTTGGCGTGACCGTCGGCGTGGACGTTAGCGTAGCCGTCGGCGTGGCCGTATAAGTTTGTGTAACTGTAGGCGTAGCAGTGTATGTCGGCGTAACTGTAGCAGTATAAGTAAAAACCTCCACGAATTGCTGCTTAGTTGGAAAGGTAGTCACTTGATATGATCCATCATTCAGGTACGCACTCCAGTAATAATCCCCCCCGGTTCCTGGCGCTGTGGCAGTCATGGTAATACTGTCGACAACTCCCGATAAAAGAGGGTCAAGTGAATAATCTACTACGATCTGTGTCCCGGAAAACGAAACCGAGCCGTCCTGAGTATTGGATACCGGCGTATTTGGTACTGCCCATCCACTGGGAATATGAATAGAAAGCTTATTGACCGGATCATCGGAGGTTACATACAATAAATATTCATAATCCTGAGTTTGTGAGATAATTGAGGTTTCCGGTTCTATCCAACCCTGCGCGGCTGGAGTTGCGGAATAGATGAGATTAGGAAAAGCCATAAAAAAAATAAAACATCCTAAGACAAGCCAGACATTGCTCCATTTGTTGATCAATGGACTCTTGTCCAGTGCCATTGTTCAATTCCTTTCTAACAACTTTTTTATATAATCAGAATTTTATTACCTATTTCCTGTTGTGGAAAGCCCTTTTTAACGGAATTCTCATACTTTGTCATTCCGAGCGCAGCGAGGAATTCTAAAACCCCTAGTTTTCAAGGAGATTCCTCGGTCGCTTCGCTTTCTCGGAATGACAAAAAATCAAAACTGCTTTTCCGCAACAGAAACTAATTAACTGAAATAATAATCCCTTACATATATTTTTAATTTTTTAAAAAATACCTCTCATAATATCAAGATTATTTTTAGCGCAATATTTGTTATTTATTTAGATAAATTACTTCTATGTTATAGTATAACTTAAAATACTATATGATGTAAACCGTAAAATAAATATATTTTCACACATTTTCAAAAATCAGGCTTTTCGCGGCATATTTCAGCTATCGAGAAATTGAAAAAACAGCATGCGATATTCCGGTGTGGAAAAACAACAGAATTATATTACCACTTTATTCTAAATTTCTTGAAAAATAGCCCAAATTTTGTTATTTTATAGATAAAGGCATGCCTGCGATGTTGGTGCTGAAGGAACCAATCTCGAACCAACATTAGTTTATAGGGAACCGTGTCCAGCCGGTTAGTGCAAGCCTCACTGCGATGGGGAAGCCAAACCCGGCCCTTCGGTGCCCACCTGAACATAAAGGTTCAGCTACGGTCCCTTCACACGGCATCGCGGGTATTTTTTGACTCTTGACACACTTAAAGTTTAAGAATATAATTCTTTCAACCGGTCTATTTGAGGCCGATATTAATATAAGCGTGACGGAAATCTACGGAAGCAAGTTGCCTGTGCGACGCTTGCAGGATGAATCAAAATATACGGGTAAGGCTCTTAATTTATAAAATACCTCATTTCCTTAGAGGAACATATATCCTAATTGGATTTTAAAAAAAGCCGACAAGAGAATGCTACCTAGCGTACTCTTGAGAACTTTTTACCCGTTCTAACTTCCTTCCCCTTCTTCTATCCGTGTGCCCGTCCCGCATAAGGGGGCTTATTATTATGTTCTGGTATTTTATTCTTGCATGCGTAATTTTAGTTGTCGGTTCTATGCTTGGTTATATTCTACGTAAATCCACGGCAGAAAAGAAGATCCGCTCCGCCGAATCCCAGGCCCATGAACTCCTGAATGCGGCCAAAAAAGAGCTTGAAAATAAACGCCGCGAACTCCTGTTGGAGTCCAAGGATAAACTTTACAAAGACCGGAATAACTTTGAAGAACAAACCCGCAACCGCCGCCGGGAACTCCAGACTCTAGAAAATCGTCTGCACCAAAAAGAAGAAATCATGGAGCGCCGCATGGACACTTTAGACAACCGCGAGCGCGATTTCCAGGGCCGGGAAAAAGAGCTTAATAAACTTCAAAATCAGGTCCAACAAAAACAATCCGAGTTGCAAAATGTTATCAAGGAACAAAAATCGCGGTTGGAAGAGATTTCCAACCTGACGGCCGAGGCCGCTAAAAAGCTCCTGATTGAAACCATGAGCAGCGAAGCCCGCCGCGACGCGTCCCGACTTATCAGTCAAATTGAAGATGATGCCAAAGAGACTGCTGATAGAAAAGCCCAGCGGATTATCACTATGGCGATTCAGCGAGGAGCTTCTGAATATACTGCCGAGTGTACTATTTCCGTGGTTCAGCTGCCCAACGACGAAATGAAGGGAAGGATTATCGGCCGGGAAGGAAGGAATATCCGAGCTCTGGAAACCGCCGCAGGAGTAGACCTGATTGTGGATGACACACCGGAAGCGGTTATTATATCCAGCTTTGACATGGTTCGGCGTGAAGTCGCGCGCCTGGCTCTGGAAAAACTTTTGGGGGATGGACGCATTCATCCCGCCCGCATCGAAGAAATAGTGGCCAAAACCAAACTCGAGGTGGAAAAGATGATAAAGGAAGCCGGTGAACAGGCCCTGCTCGAAACCGGAGTAACGGGACTGCATCCGGAGATCATCAAACTGCTGGGACGGCTGCGTTTTCGCACCAGTTATGGTCAAAATGTCCTGCAACACTCACTGGAAGTCGCACACCTGGCCGGCATTATGGCTACGGAGTTGAACGCCGACGCGAAGCTTGCCAATCGGGCCGGTTTACTCCACGATATAGGAAAAGCCGTAGACCGCGAAATTGAAGGAGCGCACGCCCAAATCGGGGCCAACCTGGCCGCTAAATACAACGAGCCGGCATCGATCGTCCACTGTATCGCAGCCCACCATGGTGAAATCGAGTTCCAGAGTCTGGAAGCCGTGCTGGTCCAGGCGGCAGACGCCATCTCGGCCTCCCGGCCGGGAGCCCGTCGTGAAAATGTGGAAACTTATATCAAGCGGCTTGAAAAACTCGAAGCTATTTCCATGTCCTTTAATGGTGTTTCCAAAGCCTACGCCATTCAAGCCGGACGTGAATTGCGGATTATCGTGAAAGAAAACGAGGTTGAAGACCGCGCGACCGTCCTCCTGGCCAAGGATATTGCGAAAAAAATCGAGGAGGAACTTG
The DNA here is from genome assembly GCA_030591525.1 of candidate division FCPU426 bacterium. Lineage (GTDB taxonomy): Bacteria > Oederibacteriota > JAAXVQ01 > JAAXVQ01 > JAUVAV01 > JAUVAV01. The sequence goes on along the minus strand of JAUVAV010000021.1, from coordinate 25,149 downwards.
AATATCCCGGCCTGATTAAAGTCACGGTTATCCGTGAAACCCGGGCGGTGGAATTCGCCAAATGAGTTTATCCGTAAAACTGCTTTTTATTGGTGATATTTTCGGAGAACCGGGCCGGCAAACCGTAGCCCAGTTGCTTCCCCGTCTCAAGACGGAATTTAGCCCCGATTTGACCTTGGCAAATATTGAAAACGCGGCCGGCGGATTCGGCCTGACGCCCAATGTAGCCCAGGAACTTTTCAGTCTGGGCGTGGATGTGTTCAGTTCCGGAAACCATATCTGGGATAAAAAAGAGGTTTTCAGTATATTGGACAAAGACTCTCGTCTGCTGCGGCCGGCCAATTATCCCGAAGGTGTGCCTGGACATGGATGGGGGATTTACGAAACCATGGTAGGCGGCCCTAAAATCGGCATACTCAACCTGGAGGGCAGAATTTTCATGCGCAGCCTGTGTGATCCCTTTACGCTGGGCCGCCAAATCCTTGAACAGATGCGCCGGGAAACTTCCATTATCCTGGTGGATTTCCATGCTGAAGCCACTTCTGAAAAAAGGGCCTTGGGTTGGTATCTTGACGGCCTGGCCACTGCTGTTATCGGCACACATACTCACATTCAAACCGCGGATGAAGAAATCCTCCCTAAAGGAACTGCTTATATAACCGACGCGGGCATGACCGGAAGCCGTGATTCCGTCATCGGAATAAAAAAAGAAGAGGCCTTGCACCGCTTTCTTTATCAGACTCCCTGCCGTTTCACGCCGGCCAAAGGCAACTTATGGTTAAACGCCGTCCTGATCGAGGCTGATCCGGCTACGGGAAAAGCCCTCTCCATCCGGCGAATCCAGGCTCCGGTGGAGCCCCCCGGGCGAAGCCCGGGGCACCACTAAACAACCTCGCATCGCACGCCCATTTGGCAGGCGACATCCTGCAACGCCTTTTGACGCCTTCATCCCCGGCCTGTCCTGCATGAATTGGTGCAGGGGCATGCCCGGGGCCTTCGGCGTTGCAGGGTAAAATCATAGCAGGCGCCAGCCTTACGCTGCCACCTTGGTGGATTGCCTCAGGTTTTTCCTCAAAAACATCTTGATTTTATGATAATTCACAACAATGTCCAATTTCTCCATCGCATCCACCAAAGCGCCTAATACATGTTTAAAGCCCAATTCGGTAATTAATGACTTTGGTGCTGCGATAATATGATCACCGGTAATTTTCTCAATATCGGTTTTTAAACTACTCCATAGCTTAAAACTACTCCATAGCTCAGAGGATGTGTCAATGGTGCCCAAATCCGTCCAGTCTTCGCAAAATTCTCTTACCAGTCTTGAAAAAATCAGCAGATTACGCGCCTGCTGATCCTTCTCCCACGTCTCTATTTCTGCTGCGTTTTTATCTCCAACTTGATCAGGATACATCAGGTTATACAAGCGCTTGGCAAATACAGCGCTAGCCCGTGCTCGTTTTTTCGGGGTATTTGCATTAGCCAATTGCCGCCAAGCTTTAGCCACGGGATGTGATGAATTTATGAAATCCAATGGATTGTCGCTATTCATTTGTTCCAATTTTATTAAAATCCCCCAATGATAATCGGGCAGCTTATCCCGCAATTGAAGAATTATACTCGGCAAACTTATATCCAACGCGCTTAGATTAGCGCGCGCTTGGTATTGCTTTTGCACACGTCCCGGGAAAATTTTCTGCCTGGACATCCAATTCAGGACATTGGCCTGCAACCGCGCAAACTTTGTTGCCTCCGCAACCAATCCCGGCTCTGCCGGCAAGCGGTTAAACACTGCCACCCGAACACCTTCAATTACTCCGGAATTCAAATATTCAGGAATACTTTTATCAATCTCTTTATTCGTAATATTCTCATCTTTAGTATTAAAATCAGCCAACTTGGGCTTGGCTATACTTACTTTTTTTCCATTCAACTCGAGGTGGATATTTTTATATCCCAACAACGCCGCGAATATTTTTCCGTCCTTCCAGGACTCTCCCATTGCCAGCGATTTCTGATAGGTGTTGGCGCTCATCCGTCCAATCTTCCGCTCTAAAACCGCGCCGTGTTTACTCTCCAAGGTGATCGTATCCGTTATATTTTTATTCTTTGATTTATCCAGAGCGTGCAACAAGGCCAAGGCCAGGTCATCTTCCAAGGCCTGGAGCGCTTCTTCCCGCATAATTTCTCGCGCCGCCTCTGGGATTGCGGTCATAGTGTATGTCCGCGACAATTGCGTTTCTGCCGCTGCGTCCTCTTCTCCAAGTGCCGCAATAGCCTTACCGCTTAGGATACCCAGCAAACTACTGAGCATATTGGCTGTTTCTATTTCCTGCATCGCTGGTTCAAGTTTTGCGATTGATTGTTTGAAAACACCAAGTAATTTCAGCAAGTTATTATCATTATTCGCCAGCGTAGTCAGGGTTGCCAGTAATCCTTCTTTAATATTCAAGTCAGAGCCCGAATCGAGCTGCTCCTGGATAAGAATTTCCAGCTTCTGCTTCAACTCCTGGCGCTGGTCCGCATCCATTTTTTCCAATGATTTTCGGACCATTAGATTGACAATCAACCCCGCAGGCATAAACGCATTCTCATTCTCATCTACAACAATAGGAGCAGCCGTTAAGTTCTTCATTTCTGAATTAAACCAGGATTGAATATTGAGAATCCTGTCTTCCAGCTGCTGTGCCCAGGATATCCACCCTTTATACTCTTTTTTATCCAGAAGACTTAATTGATACTGGTTCCAGTAATACTGTATCATATTGACAGCAAGTTGGTTTTTCAAACGGCTTTTCACCAGTGACTTTTCAGGAGTTGTTTCCGCTTCGCTTAAATCTACCAGCAGCCAGAGGAGGTGCTTTGGCATCAGAATTTTAGTAATTTGATCTTCCGTCGTTTCTATTTTAAATCTATCTTTCGGAAAAACATCCAAACCTATCTCAAGTTCTTCGGTGAATTTCAAATCGCCCCTATTATCCGGTAAAATCCGCCCCAGTATTTCTTTTATATCGTCCGTATGTGCCCTAATTTTTTTAACCAATTCCGCATCATCTGCGCCCGCACGCGCAAACCCAGATAAAAACACAGGCCCAATGGAAATCATTTTTAGTTGCAGCCCGGGAAAACGCTTGAAAATACGATTCAAGGGAATAAAATAACGTTCATTAGGTCCGGCTTTCCTGAGTATATCGGCTTCCATGGTCTTGAAATCCACCAGCCGGTTCGTTGGCGCTGCTTGAATACCTTTGCTTCCTTTTAATAATTGAGATTCAAGTATGTTATTCGGGATTACGCTTCTAAGCAGACCAGTAATTTTTTGTGATTCGACCTTGGCTTCAAATATAGCCGTATCGATTTTCAACTTACTGCCATACATGAGTTCATTCAAAAATCCTTCGGTAATAGGCCAGTTGTTTCCCCGGTCAAAGCATTGTTCTCTTCCGCGAATATTAATTTCATAATCCGTAATCCCAAAATAATCCAGAGCCTGTTTCAATTGTCTGACGCGTTCTATGGCGTACTGCGACGACTCATCCCTTCCGTCACTGGCCATATCAAACATGAATTTATCAATGCCTTTTTCCTGGAAATGTTGGATCATATAATAGAGGTGGCGGCTGGAGGCATGAACGCTCATTTCCTGCAGGAGCCCGCTAAAATGCGCGTATCCCCTGAGCTTGGCCATCCGAATTGCATTTTGAACAGCCGGACTTTTAAAAAATGACCTGTCAAGAATCCGGTCTTCTATGGTTAAGACAGATTGTCTGACTATCCGCCCGGTCCCCATGGTAGACAGATTATACTCCGTGCTTCCTTCTTGAATAGGATCCGCGTAATAAATGGCTTTAATGGGGCCATCCGTATGAGTTCGCATTATCGCGAAATATTTGTCATTCAAAAACGGATTATTTCTAAGCTCATACTCAGCCTCGATTAAATTCAGGGTTCCCTTGCTATCACGGTCATAATTGATTAAATCAATTTTTTGTTCCACCTGGGCGCTTTTATCCAGGGACATGTCATGCTTGATTTTTTTCAGCATTTCCTCCCGGTTTAAAAGCTCGTACCCATCCTCTTCTAACTTTTGAAAGCCTATTCCCCGCAACCCGGCATATCCGCCCGAAGCTTGCATTGGAATGCTTGCCGGATTATCGAAAAGGCGTTTTAACAAAGGCGCCAGACCAATTTCCCTCGCTTCAGTGGTTACGTCATTTTCATCTCCCGGACCTTGGGCATAACCATCCAGAACCACCCAGAAAACCGGCGTGTTCAAATCCCCCTTTTCCTTTTCTCCTGCGAGATTTTTACCGGTCATATCTTCAGGTTGGGCTATCCCTAAAAATTTTAAAATAGTGGGCGCGATATCCGCTTGCGCAACAACATGGTTTTCCGGGACTTCCAGGCTCACTAACTTTTCTTCACCACTGCGATAATCCACCACCGTGAAAATCACTTTGTTCTTGGTATGGCCGGGAGTGGAAACATCATCACTCGAGCCGTGGTCGCCGTGAATCACTGCCACCCCTTTATTCTCTTTGGCAGCCGCAAGCACCTCTCCCAAACTTTTATCCAGCGTCGTATGCGTGGCATATAAGGCATCACGGCCATTGCCTGGTTGGGAAGTCATTTCCAAAGCAAATGTAGTTTTATCGCTAAAATCAAGCGCCAGCAGCAGTTTGCCGGTGTCTCCCAAACCCAAAGCCTCTTTCATATCCGGCTCCAATCTGAAAACAGCGACTCCGCCTTCTTTTTCATAACCTTCCAAGAGCGGTTTAAAACTCGGGTCGTTTTCTTTCAAGGTTTGCATAGTTTTATCAAAATCCAATTCCGTACTATACTCATTCGTGCCCGCAGTCCATATGTCGCCTTCAATGTCTAATTTCTTCGCGGCTACGTGCGTAACCAAATCAGCGCCCGGCAAGTTGGTAATGTGTATATTTCCACCTTCTTGCTTGGCTTGCTTGGAAATAAGCCAGGCCAGCACCCGCATGGAAAGGTCGGGATTAAGCCAGAATTGGCTATTCGGAAGCTGGATCCATTTATTTCCTCCACTCTCTTCTTTGATTCGAATAAAAGGCATGGGAATATTGCCCTTGGTTAAATCTTCACCTTCAAACGGCTTTTCGATATTGCCGCGCATAATGGATATAAATTTTCCTTTCTCGCTGTCAAAGTACCAGTAAACTTTTAACCCGGCCTTAATAACCGTCTCAGCCAAGCCGTTGCGAACCTGGACATCCTCCATGGCAGCCCGGTCTTTCGGCATTTCCTCAATATATTTGCTCATGCCCATAAAAGCAAAAGCCTTTCTTTCTTCCTCTGAAACTGGAAAACCCTCAAAATCCTTTCCATATCTGGCCTGGGCAATTTGTCTCATGCGGTCTTTTCGGTAATTCATCATGTAAAGCATATTGCCGGGCAAACCGGCAAGCTTTAAGCGAAAGTATATAAAGGGTAATTCTAACGCATTGAAAATCCGGTTGGCTCGCAATTCTTCGATCGCCCGGGAAAATACGCCTTGATTGGGTTCCATAAGCCGCTTGATAGGCATGCCGTTCTCATCAATGGTTATGATCGCGGGCATTTCCTCATCATTTTTGCCTGAATCATAATAGTTCTGCATCACGCCTTCGATTTGATGCCGGTTCCAAATATAAGTCACTCCATCTTTAGGAGAGACAATCGGAAATTGATTGGATTTTAGCTTTTCAAAAAGTCCCGGATTTTCCCGTTTAATTTCCGCTGGAAATAGAGAATGTTCTTTAGCATGCGCCTCAAGCTCCTGCTGCATATCAGTATCGCTCGATAAACGAGAGATTTCCTGCGCCAGATCGGCTTCGCTGCGTTGCCACGCAGTATAAAAAACCTGCTTATCAATCTGCATATCTTCACGTAAACCTTTGCCCGGTTTCATTTTATTTTCATCTTTCTGCAGCATTGCCGCGTTCTTTTTCCAGTAATCCACAGCTTCAAAAAGCTCGTCTTCACTCACACCGACCAGGCTTACCATATCCGAAATCCTGAGTGGTTGCTGGGCACAGGCTTGGTAAACCGCCTCGCGGATTAATTCTTTATAAGCACTTGCGATTTTTTGCTTATTCACCCGGGAATCCGCCCTTATCATTAAAACCCAGGCTAGCATGACGGCCGCTAAAATCGTTAACGGCACGAAATATAAGGCTAATGTGATGACACTGACTACTATTACGGTCACCACGATTAAGCTATTAGTACTCTTGTCCCAATGCCGCAGAGCTTTAGCCAGCGCCTTATAGGTGATTAATCCATTTACATAAGCTTTATTCAATTTACTAAATTGCCGGATTGGGAATAAACTATTATCCAGAAAATAAGCTGTGGCGATCCATATAATCCCGGCAATAAATAAACCACCAGATAAAGGCACCCTGGATCCGGATAGCACATCGCTTAATATACCGGCTGCGGCTAAACCAAAACCAATACCCTTCATAACCGTTATCAGCAATGGATTTCTCTTTAATGCCTTGCCCAATTCATAATATAAAAAGTAGATAAGTCCGCCCGCAGGTTCCCAGGCAAAAGCTATGGCTTTGGCCAGGAAGCCCGGCAGCCGCAGTTTGATTAAAGTGCGCTGCATTCTCAGCTTGGCTAATTCCATATATTGCTCGAAAACCGGCATCTGCCCGACTATTGGCTTGTCCACGGCGATAGTGTGGTCAGTAGCAACTTGGGAAATGGTGTCAGAGATGGCTTCATTGCTTAAGCTCAAGTCCTGATATTTTTCAAGCAGCGCGATCAATTTATGCCCCTCGCCTTTTCCGGCTAAGGCGCTGAGTACGGCTCGATTCTTGCTTAGCATTACAGCCATAAAAAACAGAAAATAAACGGCAACGAAAAGTCCTAACCACGAAATTATAAAAGCCTTAACCAACACGGATAATACTGCAACCACGAAAGAAAGCATGGCGATGGCAAAGCTCTTTTGACCCGCTTTAAGATAGTCATCCCCAGCATTGATGATTTTTTCCGGACGCTGGTAAAAAGGCGCCAGCATGGCCAAAAATCCCAGAATAACCAAGCCGCCGGTGACAAAGGTTATGCTGAAAGTAAAAGCCCAAGCAAGATAACCTACAAATAGGGCCGAACCTGTTAAAACTATTGACACCTTGCCTTTTTCATAACCGATAGTAGAAACAAGCATGATAAACGCAAGTGCCAGATAGGATGCTGTTGCCCAAAGTGTCATGTCAATCCACGGGGCCATTTCCGGCACATTGTAATTAGCCAAATGCTTCAGCTCATTGATCCCGGTTATGATGATATAATTAAGGAAAGATAAAGCACTCGCCGTCCAGGCAATTTTATAATAAATATTATTCGGAGATGGTTCGAGAAGGTATTCTTTTTCCTTAACCATCCGGCTTTTAACCGCCACATCGCTCATGGCCGCATAATCCGGCTCAGCTTCCAATTCTGCTTCAGAAAGAGAATAAGCTCCTTGTGAGTTTTTCTCCACCTGCTTTTGGGCGACCAGGTAATTCAGCGCGCTTTGCACTAGATCGTGCTGAAGGCTTAATTGTGCTGCAAGCTGCTCGGCGTTCAGCGGCCGAATTTTCAACTTTTTGCGTATTTTCATCTCTTTGCGTATTTTGGGCAGCACCAACAGCATTCTTACCACGGGTTTAAATATTCCCGCATACTGCTCATCAGTCACTTCTTCCCCGACACTCCCGGCTGTTGCCTGGAGATTTTTTATTTCTTTAATCTTCCATTCGATTACATCCAAATCATATTTTAAAAGGCCGGCATGGGGAAGGATTTCGTGAGCGAATAAAATCCTGATTTTTTTCCAATTTTGTTTTCTTTCAGGAGTCGTTTTACCTTCATCCATACTCTTCACAATTAAATCAAGATATTCCACCCACCCCCCATAAGGTTTGAATGCCGCTTCCCACCACGCTGTTTTCTGGTTTTCCTTTAGCTTGCTCAAATTATATCCTATTGCCCTCCACACAACCCAATCCCAGCGTTCCCAGCTGGAAACCACTTGGTTATTGAGCGTGGCAAGCAACAGCCCATCCGCAGCTTGGAGATAATCTTCCAGTAAATTCACTGCCTGGCGTTTTAGCTTTTCATCAACTTTTTCTCTTTGGGATAATTTTTGGTTTATTGCTTCAATTTTTCCCAAAAGCTGCGCGGAAATCGTCAGAACGTCTGCGCCATACACGTAATAAATGACATTTTTATTACTGGCAATTTTTGTTTCCAGATAATGAGTTAATCCCGGCCTGGTTTCCTGAATCAGCCAATTAAGCGTCCTCTGCGTTCCCGCCTGGCTAATATCCAATGCTTCGGCTATCTGTCGTACTGTCAGCGCTTTACCGGATTCTAAAAGGTCTAAAACCCTACGCTCAATTTCGTTGGCAATTTTTAGTTCCTTCTCTCCACGCATGCCTACCCAAACTGGGCTACTCCCTTTTCCTTCAGCTAGCGCCACTTGCATAGCTCTTTGCGCAATATCCGGCGCTGCCCGCTCAAGTATCTCAGGATCATAGCTCAGCAAGTAATGATACGGCTCGATGGCGTGCTGCTTTAAAATTTCGATTTTTTTTATCAATAAAGGCCAGGGCTGCAACAGCACGTCTAAATATTTCTCTGCCCTCTGCACTTCTTTTGGCATGTATAACAGTTCTATGCCCAACTCCTTCAGTATTTTTTTCTGATTTGCGGCAAATTGTCCCCTGGCCCGGGTTAAGGCCTCTTCATATATCATTCTTTTTCCAACACTTGAATAATTAGACAGTTTTGCATTGCTTGAATATTTCTCTTCAATCATGTCTACCGCTATTTCAAGCACTTTCAGGGACTCAATCAGCAGCGGCTTTTCCATGAAAACCGAAGGCCAATCGGCCTTATATACACCAATGTTCTTTTCAAGTTTAATCAGGAGTTTGATCTTTTTTCGCAATATATCTCTCTCCTGGCCGAACACATCCTGGCTGTGTTCCTTTTCAAATGGGAATTTTATTTTGAATTCTTCTTCCAATTCTTTCCGTACCTGGCCGGCCATGGCATCCGTAATTTCGGCAGGTTCGATTTCATAGATGGCCAATTCCTCGCTAAAGAGGTCTCTATATTTCAGCAGAAAGTACACTAGGGGCGCGACCGTAATTATCGCTATTCCGACCGCGGCTACGAGCATTGGCAAAGACAATGAGATAATTCCCAGAAAAGCGAAGAATAACGGTAGGATAGGCAGCATGATCAAAACCGTTAAATTAACCGGAGTGCTCAGCGCGCGAAAAACCGCATTAACCCAAGGAGAGAATACAATGGCACGGAGCACCTTTTTTTTCAACCTGCTGATTTCTGACCCAGTGCCTGACACCGCTGGCTTATCACCTAACACCGGTTCCGCATCCGCGCCCCGGTTAAAACCCTCAATAAAATTTTGAATAGCTTCTAGTTTATCAATTCCGTCACCCAGCGCCTTTTTTAATTGGTTATTTTTTTCTAAGTTTTTCCTTAATATTTCTATATCCATCCACAATTCATTTTTGTATCGCTGACGAAATTCATTTACAGAGTTGCGAGAGAGTTCATTGTTTGCAATTGAGCTAATCATTTCTTCAGCGGCAAAAATAAAGTTCTTCGTCAAACCAGCAATATGTTTTTTCCCCGGGTTCTTTTCTCGTAATTTCTCATCTAATTGTTGAAAAATATTTTTTACTTCGGCCCCGAAGACGTAATAGACGATCTTGCCTTGTTTATCCAGCCTGGTTTCAACGTAATATCCCGCTTCGCCTGCTTTGGTTTTTTGGGCTAAGTCATTTAATACCATTTGGGCGCGCCTGGGTCTGATATCCAGTTTAGCGGCCACTTGCTCAGCATTTAAAGCAACACCCGGGCGTAATAGTTTTAGTGCTTCCTCACTTTTAAGCGAACCACTATTGCTTTCCGATATCTCACAGACATTTTTGAATTGTTCTACTTTTTTCGCATCGCTGCCTTTAAATGATTCCCCGTCCCATATGCCAAAAGCTTTTTCCAAAGTATCCAGCTCAAAATCCAACAATTCGACCGCTTTAAACTCAGGCTCAAAGGAGAGTTGGCTTTTTATCAAAATATTAATCTTTTTAGCCACTATATCTGCCGGTTGGGTAAATACTTCGTGATGCACTTTACCCAGGTTAACTCTGCATAAATCTTCGATGGGGTCTTCATATTCCAAACTTATTCCTAATATTTTCTCAAAGAACTCCGGCCTTGCTTGAATAAATTCCCCCCAGCGTTTCACCAATAATCCAAACGTCTTAACTTCCAGGCGTTTTTCCCTTGCGTCGGTCAACTCTATTTTTCGATCGCCTCTCATAACTTTCGTAACATTGTCAGCAATATACTCAATTGCTATTACTCCTTGAATTTCCGGCACCACTTTTTTAATCAGCGCAAAGGGGAATCCCAATAAATACCCAAAGGTTCTTCCGGACATTAACAAATCATGCTTTTGCAAATACTTGATTTTTTTTCTTAAAAGATTTATATCCTGGCCAAACACCTCACGGAATTCATCCTTGGGAAATGGGAATTCCATCTTAAATTCTTTCTCTAATGAAACACGGATTTTATCAGCCAATGCATCTGAGATTACTGCCGGCGGGAGTTCTTCTTCCTCAGTTAACACCTCTCTATATTTCAGCAGAAAATACACTAGGGGCGCGACCGTAATTACCCCTATTCCAACCAGCGACAAGAGCAAGGGCAGGGATAATGTGATGATTCCAGATATGCTTAAGATCATCGGCACAAGGGGCAATATCATCAAATGCATCAAAATAACCGGCGTGCTTAGAGCTTTAAAAACAGCCATATTCCAGGGAGAGAACACAATGCTGCGGAGCACCCTGACCTCTAAACCTGATTTTTGTTCGATGGCAGCCGCTGTTTCCTCCGCAGATAACTCCCCTTCGGCTTCACTCTCTTCCGGCACATCAATTTTCAAATTTGACGTTAATGCCAAAGGCTTTTCTCCGCTTGAAGACAACATTTTTATTTCTTCAAATTGGGCAATCCGCCCGGCAAAATCTCTCATTATTGCTTCATACTCTCTATCGGCTATGTCTTCTCCATCCGGCCTCTCCGCCTGTTTTTGCCTAAGCAATAATGTATCGCCGGCCCATTCTATCACCCGCATTTCATAGCGCAGGATTTCCGGGTGGGGATAAATGCCGTTATCTAACAAATAATTGATTTTCTCCATCCGCGTGTTCCAAGGCTGGATAAAAACATCCTGATATTTGTCTTTAAGCTGCAGTTCTATGCCCAATTCTTTAAGCATGTTTTCCTGTTGGCGGGCAAATTCAGCCGTGGTTTTGTCTATAATTACAGATACATTTTTTGCCAATCTTAGCTGTTTATTATCTCTTTCATCTTCAACTATCTCACTTTCTATCTTGTCTATTTTAGGCGCTGCTAATTTAATCACAGACAAAGGCAGCAATAATAAAGCCGGAAGATAATTAGCATGCCAGAGGGGATTATATGGATTTCTCTTTAATAAAGAATATTGATCCAGGACGATGATCTTTTCTTTCAATAAGCCGGGAGCCTGGCTAAATATTTGCTGAAGAACCTCAGTTTTAAAAACAAATGAAAAGTTATAATTGTCATCCATATTTTGCCACATTTCCATAGCCTGACCTTCAGTAATTTCAATTGGCAAAGGTTCAATCATCTGCTCGGAAAATTGGCGATATTTTAAAGAATAAATCCAGAAAGGAGTAATAAGGATCAAAAGCAAGACAGAAGCCGGTATGGCCAGGGAAAGTGATATTATTCCAAATACGCCCAACGCGGTAATAATCACTGCCAGGCCGGTCAGGCTACTCAAGATGATGGACTGAGTTATTAGTCTAAAGAGCGCGCCCTGCCGGGGCGAGAGCAGGAAAGCCTGCGCCCGGGTTAGGGGCACTGCGACAAAATCCAGACCATGCGCCAGGATCTCGCAGACAAACACGTTCCACAAGTAATAACCAAAGCTCTTCTTGTTGTCCCGGGCCTGCCAGGCATAATCTTCAACAGACTGAAACCCGGTTAATCTCATGATAGGATCGGAAATTCTTTGCGCCCAGCGGTGGGCGTACTGATCATGCGCCCGCACCAGCCAGTGAGCTCTCATTGACACACTTCCCCGGGCATCCTTTACCAGTCCGGTCACAGGATCATAGCCGGCTATTGGCTTAAATAAACCGCGTTCATCGGCGGACAGTTTATTCCCCAGCCGATAAACCATTATTACTTTTGCGCAGGCCACGGCAAAATACGGCAGGATAAATCCCAAAAGTATAGGAGCGCCAGAAAAGACCATCCCCAGCATCACCGTGGCTGCCAGTAAGTTTGCCAAAGTTCCAAAATAATTCAATGGCTGATTAGCGGTTGATATAACCTCTGCCTTTTTGGCTTTAAATATCATCCTGAATATATTATTAATACTTCCTTTCAAAGCTTCAATAACCCCGGTGAAAGGTATTTCGGTTTTCGCTAAATTATCTATGTCAGCGAGAATGTTTTTATTATCGCTTCTCGCCGCCATAATTTCCCTTACCAATACATAATCCGGGTGGGCGATTAAATATTTCAGAAATTCCTTAAATACCTCCACACCTTCCTGGCCTTCTAATTCACCGGATAATAATTCTTTTAAAGAAATTTCCCCCCTAGAAATCCTACCCACTGTTTCTTTCTGACGTCCCCCATAGAAAGATACTAAATCCTCAAGACTGCTTGCAAAAAGCATTATCTTTTCAGTTGCTTTCAAAAATGCCTTATTAATGTCGTCTTCAAGATAGTATTGCATTTCCGAGATACGGGAAAGTTCAATCTGTAATTGCTCGAAATCCTTATTAAGCTGGCTTAAATGATATTTATGTGGTTCATCAAGCAGGTTTAACACAAGCCGGCTTTGGGGCCAATTGAACTGATATCTTTCCTGGCCTAAAACCATGGACTTGCCCACCCCGCCCAAGGCTGTGTCTCGAGCTTCATTCGACACTAAATAATTCAAGGATTTTTGGACTACCTCAAGGTCCCATCCACTTTCTTCCGCAATATCTTTCGCAGTCCGGGCACTTTTCGAGCGTAGTAATAAAAAATAAATATACTCCCTCACGCGTACCGCTTGATGCACATCAGCAAATCTCAGCAAATTATCGACATCCTCCAACGAGTAATGGGCATTGATGACTAATGCCGAAAATCCCTTTAGTTTCCGCATGAATTTCGGGGTGATCTGCTTGCTTTTGGAACCACTCATCTGATCTTTCATTTCTTTAGCTGCAATTTTCAGATACTTTTTTCTTTCCCCCTGATTCAATTTTGAACTGGTTTTAATATCTCCCACTGCCTTAAAGTAGGCCTTCAGTATTTTTTCATGCGCTTTTATCAGTTCAGCTGTCGGCTCCCCTGCTTGCTTGAATTTTTTTTGCCCGGAACGCCATAATGCACTTTGCTTCTCAAAAACCCGAACCGGCAGAAAATAATAAGTCACGCCTGCGCTTGAAGTTTTCGTGCTCAATTTATGTTGATTCTGCAATCGGCCAAGGGCTTCCCCTACCTCATTCGGATTAATTATTTTCTGCTGTTTCAATTTCAAAATATCGCTTGCAATGTTCATGCTCTTAAAATCTCTAAAAACTTTATATTTTTTCTTCATCTGTCCGGCAAACCCTTCGGCTGATACCACCTCGCCGCTAAATAACATCTGTTTGGCTACTAATTCAATTCTTTCGATCCTTTGGTTTTCCGCTACTTCCATCTCTTTTCTTACCTGCGCGACAACTGAAGAAAATATAGCATCCAGATATTTTTGATTTTTTGTGATTTTCTCCTTCAAATCCTGCGTCAACCCAAATAAGGCCTGCAGATATTCGCCTGCCTCAACTCCATCTCCGGATTTCACTAGAATCCCCTGGTTTTGGAGATAAGGATATTTATCTTCAATATATTTAACAACATCAATTTCCGGTTCAGTTATTGCCTCCGCAATCGCTGCTGTCAGGTCGGATATATTGGCGGGATATTTGCTCTGCATGGTTATTTCCTGGGCCATCAGGTCGAGAAGCATAATCGGTGCGCCCTCGGGCTGCTCTTGGATTAAATTCCGCACATATCTTTTTATATCGTTCAATAAAAGTCCCCCATGTGAAGTTGCGACATCGTGGGGATTGATAATTTGCGATAAATAACCAATCGTTTTTTCAAGCATTGCAGGCGCAAATTCGGATAAATAGTTTAATACTGCATCCTTCTCCTTGGCCTCAAGAAAATCCAAATCGATTTCCTGCAACTTCTGATTATTTTGCTTCTTTTTTTCTTCCATCCATTTCCGGATTTCTTTTTCTTCCGGAAAAAGTTCCGGGTAGAGATTCAAAGCAAGATTATATTGCCGACGAAGAGTGATGAAATTCCGCAAATTCTTTTTATTCGTTTCCCTAATATGTGAATGCACTTTTGCCAGGCTGTTGGACAATTCCCGGAGGGTCTGGGTCGGTAAATTCAGCATAAATGAATTGATCGGCATGAGTTTCGCTTTTAATATCATAAGATTATTCTTTTTTCTTCTTTCAATTTCCTCTTTAACCCGCGGCGCCGCCGGCTCAAGAAAGTAGCTGTTAGACAATAAAAAAACCGGCTCCAAAGGCAATTGATTTTCAAGCAATATTTTAATTTTGGTTGTCAGGGAATCCATTTTCATTTGAAACAGATTAAGATTTTTTTCAGGAGCAAAGGGGAAAATGATACCAAATTCTTTTTCCAGCTCTGCCCGCCGTTCCAGGAGCTCTTTTCCACTTATTAAATACCCTAATCTTTCCGAACGAACACCCGTCCCCTCTAATAACGCGCAAAGAGTCAGGATAACGGCGGCGATCCCGCCAATGCCTTTCAATGCTTGAAATTTCTGCTTTAATTTTCCAATAATGACAGACCTAAATGTCACAACAGAACCTATTAGTCCTGCGAAAACCAACCCCAACGCTTCCAGCGGTTCCAGCGTACTGGGCAAGACAATCCCTGCTAGGCCCAATGCAGCCAGGAAGAAACCGATTAATATGGCTATCATATGACTGGGAGCGGTTTCAGCACTTAAATTTGCTCCTATTCCATCTTCCTTTTTAGATGCCCGGACTATTTGCAAGGCTTTTAGCGCTGCTCCCTCGGCAGCATTGGCATCTTTTACTAATGCGATTTCAAGGGTTTGCTTAATCCCGCGCTCTTGGCAATATTGGTTTACGTATGTTTGCAGGAGCCCCTGTCTAATCTCACCTGTTTTGCCGGCAGTCGTCCCTCCGCCAAAAGCAAACTTGGTTTCCCCGCTCAGTCGATGAAGGAGGATTATGTGCTGCGCTTCATACTGCTCGACCTTCTCCCAAACTTCCATGGCAAGCTTTCTGATCTCGTCATCTTCCGCCAAAGGAGGCTTTCCATCCACAGGATTTATTCCCGCGGCAGCCAATCCGATGTGTTTTACTTCTATTTCGCCTTTTACCCCTAACTCTTCCAGTTTTCGTACCAGACCTGATTCACGGGCTATTCTCATAATCCCTCTAATGCTCCCCCCCCAATCTTCAAATGAGCCGGGCGGGGAATGATTGGAAAAAGATTTAACCTTTTCACTGATAATGCACCGCAAATGCGCGCATTCATCAAGTCCTTGCACAGGTTGCCCTTTTTGGACTAATTTCACGCCTATCCCTGACCCGAAAATTAATGCCACCCCGTTACTGAAACCGGCTTTTTTTGCCAAGGAAAGCGCCCAGCCTATCATATCGTTGCCGTACCCAAACTCGGTTTTATCCCCAAGCAGTGTTTTCAACTCGCCAATAAAACCACTGGCATGCTTTAATTCTGCTGCCATGTTTTTATCGTTAAATCCTCTCGAGATTTCACCCAAACTTGTCATTTCATTGTTGGCATAATCAGGAGTTCCCGCTGAATTTATAAATACTCCGTCTACTTTTCCGGATTTTTGCTCAACCGCGTCTTTCACCTCTTTCACAAAAGATACCAATCTAGTTTTAAATTCCATTCCATCCCCGCCATCCGTTAAATGCGGAAAGGTGTAACGATATCTAAGGCTATCATCATTTTTCCTGAGTTCACCTTCATTACTTGACTCGGGAAATAATTCATCGGTTATGTCTTTCCCGTCTTTTAAAACTTTCATTTCCATTCCTTGTCCGCCCACATCAAAACCCAGGGTTATCAATGATTCTGATGTGCCCGGGCCGGCTTCTGGCAAATCCCCTAAGAGTCCCTCTTCTCCTTCCGCTTTAAAATCAGCGGGCTTCTTCAATACCTCTACTGGTTCTCCGGCATTGGCCTTACTCAGCAAGGGGAAGCCGATTTCATTAAAGTATTCCTGAATAACACTGGTTAACGCTTCTTCAATTTCTGCTCTTTCCTTATTTTTATTATCAAAAACTTCCACATAAAGTTGATTGGAAGGGCCATTTCCCAAAGCTACTGCCTGGGCGTAGATCATGGCAATATATCTCCGGTAGACAGCTTGGGTGATTTTTGCATTATTTATTATTTTCGGATCCGGAATATTCAGTTCCACGAATCTGCCGTTTTTGGAAGTAAGGCGGACAGTAACAACGTTTTTCCCGGAAAATTCCAAAGCCTTGATCATTGCCTTTTCCGCTTGTATATACCCGACATCTTTCCTTTCCGCCTCGACAAATAAACCCAGAGCCGCTTGTATGGTTTTGGAGGCACTGACATTTTCCTCCCCTAGTTTTTCCTCCACGCCTGATCCTGTAGCTGTGAATAACAAACCTATGGCAAACAAACCGAAGGCTGTGAAACTTACAGCCCGATTCGATTTAGCGGATTGAAGGAATACCATTAAACCAAGCCCCAGCCCTAATCCGAGTATCACAACTAATCCGGCTGAAATAGTTGTTCCGCCGGCAGCCAAGACTATAAAACCTGCGGCCATTGCCAGACCTGCCGGTATCATCACCCGATAATTTTTCAAAAAACCGAATTTCGGCTCTTTACTGCCGCTGTTGACCAATTGACTCAGTTCTGTTGCAGAAACTCCTTTAGTCATTAAATTGGCATACATGCCGCTTATTTGCAGCTGAACGCGATTAATATATTCAGCTGCTATTGCTCTTGGACTAAAAACTGCTATTGGTCCATTAGTAAACTCTACGCTATTAACTGAACTTTCCGGGTCAATCTTTGTTGCGGCAAGATCAAAGGCCGGCATTTGGCTGGCATCATTATTTGTCCAGGGTTTGATTATGGTATTAAAATATTTTGCAAGAGCCGTTTTACTGGTAATCCCTTTTTTAATCCCCGCTGCCAATACACCCATTTTCGGCATTATGTCCAGCGCCGTACAAAACAACTGTTTAGGTTTAGACAATGCTTGCGTCCCGGTTCTAAACGCCGTCTCGATTCCAAGTATATTTTGATTCTGGGCCAGGAGTTTTTCCAGGGGTGTGCGCTGATTCCGTAATAATGAGAAATAGGGATTCACAATATCCTGATGCTTAAGACGCGGTTTTACGCTTAAGTACGATACACCCCGGCGTTTTAACTCGGCCAAGACTTTCTCCGCATGAAACCCGCCGGTAATCAGCATCGAGATTTTGGTATTATGTTTATCCATCTGCGCCAAGGTATTGTCTACAAAAGCCAGACTTCGAATATCCGCTACTTGATAGAAAGCTTTTACGTCTTCCAGATATCGATTCAAGGCATAAACTTCGCTGCTTAAGGAAAATTCCTCCCTTTCATCATGCCGCGTAATATAATCAATATATGGTTTTACTTTAAAGGCCTCCGGGTTGGCGCGGTATTCGGCCAGTTCTTCGGGCGCGGCTGAAATGTTGAGCAATTTCTCAAGGATATCCAACCTGTGCGCCAGCACATCCAATTCTTCCTGCTCCGGGGTGGTATACAACCGGGCGCGCAGACGTTGATCCAAGGTATCAATTTCTTTATAGAGTTTATCCGAATCCACAGCTTCAGAAAACAGATCATTTCTTTCTAATATATATATATTGAAATTTGTATAAGCTTTGGTGTTGGCTTTGATCCGGGAAGCGCTTTTATGGAGGTGGACGCAATATTTCAATAATGGAATATCACCCTGGCGGAAGGATTGTTTGGGAGCGTCAAAGTCTTTTAATACCTGGTTATATATATCCCGCTTAAGTTCATTGAGCATTTCACGCAAATCGCAGATATATCCCTGACTCTCATAATTAAGAAACTTCATCACGGTTTTACGGTTATCCTGATAAAGCGTCTCATCCTCGATTCCTTCCAGCCGGATAGAATGCCTGCCGGTGGAGGCATAGGCTTCGGCTCCGGTTATCTTGCCCTGCTTCATGAAATATTCAGCAACTTCCTTCTTTATACTGTCCACCGGAAAGGTGGACAGTTTGCTGACATCTATGGCCTCTGATGCGGCTTCCACATTCACCAATTTCAAACCATGACGGCCGGCCAGGGCGTTGATCATTTTGGCAATGTTATTCTGTACCTCAAAATTACAGTGCAGATCATGCACATACACTACCAGACGTTCATCGCCTTGAAATGTCTGTATAACCTTACCGAGTTTGCCGGATATTTTTATCGGGTTATGATTAAAAGCAACCTGGCCGCCGGATATTGCATAAGAACCCGGATCAAATGCCCAGGTTATAACCGGCAAGATAAATGTAATACTGATAAGCATTGAAATAATTTTTGTCCATATTTTCCGTCTGGGATTATGCCACCCGGATATCAATAAGAGCCGAGGTGGCGCCATATTTAATTGATTATTTAAAAACATCATAATTGGTTTCCTTTCTTCAAAATTACTGATTATTGCCTTAACTAGACTTTCAAAAAAATGCGTTATTAATGAATAATATCACAAAAACATACGCGAGTCAAATTTCTGTGGTATTTTTGATTTTTGATTTAAGGTTTTTAAATGGTATGGTATTAGTTTGAAACACTTCGGCTTGTTTAACTATCGTGAATTGGCCAAGCATCAGATGAAGAAATACGCTGTCCTAAAAGGCTGTATGACCATAGTGTTTTTAAGTAATTTCACTGAATTTGTCATTTTGAGGCGCAGCCCTGGACAAAATCATCCAGGACAGGTCGAGAAATCTCCAAAAATCCTTTTAAATTCACCGTTTCGTGAAAATTCTTCGCCAACGCCCAAAATGTCTGGCTGTCATGAGCGGAATAAGCACCCACATCTCCCGGAATAGTCACTACTGGCTGGGACATACGGATCCACCCTTGCCGCTTATGGCTTCAGCCGCACCTTGAAAAATCCTCTAACCGAGTTGGCAAGGCAAATCTCGTCGGCCGCGATTAAGTCGCGCCGGTAGATTCGTGTTTCCACTATTCGGCGTTTTTTTGAGCGAAGCTGCCGGATGCGTTCCACCCCGGGCAGGAGGCCGTCGCTAATCGGCGGGGTCAGCCAGACCCCGCCTTTGCGAATAAAGAGATTGGTGATCGTTCCTTCGGTCAAGGCCCCGTGTTCATTGGTAAATAATACATCCGCTAACCTCTGTTCTCGGGCCTTCTGATATTCCCGGTTGTACATCTCCCGATTGGTGGTTTTATGATATAAAAAGAGATTATGCGAACGCACTGTGAATCTTGATATTTTGATCGTGGGTAGGATATCGTCCGGCCGGTCGTCGATAGGCGAGCTCTCTAATTTGACGCGGCCGTCAGTGTGCAGGAGCAGCCGAACTCGGAAGGCATTGCTTTTCGTTTTGAAATTCCGAACCAAAGCCTGCAATTGACCGGTTATTTCGTTGCTTTTGCATGGCAGGTTGAAAACCCGGGCCGACTTCTTTAAGCGCTGCATATGCTGCTTCAAATCCCGGTATCCTGCGCCCGGATCCCATCGCATGGTTTCTATCAGCTGGTAGTCCCGCCCCAGGTCCATAAAAAACCGGGCCTTGGCCAGGCTTTCCTCCCACTCGGCCGTTGGCTGGGAATCAGATACAATTCCGCTGCCAATGCCAAATACTGCCTGTCGGGTGTTTTCATTGATTTCCAGGCTGCGGATTGGAACATTAAATATTCCCTGGCGGCGGGGCGTGATATATCCCAGGGCACCGGTATATACTCCGCGGCCGCGGTTTTCTAATTCGGAGATAATCTGCATGGTTCGGATTTTGGGAGCTCCGGTAACCGACCCGCAGGGGAAAAGACTTTGGAATATGGTCTGCCAATCCATTCGTCTCCGCAATCGTCCTCTAATCAGGGAGGTCATCTGGTACAGTGTACGGTAGGTTTCTATTTTAAACAGATGGGAAACGCGTATTGACCCGGGAGCACAGAGGCGGCCGAGGTCATTGCGCAATAAATCCACGATCATTAAGTTCTCCGCCCGGTTTTTAGGAGAACGAGCCAGTTTCCGGCGAACATCCGAATCCGCTTGAGAATCCCGGGTCCGGGCTGCCGTCCCCTTCATGGGACAAGTCGTAATCATCTCTCCCTGGCGTTGAAAAAAAAGCTCCGGCGACAGGGAAAGCATTGTTCTCCCTCCGCCGCGCAGAAAAGCGGCATAGCCGACCGGCTGTTGTTTAAGCATGCCGGCAAACAGGGTTCCGGGGTTTCCATGAACTTGCGTATCCAGCGGAAAAGTATAATTAACCTGGTAGGTATCTCCAGCGGCTAGATATTTCTGGATGCGCCGGATATTTTTTTGATACTGCGAAAGGGGCTGAGAAGGCACGGGCGGCCTGAGCCAGTAATCCGGCCAGTAAGCCGCGGCCGTGTCCGGCTTGAATAAATCACGTAAACCATCGGGCTTGATAGGGAAAGGGGGATTAAATACTCCCATCCATGCCAGCGGACGGGTAGGACGAACCGGCAGAACCCCGGTTTTTTTCCAGGCATATCCGAATTCATAAGTAAAATAACCGGCCAGGTAATAACCGCGGGCCAGTTTTTTTTCGATGCGCTTAAAAAAAAGCTGAATATCCTCCGCGTGATTACAGATGATTTCGCCGCAAGGCGAAGAAAAAAACAAACCGGCTTGCTTCCGGCCCGGCCCCTGTCCGAATAGCATGAGAGCGCCTTCTGCCTGGGTATCCAGAAAGCGCTTCACACGTTCCAGTTTATTTTACCTCGACAATCGCTCCGACCTCTTCCAGCTTGGCCTTGAGGCTATCCGCCTCTTCTTTAGTAGCCCCCTCTTTCACGGGCTTGGGCGCAGCATCTACCAGGTCCTTGGCTTCCTTCAGCCCCAGACCGGTCAATTCACGGACTACCTTGATCACCTGGATCTTTTTATCGCCCGCTCCGCTCAGGACTACATCAAAAGAAGTTTTTTCCTCCGCCTTGGCTCCTTCGCCTTCTCCGGCTGCGGGCATTACGCCTCCCATCACCACGGGCGCTGCCGCGGAAACCCCGAACTTTTCCTCCATACTTTTAACCAGTTCGGATATTTCCAACACCGTCATGCCGCCGATTACGTCAATCATTTCCTCTTTAGTTACCGCCATTTTTCTTTCCCTCCTTGAAATAAAGCTTCGCGCCGCCAGCGGCGCGGCCTCTAACTTAATAACCGCCCCCGGGCGGTCCCTGTCAATTTACTCCGCCCTTCCGGGCGGCGTAATTTAAGCCGCCTGCTTTTCCTTCTGCTCTTTAAGCGCGTTAAGCGCATAAACTAGTTTCTGGGTATTCCCCTCGGCCACTGTCATGAAGCCCCTGATAGGCGCCTGGAGCGTGCCTAATAATATCCCCAGCATTACTTCGCGCGACGGCAAGGAGGCGATGGCTGTGAAGCCTTCCAGTTCCATTACTTGTCCGTCAATATAGGCGGCCTTAACAATAAAAAACTCATTTTTCTTGGCAAATTTCAAAATGGTCTTGGCCGATACTGAAACATCCTCGCCCAGAAAGCCGACCCCTACCGGGCCCTGCAGATACTCTTCTAAATTGCTTATCCCGGCTGCTTGGAAGATTTTTTTAGTCAGAGTGTTTTTTAAAATCTTAAATTTAATTCCTGTCTTGCGCAGAGTCGTGCGCATCTCGGTCATTTTCTCCACATTCAACCCTCGATACTCTGCCAGGACTATATTCCGGTTTTTTTCCAGAAGCATCTTGACTTCTTCCATGGTCTGGCTTTTTTTAGTTCGACTGGTCGCCATATTATTTTACCACCTTTCTTTTTAAAAAAAAATCCCAGCCATACCAGCCGGGATCCAGCCTCGAGCGCTCCGGCGCGATAAATCGCTTACTCCGCAACCTGCCCAGGCAGTTATGCATCCCGATCTCGGTGGGCGGTCCGCCTGAGGCGAACACTTAAGCCGAATCCCGGCACCTACGGTCTTTGATCGAAAACTTTGGTTTGTTTTTTTAAAATCTTTAAATTATTTTGCCTTAAATTGTGTTAAATCCAGCTTTAAGCCGGGTCCCATAGTGGAAGCAATGGCTACGGCTTTCATATAGTGTCCCTTGGCTCCTGACGGCTTGGCTTTTAATATTGTTTCTACGGCGAATTTCGCGTTGGCAACGATTTTATCCCCTCCAAAGGAAACCTTGCCCGTACCAAAATTAACCAAGCCTTCATTATTAACCCGGTATTCGATTCTCCCGGCCTGAACTTCTTTGATGGCCTGGGTGATGTTCTGGGTAACCGTACCGGCCTTGGGATTAGGCATCAATCCTTTGGTCCCCAGGACTTTCCCCAATTTCCCTACATCACGCATAACATCCGGAGTGGCAATTACAGTATCAAAATCAAACCATCCTGACTGCACTTTGGCAATCATATCCTCATACCCGGCGTAATCCGCTCCCGCTTGGACCGCCTCATTGATTTTCTCGCCTTTGGTAATTACCAGAATTTTTTTTGTCTTGCCCGTCCCATGGGGTAAAACCATGGTACCGCGAACCTGCTGATCGGCCTTCTTGGGATTCACGCCCAGCCGAATGGATACTTCCACGGTTTCATCAAACTTAGTATTGCTGGCGGAGGTTAGTAATTCCACCGCCTCGGGCAAAGCATAATTTTTAGTTCTATCAACCTGCTGCTTATTGGCAGTATGACGTTTACTGGTTTTTCTCATTTTTTACCTCCTGCGGTTCAGCGGATCTGGCAGACACCTTGACCCTCCCGCAATATAAAAATACCCCGCCCTGAAGACCGGAGCATTTTGATCCGAAACGAAACGTATTAAGCCTCTACTTTAATCCCCATGCTCCGGGCCGTGCCTTCCACCATGCGCATGGCCGCCTCCAGGCTGGCGGCGTTTAAATCCACCATCTTGAGCTCAGCAATGGTTTTTATTGCTGCACGATTTACCGTGGCTATGGTTTGGCTGCCAGGTGTAGCACTGGCCTTGGCCAACCCGGCCTCCCGTTTTAACAACACCGCAGCCGGCGGCGTTTTAAGCACAAACGTAAAAGATCGATCTACGTATACCGTGATCACCACGGGAATAATCATGCCCTCCTGGTTCTGGGTCTGGGCGTTGAAGGCTTTACAAAATTCCATAATATTCACGCCGGCTTGCCCTAAAGCCGGACCTACCGGCGGCGCCGGATTGGCCTTGCCGGCCGGCACCTGTAATTTAACCATTGTTTTGACCTGCTTAGCCATGATAAAATGCTCCTCTAATCTTTTTCCACCTGCACGAACTCCAACTCCACAGGCGTCTGCCTCCCGAAGATGGAAACCATCACTTTCAGTTTTCCCCGCTCCAAATTAACTTCGTCCACCAGTCCGTTAAAATTAGTAAACGGTCCGTCAATTACTTTCACCCGTTCATTGCGCTCGAAAAGCACCTTTGGTTTGGGCTTCGCCTTGGAACCGGCAATCTGCCCCAGAATGGACTTGATTTCTTCCTCTGACAATTCTGTGGGTTTATTTCCATAACCCACGAATCCGGTTACCTTGGGAGTGTTTCTGACCACATACCAGGAGTCATCATCCATCTCCATCTCCACCAAAACGTAACCGGGAAAAAAGCGCTTACTGGATATCTTCTTTTTCCCGCTGCGAATCTCCGAGACATTTTCTGAGGGTACTAGAATCTGAAAGATTTTGTTCTCCATACTCATGGTTTTGATCCGTTGTTCCAGATTAGCTTTAACTTTATTCTCATTTCCGGAATAGGTATTAATTACATACCATTTAGCGCTCACTTTCTCACCTCTCTAAACCAGAGTCCGGACGATTACGCTCAAAAGTAAATCAAAAAGCGCTATGAACAGCATAATAATTCCGACCACAATAAAAACCACCAGCATAGAACCGAATATTTCCTTGCGGGACGGCCAGGTAACCCGTTTCAACTCGACATAAGAATCCCTAAAAAAAGCAGTGACTTTTTCCAACACGTTTCAACTCCCTAATAAAGATGGCCCGCAAACTGGCAGGCCAGGCTGGATTCGAACCAGCAACACCCGGTTTTGGAGACCGGTGCTCTAGCCGTTAGAGCTACTGGCCTGTAACGTAACCTGTAAGTTACGTGGGAATAATGTCTTCCGATTCAAGGCAGGTCGATTAATTCCATGGAATTAATCGATTTTTCCCTATTTTGTTTCCTTATGCGAGGTATGCTTGCCACAAAAACGGCAGAATTTCTTCATTACCAGTTTCTCGGGATGTATCCGCTTGTTTTTTTTTGTCACATAATTGCGCCGTTTGCAATCACCGCAGCTTAAGTAAATGATTTCTCTCATCTTCCGTCCTTTTTCCCTCGCCCTTTCGAGGCTAGGTTATAATGTTATAAACGTGTGAATGTCATTCCGGCGAAAGCCGGAATCCAGAAAATCATTGTAATATAAACAGTATGTGTCCTGGATCCCGGATCAAGTCCGGGATGACAATCTTAAAAAGCCATTATGACACAACCTCTTCAGAAAAAAGTATGCTGAACTATTCCACAATTTCCGCGATGACGCCGGCCCCTACGGTATGACCGCCCTCCCGGATCGCGAAGCGCAATTCCTTCTCCATGGCGATCGGCGTAATCAATTCCGCCTCGACCGTCACATTATCGCCCGGCATCACCATCTCCACCCCTTCCGGCAGCTTCACTGCTCCGGTAACATCCGTGGTCCGGAAATAAAACTGCGGCCGGTAGTTATTGAAAAACGGCGTATGCCGTCCGC
>JAUVAV010000058.1 GCA_030591525.1 candidate division FCPU426 bacterium | reverse complement strand
CATCCCGGTCCGGACGTCTCAGTTCCAGTTCCACACTAATGCTGGAGGATCCGGCCCCGGAATTGCTGGTGACCTGGTAGATTCCATCCAGACCCTTTAGCTTATCCTCAATTTCCTTGGTGACAAAGTACTCCACCTGTTCGGCCGAAGCACCGGGATACGAGGTTGATACTCTGACCATGTCCCGGGTGACATTGGGGAGTTCTTCCTTATTGGTCGCGAACCAGAAGTACATACCGGAAAGCATAATGCCAATAAACATTAAATTCGCCAGCATGTGCCGTTGGGCAAAAAAAGCAATGAATTTATCCCACATGGTTTTACCAGCTCTCTCTTAGAGATTATCATTCCGGGTTCCGATTTTACTATACTTGGGATTTATAATAAATTTAATTTTATGACTATTTAGCAGTTATACAGCCGGGACAGATCCAAGGCAACCATGAACACTTGACCACACCTGCCGGCCCTGCTTTGGGTTGACAGATTGAAGGATACGTCTTGACAAAAGATTATGATAATGATACAAAATTTTCATATCCATAATATTTATAGAAGCAATAATCCTGATTTAAATAAAGAAAAAAGGGTTTGTGTCCTCCGGGTGAGGAAAAAATAAATTGAGGAGAAAAAAATGAGAAAAAATATTTTCCTGAATGTCTCTATTTTATGTTTACTGGCAGGCTTGGTCGGCTGTACCGGCCCGGAAGGGCCCATGGGTCCGACCGGCGCGACCGGTGCGACCGGTCTAACTGGCCCTCCGGGACCTGGCAATCAGACCGTTTATTCATTTGATTTAAGTCCTAGCTTTGAAGCAGGCGACTTTGCTCTTACTTGTCCTGAGGTTGATGTTGATGACTCAGCTTCTCTTTGTTCAACGGTCTGTGTTTATTTTAGTTATGATGCGATTGAATATATTAGTCTGCCATGTACTAATACGGAACCAGATTTAACCACTACCTCTTTCTTTTATACAATTGAAGAAGACATAGTAAGCTTATATTATTCCAATAGTAGCACCACAGTACCAGGGGGTTTTACTATATTTGTAACCGTAATAAATCCTTAGTTGATTTTTGAATTTCAATTTTTAATATGCGGTTAACCGCAAGGCAGTAAGCATAAACATCTGCCCGGGCTTTATTGTCCGGGCGTTGTTTTATTATATAAAAGGTATTCAGCGGGGGAAGGGCATGAATCATAAAGGAAATTATTTTTTTACTTCGGAGTCGGTTACTGAGGGGCATCCGGATAAAATGGCGGACCAGATTTCGGATGGCGTACTGGATGCCGTAATGGCCCGGGATCCCAAAGGCCGGGTGGCTTGTGAAACCCTGCTGACCACGGGCCTGGTGATCGTGGCCGGTGAGATTACTACCCGGGTTCAGCCGGATGTTGCCGGGCTGGTACGTAAGATCGTGGCGGATATCGGCTATACGGATCCAAATATGGGTTTTGATTGCCATACCTGCTCGGTGCTCACGGCCTTGCATACCCAATCTCCGGATATTGCCATGGGTGTTGACCGGGACGGAGCCGGAGACCAGGGAATGATGTTTGGATATGCCACCATTGAGACTCCGGAATTAATGCCTCTGCCTATCATGCTGGCGCATAAATTAACCGCCCGGCTTAGTCAGGTTCGCAAACAGGGTCTGCTGAAATATCTTCGGCCGGACGGAAAGTCGCAGGTCTCGGTGGAATATAGTCAAGGCCGGCCGCTCCGTGTAGACGCGGTAGTGATTTCCACGCAGCATTCCCCGGAAGTCACCCAGGCACGGATTCACAAGGATGTTCAAACACATATTATTAAGCCGATTATTCCGGCGGCGTTGCTAGACAGCCGGACTAAATACCATGTTAATCCCACCGGGCAGTTTATCGTGGGAGGCCCTCACGGGGATACGGGTTTGACCGGACGTAAGATCATAGTCGATACTTACGGAGGTATGGGACGGCATGGCGGGGGCGCTTTTTCGGGCAAGGATCCTTCCAAGGTGGACCGGTCGGCTGCCTATATGGCCCGGTATGTGGCTAAAAATCTCGTGGCCGCGGAATTAGCCGAGCGATGCGAGCTACAACTATCTTATGCCATCGGCGTGGCCGAACCAACCTCGGTTATGGTAAACACCTTTGATACGGCAGCGATTCCGGAGGAAGTTATTTCAAAATTAGTGTGTAAGCACTTTCCCTTGACTCCCAAGGGAATCATCGAGCATTTTAAACTTCGCAGGCCCATATACCGCCGAACCGCGGCTTACGGGCACTTCGGCCACCCGGAGTTTGCTTGGGAGAAGACCGATAAGGTGGAAACGCTGCGCCGGGTCGCTGCTCCGTATTTAAAAAAAAATAGATTGAATGCTGTTGCCGGGATACGGGTAAATAATTAAATGTTGCCGGCATGACCGGAAAAGGAGAGTAAAGTGAGTGATATAAAAAATCCTGGACTTGCCAGTGAAGGAAAACTGAGAATTGAATGGGCTGCCCACGATATGCCGGTACTGGAGATTATCCGCCAACGTTTTCTGAAAGAGAAGCCTTTAAAAGGCGTCCGGCTGGGGGCGTGTCTGCATATAACCACGGAAACGGCCAATCTGCTGATCGCGCTTAAAGCCGGGGGGGCGCAAGTAATGGCTTGCGCCAGCAATCCCTTGTCCACCCAGGATGATGTTGCGGCCAGCCTGGTGCGGGATCATAAGATACCGGTTTTTGCCATTAAAGGAGAAGATAATAAAACTTATTACCGGCATATTAATGCCGTGCTGGACCGGAAACCGCATATTACCATGGATGACGGCGCTGATCTGGTTTCCACAATTATGGCCCAGCGGAAAAAACTGATTCCAAATATTTTGGGCGGAACCGAAGAAACCACTACCGGAGTTATCCGGCTCAAGAGCATGGAGGCTCAGGGTGTATTGGCTTACCCGATTGTGGCGGTTAATGATGCCTTGACCAAGCACTTGTTTGATAACCGTTACGGCACGGGACAAAGCACGATAGATGGAATTATCCGGGCCACCAACCGGCTGCTGGCCGGCCGCAATGTAGTGGTATGCGGATACGGCTGGTGCGGCAAGGGAGTAGCCCAACGGGCTGCAGGCATGGGGGCCAAAGTCATTATTACCGAAGTGGATCACTTGAAGGCGCTGGAAGCCGTTATGGATGGATACCGGGTTATGCCTATCGCCCAGGCGGCGTCATTAGGTGATGTTTTCGTAACCTTGACAGGGGATATTAATGTTATCCGCTATGAGCATTTTAAGCTCATGCAAGATGGAGCCATAGTATCCAATTCCGGGCATTTTAACGTGGAACTGCAACTGGAGGTACTGCGCCGGAAAGCCAAAAAGTCCCGCAGAATACGGGAATTCGTCCAGGAATATACTCTGCCCAATAACCGTAGGATTAACATCCTGGCCGAAGGCCGCCTGATCAACCTCTCGGCAGCCGAGGGGCATCCCGCTTCGGTTATGGATATGAGTTTCGCCAATCAGGCCCTGGCCGCGGAATATATGGTAAAAAACGCCGGAAAAATGTCACGGCAAGTTTACCCGGTTCCCACGGAGATTGATCAGAGCATTGCCAAGCTAAAGCTTCGTGCCATGGGGGTTTTCATCGACAGTCTTACCAAAGAACAAAAAGCCTATCTGAAATCCTGGGAATTGGGGACGTAGGAGAGGAATTATTTATATTAAAATTGACTAAATGCTCAGACTCCGAGCATGACGCAGCAAAAAAAATAGTAGTCCGGATTTCTGTGAGGGAAGGGTGGTTATAACCTTGGGAAGATCGCGGGTTATTTTTTGGGGATGGTTGATAGTATTTATGACTATTCCCGGACTGACTTTAGCCGAGTCCGGCGAACCACCCAGCTTGACCGGAGTTGATCCCTCTGAGTTGCTGGAAGCGGGACCGGTGGATAGTTTTAATACTGAGCCGGCTTCCGGGCCGGAAAATGCATATCCGCCTAATGATGATATACTTTCCGGGGAGCAGACTGCAGGCGACCTTCCTTACCCGATTGCCAGTCCCACACCGGAAACCCCGTCCGCTCCGGCGCAGCCAGCCGTGTTAGCTAAGCAAATAGAAGCTTCTCCATTATGGTTTTCTTATTATTATCCATCGGCTTATATTCCGCCGGAGGGTTATACCGAGGTGAACCTGGGGATGCTGGTAAGTCCTTCTTCCGGAATTGTCGCGGCGCTCGAATGGGGAGCTATGAAAGAATTAATGCTGGCGACCAGAGTGAATGTGCAAAGCGCAAGTTATACCGCCGGACTGGGGCTCCGTTATCTGCTGATTTCGGAAATGAGAAAAGAACCCCAGCCCGCAATATCCGCATTGTTGGGTTGGAGATATCTGAATCACCGCACTACGGAAGAGGAACGGGAGAATATTTATCGTGGAAACCGTATCCAAACCGGGATGGCCTTTTCTAAAAAATTAGGGGCTTTAGCGCATAGCCTGCAGGCCAACCAGGCAGTAGAAACTTTTTTGAATTATTTTGGAATACATGTTGAAATTCTGGCAGAGTTTCAAACCGGACGGGAAGGATATTCGGAAGCAACGGTTTCACGGCTGGAATTCGGAGCCCGGGCGGCCTGGGAAATCGCGGTTGATCCCGAAAAATTATTCATCGCCCTGATTTATGATTCGTTACCCGATTGGCTGGAAGGGGAAAATCTTTATGCCGGGGTCAGATACTTTGCTCGTCCGGATTTCGCTTTGGATGTACTAGCCGGTCGCATGGGAAGTGATCTCGGCATAACTCTGGCCTTGGTATGGATTTTTTAAGCGGTCATTTAACTATTATCTGTTGCGGAAAGTGCAAATTCCCCTCCCTTGATGGGAGGGGATAAAGGGGAGGGTGAAAAAAGCCTTTAAAAACACGCCCTCCTAACCTTCCCCCTCAAGGGGGAGGAATTTATTTTGGATTTCTGTAACAGATATTAAGTATTATGCCCGGAATGACGAACATCATAATAGGCGATAGTCGGTCTGCCGACTTCAGTCGGCAGGGATAAAAATAATATATATTTCTTAAGGATAAGTCTTATAATTGACAGAATGTTAATTTTCGCGGTATAATTACCAAAATTCGGATAATCGAGGTGAAGCGCTGTGCAATCAATTACTTCTCTGGCTCGACAGTCTTTCCTTTTTCTTATCCTTTTGGGTATGCTTAATGGCTGCAATCTTTTTTCCGGCATGCATCATGACGGCGTGGAGACAAACAGCCATGTGTTGGTGGCTGACGGCAAAGCGGCCCTGATCCGAGGAGATTATGCTAATGCCACCGAGTACTTCCGCCTGGCCATTAAACATAATCCCCGGGACTCCGAAGCCCGGGTAGGGTATGCCGAGGCCTATCTTAAAGCCCATGGGTTCAGTCTCGGGAATTTTATTAATTCTTTTATTTCCAAAATGGATGATGAAGACCAGGAAAACCTGGAATTAGCCGTGCCCACGGAATGGGGATGCGCTGACTACGATGAATTGATCGGGCTTCTAAGTACGCTGATTGATACCCTGGATCCCATCGCTTTAGGTCAGACGGAGGGGCCCTACCGGTACAATGACCTTAACGTGAATATTAATGCCGGAATTTTCTATATTATGAAAATCGCCGGCCGGATTCAAACTATCTCCACGGAGTTTGAAATTAAAACGCTGACCAAGGGATCAACTGAAGTGAATAATCTTAATCCTCCCATTCCTCCAGCCGTTCTGGCAGAGCTGCCGGATGAATTCATGTGGATAGTGGACAGCGGCGGCAATCAGCCTTCCGCTGATTTTTTAACGCAAATGCAGAGTGATATTGATACCGGACTCGCGCGCCTTCAGACCGCGGCTGACAATAGTTCATCCAAGGAAATGATCGAAGATATTATTGATATGTTTGACGATTGGCAGA
Organism: candidate division FCPU426 bacterium; assembly: GCA_030591525.1. Classification (GTDB taxonomy): domain Bacteria; phylum Oederibacteriota; class JAAXVQ01; order JAAXVQ01; family JAUVAV01; genus JAUVAV01. The sequence goes on along the minus strand of JAUVAV010000058.1, from coordinate 4,127 downwards.
TATTAGCCTATCAGTAATCCAAGGGAGGAAAACTGATGCCCGACCGTATACTGCGCTCAATAACCGTTTTAATAATAGGATGCGTGTTAGGATGGCCGTGCTTATCCTCGGCCAGTGAGACTCGCCGGCAGCAGTTTATTCTTGGCGATAATACCGAACGCATATTTATCCAGGGCATACGGCCCATGGGAATGGGAGGGGCCTTTACCGCTCTGGCTAATGATGAGAATGCCTTGTTCTACAATCCCGCCGGTCTGGCCCGGATTAAACACTGGCGTTTTACTTTCCCCGGCCTTACGTTTGGAACGGATGCCCGCTCCTTTGATAACCTGGTTTATTTACTGGGAAACGTGGAGGCGGTCAGCGATTTTATGGGCGGCAGTATCTCCCCTGAATTAGTTGACAATCTTGCGCATACGCGTATCCACCTCTTAACCCAGGGCCGCCTGACATATATAGAACCGCATTACGGTTTGGGAGTATGGTTATTCCAGGATACTCTTTTGGAAACCGGGGCCATACTGCTGCCCGAGGCCAGCTGGAATGTACGCCTGGGATTAATCGAGAATTTTTCCTTCGGTTGGGGCTGGGACATTCCCAAGTTCGGCTATTTAGCCGCCGGATTATCTTTTAAAGCTATTCAGAAAGGCAAGACTGCGGAGGAAGAGCGGAATGTCCTGGATTTAAATGATATTGAGATGAGAATGGAATGGGGGGCGGGTTTTGATATTGGAGCTTTATACCAGCCGACCGATGAGTTTTCCTTCGCCTTAGTGATAGCTGACCTGTATACCCGGGTGCTGGGCGATGTTCACGTACCGAATCTGAAAATCGGTTTTGCCTATCAACCTAAGTACCTTAATTTCACGGATTTAGATGCCACCCTGGCAGTGGATTTGGTGCAACTCAACTGGCAGGGCGATAATGAATTCAAGAATACTCCGAATAACGCTGCGCAGTTGAACTTTTCCAAACTGCGTATCGGCGTGGAATTTATTCTTTCCGGTTTGGTGGCTCTGCGTACCGGACTTCACCAGGGGTATCCGACGGCCGGGATTTCCCTGCTTACGAGTTTCATCAATATTGACTGGGCTTATTATGGACGCGAATTAGGAACCTATCCCGGCCAGAGTCCGGAATGGAATCATCGGTTATCCATCGACTGGCATACCGGATCGAAAGTCGCTCCCCCTACACCAACTGTGACACCCACCCTGACCCCGACTCCGACCGCTACCGCGCTTCCCTATACGCCCACGCCTACGGTCACGGCCACCCGCCGTCCGACACCCCGGCCGACCCTGACCGGCAAGGTGCCTAAACTGCACGGGAAATTCGTAGGTTTTACCGGAACGATCACCCTGATACCCAAATTGCCGGATGACCTGGGTGAGGTTGCATCCTGGAAATTGAGCATACTTAATAAAGGTAAAAAAACCAGGACCATCAAGTCCTATAAGGGACAGGGTTTTCCGCCCAAGTCTTTTGTATGGAACGGGAAAACCCGCCAGGGCAAGCGAGTAGCCTCGAAAAAGCAGTATCCTTTTAACCTGCAACTTACGCTGGCAGACGGCGGGAAAAAAAGCATTGCGGGAACTTTGGTGATTGTGGATACCATTCCCAAGCTTTATACCAGCAAGAACTATGAGATTTACCCGGATAAAGTTTATTTCTCTATCAAGCAGCCCCTGAAAAATGTTAAAAACTGGAAACTAGACGTGTTTAATGATGCCAATAAATTGATCCGCTCTTATCGCACCCAGGAACCTCTTTTCAAGGCCTTTGCCTGGGATGCCAAGGACGAGGACGGTACCGTGGTTTCCAACAATGCCTCGTACCGGTATGAGCTTACTCTTACAGATAAAAAAGAGAATCAGATTCTGATTTCGGACCGCATCAGACCGGTAAAAGGGCAGGTTTACCTGACGGAGAACCGCACGACCATTAATGTTGGAGGCATTCTCTTTAGTACCGGCAAGGCCTACTTAACGGCCGAGATGTTCGATAAGGTCATTAAAAATGCTTACTTGATCCAGGATGAGCCGAACGCTGAGGTAATGATTAACGGCCATACTGACTCCACCGGGCCGCGCAAGCTCAATATGCGGCTCTCTCTGGTAAGAGCGGAGTCCGTCCGGCGCTTCATGGTAGATCAGCAGAGTGTGCCGGACTATCAGCTGGACATTAAAGGCTGGGGTCCGACCCGGCCGATTGAGACTAATAAAACCAAGGCCGGCCGCAAGAAAAACCGCCGGGTCGAGGTGGTAATCCGAATACCGCAATAATCGAAAAAAACCGATTACGGTAAATCAAATTACTTTTTGGAAAAAGGCCGCGCCAGAAGCGCGGCCTTTTTTTTATAGGGAAAAATAGGATAGTTTATGTTAAACTTTCATAAAAAATGTGTAGTAGCTTAGCTGTTCGTTATAGTATCATCGCGGCAGTTGCAGGGGCGACGTATGCGTCGCCCCTGCGTGCCGTGGGTGCATATTTCAGCTTTCGAGGGATTGAAAAAACTTAGCTGTTCGTTATAACATCATCGGCAATTGTAGGGGCGACGCATGCGTCGCCCCTACGTGACGTGGCTAGGAGCTTGAGCATTTACTAATTACAAAAAACAAGGTGTGTCCCTGTAACATGAAACTATACTTAAGGCTGTTAAAATACGTTAGACCTTATACTTTCCGTCTGGCCAGCGCCATCTTTTGTCTGGCTACGACCGCGGGATTGACCGCCTTGGGCTTGTACCTGCTCAAGCCCGTAATCGATAAAATTTTAGCCAACCCTGATCATAGCCAGGCGCTTTTTTACCTGCGGCTGCTGCCGATCGTTATAATATTGACATATTTGGTAAAAGGTTTGGCAACTTACGGACAGGATTATCTTATCAATAACCTGGGAAACCGCATTACCATGGATATTCGCAACCAGTTGTATGAACATTTACTCCACCGCGAATTGAGTTTTTTCCATGGACAGCAGAGCGGCCTCTTGATTTCGCGGGTTACCCATGATGTAACGCTTATGCAATCCGCGGTCTCGAGTGTATTGGGCCGCTTATTAGGATCAGTGCTACATATTCTGGGACTGGTCGGGATGATTTTTTATCTGGACTGGAAGCTGGCCTCACTCTCCCTGATAGTTTTTCCAGTGGCGGTTTATCCCATAGTTTATATTGGCAAAGCCTTGCGCCGGATATCCCGCGACTCCCAGGCCAAGATGGCGGACGTGACCACGGTCCTGCATGAGAGTTTCGGAGGCATCCGGGTGGTTAAGGCCTTTACCATGGAAAAAGAGGAAATTAAACGCTTCCAAAGAGAGATACGGCATTATTTTGATTTAACCATGCGCGCTCTGCGCAAAACCGCTATCTCCAGCCCGCTCATGGAATTCATCGGAGTGATCGGTATTTGCATGATGATTGTCGTATCCGGGACCCTGGTAATCAAGGGAGAATCCACGGCCGGAACGTTCTTTGCTTTTCTGGCGGGGCTGTTCTCAATCTACCCCCAGGTCAAAAGCATTGCCGGCGTCAACAATACGATTCAGCAGGCTTTGGCCGCGGCCCAAAGAGTATTTGACCTGCTGGATTCTCCTCCGGCCATTACAGATGCCCCGGCGGCGAAAGCTGTCAGTGCTATCAAATCCAGAATAGAATTCCGCAATGTTTCTTTTGCCTACCAGCCGGAAAGACCGGTGTTACATAATATCCGGCTCACCGTCCCTGCGGGAAAAGTTTTGGCAATTGTAGGAAAGTCGGGAGCCGGCAAGACTACTTTAGTGGATTTAATTCCCCGTTTTGCGGATGTCACAGCAGGCGCTGTTCTGATAGACGGCCATGATATCCGGAGTATTTCCATAAAATCTTTGCGGCAGCTTGTCGGCCTGGTAACCCAGGAGACAATCTTATTTAATGAAACTATCCGGAATAATATAGCTTACGGCCGTCCTCAAGCCTCGCAGGCGGAGATCGAGGCGGCCGCCCGGGCGGCCCATGCGCATGAATTTATTATACAAACCGCGCACGGCTACGAGACCATGATTGGGGAGCGAGGAGTGAAGCTTTCCGGCGGCCAGCGCCAGCGTCTCGCGATCGCGCGCGCGATCCTGAAAAATCCGCCTTTGCT
>JAUVAV010000005.1 GCA_030591525.1 candidate division FCPU426 bacterium | reverse complement strand
CACGCGCGGCACCCGGTAAAAACTGGTCAACACAAAATAACACTGAAACAACACTAATTCTATCAGACCGGCGTTATGCCGGCCGGTTTCCAGTTTTTGAAAATATCGGTAAACCCCTTTAAACTTTTTATCTATGGTTGCGGGATTTTCCACCAGATAACGAACAATTACATTGGTATCGATCAAGCTATATCTCATGTAATATGCCTTTTCGCAAAGCATTATGCATTATATTGCGCGCGGGCATCTTTTTCGTCTTGGCATACTTGGAAAGTGATCCGGCCAAGGCATCAGACTCTAATCTCTCCAGTTTGCGCAATTCGAGACGCTTATGCTTCTTATCCAACATGACGTTCAACATGTCTCCTATGGAGACTCCCATCCACTTGCGAATTTCCACCGGAATTACAACCTGGCCTTTATTAAAAACTTTCATCAACATAATATCATCTCCTTGCGTTATACCTATATGTATAACATGTTCCCCCTGGTTTGTCAATTATATCCAAAGGCATTTGTGTTACTTTGTCATTCCAAGCGTTAGCGAGGAATCTCTGCGCAAACGTTGAATTTAAAAGAGCTTTTGGAGATTTCTCGGCTGCGCCTAGATGACAAACCCGTTCACCGCCTCTGATAAATCGTTACTCCTTCGGGATGTTCGTACACTACATCCATAAAGCCCGCGAATTTTTCCAAAGCCGGCCCAGGATATTTGTTCCGTTCCAGGGTCCCGATAAAAACATACTCAATGTTATATTGCGCGATCAATCTTCGGCTTTTTTCCTGGTCCGAAGAGCCGAATAAAATATTATCAATATCCGGTATGCGCCGGCCCGGTTCATCGAAATTTCCCCGCCACTGCAATTCATGTCCGGCCCAGCCGAGCACGGTCGGCAATCCGGTAAAGGCTGAAACCCGGGCAAACTCGGAAAATTGCGGACCAATCGCCTCCAGTACTATGGGCCGGCCCTTGGCATGGAGCCGCAGCCACTCAATGCCTGCCAGATCTGCAGGATATTTCTTCGCCAGGTAGCGGGAACCATCCAGCGTGGGCGTTTTGGCAAAGTAATGAGTCTTGGCGAGTATCGAGACCCCGGGATAGATCAGGGAGACGGCTATTAATAAAATCAGGAGAGTCAGCCACACGGTTCTCAGCCGCCGGTTATGCCGCAAGTATTGATGCGACCAGTAAACACCATATGCGCCGGCCAGACCCATGAAGAACCAGGCCTGGTAATAAAATTTAAAAACCGTATTCATGCGGTGGAGACGCGGAGGAAAGGCATCCTTAATATAAAATATCTCGCATCCCAGGAATATGAGTCCGGCTGTAAAAAGTAATAGCAAAACAAAAATGTTTTCCGGCGTATCCACGCGCGTCAGGAGTAAAATCAGTACCGCCCCGGACGCTAAGATCATGATCCCCAGCAAAGCTGATTTCAGGAGCGCGGCCAAAGCGGCCAGCGCGCATAAAATCATTATCAGCTCGGCCGCTCCCTGGCTTTTCCGGCGGCGCCAGAATACCATGGGCTGAAAACAGAATAAAAGAAAGGACCGGATCCTTTCCGGAACTTCGCCAACCGGCCGCAGGCTTGCAACCGAAGGGCGGGAGGGACTTCCCCTCCGGCCCGTTAATATCTCAAACCAGGCATGATACCGGCATACCAGAAAAGTCCCGGCCATAAAAACGAACACGCCGAAGATCAAAAGATAATCGCTGATCCGGGTATGCTGCGTGGTCAGGTAAACCCCTTTGACCTGGCTGTGAAAATTCAGATAAAATGGGAGATACGGCAGAACGGCCAGTACCAGCATAATCATGGCCCCTCCCAGTATATCCTTCCAGGGCCGGGCGTCCCGGCCGGGCGATGCCCGGAACTGCTGAAAAAAAAAGGCCAGCCCGGCTATAAATACTGCGGCGGGCAGATCCCAACTATTGATAAAGCCCAGCGCGCCGATCACCAGCCCCCAGAGAAAATAACGCCCCACGCTCCCGCCATGCCGGAGTAAAATCTGCCTGTCATTGGCTTTAAGATGGTTCAGCGCCAGGCCCAGGCTGATCATGACATAGGGAATCGAGAACATGTGGGGATGTATATCCCCCAGCAAGAAAGAAAAAAACGGAAATTCATTAATCGTATTGGGAATTATGCGCGTGGGCGCGAACCAGTTGAAATTTTCCCCGGACCCGGTTCTAAACCATTGCAGAAATCCGGCCGGCGTTCCGAATATAAAGACCGCCGCCCATCCCCCCAATCCGGCCAGCCGTTGCCGGGTTAAATTATAAACCAGGCCAAAAAGGGTTGTTCCGGAAAGAGCGAAAAGCAGACCCAGGGAAAGATTATAGCTGACAGCCGGAGCCGTCCCTGAAATTTTTATCAGAATACTCATTAATAAATAACCCAGGTAATAGTAACTGATATAGTATTCCGGGCCGGCCAGCCAGGGATCATAAGGCGGAAAGGAGCTCGCGCGGGATATGGAATTTAAGAAGGCCAGGTCCATAAAATTCTCGGTTCCTGAGATATCCGGATTAAACATGCGGAAAAAGAGAAATCCCAGAAAAAGCAGGAGGAAAAACAGTTCCAGGATCAGCACATAGGACGCGCGGGCTTTTAAGACCGCCAGAATTTCTTCCCGGTTTTTCATCCCGATCCAAAAAGAAAATCCGGCTAAAAGACCAAAGGAAAGTAAAATCGCGGGAAGGGAAAAACTCACAAAACCAAGGAGCCATACCCCCAGGCCGAAAAGCAGTAATCCCAGCGGCTTGGTGAAAGCATAACCCCGGTCAGGAAGAAATCTGAAAACTTTCAGGGCAATCGGAATGACCGCCAGACCGAGCGCAGAAATCAGCAGCCACCAAACCAGAATATCGGTCATGGTTTTACTTTCTCCCGGCGGCCGTCCGGTTTATTAAAATTCTCCGCGTCGCCGTCACCCCGGCTTGGGCGCGGGTCCGGAGTTTTTCCCTGTTTAATACCACGCGTCGCGATAATTCCGGCGCTCTTTCCAGAATATCATTTAAACTGCTCTCGAGATTACGCGTATCCAGCTCCGGCTGTCCCAAATCATTTAATAAATTTTTGATTTTTAGATCCGGCCCCAAGCCGGTCACTACTGCGCCTAACTGGGCCCCCAGGAGAACCCCGTGATAGCGCATACTGATAACCAGGTCTGTTCCGCTAAATTGCCTGATTACGGCCTGCCAGTTCCCTACTCCTGTTAGGGAGATAAAACCGCACTCTTTAAATTCCGTCCGGGATTTCATCTGTTCCAGCATTTGCTCATCGCCCTGACGGCCCAAAGCCGCGAAACAGACTCTGATCCCCTTTTTCCGTGCCAAGCCTGCCAGGTTTCCCATCCATTCCGGAATTGCTCCTCCCAGCCAATCACTCCGGAGTATTACCAGCCAACCGCGGCCTGAACCCGGCTGGGGAAACGGAAGTATCCATGCCAAGTCTGCTCCCAGCACCAGTTGATCCTCTGAAGCGCCATGGCAGAGGCACCATTCCAGGCCCGGCTGATCCCGGGGTACAATCAGGCATGCTTTAGACAGTATTTTCTTTGCCAGTTTATTATTCCCTTTCCGGGTAAGCGGCCCAAAGCCCTGTCCGAGCAGGATGGCCGGCTTGTTTAATCGCCGCGCCATTGCGATCAGGCCCGCATAATACCACGGAGATAAATGACCGGATAAATCCTGTATTAAACCGCCGCCGCCGGAAATCAAAACCTGGCACTTTTTCAATTCCCGCAGGATTACCCAGGGATTCCAGCGTGAAACCGCGCGAACATTATGCCGGGATTCCGTGGCCGCCGGATCCTGGGAGAGAACCGTTATGGAAGCGGAATAATCAGAAAACGCGGACAGCAGGCCTTCCAGCAGCCATTCGTCGCCCTGGTTTCCGAAACCATAATAGCCGGAAATCAGCAGTCTCACGCGGCTGTCCTTCGTCCCCGGCATAGCTGCCATGCCAGCCACAGCACTATACCGGTCAGCATTCCCATCCAGAGTCCATGCCAGGTACGCAGCAGACTCAACCCCAGGGGGGTATGTACATGGCAAAAAGTATTAATCATGGAAATCTGGCCGAGGATCCCGATGGTTAAACAAATCCTGGGCCAGATCCAATCCCGGTTATTGCTCATTCTGAGACCGAACAATCCCAGTAAGAGCAAAGGATGTCCGATAAGAAATTCCTTGAACCGGGGCCGGGCGCCTAAAATCCCTTCCAGGACTTCCCGCCAATTTATTTCTAATTTGCTCGCCGCAAACCACGCGGCATTTCCCGACCGGGCGACCAGTATAATAACCAGGCTGACTATCAACACCAAGGCGGTTAGCGTCCCAAGTCGTTGGCCTCTTTTCCAACGCTCCTGCCACCATACCGGATCCGTAATCCGGGGAAATAAATAAATCGCGGTTAAAAACACAGGTACCAGGTAAGCCGCCTTTACCCCTGCAAATCCGTTCAGGCGCTGAACAAACTCCGGGTGATAAAGCAATACGGCAATGCTTAATCCGGCGGTCAGGCTGCAAACGCTTATAAACAAAAAATCCCGGCCGGCGTGTAACCAGTTGGATAAAAAACCGCTTTGGCTTTTATCGTTCTCATAAACCTGGCTGATACTTAATAAGGGAACCATCACAGCTATAATCCAGGCCGCAATTTTGCCCCCCCAGATTGTTGACCCTTCCCAATGAATTATGAAAATGCCTAAAACCAGGATAAACGCGGCCCAGCGAAAGTAGACTAGTTTCAACTTGATGGTAAGCACTTGATCCACTGCTTCATCCTGGCCGGTAAAACCTACCGCCCAGAGTGCGGCCCGCCAGACAAAGAGAAAAAAAAGCGCTCCTATGCCGAGGTATATCAGGTTCATGGCCAGATGCCCGGTACGTATCCCGCGCTTCTGCTCTATGGCTCCAAGTTCAAATCCCCGGCCCAGCAGGGCGCTTTTTAACTCACGAATAAAATTCAGGCTTTGGTTGAAATCCCAGAATTTCGGCGGATCAAGGTAAAGCAGTCCGATCCTCCGCTCCTGCGCGGCCCGTAATAATCTCCTCAACAGACGCTGTTCGGTAAGGGTGGCAGCGACTCGGCTGGAAATTAAATGCGCGCGAAAGAGGCGGCAGGATTTACTGGCACGTAATATTTTTCGCCCCGAGATGGGAAGTGAAAACTCCGGAACCGCAACGTAGGGTTTGCGCAGCCAGGGAGTATTCAGGTATGACCTGTAAAAGTCAGCCGCGCCCCCGCCTCCCAGCCAGTCCGGAATCACTATTTCGGGTTGCAAGGAATAAATGTCCTGAGTGAACTGGTTAAGATTCTCTGTCCGGCCCCAATCCCCGGCCGGCAGCCAGAGAGCCCTGCGAAATCCCGGGGGCATGGGCCCGGAGGGAATCTCCATGATATATCGGCGGGCGTCCAGATCAAAAACCGGCGATGGCAGGTCTACATCGAAAATATATTGGGATTCACGCAGGCGGATCTTCAAAGCGGACATTCCGAACTGCCCGGTGAGGTAAACCGTGGCCTTGCCGGCCAGCTGCTCGTCGGCCAAGTGGATCTCCAGGCGGTCCGGTTCCGGGTGCCAAACCTCAGCCAGGCCGTACCGTATCATATGATCCAGAGTATAGGGCGCGCGTACCAGGGTCGTAACCCCGGCCTCCAGCAAGGCCTCGGACGCATGGGAATCCCGGGCCGCGGCTTCCAGCAAGCGGGCTTCCGGAAAAGCGATCTCAACCCGGCGAACTACTGACTCGATATCCAGCCGTTTAAGCGTTAACACTCCCACGATGCCCAAGACCACGGCTAATATCATGGTAACTACCAGGCGTTCAATGGGACGGGGTTTGGGAGTACTCATGGGGTAGGCGAAGCGGAAGGCCTTGGTTTAAAACGCCGGGCCTGTTGCTGGGCCCACTTGGCGCGCTTATGCGCCTCGAAATCTTTTGAAAAAATGTGCCGACCGTCCGGACAAACCACGAAAAAAAGATAATCAGTTTGCGCCGGATAGGCGGCCGCCCGCAGAGCCGAGAGGCCAGGATTGCATATCGGTCCGGGAGGCAAGCCTCTGTGGCGGTAAGTATTATAGGGCGAACGGGTATGCAAATCATCCCAGGTTAAAGAACCGCTGTTGCGGCCCTGGCTGTACAATACTGTGGCGCAGGACTCCAGCCGCTTATTACTGCGAAGCCGGTTATAGAAAACCGAGGCGACGCGGGCCCGCTCTTCCGGAACCAACACCTCCCGCTCGATAATGGAAGCCAGGGTGACCAACTGGAGAAAATTAAGCCCCTGTTTTTTTCCGGCCTCTAACCACCCGGGTTGCTGCTTCTCCCAAAACCGGTCCACCATGCGCCGGACGATCCGGCGGGCCGAAAGGCCTTTTACGAATTGATAAGTGTCGGGAAATAAAAATCCTTCCAAATTATCCGCCGGCACTTTCCCTAACTTGGCCAGGGCCGGATCGTTGACCATGGCCATAAAATCTTCCGCCGGAACCAAACCCTCCTGCTCGATCTTCTTCGCAATTTGCCGCGCGGTAAATCCTTCGGGAATAGTCACGACATGCTTTAAAACCTTTCCGGCGACCAGCTTCTGAGCTACTGCCAACATACCGGGCCGGGAGGAGAAAGCATACTCCCCGGCCTGGAGTTTGCGCGCCCGGCCGGTTAGAATAACAAAATATTGAAAGATCCGGGCATTTCGCACTATACCAGCCGTGTGCAGACGCCGGGCGATTTGCGCGGTTCCGGCCCGGGAAGGTATCTCAACCACGCGCTCAGTCCGGGCCGAGGTCCCGTGCCAATAATAATTTATTCCCACTAGGGCAACTGCGCTTGCCAGCAAAAAAACCGCGGCTCCCAGCAGCCCCAGCCTCCCGGCCGGAGTAAGATCCCGGATAAAGTTTCTCATTTATACCTCGTTGCATTGTAATATTGTAATAATATATTAGCCATTCGCTTTCCCGCATGTGAATATTTCATGCTGTTTTTCCAATCCTTCAAAAGCTGAGATATGCCACCCATGGGATGTAGGGGCGACGCATGCGTCGCCCCTACAATAGTCGGTAATGTTATAAGAAACAGTTATATATTACGGATTTTAATCAGATTTTTATACCATATTAAACTGTTTGGTGCAATAACCTGCCGCGAATTAAAAATAGGTATACTGTATACCTTTACCTATTCTATACCAAATTTAAATGGTGAGCAAAATACGTTTATTTCCCGGTTTTCGCCCGCAGCCATTGCAATACCGCCCAGGTAGCCTCCAGATCTTCCCGGTTATAGTCCAGAATTTCGGACATAACCGCTTGGCGCTGTTTTTCGTCTTCGGTTTCCACGGCTTCAATATATTTGGCCATGGACCACTCGCCGCCGTATTCCTTCAATTTTCTTTTATACCCCACATGTTTTTCCACTTCCTTGAGGCTGTAACTGGACAAGGGTAAGGCCAAAGATTGGCGGGTGACTGGCAAAAGATCCAGCAGATTACGGAGTACGCGCTCTGCGATTCCGGTTGGATCACCATAACGCTCAATATACATTTTAAGGTTGGTCTTTTCATAATGATGCCAGTGCACAAAAGGAATATCGCCGTACGCCTGAAAAATAGCCTGAGCCTTGGCCAGGAAATCTTCCCAGGCCTGACGATCTCCATCCTCGCCAAATCCGGCGGTAGCGGCCTGAAATTCACCTTGCCTTGGGCCGAACACCTGCATGCCCCAGAGGTAAATTTTCTGGAGTTCGTTCAACTGGGGAGGCAGTCCTTCCAGATCAAACATCACATAATTAGCGCATTCCGGCAATTCCGGCTTCTGAATGAGAATCTCCTTATTGTCAACCATGGCCCGGGCATTAAGCATAATCCCGGCCGCAGCTTTTCCCACCCGCTGAGTACGGTTTCCCCAGGTGCGTTGATAATTTGCCAGGCGCGTTTCATCAAAAGCTTCAACAAATTGGGAGATGGTATTAATATCGTCATTATGCAAACCCCGGGCTAATCCCTGATCCACGCCAGCTACCAGGGCTATATCCTGTTTTTTCTGGGCGCGCGGCCAGCAATACTCGCGGAAACCGCAGCCTGCGCACTTGGTCCACCCGATGGGGCTGTAAGGCTCGGCCCTCATCTGCCGAAGTTCTGTTATGGCGGCGAGGATTGCCAGGGCCGCCTGACCGTTGTCATAAGGCACCTTTTCCAGTTTTCCGGCGCCGTTATAAACTTCCAAACGGAAGGGAGGCCGGCCAAACGTCTGTTCATACAACCAGCCATAGGTTTGCAATTGGCACTTAATTTCCGGGTGTTCTTTCTCATCGATGCGGCGGGATATTTTTACGTCACGAATTACATAGCCGTCATTTACGGCCAGCATAAAATCCGGCTCCCCCCAAATTTCGCAGAATATGCCCTTTAATTTTATGTTGGCGCGCAGGAACGGCTGGTAGAGCACGGCTATGCGGTTATGGACCGCCTGGATGGTTTGCTTAATGCGTTCCTGCGAGGGAAAGGCCGCCAGGTTGATAAATTCCGGAAAGGTTTCAAGATGGGCCTGCTCGTGGCGCGCGCCCAGCCGCCGAAGCACCTGCTCATACGGCCCGGCCGGCGCTGCCTTCACTTCGGGCTGCTGCTTTAAATATACCCGTAATTCGCAGAGCGAGGGACGGTAATAAGTATGAAAATCCGTGCTGATTAGTTTCAATGACTTAATTCCTGTAGGCCCGGGCGGCTTATTTTATAATCGCGACTTTGCCTTTAAGCTGCCGCTTTCCCAGCCTGTCCTCCACCTGCAGGTGGAGGTAATAAATTCCCGGACTTACTTTTTTAGTCGCTATTTCCACTATCGCAGATCCGTCTTGCTCTTGGGGGCGCTCTTCCAAATGGATAACGCGCTCTCCTGCCACCGTATACAGGCCCAGGCTTACCTTGCCCTGGCCCTGAAAATTAAACGCTATGCGTACATATTCGCGTCCGGGCTGGGGGTATACGCGCACTTCTTCACGCCCTAGGACCAGCGGGGTCGAAGTAGGCGTAATGGTTGCGGTCGGAGTTATAGTGTAGGTCGGGGTAATTGTAGAAGTAGGCGTACTGGTAGGCGTTATGGTGTAGGTCGGGGTATAAGTAAAGGTTTTAGTAACCGTAGGTGTAGGCGTCCTGGTAGGCGTATATGAGGGGGTAAACGTAACTACCGCGGTTCCGTCTAAAGAATCAAAAACATTGATCCTGCCGGCTCCAATATAAATAACATCCTCACCCTGCGGATTTTCGCAATTATTTTTCATCTTCGTACGCAGTTGATCCACCGAAAGGGAAGAATCCTGAAGCCAGAGCAGGGCTGCCAAGGCCGAAACCTGAGATGCGGCAAAGGAAGTTCCTTCCACTGCGCTGAAGCCATCATACATAGCAGTACACGTAACGCCATGATCTGTATAATAATCAAATGACCCGCCCGGGGCGGCTAAATCAATAACGCTGCCCCAATTCGAATACCATGTCGCAAAATCTTCGGAAGTCGTGGCCGCGACTGCCATGACATTCGGATCCCCGGCCGGGTAGTAAGGATTGGTTGCAAAATTCACATTATCATTTCCAGAGGCAGCGACCAGAAAACATCCCTGGCCGGCCGCGTAAGAGCAGGCTGACGCGAGTACTGGAGGATTAGTACTGCTATATATCACCAAACTCAAGTTGATAATATCCGCCCCATGGTTCGCCGCCCATTCTATTCCGTCTGCCACATCCGAAACTAAACCCGAGGCATTTTCATTCAGCACTTTGATTGGCATGACCTTCACTTTTTCTTTATACGCCGTGCCTGCCACTCCCAGGCCGTTGTTGGCATTGGCCACAATCATGCCGGTAACATGCGTCCCATGGCCCTGCATCGCATTATTATCATCCTCTGGATCTCCGCCAAAAACACTATAACCAGGCACTAGGCGGCCGCTGAATTCAGGATGATTGAGATCCGCGCCGGTATCTACTACCGCCACTATTATATCTGCCGGGTTGGTGTAATTAATGTCCCGATTCATCACCACATCGGTCTTAGTACGATTAATCCACCACTGCGATTGACCATCCTTATAATAAGGGTCATTAATCCAGGTGCACGCGGTATAAGTATTGCAAATCACATCAGCGGCATAAGCAATATAGTTCGGCTCTACTGCTTCTACCAGGACATTTTTCTTATATTCCTCCATAGCGGACATAACCCGCTTTCCAGCCGGCAGAGTCACCCGCTGCCAACCAAACAGTACCTTTCCCCGGGCACGGGTCCGGTGGAAAGCATGAAACGCGGCCACGGCCTGCTTACGGTTGGCAGCCTTTACTTTAACCTGGGCCTGGAATTCCGCTTGAATCTTCGGAGTAAAATCCTTGCGGAATTTAATCAGCACTTGATCCGCAGCCATGCGCGGAACATCAGGTCCATGCATGTGATGCCGGGATAAAGGCGGCAGGTTTTTTTTATCCGGGCGCTCCTGGGCCCGGATCGGACCGGCCATACTCGTCAGAATAATTAATGCTGCCAGGATAAATGCTTTTTTAAACATTTATTTTCTCCTCCCGACCCTAATATTTTATGCTTTTATTATACCAGTTATTTTTTTCCTACGCAACATCCCCCCCTAAACCTTAGGCGCCTGTCGGACTTTATTGTTGACTTATGATACAATGACAGCCGTTTGCCTCTTTACGGAAAAAAGGGGGGAAGGGGGATTTTTTAAGTATAGCAACGTTTTCAGCAAATCCCCCTTTTCCAAAGGGGGAAATTTTAAATTCAATGTAGATTTTAGGGCTAAACCCAATTCGGTTACCAAATGCCCCTCTTTATTGTTTACAAAAATAATTTTCCCCCCTATAATATCGCCAGAAATAATTTTTCCGCTGCTGGCTGCCCAATGGTAAGAAATTTCAACTATTAAGGCGCCTTATTTAAATTGGAAATTTAAAACTCAAGGGGTGGTGAAGAAATGAGCGCACGATCCGAAAGGGATGCGGATCTGGATCTAGGTATTACCAAGTCCGGCATGGATCCATCCGTGGCCGGTGCCCTCTCTTACTTGCTGGGATTTATTACGGGTATCCTTTTTTATATCCTGGAGAAAGACAATCCTTTTGTCCGTTTCCACGCGCTGCAATCCACCATGGTCTTCGGCGGTTTGTTTGTGGTTATGATGACTCTCAGGATTGTTCCGGTTCTGGGCTTTGTCCTCAACTTTTTCCTGTCCATTGCCGGCTTTTCCATCTGGCTCTTTATGATGGTAAAGGCCTCCCAGGGTGTGGCCTTTAAACTTCCTGTGGTCGGCGATATTGCGGAACGGAATCTTTGAACATTATTGATTTAATACGGAAATTCGCCGGGATATGATCGGCGGCAAGCGCATAGCCGTAGTGCTGCCGGCTTACAACGCCGCGAAAACTCTGCGCGCCACTTATGAAGATATTCCCAAGGATGTGGTGGATGAGTTTATCCTGGTGGATGACCACAGCATTGACACCACGGCCGAACTGGCCCGCTCCCTTAATATCGAAACTCATATTCACAACACCAATCAAGGCTACGGAGCCAACCAAAAAACCTGTTACCGCACGGTTCTTGAGAAAAACATTGATATTATCGTCATGCTGCATCCGGATTATCAGTACACGCCGAGATTGCTGCGCTCCATGTGTTCCCTGTTGGCGGATGGGATTTATGAGATCGTAATCGGCTCGCGCATCCTGGGCAGCGGCGCCCTGCGCGGCGGCATGCCGCTGTATAAATATATCAGCAACCGGGTTCTCACTTTGCTGGAAAACCTTCTACTGGGAGCCAAGCTCTCGGAATACCATACCGGCTACCGGGCTTATTGCCGCTCGGTTCTGGAAAAACTTCCCTTTAACAGCTTTTCCAATGATTTCATTTTTGACAATCAATTCCTGATTGCCGCCATTGAGCGCGATATTCCCATCGGTGAAATTTCCTGCCCGACCCGCTATTTTAAAGAAGGTTCTTCAATAAATTTCACCCGCAGCCTCAAATACGGCTGGCTCTGTCTCTGGTACGCCTGGCTCGCCGGTTGGAAGCTGCTTCCGCGCCGAGTGGCGCGTTTTCTCCGGCTTAAATAAAACATCCCCCCCCCCCCAAGGGGCGGGATGTTTTATTCGGAAGAAGCGCCTTGGCCTTTACGTCCCCTCTCTTTTTTAGACTCTTTTAGTCCTTGCTTCCTTTTGGTCTTTCCAAAGCTTTTCTTCTTTCCAAAAGTCTTTTTCTTTTGCAAGCCGGCCTCTTCATCTATATCTTCTTCGCTTTCTTCGCTTTCTTCGCTTTCATATTGCACTCCAGGACTGCTTCCCTTTTTAGACCGTTTTTTATCTTGCTTCCCTTTAGTCTTTCCGTAGCCCTTCTTCTTCCCATAAGCCTTTTTCTTTTGGAGCCCGGCCTCTTCGTCCATATCTTCTTCGGCTTCCTCGCTTTGGTCTTTCAATTTAAGACCGGGGCCTTTTTTATAACGTTTTTTGCTTTTATAGACCTTCTTTTTTCCGCGGGTCTTTTGGTATCCAGGGGCTTCTTGTTTTCTGGATCTATACCCGGATTCATCATCCTCGTCATCCGTCTTATAGACCCGGCCTCCATAGGGATGGGCTTTCTCCCGCTTAATCTTCTGCTTTTTATAAACCTTCTTATCCCGGTAGGTCTTTTGCTCTTGTTTTCCCGGTCTTTCTTCTATTTCCTCCCGGCCTTCCTTTTTATATTCCTGCAATTCATTAATTCTTCTTTCAAGAGGAGTCCTTTTCGGCTTGCGAATTTTCCTTGGTTTATGGATTTTTTGTCTGACCGGTTTGGGGGTTTCTTTAACCCAACCTCCCGGAACCCATGCTCCGAAGCGGTTATAACGGCCGGACCTTCTTTTATAACCGGCTTTTTGCTTCATCCTCCATAAACCCTTAACCCAAACCCCTTGCCGGTTCCAATACCCCGGCGCCCAGGTTCGGCCCTCCCGAATCCGCTTCCAATGCCCGGACACCCATCCTCCCTTTCTATTGTAGCGCCCCTTTGTCCAAATATTATTAACCCGTGATTTTAATCGCCAGTGCCCTGCCACCCAAACACCCCGCCTGCTCCAATGCCCAGGCACCCATACCTTGCCGTGCCGATGTGGCCGGACAGGTCGCCAATAACCGTGAAACCATATGCCGAGACGGGTCCAGTTACCGGGTATCCAGGCATAACCGGGTCTTTTCACTCTGCGCCATCTGCCCTCATACCAGTAACCGCCTAACCAGTAACCAGGTACCCAGGCATATCCCGGACGCCTTTTTTTCAATGGTCTCCAGTAACCTGGAATATATCGGCCTTCCGCGTCCAAAAATCCAAGTACCCATGTAAAACCTATCCGGGTCCGTAATCTCCAATAACCCGGCGCGAATAAACCTCCCGACAAAGCATAGGGTTCCACCCAGAAATGTTTCGGCCCCGGGGCAGGCGGCCGTTCCAATTCAGCTTCTATCCCCCCCGTTTCTTCATCATAAACATAGGGTTCTGCCACTGCATACGATTTTCCGGAATAATCATCCTCCCGATACAAATCCGCTTGCTCACCTTCCTGCACCACTATTACCGGAGGCGGAGCCGCCTCCCTGACGTGCATAGTCATAACACAACCCGTGCCTAATAACAGAAACAGCGCCAAAACAATATTTATATATCTCATCTTTTCCTCCTAAACCGGAATTGAAACATCCTGTTAAAAGATTTTACCAATATTTGATTTTAAACGTCAACGCTTAAATACATCGTAACCGATTACTGATGCAGCGAAAGTGCTGACTGGAAGCCTGTCGGACTTAACCATATAAGACATTTTTTCCAAGTTTCCCCCTTTTTCAAAGGGGGAAAAAGACTTAAGTCCGACAAGCTCTTAGTGACTTATTTTAAAATAAATGTTATATTACAGATTAACCTAAAAAATTAAAGTGAGTGCCTCAACCATGAAAAAAAGCCTGGTTCTTTTACTCGGTATTACTTTGGCCTTCTGGAGCAGCGGTCAAAATTCCCGGGCTGATCAAAAAGATTTTCCAGCCGCCGGCACCGGGAATGCCTTCTTAGATATCGGCGCCGGCGCCCGGGCCGTAGCCATGGGCGAAGCTTTTACCGGTATTGCCGACGACATCACCAGCCTATACTGGAATCCCGCCGGCTTGGGCCAGGTGGATAACGTGCAGATTACTCTTATGCACAATCAGTGGTTCCAGAATGTAATATATGAATATGGCGCCGGCAGCCTACCCGTCTGGAAAGGCGCCTTGGGCTTCTCTACTGCTTACGTGAGTTATGGCTCTATGGATAAACTGGATGAATCCGGCATTAATCTGGGAAGTTTTACAGCCTATGATTTAAATCTGGCCACAGCTTATGGAATGAAAATATCAGACAATCTCTTACTGGGTGCGGGCCTTAAACTGCCTATAACAGTTATTGACAACGAAGCGCAGGTTTCTTTTGCCGCAGACCTGGGTTTCCTGTACAAAATACCGGGTCTTGAGCTGCTGCAGATCGGCATCAATATTATGAATGTTGGAACCAATGTTGGGGCGGCTACCCAACCCAGCCAAATTAAACTGGGCCTGGGATTGGTGGAGGCGGTTACAGGGTTGAAATTAGGCCTGGATGTCAGCCGTCACATATTCGAAAATCCCCTGCAAGTCAATGTAGGCGCCGAATACATGATCATGAATACCCTGGCTCCCCGCATAGGTTATAAAATTACAACCGAGGATGCGGGCTTGGGTTCCGCTCTGGTCGGTCTCACAGTTGGTTTGGGCTTTTACTATTACTTCCAGGATTTTGTCCTGGGTCTGGATTATGCCTATGTTCCCTACGGCTATTTAGGCGATACCCATCGCATTGCCCTCTCTCTGGCATTAGGCGCGGCGCCAACCAAGCCGCCGGCAACTTCTGCTTCCTGGGGCCAACCCTCCCATACTGCGCCCTCACTAAAAACCTCGGATTGGAACGCAAGTTATAAAGCGCCGGCCAAGCCGGTAGCCAAGCCGCTGCTCCCGCCTACCAGAGTCAGCCTTAAAAAAGCAGGCTCCCACATTAAGGTCAGCTGGAAAAGCAGTTCCTCGTCCCAGCGCGCCGGTTATAACGTATACATGAAAAAAGGGAAAAAGGGTAAATATTACAAGGTGAATAAGCGTTTGCTCAGGAAAAACTCCTATACTACGCCAATATTGAGAAGTAAAAGAACGTATTCCTTTATAGTAAAAACCGTAGACTCATCCGGCCGGAAAAGCCGGGGAACCGCAGTGAAAAAGCTCTATTTCAAGTAATGCGAGGGTTGTTTAAACCTGTTACCTGCGATAGTGAAAAAGCCAGGATGGTCATCATCTCGGCGCGTGGCAAATGCCAGAGCATTGATGGTCTATATCAGTGTTGAATATTATAAAACCAAACATAATCGGTGGGCACAATATTTTCAAATAAGTTCGGCAGCTATAAGCAAATTGTTTGACTTGGGTGAGCAAGCGGTGAAAGAAAAACGGGATTTGGTGAGCAACTTCATAAAGTTAAATAGTTACATGTCCCCTATCTCCACCCTATCTCATTAGGTGTCTGTCAAACCCGGGATAGCCCAGCCTTAGCTTGTCAGCTTATGTCCCACCGTCTTATCCAAAACTCCTATTTTACTACTGCCACTTTTTTAACTAAAGTTTTTATTATCCGTCCATTTTCTATAAGTTTTATTCTCACAATATAGATCCCTTGTCCAATATTCTGAAGCTCCCAGCATACTTCATTGTTAAGATTGTTTTTCCGTAGCATAGTGATTCTTTCCCCAACCATATTATAAATCTCTATTTCAGCTGAATCTGCAGTTGTATTTGGAAAATTGAAATACATTGCCGTTCTGGCTGGATGGGGATATGTTAAGACAGTAATATCATTTTTTTCGCAGTATTGATTCAAGTATTCTTGTCGCGTTCCGTGTTCCTCTATAACAGCTGTACCGTTTGATTCAAGCAATCGATATATTTTACCAGAATTGAAAGCGACATCTATTTCCATACTCCCTAAATTGTATTCGTCGTCCATCCACTCATCTGCGATTGTTCCCCAACTATCATGGGTCAGTGTTTGGATAATATGACGACGTTTTATCGTTTCTTTAGTAATCAAGTAATCTCCCTGCGAACTCCAGCTGCAATAGAGTAAATCATCAGGTGTTATTCCAAATCCTTGTAACGTAACACCGTTTATATTTCTATCGGCAGCAAGTTCAAGCTTTAAATCCAAACTATTTTGGAGGACCCACTGATCATTTTCCAATTTTGCCAGATAGGTTATCCCAGGACAATTCATGCATCCATCACTAGCGTATTCTGACCAAACCACATACACAGTACCATTCTTGTTTATACACATAGTTTTTAAACTAATAAATGCAGATGCATCCACATGTATGTAGTCGCCGACTTGTTCCCACGCTGTTCCATTATATTTCTTTACATACCATACGCCTTGACTAGGGAAAAATCCCGCGGTGTTTTGCCATATCACATAAGGCCCCTCATTGTTTTCCATTGCAATCGTCATTCTCTCGGCGGATTTATTGTTCTCACTTAAATCCTGGCCCAGCAATGTCCATTCATTGCCGTCATATTGTTTAACATATATCTTCGACTGATCCTCCACCCACGCAACGTATAAAATATTATTGTACATCGCCAACTTGGCGTAGGATGCATTGACCGCTTGATTAACATTCAGATTTGTCCCGATCAATGACCACGCACCATTTTCATATTTGCGAACATGTAACCGATATGTATAGTAAGGCACCCCTGCACTACCCTCAGTCCAGGCAATGTATAAAGCATTGCCATTGCTCAGTGCTGAATTTTCAGTTGCCATGTACTCGCTATCCACACGAATATCGGTGGTATCGCAAATCCAACTTCCGGTTTCTGTCGTATGGTATACTCGAAAGGATTTCCATCGGTTTTGTCCCACCAAATGAAACCGTTTATCATCTGTAATAAGAATATCCGCATAAATCGTATCCATTGAATCTCCAAGGACCACTTTATCCGTTCTCTCTATCCATGCGCCTTCTATAAGACAATTCCAAAATAGTGCACCTACGAAAAAAATAGTAGCAATGATTCGATTCATGGTCTTTTCCCTTTTTAATATATAATTTTATTGGATTTCCGAGTATCCAGGGATACTATACTTTTTTTCGGACAATACTCAAAGTGTATTTTAAGCTACTTTTACCAATTTGGGAATAATGAATTGACTTCCATATCTCAATAGCACGGTTCTAACGTCGTCCACGGTGGGGAGCCGGGACGTTGGTTAATTAGCAAGTCAGCCTAATTTTATAAAAATGTATGAAATATCACACTTTTTAAACTAGCCGAACACATCTAAAGATGTCCCTGAATAAAAGGTGAAGAGAAAAATAGCACCACTTACTTACTAACCAACGTCCCGGTTCCCTCAAATTTCGTTCGTGACTGTGTAAATCCTTCTGAACCGTAGTACAGAACTATCAGCATTGAATATCCGACTCACCGGAAAATCTCCTCCAGCCGGTAAGTGAGCCGCCGGGCAACGCCCCACCCTGCCATGACAAAAATATCGAGTTCATAGGGGGACGGCTTTCGGTTAATCGGTTAGGGCTTTCCCTTGCGCAAATACTTCCCCTCGTTCAATCGCTTCCGATAAACTGGACTGTGAAATGCCCAAATATCGCGAAAGCTCTTTCCCGCTTATCCCCAATTCCTTGTACCCCCAAAAAGCAAACAAGCTTCTGGCTTGAGAAATTTCGGTTCCCCTTGCGCGTTTTTTTATTTTTTTCGCTTCCAACGAGTAAATTCCGCAGACTTTTTTCACCAGTCGTTCTATATTCCACCCTTGCTTTTTATATTTTTCCGTTTTTTTGATATTTTCCTCTGCAGCTTTTAATGCCCGCTCTACAAAGTCGCTTTCTCCCAGGATCCGTTCATCCCCTCGTAAATATTCTTTTTCCTTTTTCTTTTCCAGGAGTCCTGCCCACCCTCCCGCACTTCTTCTCAGTCCACCGCCGCAAAGGTCTTCGCGTTTCCCCAGCTCCCAGCCGTCTTTAATAAATTCGCGATATAACTTAACCGCTTTTGCTTGTTTCGTATGAAAATGTGCCAATATCTCTTTTTTTACCTGCCACTCATTCTTTTTCTTCCCTATTAAGACTGCATGGCCTGTCCACGGATATTTATCCAATGCTTCAACGGTCTTGATAAAACCAGCGCGTACGGGATTGAGATGAATATATCGAACCAACTCCAAAAGATAATTTTCTTTTTGGCATAAAATAGATTTGTAACGATTTTGAAATAAATACCCACAACGTTTATACCGGTGGTTAAAGTAAATCGCATACCCGCCCAACAACCTTCCCATCAGTTCACTTATAGCGTTTTCCCCCAAACCAATCAAAAGATGAATATGGTTTGTCATTAAAACCCAGGCATAACAGTGGTTATTCGTCTTTTGCAAAGCTTTTTCCAAACGGTCAATAAATTCCAACCGGTCATAACGATTTTTAAATATCGCCGACCGGTTTAATCCGCGGGTAATAATATGGTAAACTCCACCCGGTATGCTTAATCGTCTCTGTCTCGCCATACTTATTCTGACAACATCAATCAAAAATAATTGCACATTTCTTAAATATTTTTGCCGTACTTGCCGCCCTTATCCGATTAACCGAAAGCCGTCCCCTACCCCCTATAAATGGCGAGTTAGTGAAAACAATAAAGCATAAAAATACAGCAGATGGTGGTAGTGAGGAATGGGATATATCCGGAATAGCTGGTGGAATATACATCTATTGCATTGAGTCATCGGAAGGGAAGAAAAAGGGGAAGGTGAGTATAGTGAAGTAGCTGAGGTGAGTCGACCAAAGGAACTTCCCCTTTAGCCGCTCGTAGAACGGTGCGCGATATAGGGGACATGTAGGGATCATCCCAGGTTTGACAGACACCTCCTTGGACATTGTCCACTTTTTTAGGTGTCTGTCAAACCTGGGATGATCCCTACATGTCCCCTATCTGAAAAGCATATTCCAAAAAATCAAACTTTGGAATGTATATTTTATTGGACTTCTTTTTTAATGAAAATTTTACCATTGAAATTGAGAGTATACAGAACAGTTTCATTATGACGGTCTGGATGGGAAGCATATACTTCAATATTTCTGCCATATCTTGGTAAGCGATATCTGATTAAACTATGCGCCACCATTTTTAATTCGGCTGCAGTCTTATATACCCCATTAATTTTAATATTTTTCATTTTATAATATTTACTAATTTTCTTAAAAGATACTCTTGGTAAGAATGTTTTGCTTAAATCTTTCCACTTTTTATCGATTAATTCAAAAGCATAGAAATTTTGAACAGAACCTCCATCACCAGTAATTAATATTAAGGGAGATCCATTGCTTTTTACAAATAAAGCGATAGATATTTTTGATATGATAGTTTCGTTTTGTAATTCTAAATAACCATTTTCTATATCTCTGAGAATAATATTTTTACGTAATTCATTTTTATTGCGTATTATCCCCTTTGCGTCATCAAAAACACTGAATAAATTTTGTGGTATAGATAAGAAGCAGTCCTCGACATTTAACTTTTTTGTATTTTGTTTTGCGTAATCCGAGCGGGGAGACCGTGCTGGAGGCAAAACGGAATTAGGCGCAGTGGCTGCTTCGGATGCTATTTGAGAAGTAGATTTTGCCGCTGCTTGACTATTTGAATCATTAACCGGTGGCGTTGCACAACTAGATAAAAAAATATAAGTTGCTAAAATTATTAATGTTTTAATATACATAACAATCATTTCCTTTTATTAAGTATTTTTTTATATTGGTTTTCACTAGCCCTAACTCCTAAATAAGAAAAGCTAAAAAAGAGAAACCTCCGATGTTATAATGGTTTTCGAAAAAAAAGCCCATCACCTGGAAGGTGAACAACTGATAAGACTTTGCTTTCAGAACAAACATATCATTCCTGCTAAAAAGCATCAATTGCTTTAAATGGGTGCCGGTGCCGGCACCCATTTATATAAGGGTGGACATCAACTCCTTCAGGTTTTTTAACAAATTCCGGAGCGGACGTCCCATCTCCAGGCCGGCCGGTTCGCCGGGAAGAAAGCGGATTTTCCGGGTCCTATCCGCAAGTAATTTTCCAACCAGATTGGACGAGGGCGTAAAATCTTCGGCCCAACGGATCTGAATAACTCTTTCCCCTGCCATAATCTCGGTGATTTTGGCCGCGTGCGCCATGATTTTCAGCTCCGCCACTTCCAATAGGTTCTTAGCCGGTTCGGGCAGAGAGCCGCAGCGGTTCTCGATTTCCTGTGACACCTCCTGGAGTTCTTTCACAGTTCCGGTTCCGGCCAGGCGTTTATAGAAATTTAATCGCGTTATGGCGTCGGGCACATAGTCCGGCGGCAAATAGGCATCCAGGGGGATGGCTACCCGCACCTCAACCGGAACCTCTTCACCCTGTCCTCGCAGCTCGCGTACTGCTTCTTCCAGCATACTGCAGTAGGTTTCAAAACCCACGGCCGCCACCTGGCCGGATTGCTCCCGCCCCAGAACATCACCGGCTCCGCGGATTTCCAGGTCCCGCATGGCGATTTTTATGCCTGAACCCAGTTCAGTAAATTCCTGGAGCGTGGTCAGCCGTTTCTCGGCATCTCCGGTCGCGGCCCCGCCCAGGGGATAAAAAAGATACGCATACGCCTGGCGGTCCGCTCTTCCCACCCGTCCCCGGAGCTGGTAAAGTTGGGACATGCCCAGGGCATCGGCGCGGTTAATAATTATAGTATTCACATTAGGCATATCCAGGCCGGATTCCACAATGGTGGTGGAAACCAGGATGTCTTCCGTCCTGGTCAGAAAGCGTTCCATTACCGGCTCCAACTCCCCCTTGGTCATCTGCCCGTGGGCTACTGCCACCCGGGCCTCGGGCGCCATTTTTTTAACGCGTTCCGCCATCTTCCAAATGGTCTGAACCCGGTTATGGATGAAAAACACCTGCCCCTGCCGGGATAATTCCCGCAAAATCGCTTCCCGGATCATGGGTTCGGAGTACTCCATTACCTGGGTACGTATGGGCAGCCGGTTCAAGGGCGGGGTCTCGATCACCGAGATATCCCTGATACCGGACATAGATAGATACAAAGTACGCGGAATCGGGGTGGCGGTCAAGGTCAGGACATCTATTGTACGCCGGACTTTCTTAAGCTTCTCCTTCTGCCCTACGCCGAAATGCTGTTCTTCATCCAGCACGCAAAGGCCAAGGCGCCGGAATTTCACATCCTTACCCAGCAGGCGATGAGTGCCAATGGCTATATCCACTGCTCCCTGGGCCAGATCTCGCAGAATGACTTTCTGCTCCTGCGGGCTCTTGAAACGCGTGAGCACCTCGATGCGCACGGGATAAGCAGCCAGGCGTTCGCGGAAAGTGGTAAAATGCTGGTCCGCCAGGATGGTAGTCGGCACCAGCACCGCCACCTGGAATCCATCCTGGACCGCTTTAAAAGCCGCCCGCATGGCGACCTCAGTCTTGCCAAAACCCACGTCCCCGCAGATCAGACGATCCATGGGCTTAGGCCGCTCCATGTCCTTTTTAACTTCCGCAATCGCCCGTATCTGATCCGGGGTTTCCTCATAGGAAAAAGCTTCTTCGAATTCTTTTTGCCACTGGTTGTCATGCGTAAAGGCATGCGCCTGGTGAACCTGCCGGGTCGCATAAATATCCAGCAGCTCGCGGGCCATTATGGTTACGGATTCCTTGACCTTCTGCTTGGTCCTCTCCCAGGCCGAACTGCCCAGCCGGTTAATGCGCGGCGCCCGCTCCCCGCCCGTATATTTCTCGACCAGGCGAAGTTGGTCCATGGGAACATAAAGTTTTTCCTCGCCCGCGTAGGCCAGGCGGACAAACTCATGTTCTCCGCCGTCGATCCCCAGCTTGATAATCCCTTGAAAATGGGCCAGCCCATGATCGCGATGAATCGCCAGGTCACCGGGCTTCAACTCCAGCACGTCGGAAATCGGCTGGGAGGCATAGGCCGGGCCTTTGATCCGGCGGAGCCGCGGTCTTCCTATGCGGCGGCTGAAGATTTCCTGGTCCGTAAATATTGCCAATGCTCCGGCCGGATATTGAAATCCCTCGGCCAGGTGGCCGATATGGAATTCAAAGCGGCCGAGAAAATCCGGAACTTGCAGGTCAGAGGCGCGTTCCGCCAGAAGCTGGCGCAGTCGCTGCTCCTCGGCGCGGTTATGCGAAATAACATGCAGTTCCATGCCCTGTTCAAACAGCTTTCGGGCCTCTTGAATCAGCAGGTCCAGGTTCGCCTGCAAAGGCGCGGTGCCTTTGACCACCATGCTCCATTCGGGCAGTAATTCCGGTTCCGGCCAGGCGGTCTGTTTAATCCGGCCGGTCTCAATCAGCGCAAAACCCGAGAGTTTTTCTCCCAGGACTTTGAAGTTATAACAAAGCTCATCCGGGGCCGGCAGTAAGGATTCCCGTTGCCGGTGCTCCTTATACCGCTCATGGGCACGGAGATCGTACTGCCCGGCCTGTTCTTTAGCCGTACCGGGCGAGTCTACTATAACTATGGTATCCCGGTGGAAATATTCCCAGAGCGGCGCCGTGGGAATAAAATATGGAAAATAATTTTCTATGCCCGGCCGGCCGGGATCCTCTTCCAACGCTTGCCGCAACTCCCGGACTACTTCCCTGCCGCGCTGACGCTCCAGCCGGACCAGGCCTTGCGTCAATTCGGTTGCAGAAGGAAAATACATGCGGGCCGGGGAAATCAGGGCCTCATCCGCAGACCCGGATGAGGCACGCTCTCCCGGCCGGAGGTTAAAACGCCGCAGGCTGGCCACTTCCGAACCTTCAAATTCCACGCGCCAGGGCGCCAGCTCGGCCGGAGGAAAAATATCCATAATCCCGCCCCGGATCGCGAACTGGCCCCGCGCCTCTACCATGGATTCGCGGATATACCCGCGTTCTATCAATTCCCTGGCCAATTTTTCCAGGTGCCAATGCTGGCCCCGGGCCAGAGTAATAGTACGCTCCAGCAGCCAGACCGGATCCGGAAGCATTTCCCGGGCCTGTTCCATGGCTGCCACTATTACGGGCTGTTCTCCCCGGGCCAGGCGCATCAGGACTTCCAGCCGTTCGCCTTCCAACTCCATGTCCGTCAGGGCATGCTCATACGGCAGGATTTCCCGTCCCGGGAAAAGAAATATCTCCTCGCGTTCCGGGTCCGGATGCTGGAGAAAAAGGCGGACCTGATCATAGAGATCGCGGGCCTCTTCCGGCGTGGGAACCAGAATGAGCTGGGGCCGGCGCAGACGTTCGCGCAGTCCGGCCCAGAAAAAAGCCCGCGCGCCGCCCCAGAGTCCGGTCACCCGGCACCGGGGCCGCGCCTCTTTGCCCAGCAGCCCGGCGAGCTCTACAAAAACCGGATCATTTTTTAATTTTGCCAGCAGGGTACGCAATGCCATTTTAAATGTCCTAATCTATAGGGAATGTCCATCCTCTAATCCCCTGGAGAATATCAGGTTAGCCGGTCTTTCTGAATAATAAAAGTCGTGGTCACTTCCAGCGCAGCCTTTATAACCGCGGGATCAAGATTTTCCGCTCGATCGCGTTCGGTATGATAAACCACTTTCCCTTTTTTAAAATCAGAATCCAGGGCCAGCAAACTCGTGGCTTGAACCCCGGCTTTTGTGAGTTCGGCCGCGTCCGTGGCGCCATAGCCGTATTTCAAAGAGAACAGCCTGGCTTTATATCCCAAGTGCCTGGTAAGACCACAACACTCTTCAGCCAGGGGCCGCGAAAGCCTGACCGTGCCGTTCATATCCCTGACCAGATACTTGATTTGGTTAACGTCAAATAATGATTCCAGGTTTAAATTGTAAGTGGGAATACGCCGAAATTCCTCGCGATATTTCCGGGCAAAAGCCCGTGACCCGCGCAGTCCGGCTTCCTCCCCGTCAAAGCTGGCCAGAATCAACCGGGTATGCTGCAAGTTTGAAAATTTACCGTGTTGATTACTAAACAACTCGGCCGCTTTATTCAGCAGGCAGGAGGCCGCGAGATTATCGCCGGCGCCGGGCGTAGCCGTGGACTTTAAAAAGAAAAGAAAGGGTGCATTAAGCAGGATTATAATCGGCGATATGTACTTCAAACCGGCAAAAGGAAAGAGCGGGACTCCGAAAATCGCCTGGTATCCGATCCAGACCATCAAGCTTATAGTTATTAATCCATTGGCCAGGGTTGAGGATACTATCAGAAAAACATAGAACCATGGTGCATGGCTTAAATACCTGAAAATATTAGCGCTGTCATGATGGCCGCTGATAATAATTTGCTGCTTAGCTTCATAGCGGGGCTCTATTCTTCCTATGACATTGTATCCGGTCTTGGTTTTAAACAGGAAATCAATAAATTCCCGATAAAAATGGAATTCCCACGTATTGATTAAATGACAAGCAATAAACCCGGCCGCAGCAAAATAAATATATCCGAAATACAAAGCCAGGGATGCCAGAAGATAAATTATAGTATTGATTTTTAAATATCCTAAAAAAGCCCTGGGATGAAGCTTGAATTCCTCCAACGCAACGCTCTCGCAGTGTTTTTTAAATTCCTGAGCAAGCATCCGGGCCGCTTGCCCGCAAGCGGGCGTACCGGCCAGACGCGGTCCGCACCTTTCAATAATCTCCGCGGTAAGCCTTATGATATCTTGAACATGTTGGTTTATGTTTTTCATAATAATAAGATAATGGAATAGTCTGGAAGTGAGTATAACAAACACCGGCCCAGAACGTCAATGAGAGGATTTCATGTTGCGATTATCTTATGGAGAATTCTTGCCTGCCTGAACCAAAACCCGTACTAAAAATATGGCTTGCACATTCCAGGCTTCACTCTATTTCATACTCCACGCTGACGTTTACTCTCACCTTGCTCTCGCCTACTTCAATCGGCGGGGCCAGGGCCGCGGTGTTGACCGCCATCTCGGCTCCGCGAAAAGCCGCCCGGGCACGGGGATGTCCGCCCGGCTGCGTGCTGATTTTTGCGATACTCAGCAGTTTAACTTTTGCGGCTTGCGCCAGTACCTCAGCTTTGGCCAGGGCCTTATGAACAGCCTGGGCCAGGGCTTTTTTCTCCAGTTCATCGATACTTTTGATATAAAAGGAAAGGTTGGCTATTGAATTGACGCCGTTTTCCAATCCGGTCTCTATCATTTTCGAAACCCGGGCGGCCATCTTTTTCGCGGAAACTTCTTCCATGGTAACCTGAACCGTATTGCGGACTTCATACCCGATTATTTTGCGGGACCGGCCTTCTCTCTCCCGCTGGGGCGTAACGCGAAAGCTCGCGGTTTTAAGCTTCATTTCCTTGATTCGCAAAGTCTTGAGAGCCGAGATTACCCGCTTGGTCTTGGCAGCGTTTTCCGAGCCGGCCTGGTCCAGGGACTTGTGTTCTGTCGAGACTGTCATCCAGAGTCTGACCGAGTCGTTTTCCGCGGAAATTTCCGCTGTTCCCTCCGATAAAAGCAAACGTTTCTCGCTCCCGCAGGTACCATGCACCCAATCCGGGGCAAAGAACAATGACACTAACAAGGGAATGGAAATAAGGTATTTCATCATTATCTCCTTAAAATTGAAATCGTGGTGGGGGCAACCCCCGCATTCTGATGCAAGATTCACACTGCCCCTAATAACCTATAATCTTAATTTGATACCTGAGATAGTTGCCGGCGTCAAGGAAATTATGCCCCCGCTCCCCATTAGACCCGGCGAAATATAGTCTTTCCCATGTCAGCACGGCGGAAAAAATTGCATCCCTCTCAAGAAAAAGCTGGTTGCTTTATCAATATAGATTGTTTATATTATTTTTAGCCAATATATCTTTAACCGATTATATTAAAGGGAAATACAAAACATGAAATTCACAAAGTTATTTGCTTGTCTGCTGTTAGCAACCATCATTATTGTCCCTTACGGATATGGCTTTAATTCAAAAACCAATCACAAAAATACCAAACAACCGGGATTAATTAAAAAATATAAACAAGTAATGGCTTTAGCTTTTAATTATGGATCGGATAAATATCAATTTGGAATTACCCGGGTGGCCGGAGGAAGCGGGGTTCGATCTTTTACCTCGGATGATGCTAATAATATTTATATCCTGGATAATGTTAATCATCGAATTCAAATATTAGATACTCACGGAAAATTTATTTCGTCGATTAAATGCCGTGATATTCCGAATACTAAGATCAGCGAGGTATCGGATATAGCCGTTGACCGGGATAATGAAATATACCTTTTAGGATCGTTAAGGCCGGCGATATGGCCCTTATATCATATTAATTTAAAAGCTGAATTTTTAGGCCAAATCGGCATTCCCCAAACTACCAACCTTCAATGCATGCAATACATGTATTTTCAAAACAATAATGTTTATATCTTGAATTGCTCCCAAGAAAGCTTTTCCGTAGGTTTTAAAAACAAGAAATTGCAGCCAATTTATTCCGAGGAGAAGTATTTAGAAATGCTGGCGGAACGCAAAGCTGAAGGCGGGCCGGCGGGAAAAACCCGCCGGGAAAACATCTCCCGCACCGCCTTATTAATTGAATCTCTAAAACCCCGTCAAATTAAATTGTCCGTCATAAATGGAATTATAGGAACCAGTGGAAACATTTATAAAGTTACCTTAATTGAAAAACTTGAAAAAGGCGTAATCTTGATTACTGCACCCTCAGGTAAAACTTCCCATCTACCTTTGAAAATTCAAAATCTATTATCGCTTAGCTTTTTAGCCGAGGATCTAAATAACTATATTTATATTCAGGTTGAAAAAGCCGGCCCAGGAGCTGCGGTAAAACTGGAAGTTTACAAATTGAATCCCGCCGGTATTATCTTGGATATTATACCCATAAAAAATAACGATTACAGTATAAAAACTTCCAAGCTGCTGCATGTCAATCAAAAAACCGGTGATATCTGGCAGGTTTTACCCGCTAAAGATAAGCTTTATTTAAATAAATGGAGTATTAATTAGTTCCTGTTGCGGAAAGGCAATTATGGTTTTTCTAAGTATCGTCATTCCGGCATGATTTTAGCCGGAATCCAGAAAAGCATTGTAATACAAGAAAAGATAATTCCTGAATACCGGCTTCCGCCGGTATGACGAGCTCAACTCGCCTTTCCGCAACAGATACTAATTATTAAGGGTTTTCTGAAAGACTATCCTTACGGCGGCTTAGCGCCCATCCTGATCTGTGGGCAAGAGCTTTCAATTTATTTCTAAACCCTAAAATCAAAATAGAAAAAAGTTATTGCGAGCGACTAGCCGTCGAGGGGCAAGTATATCGTTGGTGTAGGGGCGTTTAATTAAACGCCCCCTACATCCGTGTGGCCGGCAATGACGGAAATGAAATCAGGTCGAACCAGCAGTAATATTATTAAGCCAATTATCATAAGCATAATAATTAAAACCAGTGTGGTTAGTCTTTTTGATCCCCGGGGAGTATACCCAAACTGTTTTACGAACTGCGCCACAACATCTTTTCGTTCTTTATATGAACCTTTGGGTAGGCGTGGTGTATGGGTAAAAAGCCGGCCTAAAGCCGCATTTAACCGCATATGGGCATTTACCGCCCATCCGGATGCTTCCAACAGCACGCTCATATTCCGCTTGCGTATCTTGCTAAAACCCGCAATTATACCCGGTACTAAAATCGCAGCGGTCACCCCTAATAAAGCGACCAGAATATGATTTATCCTTACCTGGGAGAGCGCCTTGGTAATATAAGCAAAAGCCGAGCCCAGAGCCGCGATCGTCACGCCTCCCACCAACAAAAGATTGCGTATCGTACCAGTGGTATCTGAAGAACTAAGGTTTTTATCAAGTTTAGCTTGACCGGATTTGGTGACTTTCTCTATCTGGTTTTTCACAAAATCAACAATTTTCTGAAAAGGCGCTTTCACGGATTCCCAGGGGCTTATGGGGTTGACTATTATATCTACTACTTGGGCATCCCACTCCCGGCCGTCTAAAGTAAAAAATATCCCCCGTTTCCCGACGTGTAGTCCATCGGCATTACCGGAAGTCACTGAAGCCATGATCTCAAATTTAATGTCTTGGTCCTGGCGTCCGGTAATTTCTACATATAACAGATACATATAACTACGCTCGGCTATGCTTTTGTGGGCTTGCCGATCCTGAACCTTCATGGTAAAGGTGATTTCTCTGCCATCAATTATCAAGGTTCCCCTTTCAAAAAGGGAACGCTGCTGGGGGTTATAAATATTGGCAAAGCTTACCAGGTTATTGGCCATCTCCAGCAGCCATCGTTGGTATAGCATAAGCTTTTCTAAATTATGGAGCTGGTTTAACTCGTCAGCCACTTTTAAATCCTGGGCTATCAGCTGAGTTATCTGTTCCCTAAAAGGTCCCTTAAGATAAGCCCGGAGCTTCTCGGCTTCAATTTTATCAATTCTAGTTGATGGTTTATTTTTACGCCAGGTTTGATACGGCCCAAAAATATCCTTTACCTGGCCCCAGGCTTTTTCCGTAAGCGGTTTACCCGGGCCTCCCAGGGCGCGGTCGAGAACCTTGGTTTGTAGTTCCTGCAAGGGGGCCGCATATAAAGGATTGATCTTGGTCTGTAAATCCAAAATACCTTCCGGATTAGGCAAGGCCAGGGGACTGGCCTTAAGCCGGGCTTCCATTACGGCTTTATCCGAAAAATTGATCTCCTCCAGCTCCGGCCGGCGAAGCTGCATCTGCTCCGCGGTTCGTTCGTCAAATTTCACCATTAAGCACTGGGTGAAAAATTGCTCGATTTTCTCTCCCCAGCCCGCCACCAACTCAAATGCTTGCGGAGTATCAATACCCCAAGGCATTACTTCGGTAGCCTCCCGGCCCGGAGGAATTTCGCCCCGGGTTTTCCACTCCAGATAGGCTTCGGTTTCCTTAAAAAATTCCTCGAGTTGTTTTTGGTTGATTCCGGGTTTGCCGCAAGCATCCAAAGCAGAACCTATGGTTTCCATAACCACGGCAATAAATTGATTTAAATCCGGACTGGAACTTGCGTCCGGAGGAATAATACCATCGCCGTTATTCGCCGCCCGGGCCATAATACTTTGCACATCCCTAACCTGGACCAGATTAATCTCCGTGGCATCGGGGGTATTAAGATTAGTTAAGATAAGTTTAGCAGCGTCTAATAGTTTTTGGCCTTCCGGATCGTCGGCATTAATATCGCCAAGGCGCAAGACATCCGTTCCTTGGGATAAACGGCTTCGATTGGCAAGCAACCGAAACACCCAAGCCAGCGCCGCTTTAAATTCGCCTGACCGGATCCGGTGATTTTTATCCGTATCCAGATACGCCGCCAGGGCTGGGTCACAGTCCAGACTATCAATCGGAATACTGGTAGCAGCCCAGTAAACCTCGTCCAGAAATTGCACTTTCTCCAGGTCCTGAGCATCCTGGATTTTAAATTGATAACTGCCGCCATAATTCTTAAATCTCAATTTTGACATAAGAAAACTCCCTTGCATCCTTTTTCCCTGTCCGGCCCGCGAAGCCAACGCGGGGCAATTACACCGAAAAAGCGGACATAGCAGAAAGATAGTATAAAATATTATTAGGAGGCATGTCCAGGAGTAAAAAACTTACTTGCCAGCGCGCAAGCATATTCAATTTCCCCGCTCTGAAGAGGCTGTGTCGCAACTGCGAAAATGGTTTTTTACCGTCATTCCGGCGAAAGCCGGAATCCAGAAAAGCATTGTAAAATAAAGAGTGCGCATCCTGGATTCCGGCTTTCGCCGGAATGACGACCTAAAACAACCTTAAATTCTGAATATTACTCAGTGCCTGTTATTAGGTTAACTTCTAACTTACAAACTGTTGCACTTGTGATTAAAATTCACCTTTAAATTGTTTGATAAATTATGCTATCCGTTATCAATCCACCTTGATAATGTGTCATTATGACACATCTGTGATAAAGCAGTTTAAATAAAATATTTTTTTTGAAAACATGAAATTATTAAAATTTTGTGATATACTTAGGTTACTTTACTTAATAAACCATTCTTTAACTCTTTAATTTTAAAGGAGTTTAGTGCATGCATTTGTTAAACTTTATTTTAAGAATCAATTCATCTCCTACAAAATTATTATCCCTGTCCCCATGGCTTAAACCGCGGAGACGTACGCTAACCAGGATCATCTCGGTTCTAGTGAGCATCACTTTTGTGTTTCCTTATCTGACCTGGGCGTTTGAGGCCCAGGCTTTTCCGGGATTAGCCCCTACCGTGCTCTTCCATCAGAGTCCGGTAAAAATCCCCAAACAATTCGGGACCATAACCGAAGCGTATCAGGGCGGAGAGAATTTGGTTGTGTGTGTTCAAGACCTGCATTGCAATTTCGAGGTCCAGACCAACATATCCAAAATCATCGACAAGCTGGCGCGCGAACACAGCCTGCAACTGGTGAATGTTGAAGGCGCGTCCCGGCCGATCAATGTTACCAAGCTTGCAACCGTGCCGATCGAGAGCGTCAGACGGGAAGTCGGAGAGTATCTGGTCAAACAGGGAAAAATGACCGGACCTGAACTCTATGCGGTCAATGGGAAACATCCTATCTGGCTGGAAGGAATCGAGAACGAAAACCTTTATACTGCAAACCGCGAATCCGTTATGCTATTTTTAAACCACGAGAGCCAGGGATATATCTACGATTTACGCGAGACCCTGCATGAAATCAAGCTGGAGGTATACCCTCCGGCCTTAAAAGCTTTTGACGCCCAACGGTCCGGGTTTCGCCAAGGCGAGATTCCGTTACTCAAATACTCTGGGTTTTTATATAAATACGCTCAGAAACAAAAAGAAAACCTGGACGCGTATCCCAACCTAAGACTTTATGTTTCCCAACGCAAAAGCATTTTTGTCGAATCCGTGGCTTCGGATGGATTGTTCAAGGAGATCGAAATCCTCGACCAGTGTCTGCGCACGCGGTTGTATACCACCGGAGAACAGGTAACCCTGGATCAGTTGGATCGCCGTCTGGACATCATTGAAAGACTTGTGAATATCTCCGCCGCGCCGGAAGAGATCGCGGAATACCGGCGCCAGCCGGAAGCGTTCAAAGTAAAGCGGTTCACGGAATATATCGCCCGGCATGACGAGCTGGATGAATTCCTGCTGGACGCGCAAGTGTATGCCCTGGACGGTTATCTGGAAGAAGTGAAAAAGTTTTACCAGGTCGCGGATGAGCGCAGCGTGGCGTTTGTCAACAACACGCTGGACCGCATGAAAAATCGCGATACGCGGATTGCGCTGATGGTAATCGGCGGCTACCATACCCCAAAAGTGCTGGCCGAATTGAAGCAGCGAGGGATTTCCTACCTAAACGTAAAACCACGGATAAACCATCAGGATATCCTTAATCCGTATTTCTCCCTGCTGAAGAACCGCAAGACCCCTCTGGAAAAGCTGCTGGCGCAGAACCAGAATATCATGTCGTTGCCGACGAATTTTCTCGAGACCGCGGCTGCCAAAGTAAAAGCTGTAATCCCGGACACCCTGTTAAATCCGGCCCAAAAACTATTTAACGACACAATCGAGATATTGGTAACCAATGGAATTATAGAAAAATTAAGCAGCCGGGTTAAAACCGGGGATGAATTACTTGCGATTTACCGGGCAAAAGCGGATGAATGGTTAGCGAATAATTTAAAGCTTGAGCCCAACGAAATAATCATGCGCGCAAAAAACACAGTTGTATTTTATACGAACAACCTTTTATCGCTAATCTCGAAAAAAATCCGCGCAAAGCCTGGTATGGTGGCTATGCCCATCGGACGCAGTCAAGTAGTGATAATGCCTGCCCAGGGAGTAAATCTTGAACGTCTGCTGAAAGAGAAAGGTTCCCCCAGCCTGCGTCAGGCTATGCCTTATCTGATCAGCGG
Organism: candidate division FCPU426 bacterium; assembly: GCA_030591525.1. Lineage (GTDB taxonomy): Bacteria > Oederibacteriota > JAAXVQ01 > JAAXVQ01 > JAUVAV01 > JAUVAV01. Next base: position 64,281 of record JAUVAV010000005.1, on the reverse strand, counting down.
CGCAATTGTCACAGCAGCTCTGGTGGCAGTCAGCCTGATTGCCGGAGCGCAAGCAGGGTTGCTGCTTGCGCCGGTGGGGATCGTATTGGTTTTATTAGCGCCGCAGGCGTCACAAGTTATTGACCGCATATTTCAAATTCCCACCAAGTATGCAATATCCTTTGGCGGGTTGGCAGGCATCTCGTTCTTAATCAACAGTTTATTAGCCGGTCAAATCCCCTTGCCGGACATTCACCATGCCGCCGTATCCTTGCTTGCAGGATTGTCTTTTATCGGCATCTCGGGTGGGATCACAAGAATAGATGAAAATAAAAGTCTGCCTGCTGATCCTGCGTCTTTGATTGAAAAGATGCTAACCACCGAAAATTTTGAGGATGTTGAAACAACAAAGTTTAAATTGGCGGCATTTCGTCAAACCAATTCTGAAAAAATTAAGCTTGCAAAAATATTTTCTGGCCCTGAGTGGCGTAGTTTGGAAGCTATCTTACGCAAGCCGGAACAAACGGCGGAAGACGCAAACCATATTTTTTCTCTTTTCACTGAAGAAGCTTTTACCAACATACAGAATGTGTTGTCTTCAGATGCATATGAAGATTTCAGGAACGCGATAATAAAAAAAGATTTAAAAGGGCTTGCCCAGATAATGAACAGCTCTGAGACCAAGCGCCTGGAGACAGCGGTTGCAGCAAAGGAGGATGAGATAGAAAAGAAAATCAAGGAATATATGGAGACGATTAATACTCAAATTACGGACTACCAACGTTTTCTTGATGGCAAGACGGATATTGTTGAAGCCCCCCATAGATTGCTGGCCCTTTGTTCGCTTTTTCCTAATGTTTTCTGGAATAAATGGCAAGAAGTGAAACAAAAGAAGATAGGTTTGGATTTTGTAACCACGAAAGCGGGAAAAGATACTTTCCTAATGATTGCCGGTTATGTTACGGACCTGTTTAACCACAGAGACGAGGCGCGCCGGAAGAGCATAGCGGAAGAAAAAAACCTGCATACTTTGCGGGACATACTCAAAGCTTCTGACGAAGATAAAGAGGAGGTCATCACAACCTGGTTAAAGCGCTTTTTAACTACCGATGATGTGGGCTTAATGCAGCGCTTTGAGAGTGACGTGCGGTATATGAAAACCCAAAGCGTATCGGAAAAAATAAAGGCCGCTATCGGAATCATGAATTTCATGGCTTTAACTTCGGCAATAAAAGAAGGGTCCGCTGATGTCCAGAATTTTTTTTCAACCACACTAAAAGATCAACTCTTGGGTGTATTGCCCGAGGCCGAAAGAGCCACGGCAAAACAAGCACTCAAAGATCAGAATTATCAAATAGTCAGAGATATCCTGTTTATGCGTCCGCTCAAGAAAATAAAAACAAGACTTGATGAAAATGAGGTCCGGGATTTAGACCTTTGTCTGACAAACATTGTTGAGATAATTAGCAAGTTAAACGAAAATGACTCGAAAAACATTCTCAAGAAAATCGCCAATTCCGATGAGAAAAAAGCATACACACACGCCTTAACGGAAAACGATAACGGGAAAATCAAAAGTATTTTAAAAAATTACATTGATCAAACGAACTCATTAGATATGGATCCGCATGTTTTCAAACTCCTAACAGCGGAAATGGATTTGGATGAAGAAACAAAATATAATAATTTGAAAAGACTGATCATAGATACTCCTCATATATTGTTGGATTTGAAAGATATTCTGGATAAAGATAAATTAGACACAATAAATGAAACTTTGCAACCCGGCAGCGAGGACATTTATAAAAAGGAAATCGAAAAAATAAAATTACGATTTGAGGTATTTAGGGCGAAGGCAGGGAAAGAATCCATTTTAAAAATAATCACCGCCCAGGAACTTGCCGCCCTGGAAGAGCTGCTTGAAAATGGCGATAACCGGGAAGATTTAATAAGTGTCAGAAAAAAAACACTGGCATTAATGTCATATCTGAAAAAACCAGAACCAGGCCGGTCCTATCCGCCGTTTATATCAGACCTGATCAGAAGCGCTTCGTGGACATCCCTTCCCCATGAATTCACTGATAAGATCATGAATATCAAACGGGTTTTAAGCTCTGCGCATTACCAAAAACTAGAGGAGAAAATCGAGAAGAATACTTTAGAGGCTTTACGCCAGCCTGATTGGCCTCAAGATTTTCTGGAGAAAACTTTGTCGGATAGAGTTAAAGGTGTCATCAGTCCAGCGGATTTGGAAGGAATTAAGGAGACGGCTAATATCGAGGCGTTGGTGGGTATTTTGAATAAGAGCGATGCCGCGTATCTTAAAGCGGCGCTAGAGAATAAGGCTCTGCGCGAACAGCTCAGGAAGCGGACCATTAAGGAAATGCTTTCCTTTATCGACGCGGAGTTGTTCTTTGGGCTTGATGATCAAGTCGCAGAATCCTGGTTACGGACATGCGCGGAAATCATGCCGGAGATATTCCGGGAGGTGACCGAGGACGAAAAAAATACGAATTTAGTCAAGTTATTTACGCGTTCTCTCGTTGGTTCCGCAATTTGTGAAAGCCTTCCATCTTCTCCGGACCAACGCCTCCAAATAAAGCCTGCAGATACTCCCGGAGCAAAATTACTATCTTTCGTATTTTTACCATTTTCGTATTTTGCAATGCTGACTGAAGAGAGTCTGCTGCTTTCAGGCATCATCAGTTTCCTACTGCTTGGAATCTTTATCCAGTCTTCCCCTAAATCGTTAATCTGGCTAAAGGGGAAACTACTAAAGGTCTTAAATTCCCCCTTTCTCAAGCCAAAAACCACGCATACCGTAACCGATCAAAGTGGGCAAAAAGTCAAACTTCATTATCAGTTCAGACCACGTCAAGCAAACACGGATCCGAAAGGCACGCTGGTATATATCCATGGTTTGGGCGGCAATCTGGATTATTGGCACCATGATTTGAAATATTATCAAAAATGGGGATTTAATGTCTTGTCCGTGGATTTGAAAGGCTTTGGCAAATCACAGCTCAAAGGCTACGATTACACGAAAAAGGAATTGGATTTTGCGGACTTTACTTATGAAACCGAATTGTTAATAAAATATTTGAAGGGTAAAAATGGCCCCTTATCCGGAGAAGATAAATTTACTTTTATAGGCCACTCCATGGGTGGAAATATTGCCGCCGAATTATTAAACAATTATGAGCCGGGAGAAGATTTGCACATTACTTATATGGATACCTGGGTAAATAAGCAATCTGAGGCCGGTTTAAAAGAACAGAGGGCGCTTTATGAATTAATCGCCAAATATTCCTGGGCAGCAAAATTTGTTTTGGCACTGGGCCATGTTCCCGTACTTGGGACCCTGCTTTATGCCGGAATTTTGTGGTGGAAGTTTAAGCCTTTCGTTTTTAGAAAAAATATACGCAGCGTCAAGAGTCTTAAGGCCGTGATCCGGGGCTTATTTTCCGCTGACCCGCAAATATACTTGCAGGTTTGTAACTATTTGGAAAAAACCGATAAAAGTCATTATATTAATCTGATCACACAACTTAAAGACAAGGGGGTTAAGATCAGCGTAATTGCCGGGGAATTTGACAACGATTATCTTTATACTAAAGAGGAAGTTAAAGCTATTACGCGAAAAGATGGAGATATGATATCAGCCCAACATGAAGGCAAAGAAATATTGATAGCTGCCGGCATTTCAGCGGATAAAATAGAAATCGTCCCCAATGCCAAGCATTGCGGCATGCTGGAGAACCCCAAAGGAATGAGGCTTGCCCAGGACAAAATCTTAGGTTTGGAAGCAGAAACGTCTGCAAAATTTCTGGGATTTCGCTGGTTAGGACGAAGCGCTCTGATTTTAGCAGCCATAACAGGTTTAATTGGCAGCGCCTTTGCCCTGCCGGATGGCCTAGCGGTGATGGAGACGTCCGGCTGGAGTGTGCTCCTGACAAATACCGGCATTTATTATGCCATGCTTGCGGCGGGTTTAGGCTTAATCGGGATTCTATTCCCAGGATGGTTAAAAAGCCAGTATCGTCCGCTGCCTGTCTCAAGCCAGATGTCTGATTATATGTTCCGACCTGAAGCGGTTGAGGTGTTGACAGAGCGGCCGGGAGTTGCCGAATTTAAATTCAACACGCCGATTATATTCAAGCCGTTTTTCCTGTACAGGCTCTTCCCCGGTCTTAGAGTAATACCCATGCTGTTTTTGAACGCGGTTACAAAACTTTTTGCCCCGGGTGAGCAAAGCACGACAGAAGCAGAACCGGATCAGCAAGCGCGCATAGCAGCCTTGGAACAGAAGGTCAATGCTGATGAGGAGATGCGGGCAAAACTCCAATCGTATTTTGCCGGCATAGCAGCGGAGCTACAGCCGGATTATGCATTGAGCCGGATCGTATTCCGGGTTCTGCCCAAAGCAGCCGGCATTAATCCGGCTTTTTGCCAAGTTACTGAAAATGATAAAACCGGACAGATGGATATATTTTTGAGTGAGACTTTGGTCAACAATATATTTGACGCTAGAGAGCCAAACAATCTCCAATCTGGAAGCCTCCGTCTGTACTATCAGGCCTCTAATCGATTATTGGCTGAAGTTTTGAAATATCACGGCCAGAAGTACATCTCGACCATACCGGAAAAAGCGGCGCTGGAACTTGCCACCAGTATAGATGAAATTATGGCTGAGCAAATAGCAATCGAAGAAGTGCGGAAATCCACCAGCGCTCAGCCGGTGGGCCAAGCTTGGGCAAAGGCAACAGAAATCAACCTGACTGTACTCGATATCATTAAAGCCTTAAGCCTGCTGGGAAATAAATTTACTTCTGCCAAGGCCGTGCCTCTGATTTTTTCAAATGAAATGAGAGCCGAATTAATTACGCTGCTCAGCTCGGAAAACGCGGAATTGGAACCAGCCACAATCCTGGAAGCTCTATCCCGCGCCAGGGCTACGCCGGTATTGTCAGCCATGCAAGCCCAGTTGCAGGCCGCAACGGAAAGCCGTAATTCTGAAATGAATAAATTGGTAGTCAATGGATTGTTGGACCTGCTGACGCAAAATCTGGAAATGGGAGAGGTTCAACTTGACGCCGGAGTGAAGAAGACCTATGGCGTGATGGGGCTTTCTCCGGCGGATGCAGCTGCCTTGGTGCTGTTGATAGACAGCCTATTGGATAATAGCACAGCCATGGATCAAGCAACCCTGAGTATGCTGCAAAATTTGAAAAAATATGTCATGGCGAATCAGGCAAATAACCTGGCGCAAGTAATAAAATTAGCCCCTGAAATGGGCCGGATGCTTACCGGTATCCTGGCCGCTTCAAAGCCCGAGTTCGGTCCCGCGCCGGCAATCGGAATGACCTCGATGAAGAAAAATTTATTTATAGGGTCATTAGGCGTAAGGGAAGTAATGATTAATGGAAATAAAGTAGTTCAATCCGCCATGGTGAAGATCGAGGCCGAAGCGGGAAAAAGCGTGGATATTCCTGATATCCTTAGCCAGGTTGCGCAAGGGATAATTCCGGCAGGCATCAGTGTGAGTATGCTTAAAGCTGAGCCGGACAAGCCGGATGCAGTTAAATTGGCGAATCCAGTAACTGCGGCGGCGGCGCGGGTTATGTTACGCGTGGCCGGCGTGCTGCCGGAAAAGATGGGATTGGGCCGCGTGATTCAGCAGATGGAAAACCGCGCCGTACAACTGGACGGCATCTCCATGTTATGGGAGACAATGAAGGATATAGATGTTGATATAACGAAGCACGCGCCGACTGGGAAAATTTTCAGCGGAATACGAAGCAAACAGCAACTGGCGGTTTGGCTGAACAGCAATCATAACCTGGCTGTCACCTTTCGCGCCCTGATACATAATCCGGTCAAGCATACTCGTGCGGAAATCGGAGCGGCTTTATTCCGATCAATACATACGGCTAATTTGGCGGGTGAAGCAGAGACAACCTTTAGCGACATTGAGAAGCTGTGCAGTTACGCCTTTATCTCAAGCTTGCTATTGAAAATGAGAAGCATGCCTTTGCTGGAGATTGCCTCAGAGGTTGCTACTGATTTAAGCTGGGATACCGAGGATATGCGGGAACTGCCTAAGGTGGTTGGGCAGATGAACTTTGTAGTGCCGGTGGCCTTTATCAGCGCCAGAGGCTATAAAGCGATACTTGGAAAAATAACCGATGACCTTGACGATCTCGAAATAAGGGTAAATAAAGAGATTATACGTTTATACTTGAGAATGCACCTGAGAATATCGACTGCTGTGGCGGCGTAAAGCCAGCCGGCTGCTAATTCTTCCGAAATAAGCTGGAACTCAGCCTAAGCGAAGCATAAATAATATCCGGGACTTCATTTGACTATCTTCGGGAATCCATCCAGGTTTGCAGGATAAGCACGGCGGCCAGTTTATCCGTCATCTGCCGCTTTTTAGGGCCGGACAGGCGGGTTTCTCTCAGCATACGCTGAATTGCCGCCGTGGTCAGGCGCTCGTCAATATACTCCACGCGCACGCCGGCCCGGCCAGCCAGACGCTCGCCAAAAGCCCTGGCCTCCCTGACCTTTTCGCCCTCGCTGCCATTCATATGCAGGGGCAGACCCATAACAATATAAGCCGCCTGGTGCGTATGCACCAGGGATGCGATCTCCTCGCAGACGCGTTCTTCCCGGTTGATGAGAGTGGTAAGCGGCTGGGCCGTCAGGCCCAGGGCATCCGAGATAGCCACACCGATACGCCGGGTTCCAAAATCCAGTCCGATGATACGTGGTTTTTCGGACATTACATGCGGCCGGAGCGCAGTATCGCTATTATCAGCACAATCCCGAAAAATCCCGCCAGCAGAAAACCGATCAGGCCCAGCAGGGAAAAGCCGCCCCATTGCGGTCCTATCTGCGAAGCTAAAATAAGGGCTGATCCGACAATCAGGGCTGCCACGACCATTGCAAAGGAAAGCCGGTTGCTCGCGCGGTCCAGGTTATGTTGCAGGCCTTCCAGGCCTTTATGCTCGAATACCATCTTCAATCGCCCATGGATTATCTTATTTAAAAGTTCCTGGGTCTGTGCCGGCAGATCTATCAGGAATCGTTGCATTTCCCGGCTTTTGCGAATAAATTCCCGGGCCAGCCGCCGCGGATTATAGCGCTGCCGCAGAATTGCCTCAGCCGTGGGCCGGGCTGCCTGAATAAGATTGAGATCCGGATTCAGCCGGCGGCCTATACCTTCTGCTCCCAGGAAGGTTTTGGCCAGAATGACAAAATCCGGCGGCAGTTTGATACGGTGCTTAAGCGAAAGCATAATCAGGTTTTGCAGGGCTTTGCCAAATGATATTTTTTCGATCGGCAGGTCGTAATACTGTTCCAGGAAAATGCTGATATCTTTTTTCAAAAGTCTCCGGTCCACGCTGTCATCCGCCGTACCCAAACGCAAATAGGCCTCTACCAGGGTATCTATATCCCGGTTGATCAAGGCCAGGAGCATGTCCGTAAAAGCGGCTTCGGTTTCCGTATCCAGGCGGCCGACCTGACCGGCATCGATGATTATTAATTTTCCTTCCGAATCAAGAATGAAGTTGCCGCTATGCGGATCCGCATGAAAGAAGCGGTCCTCCAGGGTCATTAGAATATAGGCGTTGAACAACCGCTGGGCTAATTTATCTCTTTCCGGCTGGGGGAGAGCTTTGCCCAGATCGGAAATTTTGCGGCCGGCCACATATTCCAAACAGAGACAGCGCGAGGTGGAGAATTCCCAATAAACCTTGGGAAAACCATAGTCCGGCCGGGATTTAAAATTAGCCTGGAACCGCTCGAGATGACGCGCTTCCACCAGGAAATCAAGTTCTTCGCTGATTATGTTCTCAAACTCATCCACAAATTCAACGGGCCGGCGGGGGAGTTCTTCTCTTCCGAATTTTTCCCAGGCCTTGGCCAGCAGACGCAGGATTTCCATATCCGCTGTCACGATTTTCTTTAAGCCGGGCCGTTGCAATTTCAGGACTACCTGCCGGCCCTCCTTGGTAACGGCTCGATGAACCTGCGCCATGGAAGCGGCGGCCATAGGGTTTTTATCAAAGCGCTTAAACAACCTGGAACTTGCAGCGCCCAACTCCTCATTCAGTATCCGCACCACGCCGGCTTCCGAAAAGGGCGCTACCCGGTCCTGGAGTTTTGACAACTCGATTATATATTCTTCGGGCACAATGTCCGGACGCATGGAGAGCGCCTGGCCGAGCTTGATAAAAGTGGGACCTAACTCTTCCAGCATCATGCGGACACGCTCCGCCGGCGAGGCCCGGAATTTCTGCTTTTTAGACCTCCGGACCCGGGCGGATATATAACCGTCCAACTGGAGACGGTCGATCAGGAACCCAAAACCATGCCGGGTTAAAACCATCAAAATCTCCCGGAGACGGTTGATATTCTTTAACGCGCCGCTAATACCACCCAGGGTGGGCATGTTATATTATTTAGATTTATCCCGGGAATTTCCGGCCGCTCTCTTTGCCCGGGCGGAGGATTTGCTCTTCTTGCCTAATTCACGTTCCAATTCGCGAATGCGGCGCTCCATTTTTTTCAACTGCTCCTGGGTGGCCAGGTTTATTTTTAAATAAGCGGTTGAGACCTGTTGGTTAACCGTACGCTCCAGGTCTTTCTTCGCAGATGAAGCTTTGCGCAGCATATCCTCCACTAAAGCACGCCCTTCCTGCTCCCGGAGCTTCCCTTGCTTGACCAGTTCATCGGCTATAGCCTTGGTCCTTTCCCGCGACAGGCTCATTGCCCCCACTCCGGCTAAAAAAGCTTTTTTAATAATTTTCATCTTTCTCACACTCCTTTCATTTTTAATTGAATTCTATCTGGTTTCTGTTTCCCGCTTAAGCATTTTTTCAAGAATCTTGCCCGCGTTTTTCAGGGCTTCGGGCATTCTTTCCGGATGCTTACCCCCGGCCTGCCCGAAATCCGGACGGCCGCCGCCCGACCCCTCCAGCCGGCCGGCGATTTCACGAACCAGGTTGCCCGCATGAACCCGGTTTTTTACGAGGTCCTTGGTGGCCGTGGCGATCAGCACGGCCTTGCCGTCATCCACGCTCCCTAAAACCACCACCCCGGAAGAAATTTTCTGTTTCAAAGCATCAGCCGCGTTGCGCAAGGCGGCCAGGGTAGCTCCGGGTAATTCCGCAGCGATGAAGCGGATCCCTTCCACTTCCCGGGCGCTGGCAGCCAATTCCTCGACATTTACACTGGCTTGCTTGATTTTCAATTTATCATTTTCTTTTTCCAGTTCCCTGACACGGGCCACGAGCTTTTCTACACGCCCGGGCGCCTCGTCTTCCGGAGCTCGCAGGATTTCGCAGACATCCCGCAGCCGTATCTGCTCCCGCTTAGCTGTACGAAAGCCCGCTTCGCCGGCCACAGCCTCAATCCGGCGCACTCCGGCCGCCACGCTGGATTCGGACACAATTCTTACCAGGCCGAGTTCCCCTATTGCCCGCACATGAGTACCCCCGCAGAGTTCGCAGGAAATGTCATTAACCTGCACCATGCGCACCCAATCCCCGTATTTTTCCCCAAACAAGGCCATGGCGCCAAGAGCCCTGGCTTCTTCTATCGGCAGTTCCCGGCAGATTACCGGATGATTGGCCAGTATCTGAGTATTCACCATCTCCTCTATCCGGTCCAGTTCCCGGCTGGTCACGGCCTGGAAATGAGAGAAATCAAAACGCAGCCCCCCCGGCCGCACCTCGGAACCCGCCTGCTCAACATGCTTTCCCAACACCTGGCGCAAGGCGGCATGCAGGAGATGCGTGGCCGTATGATTACGAGCCGTGGCCATACGCTCCCCGGTCCGGACCACGGCTGTCAACTGCCCGCCCTCATGTAATTCTCCCTCTATTACCTGACCAAAATGCAGGTACAATCCCTCTGGACTCTTCTTCACATTGGAAATCTCCACCTTAACGGTTTTAGAAAACAGTTCTCCTTGATCCGAAACCTGACCGCCTGATTCCGCATAGAAGGGAGAGCTGTCGAGTATGATAATTACATTTTCCCCTTTCCCGGCCCGCGTTACCCGATCTTCCTGCCTGACCAGAGCCAATACTTTGGTCTCGGTCCGGAGTTCCTGGTACCCGGTAAAAGCCGTGACTGCCAAGCCGGCTCCCATCTCCCGGATAATTGCCGGTATCTCACGTTCGCCGCTCCCGGCCCAGGCAGACCGGGCGCGCCTCCGCTGCTCTTCCATTGCCTGGTTAAAACCAGCCTCGTCCAGGGCCAGCTTATGTTCCCGGGCGATCTCCCGGGTCAAATCCAGGGGAAAACCGTAAGTATCGTAAAGCTGGAAAATTCGCGCGCCGGCAATAATGTTCTGACCCGCGCTCTTTAATTCCGCGATGATATCGTTTAAAATCGCGAGCCCGGAGTCCAGGGTATGCTGAAAACGGTCCTCTTCTCCCTTAATCACGGACACGATATGCTCCCGCCGTTGGGATAATTCCGGATAGGGCGCGGCCATAACTGCGGTCACGTAGGGGACCAGACGATAAAGAAAGGTTTCATTGAGTCCCAGCAATTTGCCATGCCGGACCGCCCGGCGCAGGATGCGGCGCAAAACATATCCCCGGCCTTCATTTCCCGGCAAAATGCCATCGGTTATCAGGAATGTGGCCGAGCGGATATGATCCGCGATCACCCGCATGGAATTATCCGTCCTGGCCTCCTTGCCGTAACGGAGCATGGTCTCACGGGCAATCGCCTGGATCAAAGGCTGGAAAAGATCGGTATCAAAATTACTGGAAGCTCCCTGCATAACCGCGGCCAGGCGCTCCAGTCCCATGCCGGTGTCAATATTTTTTTGGGGCAAAGGTTCCAGGCGGCCATCGGCCTGGCGGTCAAACTGGGTAAAAACCAGATTCCAGACCTCTAAATAACGGTCTTCGTCCTGATCCGGACCGGCCTCCGGCTTTCCGGGAATGGGACCGATATCGTAAAGAATTTCGCTGCACGGTCCGCAAGGACCGGTCTCGCCCATGGCCCAGAAATTGGTTTTTTCCCCCATGCGCACAATGCGCTTCTCCGGCACCTTGACCTGGTTTTTCCAAATGTCAAAGGCCTCGTCATCGTCTTGGTGAATGGTTATCCAGAGTTTCTCTTTATCCAGTCCGCATTCCCGGACTAAAAATTCCCAGGCCCATTGAATCGCCTCGCGCTTGAAATAATCCCCAAAGGAGAAATTTCCCAGCATTTCAAAAAAAGTATGATGTCGCGGAGTAAAACCGACTATTTCAATATCATTAGTGCGCAGGCATTTCTGGGACGTGACTGCCCGGGTAAAAGGCTTGGCTCCCTGGCCCATAAAATATGGTTTGAATTGTACCATGCCGGCCACTGTAAAGAGCACAGAGGGATCCTCCGGCACCAGTCCCGCGCTGGGCCGCACCGCATGTGCGCGCTGCTGAAAGAAATCAACAAATTTTTGACGAATTTCATTACTCGTCATATCGGCCTCCAGGAATTGTCTAATATCCTAAATCTTCCTACCTGTCTTCATCCTCGGGCAATACTCTATTCACGGCCCGGTAAACCTCTGCGGTCGTAAAACCCCGGCGCTCCAGGAATGCCGCCAGACGCCGGCGGCCGAGGACCCGCGGCAGGCTTTGATACTGCCGGACCTTGCGCCCTGCCAGTTCTTCGCACCCGGACTGCTCGTCCAGCGGGACTTCTTCATCCATTACCCGCGCAGCCAGAGATCGGTCCACTCCGGCCCGGGCCAGCTCCACCTGCAAACGCCGCCTGCCATATCCCTTGGCCCTCAGACGCTCCCGGATCAGCATCCGGGCGAAATCTTCATCATTGATTAAACGCGCCTGCTCGAGCCGGTCCAGCACACGCACTGCCACGGCCTCTTCCACGCCGCGCCGGTTCATCCGCTCTGCCAACTCGTGCCGGGAACGGGCCCGCACTTCCAACGCGCGCAGACAAATCTCCCGGGCTCGTATTTCCTCATCCTGCTCCACAATCCGCTTAAGCTTTTCCGGCTCCACTGCCTGGCCCGGCTTTAATTTTAGCCGCGCCACGGTCTCCTGGTTCACCCCGCAGAAAAAATCCTGGTCTATGAATATTGAACAGCGGTTACTGCGCCGCTGCTGGGGTTCGATAGCTGTAATCTCCGGCATGACCGTCTCCCCATACGCTCCACCAGCCGCTTAAGAAAAAACCGATTAGCGGGGCACCCGGTTATCATAATAGCAACTCTGCATGCGAGTATTATTTTATAACATAAATTTGCAATTATGCCAAATTATAAGCATGTAATACTTGAAATCATAGTAGCAGAGGACCTTCTGGACTTCCCCCAGCAAAGCCAAAATAGTTTTACATCCCCCTCACTTTGTGATATATGTGTTTGGTCACTAAACACAATTTCTGTCCACCGCGCTTTAAGGTGCTAATACCGGCACATAGGCTGGATAAATTTCAACATATTCTTCCGGACTGTAAGTATTCGCTGCCGCAGGAGGATGCATATGCAACACCGTGTTAAGGGCGCAGGAATCCTTGTCCTTAGGAAATTGATTCAAAACCGAGGGCCTGAATTCGAGCGGATATTTTCCGAGAACCTGCCTCCCGCGACTCGAAAAACATGGGAAAATCCTCCTTTGGCGTTTTCCTGGGTGCCTGTCGACTTTGCGGATGAAGGAAACCTGCTTTATGTAGCTGCCCGGGCGCTTTTTCCCGGCGAATTCAAGCAAGCTTTATATGAGCTGGGACGCGTTATGGCCGGGGAAGGATTACCCCGCTATTACAATATTTTCATTCGCATCCCCACCCCGCAGTTCGTCTTTAAGCGCGTGGCCCAATTGTGGCGGCTTTTTTACTCCACCGGCGATGCTCGTATGGAAAACGTCGGTTCGGACCATGCGTGTTTTATGCTGTGCAATTATCCGGAATATCCTTCCAACATGCGCGAATACTTAAGTGGTTATTTGTTGGGTGTGGGAGAAATGATAGGCCTGAAGGATATAAAGGTTTTGCAGGTTGGCAACAATCCCCAAGCCTGGAGATGGGACCTAACGTGGACCTCCGCCAACTCACTGCCAGCAAATCCGGATGACTGACTCCTTAAATAAATTTTACAAAACCTGATTTGTGAGCAGGGGACGTTTGTCCCCGGTTACATACTTCTCCCCACTATGGGCGCCAGCTTTTTCAAATCATCCATCAGTTCCCCGAACTCTTCAAAGGATAGCGACTGGTGGCCGTCCACCATGGCGCGTTCTGGATGGGGATGGACTTCCAGCAGCAGACCATCCGGAGTTCCGAGGATACCATGAATTGGGAATAAGCGGGGCTGATATCGGACGTCATTTAGGGATGAGTAGGATGGGGTTCAGCAAGGCGGCAATATCAGGTAAAAGATTGGCGAATAAAAAAGGGCTGGAAGGCCCTTGGCTAGATTGAACAGCTAAGTTTACAAAGTTGACACCGCCCCCCCATTCCATAGATAATATAAGGGGAAAATAAAAAAGTGATAAAATACAAAAAATGAATACTAGCGTTAGAAAGTGGATAGAAAAAGACGGGGTGGAGTTTTTACGAGAAATTGGTGTCCAAAAGGATCAAACTGTTTTAGACTTTGGTTGCGGAAAAGGCCACTACACAATTCCTGCGGCAAAAGTAGTGGGTGCAGAAGGTAAAGTATATGGTTTTGATAAAGATAAGAATGCTTTGCGTGAATTAGAAGAAACGGGAAAACGATTTGGCTTAAAAAACATAGAGTTAATAAGTGGAGATACCAAGGTACCTTTAGAAGATAAGTCGGTAGATGTTGCTTTGCTTTATGATGTTATTCACTATGAAAAAAACAGAGGGATAATTTATCAGGAAATTCACAGGGTGCTGAGGCAGCAAGGGATTTTGTCTATCTACCCCAAGCATTACAAGAATGATTATCCTTTAATGGAATTGGCTGAAATGGAAATGGCTGATGTAAAAAGAGAAATAGAAGAATGCGATTTTTATTTGTGGGATAAAATTTTAAAAGAACTTTTGCATGATGATTACTACAACAAAGGATATGTCTTAAATTTCAGAAAAAAGACTTAAAGTTATTTAACGTCTTTTGAAAGCAGGGTTAAGTGTTTAAGGTGGATGAAATAAAATGTGTGGGATGTGCTGCTTGTATGGATGTTTGCCCGGTGGCGGCAGCTGGAGAAGCTCTCTCTCGAAGCATAAAAAGCGATTTGTAAAATGCCGGAGCCATATGGCGGGACACGTCTGCTTTTAGAGAGGACAATTTGGTGGGGGGGGAAGCCTTACTACTTTTTTGGGGGGGGATGATGAGTATAAGAGAAAGATATTTACAGATCAGGGGAGAAATTCCTGATTACGTAAAAATCGTTTTGGCCGCCAAGATGAAGACAAACGAGGAGATAAGAGAGGCGATTTCCGTTGGAGCGGACATCATTGGAGAAAATTATGTGCAGGAAGCGGAAAAAATGTATGCAGCGGTAGGAGAAAAAGCAAGAAAAATTGGATGGCATATGATCGGTTCTTTGCAGACAAATAAGATTAATAAAGCGTTAAAAACATTTGATTGTATTCAGACGGTTGATTCAGCCGAACTTGCGGAAGCTATAAATAAAAGAGCGGAGAGAATAAAAAAAAGAATTTCTGTTTTTATAGAAATAAATATTGGTAGTGAAATAACAAAATCAGGTATCAAGCCGGAATATGAAACTATTGAAAAGTTAGCTAAGCGCATTTCGAAATTAGATTATTTAAGATTAGAAGGGCTAATGACGATGGGGCCAAGAGAGGGCGAGCCGGAGAAGGTGAGACCATATTTTAGAAAGATAAAAGAATATTTTGATAAATTAAAAAGTGTTGGTATTCCCAATATAGATTTGAAATATCTTTCTATGGGCATGTCCAATTCCTACAGGATAGCCATTGAGGAAGGCGCGAATATTGTAAGATTGGGAGCCGCTATATTCGGAGAGAGAAGTTGCGATTTAAAAACGTAAAAAAGGTAAAAAATGTTTAAGCAAATTTCAAAAGAATTAAAAATTCATGCTCCTTTTACGATTTTTGGAGCAATTACCGGCATCATAATCATAGCCCTTTTCCAAAAATTGCCTTTCGATCTTTCCTATAACATATTTTATGTCCTTCATCCAATTCACGTTGTTTTGAGTGCGCTGGTTACCGCCTCTATGTATAAACTTCACACGTGTGAGCGCATAAGCGGTAAATGCATAAGCGGTAAATGTAATCTTTGGATTTTACTAATCATCGGTTACATAGGTTCTATCGGCATCGCTACTATAAGTGATTCGATTATTCCTTATTTAGGCGAAGTAATGCTAAAAATGCCTAATAAAGGACTTCATCTAGGTTTTATCGAGAAGTGGTGGCTGGTCAACCCTTTGGCTATTGTAGGTGTACTCCTAGCCGGTTTTAGACCGACTACAAAATTCCCACACGCCGGGCATGTGTTATTAAGCACATGGGCATCACTCTTTCATATTATTATGGCTATAGGCGGGGGGGCTCTGAATTGGTTCGTATATGTTGTGATTTTTTTGTTTCTTTTCTTTGCAGTATGGATACCCTGTTGTTTAAGTGATATTATTTTTCCCCTTTTATTTGTGAAAGAGCAAAAAAAGTAGTTACCGCGTTTCAGCTCCCTACTAGGAGTTTGAGCAATTAGTCATAGACTAATTGCTCAAACTCCAGAGCAATTGAGAATTGAACAATCGAGCAATAGAAAAACTCAATTGCGGTCTATTTTCTATTGTTCTATTGCTCAGGAATTAAAAAAATCAGACTAATTGCTCAGGCTTCTAGTGTTTCATAAGTACTTTGAATTTATGTTTTGTCATTCCGGCATGCTTTTAGCCGGAATGGGGATGAATGCGTCTTGACGCTTCGCGGGATGTTGCCTTGCCAATCGGGCGTACAACGCAAGATCAAAAGGGGTACCACGGGCTTGCCCGGGGGGCTCCATAAGGAGGTATTAAATGCCCTGGATTGATGTGGAACGGTGTAGCGGTTGTGGAATTTGTGTAGAGGGGTGCCCGGTAAATGCAATATCAGTGGAAAATCAGAAAGCAAAGATGAATATGGAGGAATGTATCCGATGCGGAACCTGTCATAGTGTATGCCCCGTGGAAGCAGTGAGACATGATAGTGAGAAAATACCCGAAGATATCAAAGCGAATGTGGAGATGACGAAAAAATATATGCAAGATTGCGCAAAATATCTTGGTGATGATAAGGAAAAAGACAAATGTTTGGAGAGGATGTTAAAACATTTTAATAAAGAAAGAATCGTTGCTGAAAAAACATTAGAGCAGCTTGAAAAGTTGAAAGATATATAACATTCACTTTTTAAGAATTGAACGTAAGCGTCAAATCAACTACCGATAGCCACCTGAAAGGCAGCGGCTGTAATTATCCATTTGCAAGCGACAGCAGATCCTCGGCTTTGGCTTGGGCAGGCAATAACCAGCGCAATTCTTCCGGCGTAACGGCGGAAGGCGGACGAGAAAAAAGATAATTAGATAGTGGTACGCTTCCAGGCTGTTGGCCTTGGCGGTTTCCACCAGGGTGTAAAAGTTGGCGCTGGCACACTCTCCGCGCGGTGTAAGTGTCTGATTCTTGTATTTAGAATTTAAACTGCATCTGTAATAAGCACTCTTTATTGATTTTGTCATTTAGTTCCTCGTAGATTATCCGGTAATTCGCCTCCAACTTGGCGTGTTTGGCAAAGAACCAGTCTAATCCTAAAGTAATAATACCTTCTCTATCTTGTCCGGCGGCACAATTCGGATCATATGCCTCGTATTTCAATATACTCTGTAATTCGGGAATAAATTTACACGTCATTAAAGAATAAAAACCCATTGATTCTTTCTCACTGCCATCCGTTTGCTCATATTTCTGAAAAATATATTCATTCTGTAGTTTAAAAAGCTTGGCATACGTATATTTAGCCAATGCCCCTATGCGGCTTCTGATCCCTTCGTTGTTTCCGCTCACAGGCTGTTGGCCTATCTGGCAGGAACCTCCCAGAGAAAGGCCGTCCAGACTGTTCCCGCTCCCTTTAAAAGGCGAAACCACTAGCCGGCCGATCAAATCCTGAGTTTGATTGTTGTCGGCAGTATTTTTCCCGCTGCCATTGAAGCCGCCGAGAGCATAGCAAAGTTTATCCGCCAACACCTTGCCGGAAAGCATACCTCCTATGTCGCGATCGTACGAGAGACTCCTTACTACATTAGCCCGCCGAATAGTATCCAAGCCGGCAGAGGAAGTCAGGTATTCTTCACTAAAAGGTATCTTGAACTGGCCAACAGTGATATTGGCCCAGGGAACCCGGGTATATTTCAAACAGGCAGAACGCAGGGGATTAACAGGAGCGCCCCCGTCAATTTGAAAATTACAGGCAAGATTCTCGGCCACTTCTCCCTTTAAAATAATAAAAGCCCGCCGTATGTCATAAGTGTCATTCCCCGCACTGTCAGACCAGGCAAAATAACTCTGCACAAAACCGTGAACATTAACCGCCGGGTACTCATCGGCATGAGCTGCTTGAGTAAAACTAAGTAGACAAGCAACCGCTATGCCCAAACAACCAACTACTACACCCTGCTTTTTCAATCTCCTCATTTTCTGCCTCCTTGGAATTAGTTAACTAGTTCCGGTTGCGGAAAGGCAGTTATGCTCTTTCGAATCATCGTCATTCCGGCATGATTTTAGCCCTGGGCTTCCGCCGGTATGACGAGCTCAACTCCCTTTTCCGCAACAGAAACTAACTAATTGCCGTAATTTTACAACTTTATGTTTTTAATGTCTACTTTTATTTACAGGTCGGAGCCACTCATACGCACGGCCTTTACGTATTATTTCCTTGACGGAAACAGTAATTTATAGTATCTTGGTATCAAGGTATCATTTGGTTAGGGGTTTTATTATCCATTTTTCGGGGCAAGGGATGTTTCCATACCCTTTGCCCTATTTTTTCTTAAAATAAAAAAGCCTCTTAAGGGGGTCTTAAATAATCTGATATTTTATATCTGTTTGTTAACTTATTCTGAAAACATCACCCGCTATCTTATCAGTTTAATTTGAAAACCCACATATGGCCTTTAGGGCCCGATTTTTAAGCATTGACACACTGTTACAGATTTTGTTACATTTTCTATGAAATGCAATTACTCATCAGCCCATCATCTGGAGTGTATCGGATGACATTCTGTGATTGACTTATAATGATGATTTAAGGGACGTTGGTTCTTACGTTGCATAACTTATTTTTCTGTTAATAATGCATTGTAAGAACCAACGTCTCTTAATAGTAGACTAATCAAGGTGAGTACCATGAAAAAAAAGATAGATATTATATATGTTTTTTTTCTCGAGCTATTATGTGATTTAAAAAATAATTTAGGCGCTCCTTTAGCAGTGCGTCAATTAGTTCGACGGGCGATTGCCTTCAGTGAAAATTTACCTCGCCAAGATTTCCAAGACAAAAACTTCTTTTGGAAAGCTCTAGAAGAAGGCGATACTATCTTAAATCTTTTTGAAGATAAATTTGAAAAGCAAGAAAATAATATAATCACTACCCCTGCTTGCCCGAATGAAAATTTCATTAAAAACTATTTTAATTTATGGAAGGGTATTCCCAATGAATACAATGAAATAATGGATGAATTTAATAAGCCTTCAACAATCAATAAAAAATTAAAAATAGGTTGTGGTAGTGCCAGTAACCCTTTTTGTCTTTTATATCAACCCATTCGCTCTATTGCTACAAGTAAGATTTCCATATCCGGAAAGCCTATTGAAATGGTTACTTTGGGCTGCAAATCTTTTGATGAAAAACACTTCATAGCTTATGAATACTTAGCCGAAGAAGGGATTGAACCTCGAATCGTACAACCATTGCTTAAAAACACGAATTGTGTATTTTTATTAAAATTTACTTGATTCCAGATTACATGTTTGGGGGAAATCATGGAAGGAATACATGTCATTAACGCTAAGCGGAGTGAAATCCAAGGTGTCTTAGGAAGTTTGGTTGAAAAGACTAATTCAACCTGTACTGTTTTAATTACTGAAGATGGTCAGATAGTAACCTGGTCGGGAAATTGCAATTTCATCAATCTTACAGCTTTGGGTGCTCTCGTTGCCGGCATGTTTTCCGCAACCAAAGAAGTGGCGCGATTATTAGGCGAGAAAGAATTTTCCATCCTTTTTCAGCAAGGGCAAAAACTCAATATCCAAATTTCTTTAATAGCAATGCAAATGATGCTTATCGTGGTTTTTGAAGGAATACAAAAAACCGCATTAATTCGTTTGCAAACACAAAATCATAGTAAAGCTATTATAAATTTGTTTGAAATCTACCAGCCCCCAATTAAAGGTACCGGTAAAATAAAACCACAAGATCAAACTCAGAAACAGCAGTTACCAGTAAAAAAAGTTACTGCTGCGCAAGTGAATCATCCTGTTCAAACAGAAGAAATATCTGATAATAAAATAAAAAAAACCGATTTAGAAAAAGAAGCGACGACCGCTAATACCGCAAAATCGCCTCTACCCCAAAAAGAATGGATTTCCGAGTCAGATGAAACGATTTCATTAAAAGAAAGGACTTCTCAAAAGAGTTTTTCACTTACCCCTAAAAACGTTGAAAGTGAAATTACTAATGAATCATTTAAAAACTTCGCTGCTTCATTGCTTGATGATATATTCGGAGATAATGAATAGCAGATGAGAATTCCATGGCAACGATCAATACTATAAATAACGAGATTAACATTAAAATCGTTTATTATGGTCCGGGATTAAGTGGAAAAACTACTAATCTCAGATATATTTACCAAAATGTTCCGCAAAATCTGGTCAGTGAAATGATCTCTTTAGATACGCCAGAAGAGCGCACTCTTTTTTTTGATTTTCTGCCCATGGAACTGGGATTTGTTCATGGATTTAAAATACGCCTTTTACTTTATACTGTTCCGGGTCAAACATATTATGAAAGCAGTCGTAAATTAGTTTTACGCAATTGTGATGGTATAATTTTTGTTGTTGATTCTCAAATTGAACAATTCGAGGCTAATATTGAAAGTCTGGCAAGTATGAAAGATAATTTACTTGCACAAGGGGTGAATATTACTCAAATTCCCTGGATTATTCAATACAACAAAAGAGACTTAAAAAATATTTTGGACATTCCGATACTAGAAAGAAAAATTAACCATTTTGGAGTTGAAAGTTTTGAAGCGGTAGCCAAAACCGGCAAAGGGGTTTTTCAAACTATTAAAAATATTTCCAAACTAGTAATCAGGAAACTAGAATAATCAAAAGGATTAGAAATGAGTATAGCAGGCAACCTTGAAGATATGAGCATAGTTGAGCTTCTTCAGCTCCCCGCAAGAGAACGTAAAAGCAGCATTATTAAACTTAATCATAATAAAGATAAAGCGGAATTGTATTATAAAGATGGGATTTTAATCAATGCCCAGTTAAACAATATAGCAGGAGAAGAAGCTATTTATGAATTACTGGATTGGTCGCATGGACAATTTGAATTGATATCAAAGCCGGTTAATAAATCGAAAAATATAAATAAAAAAATAGAAAACTTAATTATGGAGGGCGTACATCTTTTGGATGAAAAACATCAACGTGAAAGACACAAATTAATCAGTAAAGAACAATTAACTTATTTCAACATTTCTTCGGTAAAATTATTAGAAAATAACGAATTAATAACTATGGTTTGTGTTATTGATCCACATTTTACTAAAACTTTAGTAAAACATGCACGTGGAAAAATCTCGGAAAATATAAATCAAAGCCTGGCGATTATACTGGAACTTCTCCGCAATGCCACTAGCCATATTGAAGATGATCCTATGGAATCATTTATGATTCAAACTCGATCGAGTATTATTCTGAGCCATCGTTTGGCTGGAAATCTAACTCTAATCGTAGTTTGTGATAAAAGCATATCATTGGGACAATTATTTCTAACTGTCTCCCGGTCCGCAGAAAGTATGGATAAAATAATCGGCAGCGAGAAGTCATGATTATTTAAATAAACATCCCCTTGTTTTTAAACTCCGGGGTTAGGGGCATAATTGGATTATTTTCACATTTTCAATTATAAATATATTTCGAGGTAGAAAATTGTATTACAAAAATAGCGGTTTTTATCGAAATTATTACAAATTTGAAATGTCCCCCTTTCACTTTGCTTTGCAGCAAGATTCGTCCGATTTTTATTTTCTTACCGACTATCTTTATAAGAAAATCCAAATTATCAGGCATTTTATAGATATGCAAAACCCATTTATTTTAGTGACAGGAAAAGATGGGCTGGGAAAAACCGCCCTAAGTTATTATCTTTATCATACTCTAAAGAATTTTTCTGATTATATCTCTATACGAATAAATCTGGTACCAGTAAATCCAAGCCCCGATTGGTTTCACCAATTACTTGCAAATATTATATCCCCGGAGCATACTTTTTCCTCATGGGAAAATCTCATTAATAAATTGGCCAGCTTAAAAGAAAAAGGGAAAAAAATAGTTTTGATTTTTGACAACTCTATTCTAGCTCAGCATAAAAATATTTTAGAAAGCTTGCGAGCTTCGGCAAATATTTTTATTAAAGAACAGCACCTATTTTCATCAATATTCATGAGCTCTCCAGAAGATATTAAAAAAACAAGTGAATCTCAAGAAATTTTAAAATATCTTTCTGCACGTATCGTTTTAAAGCCTCTGACTTCCCAGGAGACCTCTAAGTATATCACGTTTCAATTAGCGCGCGTTGGTCAGGAACGTCCCCTATTCACTCCCGATGCCTTAACGCTTATACATCAAGCAACTCGCGGAGTACCTCTGCGGATTAATTTATTAGCTCATACAGCAATGTCTATTAGTTCACAGCGCGGCTTAGTAAATATAGATAAAAAAATAATCCGAGATGCTGTTCAAATTATGTCGCAAACGGATAGTGATAAAAATATTGTTTCTACGCTACTTGACAAATCAAGCTCAACTGTAGAACTGAATAACAACGATTTATCAACTGAAGTATTTAATAAAAATAAAATCAAGCAACTAATTACAGAAATATCCGCAGGAAAAAAGCCGATTGATAATTTAGAAGGAATTATAACTAAATATATTTTTTTAAACCTCTATACCGGTAACACAGACATTGCAAAAATGTTAGCCCGATCTCAAATCTGGCTTTCCCGGGGGAATACTGAAGCAAGTTTAAAAGTTTTGAATGGTGTATCTACTTTACTTAGACAACAAACGCGGGGTATATAACCCCAACTCCTAAAAAGAAAGAGCTAAAAAAAGAGAAGCCTCCGAGGTTATAGGGGAAAGAAAATTCTCGGTTATAGTTGATGTTTAAGGGTAATCAAAGTTGGGCGGTGGTTTCGGTATAATTTTCCACTTGATGTTTATCATGAATTGGTGTATGTTATATAATGATTGCTAAAGTTTTATAAAGAAAAACCGATGCTTTAAATAGTATAAAAAATTGGTGGCCGTTTCGTGGGGTAAATTTCGTCTCGCTTCCCATCCGCTGGGAGCCTGAGCAATTAGTCGGTTTTTTAGGTTGTCATTCCCGAATGCTCTTATCCCTGGACTAAACCATCCAGGACAGGCGGGAATCCAGCTTTTTAAATAAATTTTTAAAAAGGAGGATTGGATGTGATGAATAATTCTATAGAAGAAATTATGGATGCTTTGGTTGACTCAGAATCTGTTACTGGTGCAATTCTAGTTGGAAAAGAGGGTTTTATAATACATAATGCTGTAAAAAGTGTAAAAAGAGATGTGGAAGAAATAGGTGCGATTTTAGCTGGAAGTACTGGTCCGGCCGAAGTTGTAGGAACACGTTTAGATAAAGGTGAATTAAGGCAGGCTATGTTTGAATACAGTAAAGGAATTATTATCATTGTTAACTTTGGCGAGGCAATTTTAGGAGTAATAGCTTCACCGGAAGCAAATTTAGGCCTATTAAGAATCGAAACCAAAAAATCGATTAAAGGTTTGATAAAAGTACTGACTGAAATGTAACGTCAATTTTTATTTTATTTAATAAATATAAAATATAAATGAGAGGAGTTCATTATGAGTTTCAAAG
The DNA here is from genome assembly GCA_030591525.1 of candidate division FCPU426 bacterium. Taxonomy (GTDB): domain Bacteria; phylum Oederibacteriota; class JAAXVQ01; order JAAXVQ01; family JAUVAV01; genus JAUVAV01. Next base: position 41,132 of record JAUVAV010000005.1, on the reverse strand, counting down.
ATAAAATTAAGGAACGTCAACTTGATGCTGGGAATGTCGCTTTTGCTGCTTTCATAGCAGGTTTAAATGAATTGCGACTGCTTAATCAAGGAGCCGTCAATATTGGTTCCCGAAGAATAGGCAAATATCTTGCAGAATATATGAAGGCTGAAAACCATACGCCTTCTTTCAAATCAAGTGATCCATTAATTGCGAAAATAAAAAATATTTTTAAATTGTTGAACCAGGTGTTACCGATTGCTTTGAAGCATGACATAGTGTCCGAAGAAGAATGCGTGGTATTGAAAATCACATCCTCTACTTGTAAATTATGTCCTAAAGGAGTGGGGGCCGCAGAATTAGAAGGTACCTTATGTCCTGTTCCAGGTATGGTTGAAGAGATTATAAATACTTTTATGCTTCCGGAAAAAGTCAAGCTAGTTCTAATAGAAAGAAATGTACTTGCTAAAATTGGTACCGAGTGTGTCATGAAATTTAAAGCTGCTTAATGCTCCGGGTAGACTCGGGTGATTGCTCACCTGAAGCCCCCACAGACCCGTACGAGCGCAATTAACGCATACGGTTCTTCAGGGTTAGGGAGACAGTTCTTTCCTATCCCCAGCTACCAAATCTTCCGGATCGAGTTGGAAATCATCATAAAGCGGTTCATATGTAATATCTGGGGCAACAGGTTCTGGCGAGGCACGTGTTCTATCCGGAACAGAATCAATCCAGAGATTAAAATGTTTAAGTATCTTTTCTACAATTTCGCTGTCATCCAGCAAAGCTATAATTTGAAGACATGAAAAAACCTCTTAAATTTTCACGTCAGGCAGTCACAAACCGACCGGATTGTAAGCACCCATGGCAGGCCGGCAAAGACGTTGATTGCCTTTTCCCCCCTGTTCGTCTCCTAACAGATTTATTTGACCGTTCTGGGGACACCATACTTAATTTTACCTTCTGTAAATCGAATTAAGTATGGTGTCCCCAGAACTACATGTTTCTCCCCACGATGGGCGCCAGCTTTTTCAAGTCATCCATCAGTTCCCCGAACTCTTCAAAAGAAAGCGACTGTTGACCGTCTATCATGGCGCGTTCCGGATGGGGATGGACTTCCAGCAGCAGACCGTCCGCGCCGGCCGCCACGGCCGCCCGGGACATGGGAATCACGTAATCACGCTTGCCGGTCCCATGCGAGGGATCGACTATCACGGGCAAATGGGTTCTTTCCTTAAGCGCCGGAATAACGGTTAAATCCAGGGTATTCCGGCTGTAATCATTAAAGGTGCGGATCCCGCGTTCGCACAGGATAACCTGGTAATTGCCCTGGGCCATGATATACTCGGCTGACATTAGCAGCTCATCTATGCCGGCGGCCATTCCCCGCTTGAGCAGTATAGGCTTGCGCTGTTGACCCACGGCTTTCAAGAGCTCATAGTTTTGCATGTTTCGGGTGCCGATTTGCAGGATGTCGGCCGAGCGGGCCACGACAGAAACATCGCGCGGATCCAGCACCTCGGTTATGATCGGAAGTCCGCTCTGGCGACGGGCCTCGGCCAATATTTTAAGCCCCTGGTTCTTCAACCCTTGAAAAGCATAAGGGCTGGTACGCGGCTTGAACGCCCCGCCGCGCATTCCTCCGGCACCCAGCCGCTTGATCGCCTTGGCGGTATGCAGCAGCATGGAGCGATTTTCCACAGTACACGGTCCGGCAATAATTGCGAGTTTCTCTCCGCCTATGGAAAGAGAACCGGCCTTCACTACGGTCCGTTCGCGTTTGCTCTCCCGGCTGGCCAATTTATAAGGCTTTAATACGGCCACCACGCTCTCTACGCCGGGCATAATTTCCAAAGGCTGGCGCTGCAGGTTTCGTTCATCGCCGACTACGGCAATAACATTCCTCTCCGTACCTCTTAGTAGATGGGGTTCCAGTTTCATCTTTTTTATCCGCTCTATCATGGCCTTGATTTCTTGCCGGGAAACATTCGGTTTCATTATAATAATCATTTGATTATCCTCCAATATTTCAGCGACCCGTATAAATATAGGGGACATGGTTAACTATTTAACTATATTAAAAAACATTACTACTTTGACAATATAGTTAAATAGTTAACCATGTCCCCTAGTTTGAGGGAGCAGTCCGTAAGCCGAGTTCTGTATCCCCGAAACCGGGGATGGCGGCCATTTATCTGGGACCGGCCTTACGGCCGGCCTCTAGCGACCAACCCGAGGGAACCGCGGGCCGCGGCTCTTGCCGGTTTCCCGGCATGTCCCTCCTATTAGGTCTTGCTCCAGGTGGGGTTTGCCCTGCCGCTCCGGTCACCCGGAGCGCGGTGAGCTCTTACCTCGCCATTTCACCCTTACCCTGTACCCTAGAGTACAAGGCGGTATATTTTCTGTGGCACTTTCCTTCGCGTCGCCGCGACTGGGTGTTACCCAGCACCCTGCCCTGGGAGCTCGGACTTTCCTCCCCGGATAAATACTTCCGGAGCGGCCGCCCTGACTACTCCCCTCCTGTTTTATTTCACGAAATCCACCTTGGGTACCTCTTTAGTTCCCTCGGCCGCCTCAAAAAGCTGGGCCGTTTTAAAACCAAAAGCATTGGCGATCATATTTTTAGGAAATACCCGTATGCTCTGGTTGAAAACTTTTACGGTCTCATTATAACGCATACGCTCCACGGCAATGCGGTTTTCGGTTCCGGCCAATTCGTCCATAATCTGACGGAAGTTCATGTCCGCTTTTAGTTGGGGATAGTTTTCTACAATCGCCAGCAGACGCCCCAGGAAACCGGAAACCTCGTTGGCCGCCTTGATTTTATCCCCCCGGGTTTGCGCTCCGGCCAATTTGGAACGGGCCTCGGCTACGTTCTCAAAAATCCCTTTTTCATGCGCCGCATAACCCTTTACTGAGTTCACCAAATTGGGGATCAGGTCATTGCGCCGTTGTAATTGGTTCTCCACCTGAGACCAGGCGGTTTTAACGGACACATCCATTTTAACCAGGCTGTTGTATCCCGCGATAACATAAAAAACCATTCCTACCACTACCAGTATGATAATAAGCAAAACTATTCCCACTATAGTAAGTACTGCCAACCCTGTCTTTTCCATCTCTTTTCCCCTGACCTCCTGAAAATAATATTTGTCTTCCCGCTTGAAACTATAAAACAACGATTGCCTTTATTGCAATATTAAATATGTCATGCCTTTTACAGTACCGCCAAAGCTTAGATATGCCTCCCACGGGACGCAGGGGCGTTTAATTAAACGCCCCTACAACTGCCGGCAATGCCATAACTTTTGAACGATATCAATATATCACCCTTTATTACCTACCAGCTTCCGCCCACTCCTCCGCCCCCGGAAAAGCCGCCGCCAAAGCCTGAGAAACCGCCGCCGAATCCGCCGCCGCCCCCGCGATAAAAAGCCCCGCCGGGATAGAAACCGCCGCCGTAATATCTCCGGCCTCTTCTTCCGAACGAACTCAGCACACTGATCCCTAAGATTACGACCAGCATTATCAATCCGACCCAGGGATTGCGCGCGCGCCGGACCCGGCGCGGGCTCTGAGCTGCCACGCCTTTCAATTCGACCCCCACGTCCTTGGCAATATCCCGGGCTATAACTAAACCGATATTGGCAAAACCTTCGGCTATGCGATTCTGTTTTAAAAACGGGACCAGATATTCATCACGATACCGGCCCAGCTTGCCGTCCGGTAAAATCGCTTCCAGGCCGTATCCGGAAATAATCCGGATGCGTCTCTCCTGCAAGGCCAGCATGATTAACAGGCCGTTATCTTTTCCTTTTTTTCCGATCTTCCAGGCATCAAAAACCGCCATCCCGAAAGTAAAATCATCGTAAGGCGCGATGCTCGGCATAATGAGAAAAACCATCTCGGCTCCGGTGGACTCTTCCAATGCCGCGCAAATCCCGTTTAACTGCGCTTCGGCCTGGCTGTCCAAAACCCGGGCATAATCATTCACATAACCCAGGGGCTTGGGCACCTCGGGTCCTTTGGCGGCCGGCGCGGCCGCGGCCAGCGCGCCGGCTGTCAGACCCAGCCAAAACAGTTGTACTAGAATTAAGCGTTTACAGGCTATCCACGGCTTGGGCAAGCTTTGCCACCTCGATTAGATATTTCTCCATGAGACTGCACAATCCGGGCTGCGCCAGTTTTAACTCTCCCATACGCAGCAGCTTCATCTTGATAAAAAGCTCCTGATCCAGGGCGAAGTTATCGGCCAGGACAGCTGTTACCGCTTCTTTCTTCACCGGCGGAGAGACCTGCTTAAGTCGCAGGGCCGTGCGAAAGGCCGGGAAATTCGCATTATGGGCGGACACCAGCAGGGTCTTCAGATCCCGCCCCGGGTCCCGGATTTCCAAATAACTCTGACGCAACCGTATCAGTCGTCCCTTTAGTTCGTGTTCGCATTCATGGCGAAGATTCCGGGTATTAATATCCAGTTCCGCAAAAGGATCCTCTCCTAAAAGCATTCTATGTTTTTCCTTAATCTCTAAAAATTCTATGGGAAAGACATCGGTCGAGGTCCGGATATGCTCCCGGGTCATAAGCAGGGGCGCCGCTACCCGGAACTTGGCCAGGGATTTCATAAATTTACGGACCAGATCTAATGTCTTCATATCCACGGTTTTTAGTATTGCCAGCAGGTTTAAATCCGAGGTCTTGGGATCATAATCTCCCACGGCGGCGGAACCATAAACCAGCAACGCCTCCAGGTTGTCGCCTACGGCCCGGGATAAGGTCTGTTGTGCCTGGGCCAGTATCTTTTTCAATTCCATCATGATCCTGTTTCACCCTCCGTTTCCGTCTCTTTTTCTAAATAACGTTTCACATGTTTGACCAATCTTTCGGGTGTGCAAGGCTTTACCAGAAAATCATCCGCCCCGCCTTCGGCCGCCCGCCGCAACGCTTCCTGGTGGGATAAAGCGGTTAAAAAAATCACCGGAATGTCACGGGTTTTGGGATTTTCTTTTAAAATTTGGCATACCTCGAAGCCATTCACCCGGGGCATCATGATATCCAGGATTACCAGGTCCGGACGCTCTCGGGATACGGCCTGCAGGGCTTCCCACCCGCGCGTAAAAATCTGCACATTAAAACCCTCGCCTTCTAAAACATCGTGAAATAATTCCAGAATGCTGGCATCATCATCCACAATCAGGATATTTTTATTTCTCATTTTTCATCCCCCTTTTTCTCCCAACACGTCTTTAGTCCCTATGCGATGACCGCAAGTAAAAGCCTGGGCTGTCATACCCCTGGAGTTCTCGCATTGGACACGCCTAATGATCAACGTGGTTCCCTCTCCGGCCGCAACCAGCCAGCCCTCGGAAACTCCGGTCCGGATTATGCTTCCCGGCGTCGTTTCCCGGGATACTCTCTCCTGCGTGAGCTCGGCGGAAAGAACTTTGAGCCGCTTCCCGCGGACCCCAGTATAAGTTCCCGGCCAAGGGTTAAAGGCCCGGATACGGTTATATATCTCTCCGGCCGTAAGCGTCCAATCAATCCTGCCGTCTTCCCGGGTCAAGCGCGGCGCATAAGTAGCCTGGGATTCATCCTGAGCCCTTCCGCCTTTGCCCCCGGAGGCAGCCAGATTTTCCAGAGCCTCGGCCATGGCCGGCCCGCCCAGCGTTGCCAAGCGCGCATACAATTCCGGCGCCGTCTCTTCCGCTCCTATCATCAACTGCTGCTGCACCAGGATATCGCCGCAGTCCACTTGGGCGGCCATTCTCTGCACAGTCACGCCGGTCTCTTTTTCTCCTCGCGCTATGGCCCACTGGATAGGCGCTGCTCCCCGGTATTTAGGCAGCAAAGACGCATGTAGATTAACGCAACCCAACAGCGGTTTATCCAAAACCTCGCATTTTAAAATCTGTCCAAAAGCAACCACAACCAGCACATCCGGCTGATAAGCCGCGAGTTGTTTTAAAAAATCCGGCGTATTTATATCCTCGGGTTGAAGTACGGGAAACCCTAATTCCAAGGCCGCCTGCTTAACCGGGGTAACAGCTTCACGCTGTCCCCGGTCGCGGGGTTTGTCCGGACGCGTGATCACCGCAGCTACTGGAAATCCTCTGGCCGCCAACTCGCGTAAAGTCGAAACTCCAAAATCCGGAGTACCGATAAAAATCAAGCTCGGACGCTTCATTTCGTCTCTTCAACCTACATTTCAGACGGTCCGCGACCCGCCAGAACGGCCCGGGTATGCTTGGCCATATCCCGCAATTGCCGGTTCAGCATCACGCGTTGAACCATAGGCATGCGCTCAATAAATACGATCCCGTCAAGATGATCCAATTCATGCTGAAAAGCCCGGGCTAAAAGTCCCGTTCCTTTAAAGATGTTTTTGTTTCCTTCCAGATCAAGTCCCTGGATCTCCACCTCGGCCGAACGTTCCACCTTCCCGAAGATGCCTGGAAAAGAAAGGCATCCTTCCTCTTCTTTTTCCAGGCGATGGCTGCGGGAGGTAATAATGGGATTTACCAGGGTATATGTAACTGTTAGCCCCGTCGAAGAAGGTATCTCTACTATAAAAATCCGCTCGGCTACGCCTATCTGATTGGCCGCCAGGCCGATTCCGCCCTTGGCATGCATGGTGTCCAACATATCCCGGCCCAGGCGGCGCAGATTATTGTCAACCTCGGTTATTTCCCGGGCCCGGGTTTTTAACACCGGATCTCCCCAGGTACGAATTTGCAATATTGCCATTATCTATTCCCACTCTCTAAATTCTTATGCTCATTTTGTGGCTTCATATTATATCCTAAGACAGACGGAAGGTGCAAGGTGATTCCGTCTTCTCGACCGGCTATAACATATTCTGCGGATCCACATCCAAAGCCATTTTGCTGCCAGACGGCGGAACTAATCCCTTTAACGCTCCCAAAACCCGCGAGCGGGAGACATGGGAGGTGCTCTTGATTAAAATCTGAAATCGTGTTTCGCGCGCCACGCGTTCCCGGGGAGATGGCGCGGGCCCTAAAATTGTGTCCTGAGGCCCGGCAGCCCGTTTTAAACGTGCCGAGACCTTTTGTGCCAGGTTCCAGGCTGCCTGCGGATTCCGGCTCCGGCAGATTATGCTCGCCAAACGTGCGTACGGCGGATAATTTAAAAGCCGGCGCTGTTCAATCTCCCGCTCGAAAAAGTCCGGATAATTTTGGCTTTGGGCCAGGGTTATCACCGGGTGAGCGACATTCATGGTCTGGACCAAAACCAGTCCCGGACGGCCTCCGCGTCCCGCCCGTCCCGCCACCTGGACCACGATTTGAAAAGTCCTTTCCTCGGCTCGAAAATCCGGCAAGTGCAGGGCCGTGTCCGCAGAGATAATTCCCACCAGGGTTACCCGTGGAAAATCCATGCCCTTGGCGACCATCTGGGTTCCCACCAGAATATCCGCCCGGCCCTGTCCGAAAGATTCCAGGGTTTTCTCCAATTCGCCCCTTTTTTTTATGGTATCCTGGTCCAAGCGCAGGATGCGCGCCGAAGGAAAGTAGGTCCGCAATTCTTCCTCCACACGCTGGGTTCCTGCTCCGGATAAGCGCAGACAGGCCGCGCCGCACTGGGGACAAGCCGGACGGGGTGGTGACGTGCGTCCGCATAAATGGCAGCGCAAATTGTCATCTACCCGGTGATATACCAGGCTGACACTGCAATCCGGACAGGTTATTACCCGGCGGCATTCCGGACACATTACCAAGGGTGCATATCCGCGGCGGTTTAAAAAAAGAATGCTCTGTTCCCCAGTTGCCAACCGCTTTTCCAGCTCGTCCAGCAGTTGCCGGGAAAAAAGCGGCGGTCCTTTCCGCGGACTAATTTCGCGTAACATGTCCACTATCCGAATCTCAGGCATTTTTTTATTATCCACGCGTTCGGGTAAATTAAGCAGGGTATAGCGTTCCCTCCGGGCATTGAAATAGGATTCCATGGCTGGAGTTGCCGATCCCAGAACCAGGACCGCACCCAGGGCCCGCGCCCTTACGGCCGCCAGATCCCGGGCCTGATAGCGCGGAGCATCTTCCTGCTTGTATGAACTTTCATATTCTTCATCCACTACTATCAGGCCTAAATTTTTAACCGGCGCAAAAACCGCTGAACGCGCTCCCAAAACTACCCGGGCTTCCCCTTGGTGAATGCGGGACCATGCCTCGGCACGTTCTTTCAGGGAAAGACCGGAATGGAGCACAGCGGCCCGGTCTCCAAAACGGGCCGCGATCCGGGCACGAATGTGCGTAGTTAAGGCGATCTCCGGAACCAGCATAATCGCATCCCGTCCCTGCTCCAGGGTATGGGCTATGGCTTGTAAATAAACCTCGGTCTTGCCGCTGCCAGTCACGCCATGTAAAAGAAAAGCGGCATATTTGTCTTTATCCAGGGCTGTCCAAATACATTCTCGGGCCGTAGTTTGATGGGGGTTTAAAACCGGCGGATGGTCCGTCGGCACGGAATGGTTTTCGCTTCCGGGCTGCCGCCTGGTCCCGGGTAATTTTATCTCCACGTTTACCAGTCCACGGCTATGCAGCTCATTCAGTACCCGGGCCGCGCCGGCCCCGAAATTCCGCAGCAGTTCACGCCGCGTCAGCGCGCCTTGGGAGAGCCGCTCCATAAGCCGGCGGGCGGTTCCCCGCGGCAAAACCGCCTGCTTGGCTAATTCCGTCCGGCTGATCATTTCCCGCCCCACCGGCTTATAAGCGGCCGGCAGCATGGCGCCGAGGGCTTCCCCCCAGGAACAATAATAATACTCCGCCATCCACTTGCCCAGTACCAGTAATTCTTCGGTCAAGGCTGGTTCTTGATCCATGATTTTTATTATTGATTTCAGATTGCGAATTTCCCGGGGTAAGTGTCCGGTAATATCAACCACTACTCCGGTTAAAATCCGCCGTCCCAAGGGTACTTCCACGCGCATACCCTTGGCCACGCGCTCCCCGCCGGGTATCCGGTAGGTCAAAGGTTTTAACCCGGGTACTGCCAAGGCTATTTCCGCAAACATATTCTCTCCTGGTAGATGACCAAGTAATAATAAAGTTGCATATTATTATAATATGCAATAAAATCAAGCTATATTATTCGCCCCGGGCGAGAAAAGCAAAGGAGAAAATCCATGAAAAAAATCATACTTATCCTGCTCTTCGCAATTTGGACGATTCCCGGTTCGGCGCACGCCTACGGGGATTATATCAATTCGGTCGCCCAGCGCTACTGTGCTTACGGTAATTTCGGATACGGCATGTATGCTCTTAATGATATCAACAACCTTCTGGATCTAAGCAACTCTTCTTTGGTCGCGGCCGGAGGAACGCCCACTCCGAAAATCGCGGGCGGATGGAATTTCACGCTTGGCGCTTCCTACGGAATTTCGGACTATTCGATTGCGGGATTCGAATGCGGGGGCCTAACGGCGCAAACCGAGAACCAGCCTTTGCCGGGTGTTACTCAGGCTATTAATATACCGGCCGGAGAGATCGGATTTTTTTTGAAGCTGGCCCTGCCGATACAAAACATTTTCTTGCTTACCGTGGGAGCGGGAATGTACAACCTCTCTCTGATAGATGGAATTTACAAGGTGGAAGATCCGGTTGCATATTTTTCCGAAACTTTTAGCGGGTCCACTCTGGCCTATAAAATCATGGGCGGCGGCGAGGTCTTTTGCAGCGAGCATTTCTCTCTGAGCGCGGACATCGGATACCGGATCGCCAAAATCAACGAGGTCACCGACGCTTCCGAAAACGTGATCTGGACTAATCCGGACGGTTCAAATTTCACTATTGACTTCAGCGGCCTTTTCTGGCAGGCGGGGATAAAATTCTATTTTGATTTGCATCTGTAAAATTCAGATTAACTCCGGGAGTACATACTTTCAGACGTTCGCTTTCCTAGGAGCCTGAGCATTTAGTCGATTTTAATATAAATAATTCCTCTCCCTCGAGGGGAGAGGTTAGGTGAGGGTGCGATTTTACGTCAAAAAGGGAGGGGAATACTTAAATTCTGGACTAAATGCTCAAGCTCCCAGTATTCATTACTAAAGTAATCCCGTCCTTACGGCAGCGTAATACTAATAGTGGATGTGTACGTCCCGGTAGCGCAGGCGTAAGTAATTGTAATAGAGACTACTGCTCCGGATTGATAAACAAATGATGGCCAGGAAATGATTAATGTGTTGGTGAATATCTGGGCGATTTGCTGATATATGGCCGCTAATTGCGTGGAATCAGGCGCCTCGTAATATTGCCCGTTGGTCTGGGTGGCAATTGTCTGTAAAGATGTAGTATCAGCATACCCCAAACCTATCGTATAGATGGGTATCCCTTGGCTCTGAGCATATCCCACGATATCGCTCTGCGTATGTGTGCTGCAGTTTTCATAGCCATCCGTAAAAGCCACCACTGCCCGCTGACCGCTTTCCAGGGCCGTATCCGTAAGTCCCATATATATGCCGTCATAAAGGGCTGTTGACCCGCTGGCGCTGGTAGCGCCGGAAATGGCCGCTATAAGCAGGCTTTTGGTTGAAGTGTAAGCCTGTTCTCTATGTACATAAGATCCGAATTTGATAATCTCTCCCCGATCAGCGGCCTGCATATTATTAACAAAAATAGCAGCTGCGTTCTCCATATCGACGATATCCTGGCTGCCCATGGAACCGGAATAATCCAGCACCATTGAGGACGAGATACTCTGGCCGGAGCCGCCGGCCGTAGTTACAGTCATCGACCCAGAGGGAATCAGAGCACCGTTATAAGTTATTTGAAAATTTTGCCCGGTAAAATAGCCGGCGGTAATGGGATTCCCGTCTTGGTCCTGAACCGACAAATATACTCCCTGGCTGGTGGCTTGCGAAGATACCGCGGTGATGCCGGTAGTTCTGGTATCGCCTGCGTTAACCGGTACAATATTGTTGTCATCGTGATGTCCGTTTCCCCCAAGGTAATGCGGATCCGTCGGATTTTTAAAACAGCCGGCCAGTGACCAGGTTAAAGCCGCGACGACCGCCAGGGAAAGCAAGACCCGCGTATAATTTCTTTTCATAATATCCTCCTTGGGCTTTATCATCTACTCCACCCTAACGATGAAGCAGTCAAACCATTATAAAATAACTAATGCGTGCTATCCTTCTTTTCGCTCCTGCCAAAATTTAAAAGGTGATTGAGCTTCCCACCAGGAATTTAATCGCGGTTTCAGGCGCCGGGGCCGGAGAAGGCGGCCAGCCGATTCCGTCGCGGCTGGGCATGAAGATTGCCGCTTGCTGATACAAAGTTACGTTTTCAGATATACGGAAAATAACCCATTCATTAAATTCGGGTCCCAGCGCCTCGCCCTGGTCATCAGTATTCGAATAGAGCCAGAGACCGGCTCCGGGATGAAATTTTCCAATATCGAAATCAGCGGTCACGCCGAAAGCGAACAACCCGGCGTAATTACGAATTTTTCCGCTCGCCAAATGCCCGTCCAGAAAAGTATAGGGACCGGCGCCATTTTCGATTTTGGAAAACAATCCCGGGCCGGCGCCTACCAGCGCATTGGTGCTGACAAAACCGGTTTGGGTATTAACCGCGGGATCAGGATCTCCGGTTGTAAAAACTATATGTCCGCCTATAGTAAAACCGAAATCCTGGTTTTGCATGGAATATTCTCCATCGATTTTGGTTCCCAGGGCCATGGCGTCAATGGACTGATCGTTAAGGTCACGCGCCGTGCCGAACTGAACGCCCAGCTGGGCGTCCAAACCCAGGTTGGCGGTTGCGCCCACCGGCATGTCCATCTTATATTTTCCACCCACTAAAATCAAGGCATTGGTTTTATCCTCGACTTGCGTAAGCGTGGTAACCGTGACCGGTTCAGTCCCGACCATCAAATAGCACTTAAGCGCCATGGCAGAACCCAGGTCAAAAGTAGGCACGAAACCAATTATCCCGTCCATTGTCCCATTGGTGGCCGCAGTCCAGGGCAGCAGCAATTGAGTTTTAGCCAGAAAGAAAAGTAAATCAATGCTTCCCAGATCAAACCCCAGGCTAATGGCATCATTCTGAAAACCCAAAAGCAGGTCTTCTTTGTCCCCGAAAACCTGGCGGCCAATTTTCACATACAAACTGTCTTGCTGAAACTTGGCATATAATTCATTAACTTTAAGGATGGGATAAGTTACATTGGCATATCCGGGCTTCTCGATATCTACAAACAGCCCGAACTGTTTTTGCGAAAACACGTTGGCCAATACCATGCGGTAAATCGGATAGAAATACCACTCCGAGCTTTCTCCGAAATTCTTATTGGCAAGGCTGAATATTTTGGCATCAATAATCCCATTATATTCCAACCCTGGCTTCATATGCTTAATCGTTTCCACGGGAGCCATGCTTTTTAACTCCGGTTCCACCAGGTTTTCGGCCATGGCTAAACTAGTTCCCATCAACAGCATAATCAATATCCCTGCTACAATTTTTTTCATTTAATCTTCCTCTCCCTTCATTTTTTTAGCCGGCATGCACCAGCCCACTGTCTAATTTTAAGCTTTAATATTTACCATAACCTGCGTCCAGGTCAAGTATTATTTAGGAGCCTGAGCAATTAGTTGAATTCTTAATTAGAAACCTAGCTGTATTCTTTTATTTACCTGGGAATAGCGATCCGGAGGTGATTACCGCCAACTGGGTACTAAGTTATCATAATGGCTGCGAGTAAGATTGCGGGCGTACTTGCCGTCTGCATCCGCCATAAAAATATTCCAGGCGTTTTGCCAGCGAGCCACGTAAGCAATCATGGTGCCGTCGGGAGAAAAAATAGGATCATCCTTATCCAAAGCATCGTCCGTAATGCGGTAGTATTTTTTCCAGTCCAGGTCATAAATATAAAGTTGGCGGGTTCTGCGGTCCAGCGTGTTGGAACAAAACACTATTTTGTTGCCGGTGGGTGAAAAAACCGGATCCCCACGGTAGGAAAGTTCATCCGTTTCAATGAGCACTCGGCTCTTCATGTTCTCGAGGTTCATGATAAATACTTCATTCCGGTTGTTCATGGTTGATTCAAACGAAATCCGGCGGCCGTCGGGCGCAAATCCATATCCGTGGCTGTCGCCGAAAGACGCGTTTGTAATCTGACGGGCTTGGCTGCCATCCGCATTCATAATACCCAATTCGAAGGAACCCTTGGCATGTAAGGTATAGAGCAACTGTCTTCCGTCCGGACTCCAAAAGGGGTTGGTTTTATCCTGTGTGCCCGAAGTCAGCCGGCGCACAGCTCGGGTAGCCAAGTCCAACACATAAATTTGGTATGTTCCGGAACGATTAGAAGCAAAAGCGATGCTTTGGCCGTCATAAGAAAAATGCGGATCCCGGTCAAAAGACTCGGATTCCAATAATCGCTCTACCTGCTTACCATTGGCGTCCATTATGTAAATTTGATAATGCCGTCCATTGGCCCGGTTGGAAGTAAATGCTATTTTTCGCAGCACGCCGCCTCCGGCCGGCGTAGGCATGGGGATGGGAGTAACCGCTAAGGTCGGCGGAAACACCGGCTCCCCGGAAAGATAGAGCGCTCTCGGCTCAGCCGCCGGTTTGAGCATTGACAAGGGAATCTGAGATGGAACCGGCCTTGACATGACCATCTGTCTTGAAGATGAAGGCATGGGACGGTATGTAAAAAAGCAGACCAGCAACAGCCCTATAAAAGAAAGAAGTGTAAGCGCTTTTAGCATAACGCCCTCATCCTCTAAAAATAAGCTTTTGAGCTGTATTTTCAAAGTCAACACTTCCTCTCCCGAAAAGGCTTTCTTCTTTTCAACTGGATAATACATTTTATTCGAAAAATTGTCAATAAAAAAGCAGAAATATGCAGTGATATTTTTTGTTGATATTTATAAAGTTATCTGTAATTTTTAAAGTATATGTTTAAGCATAAAGCACAAAACGCTTTTTCTTTGGCATCATTTCTTAAAACCCTTCCCACCACTAGGAGCCTGAGCAATTAATTTGCTCAGGCTCCAGAGCATTTGAAATTCGATAGTAGAAAATAGATAAAATATCTCAAATGCGGTCTACTTTCCACTATCTACTCTCAAAAAACCGACTAAATGCTCAAGCTCCTAGTGCTCTTAAAATTAAAAACCGCTGTCTCTTTTGGAAACAGCGGTTCTAAAAAGCTGGTTGCGGGGGCTGGACTTGAACCAGCAACCTTTGGGTTATGAGCCCAACGAGCTACCATTGCTCCACCCCGCGATATACCATTTTAAAATTTTGGAAGACAAAATCTAGCACATTAGCCATAGCTTGTCCAGGAAAATAAAAATTTATCCGTAACCGATTACTGATATAGCGTAAGTGCTGTCTAAGGTGGGGCAGCCTATATCATTTTTTTCAAAAAGTAATCGGCAGCCAAGGGGCCACCTCTTTAGGCTGTGAAACACGCCGGAATGTTTCGCGTTATGAAATGGTTACGGCCTGAGGCCATATGGTTTCTACGTGGGATCATGGCCACGAGAAGCATGTCATGGCCTCTTTCCCCGGTCCAGCTTTTTGGAAAAAAATGATATAGGTTGCCCCGCCTTTCCCGCGCTGCAAGTAATCGGATAAATTTATCCTGGTGCCGGGGGCCGGGCTCGAACCGGCACGAACCTTTCGGCTCAGCGGATTTTAAGTCCGCTGCGTCTGCCTATTCCGCCACCCCGGCAAATTTGTCCTGGTTGCGACAATCCCGGCAATATCCGGAATCATCTCTTAGCCGGATCATATTGGCGACCAATTGTCCCACCGGATTGTTGCCCGTAGCCAGGTAATGCGCATAGTGAGTATGCAGGCACTTGATGCCTTTCAAATCCGCCACTCCGCCGATCCCCAACCGCTCCAAATTCTTGAAAACTTTTTTTTCGCTTTTTCGAACCCGGCTCAAGGTTGAAGATTCCACCAACGAACGCCGGATAAATATGTATTCCTGGTGGGCATCCCGCATATTCTGGGTTAGCGCAAAATTACTAATGATTTGGTCTTGTATGCGTTGGATATAGCCCCGCGCCTCTATCCGGCTGATTCGCTCTACCGCCTTCGGACAGGTCAGCCAGAAAACCGTCGGAAAAATTTCAGCCGGATTTTTTTTCAGACTGAGCGGATGATTAATTATAACTTTCGGACACTGCTTTTCACACCGGCATACTACGCCATACAGATTTCGCGGTTCCCGCCGGATTTGCCATCCAATAATCCTGCGATCATGCTCTGAGCTTGCTTCCGTCTTCATGTCCCATCAATGCTTCCGGTTTTTGGATATACCATGCTAGCCGGGCGGACGTCAAGCCTTATTCCTCCGGCTCGGCTACTGCCTGGTCCGGCGAAACAAAACGGTATATAAGTTCATTCGGACGAAGCATACCTAATTCTTCCCGGGCAATGTCTTCCACTGCCCCAGGATTCTGCTGTAGGTTTTTGATGCCCTGCTCCAGTTTTTGATTCTCTTCCCGGGTCTCCTCCACCCGGGAGGAGATATATTCCTGCTCCCGATAGAGGGCCAGAAGTTTAAATAAACTCTTTTTTCCGGCCAAGAGCATCAGCAAGACCGCCAGCAGAACTGCCCCTAAAAGCAATCCTTGCCAGACGCGTCCGGTTCCCGGCACCTTCAAAACATTATGCTGCTTACTGTAATGCCAACGAGATTTTCCCCGCACCACGCCTCCCGTATCGAGCCCCACAGGCAAGCCCGTGGTTATCCGCCCAAGTGATAGGGCAACATCACGCCGTAGTAGCTTGCGCATTCACCCCCGGCCCAGGCCGGGGACTTTTGCGCAGGCGGATAAAAAAAACCACTCTCAGTTTAAAAACTGAAAGTGGCCGGTTAATAAAAAGATCTCCAATCTTCCTGTCTCCTAGGTTAATCCCTGCTCCAGTTTGGGAATGGCTTTTTTAACTTCCAGCCGTCCGCGGCCAAGATTGCCGTCCAGATTCAGGGCAATAGCAACAAAATAATCATTGCCAATAGTCATCATAATCATAGTGGCTTTTTCCGTGGTAATCATAATCTCGCCGGTCTTTCCCAGGTCAAAGCTTTCTGAGGCTTTTTTGGCATTTTTAATGATAGTTGCGTATTCCGCGCCCACATCACTGATATCAAACGACCCTTTCAGCGAAACCTGATCAATCACTATACCATCCGTACCCAATAAGCCGGCGCCGATGGACCCCTCTACATTGCTGATAATTTCTTTGAGAATGACTTTAAAATCCATCGTCTCTCCCGCACCGGTTTTTTTACTAATTATTGAAGAGATTTGACTATGTCATTAATAGCCAAACGCATTTTACCAATATTAATATTATTATCCGCCAGCATGAGTAAAATCCGGTCGTTCATTTTATTGAAAATAATCTGGCCTTTTTGCCCGGCAATTAATATTTGACGTATCTCCTTGCCGTAATCTATGGCCTGGACGGATTTTTCAGTATTTTTAAAAATCAAAGACACTATCTTAGCTACTTCCTTTTGGTCTATCTTAGTCTTAAGCACACTAGCCAGGACGTTCGCCTGAGAATCCATTAGCATACTACCTAAAACTCCCTCGGTTTGCATCAATTTTTTCAAAGCGCTTGATATCTTCTCCGCGCCGTCCGAAGCCGGCGGCTTCAGTTTTACTTCTTCCGGCTTCTGCTCCGCAGCTTGATCACGCCCGCTTTTCAAAATCGCCGGGGAAACGGCTGGGGCGGAAGCTTTAGGTACTGGTTTGTCTTCCGGCGGGGGCGCTCCTTTGGGTGCCGCTTTGGGCTTTTCGGAAATTTTGGCTTCCCGCATAACCGACAGAATATCGTCCGAAGTAATTTTATCATTATCACGATCACGATAAAAAAACGTCGGCTCCGGTACTTGGGGTTCCGCTTTTTTCCGCCTGGTAACGGCTTGGACCTTCCTGATTTCAAGATCTTTTAGCCTTTGCCGGACAACCATATTTGCCGGATCGGCTTCCAGAATCAACCGATAAATTTTTATAGCATTTTCAATATCACCCTGCTTACTTAACTCCTCCGCTTTTGATATGTCCTGTTTCTTTTTAAAGGTTTTCTGCTCCTGCTGTTTTCCCGCGGAAACATCCTGCCTCGCCAACTCTAAGGCTTGATTCAGCTTTTGTTGGACATTGCTGTCTTCCGGGTTAAGCGATAGAACTTTCTGGTATGCTTCTATCGCATTGGCGAATTTTTCCTGTTGCATATATAATTGACCCAGTAAAGTATGGGCCATGATATTATTGGTATCGGCAGCAGCTACTTTACGAAATTCGGTCGCCGCCTCCTCGGGCATCACTTTTTCCATATAAGCGCGGCCTAAAACCATCCGGGCACTCATATACGTAGGATGAAGCCGCAGCCCTTTCAAACAGGTTTCAATAGCTTCATCCAGCATGCCGCTTTTTCGATAGGCCTCTGCCAAAGGAACGAACACCAGTGATTCGGGATTATTGGTTAATTTTTTATTATATTCTTCTATTTCCAAAAATCTGGAATCATCCTTAGCCATGAATATTTTTCCAGCCTCCTACTCCTCCAAGAACCGCTTTAAGCACTCGTTGTACTGAAAAATACCCTATTTTTTTGAAGATTCTAGCATGTCCGATCTTGGGTGTCAATATATAAATATTATCGCCTTCCCGGACCTTTTTATCCGTTTGCATAATCCGCCAAATTGCGTTTACCGGCTCACCGCGGCCCCTCACCGGTAAACCGGCCTGGCGTAAAATCCTCTCCTGGCGGTCAACCGTCTCCTGCCGGCAGACCCCGGTTTCCAGAGCCAATCGGGCCGCCCCTGCCATTCCCACGCTGATGGCCTCCCCATGCAAATAGCCGCGGTACTTATGAAAAGTTTCCAAGGCATGCCCCAAAGTATGGCCGTAATTTAATATAGCCCTTAACCCTTGCTCGGTCTCATCTTTTTCCACCACGCGGGCTTTAAGCGCGCAGCTTCGCGCTATCATCCGGCTAAGACTACCAAGCTCCAGCCTTAATATTTTTGGCAATTCGCTCTCCAAATCCAGAAAAAAACCGGCATCCGCAATAATCGCCGATTTAATGACTTCTGCCAATCCGGCCCGGAACTGCCGGCGGGAAAGGCTTTTGAGCATACTGGGATCACTCACCACTAAACGTGGCTGAAGAAAAGCGCCGATAAGATTCTTTCCTCTTAAATGATTGACCGCGACCTTTCCGCCCACCGAGGAATCCACCTGGGCCAGCAGGGAAGTAGGAACTTGAATAAATTCTATCCCCCGCATATAGGTGGCCGCCACAAAACCTGCCAGGTCTCCGATTACGCCTCCGCCTAAGGCTACAATGAAAGCGGTCCGGTCCGCACGCCGGGCAATCATGCGGCCAATAATACTCTCAGCTTGGGCCAGGCTTTTCGTCTTCTCGCCCTCGGGCACCAGGATCTTATGGACGGTAAAACCGGCGCTGCGAAGAGATTTTTCAGCTGTCCGGCCATAAAGACGATAAATCCTGGCGTGGGAGATCAGGAAAGCCGTCTTGCCCCTGATTCTGGTACGCGCCAAGCTCCCCAGCAATTTCAGATTTCCGGGTTCAACCATGATGGGGTAATCACGGGCATCCCCGAAGCGCACCCATACTGTTGACATATAAGTTTTCCTTTCTCTCTAGGCGCCTAAGCAGTTAGTCGGTTTTTTTTAATTCCTGAGCAATTGAACAATAGAAAATAGACCGCAATTGAGTTTTTCTATTGCTCTATTGTTCAATTCTCAATTGCTCAAACTCCTAGCCATGGCCGGCTTTTAGCGGCATGCTTCCAGCGCCAACTATACAAAAATCCATTAAATCAGTCAAGCTGGCCTTCACTTTCCTCAGGAGCATATCCGGCCGAATCTTTATGAACCAACTACGGCCCGGCCGGGTCCGCAGGCGGCGCGCCGGAACGGGTTCTCTGGGCGCGAATCCCTAGTTTCTGCTCTGTGATTTCCTCTGCCAGTTCGGGCGCTTGTTCCAAGACCTTCGTAAATACCTGGTTTGCGGCTTGATCTTTTCCAGCCCATAAATAGGCAATGCCCAGATTAAAATATCTCACGTGATCGTTGGGGGCCAGGTTCACGGCCTTCTGACAAATCTCAACCGCCTGGGAGTATTTTTGGTTGAGCGTCAGGGCCTGCATGTATAGATTTATTAATTCAAGTTCATTAGGCGCCAGCCGGTAAGCTTGCTCTATCACGGGCAAAGCTTCGCGGTATTGCCGGACTTTTAACATCGTATTTCCCAGGGCCAAGAGAATCTCTTTGTCGTCCGGCGCATATTTTCGGGCCAGAGCGAATTCCCGCAGAGCTTGGGGATATTTTTCGAGTTTAAAAAGCAAGCCGCCGAAATTTCTATGCGCCGTGGACAGGCGGCTATTATGCGCTTGGTCCGAGACCATATCTATATTAGATAAGAACGCGAAACAGCCGACCAAGACAAGGAGCACGGCCAGCCGGGACCAGCGGCGTTCCCGGATCTGCCGAACCATTTCCAGTACGGCTGCGGCGCTAAAAATGAAAAACGCCGGCAGGACTGCGTACCGGTATTCCGAGGAAACCATCAGGCCTATATTAGTGGTAAAGCCGACCAGGATCAGGCCGTAAAGCGGCAGAAGTTCACGCCATTGGCGCCAAAGCAAGCCCAGGCCCAACAAAGCAAAAGGACATAATACTCCAAACGCCAGCCAGGGCAGGCGTAAAAACGGTATTAATTCACGAAAGGAATTATAATTTATACTGGTAGTTATTTCATAATGATTTAAGAAAAGCAGAAATTTGTCCCAGAGCAATTGTTGCCAATGCCCAGGGTCCTGCCGTATTTCCTTTAGGGTTTTTTGAAACCAATAACTATTGGACGCACGGTAACTCATGGTGCGGCCCGTTGCTTGTTCCGCCGCCCGCTTAAAATCCTCCACGATAGTCCCGGCCGAACGTCCCAGGTCTCCCAAGGGTACATGAAAACCGGTTGCGCGAAGGGAATTCCCGAGATAGAAATTTATACCCCCGGTGCTCACGGTTATAATCGGTTCATGTACTACTATAATATTGCGGACCGTAACCGGTATAACCATGAGAGCTACGCCGAGCGCCAGTCCGGCCAACGGCCGGATTAAGCTATGCAGCTTCCGCCGTCCGCCCAACGCAAAGTAAAGCCAGATCGTTAAAACCAATAAAATCAATACTGCATTCGGCCGGGTAATTATGGAAAGTCCCAGCATTAAACCAGGCAGAAGCCAGGCGGTCCACGATTCACGTCCCAGGGCCCGATAAACCGTGAGCAATAAAATTAAATGCAGGGAGTTAATTAAGGTTACGGTCAGCAGGGTTCCCTCGTGAAAAAGCGAAACTCCGTAAACAGCGGCTGCCAGTCCGGCAATCAGTCCGGCTGCCGGCGTAAGCACCCGGCGCCCCAGGAAGTAAATTAATCCGCAGTTTATAACACCCATCAGCAACTGGAGGCCCGCCACCGCCTCCGGATGCGGTCCTCCCAGGCGATAGACCAGGCCCAGCCAATACGCATAGAGCGGACTCTGGATAAAAACCCCGGTGCCCAGGAGTTCTCCCGCAGCTATGCGCTGGGCCCACTCATGGAAATTCAAGGAATCAATTACGGGGTGGGTAAACCATATTTCTTGATATACACTAAAAAAATAAGCCAGCCGCACGGTCAGGCTTACCATTAAGACTATTCCCAGCATGATGCCATCCGGACGTTTAAATCCTCCGGGCGCGGGCGGGATCCATCTTTTACTGTTCATCGCATCACCATGCACCTGCGGCCATGCCGCTGATATGCTCCCGTAGTAATAAAACGCTTTTTCAACCATAGCCGATGGGCTATATATAAGATTGAAACTTAAAAAAGCATAGCAAAACCGGAAGCAACGCGTCAATATCAAAAAATCATATAATCGTTAACGATTACTGCTGTAGCGCAAGTGCCGTCTAGGAGTTTGAGCAATTAGTCGATTTAAATATAAATAATTCCTCTCCCTTGAGGGGAGAGGTTAGGTAAGGGTGCGATTTTAAAGACTTTGATCACCCTCCCCTTTATCCCCTCCCGTCAAAAAGGGAGGGGAATTCTTGAATTCCAGACTAAATGCTCAGGCTTCTAGGGTGGGTTCCCCCGCCTTTTTCGCGCTGTAAGTAATCGGATACATGTGATCACCAGTCGGCTGTTCGGCGGCTGCATAAAAATCCACCTAGACCGCCAAGCAGGTCTTGACATCCGGCTGCGTGAAGGTTATCATTTGCTGAACTTTTAGGGGACATTTCTCGAATTCTTAATTATTATTTGGTTAATCACCCCTTGCTTGTCGCTCAAATATTCCTTCCCCAGAGGAGGTTGTCTGCTTATTATGCGCTTTAACCTGGTGATATTAGGTACCGTTCTAGTGTTTAGCTGTCCGATTTGTTCTGTCGAGGCTACCCCTCCCGCGGTAGAAGCCCTGGGAGGCCCCACCCTGGTCCTGGAAGACGAGACTACGGTTCTCTCCCTTTTCAATTTTGGCAACCCCGCCGCAGCCGCGTTCTTGCCTCCTCAAGACCGTCTCGATCTTTTGGTAAGGACGGAACAAGGCTATAGCGTGGCTGAATTCACTACCCGGTCCTTGGATGCCTCCGTTATTGTCGAAACCAATGGCAATACGTTATATTGTAATCTTGATCCTTTGGGCAATACTCTTCCGCCCGATGTTACCTATACCAGCAAAAACGGTTTTTTCTTCTCATCCCTGAATGACTGGCAAAGTACCGGTTACGGGGGATATCTGGCTTGGCTCAACCAGGATATAATATTTCAAATCCTGCCCCAGGGTTTTTATCATCTGAATTCCTCCAGCGACGAATTCTCGAATTTCAGCACTTGGTCAGGCGGCGGCAAAATCCGCGCGGCTGGTAAAATATTTCAGAATTTGGCTCTGGGCGCAGGCTTCAGCTGCCGGGACGGCCGCAGCTGCCATGCAAGCGACCGGTTTCAACTTGACCCTTTCGGCTCGCTTATGCCGGGCTTGAAGTCTGAAATCTCTTCCGAGAATCTATATTTGGGCGCCGAGTTGGGAGTGGCTTGGCGCCAACCGGCGGTCTTCGACTCGGAAGACCAGCTTGCTTTGGGCCTGTCGATACGAGGCCAAAGAGATTTTGTTTCTTCTACTTTTTCATTTGATACCGCCTTATTCTCCGGCTCAGCTTCACCTGCCGGGCTGGCGGATTCCACCTCGCTGCCGTGGGAAATCCAGTGGGAGAGCGTTTATCATTACAAGCAAGATATGGATATCGGTCTGGTCATCGGTTACCAGGAGGAAAAACAATACCTGTCCTGGGAATCCGCTTTTTTTCAGGACCAGTCTGAGATGGTAATCGCTGCCAGGTCTAACTTGAATTATGAACTCTCCTTCCGTGTCAGGCTTCCCATGATCCGCAAGGATGACCTCCGTTTCGGCGTGGTTTTCAACAACCACGGTACGGGACACACTTTTCCCGCCGGCCGTTTGCAGACTACTGACCTGGCAACACTCGCAACTCTTCCCCTAATTAACACCGCTTCTTCTTCCATTGGAATCGGCACGGCCTTGGTTCCGCTCGAGGGAACTATCGTAGCCATGGAATACCGGTTGGGTTCCACCAAAAGCCGGCAGGAAAACGAGACCGGCTTGCTGGCGAATTCGGGTCTTACGACTTTTGCCTTCGGCGCCCAGTATCAATTGGTGAAAAATTTATTTCTGCGCCTGGGATTCACCAATCAACAACTATCTTATGAATTAGAGGATCCGATGGTTATCCAGGCCACTAATACTACCTCTCTGCGTTTTGGAATAGGCATTAAAGAAGGCTCTTTTTGTGCCGATCTAGGGGCAGCGGCAGCGCGTGTAACCCACAGTCCGGAAGGATGGACCTTTGAAGACAAGCCCCCGGATCTTCAAGAAGTTGATAAAGATGCCACCTTCCACATGTCCGGCCTGCTGAGCTTATCCTGGCACTACTAGGAGCCTGAGCATTTAGTTGCTCAGGCTCCAGAGCATTTGAGATTCGATAGTAGAAATTAGATAAAATATCTCAAATGCGGTCTACTCTCTACTCTCAAAAAACCGACTAATTGCTCAAACTCCTAGTCCTGGGGGACGGGGTTGCTTCCCCCCACATCGCGTAAAATCATCCCGCCGGCCAGCAGAATCCCTATATCAATTAACAACGTCCGCAAGCCGACCCGCGAGCTGTCTTCACCGAAACATCCGCAGGAAATATCCAATCCTCTTATTAAGGCCGTAACCACCGCTATGGTAAACAAGCCGGTTAAAATCAGAATGATTTTCGCCGCCGGCCGGCGCCAACTGGGAAAGAACAATGCCAAGCCGGGCGCTATTTCCCACCATGGCAGAAAAATAGCCGCCAGGTTTATTAAGTACCAGGGAAGTATCCGGTAATTTCCAACCGCCTCGGCAAACCCCGCTGGCTCTATGCTCTTGGTTATCCCGGAATAAACAAAAACCGCGCCTAATATCCAGGCCAAAATGGCCACTATCCGCTTTGCTTGGAAAACCGCCTTCATGGCCGTTCTCCGGCTATGGGTATATCCTGGTGATTTTTAAGAGATTTCCACCCTGGTTCAAAAACTCGAAGATTTTTCGGATTAAACCCATTTTTAATAAGAAATCCTGCCAGCTCCCAACTATCCCGGGGAGGATATTCCTCGCCATAAATAATAATAAGCTCATCCGGAGGAAGCATCTCAAACACCCGGTCCAGGTGTTCTATTTTCCGCCCGGCCGGCAGGTTAACTGCGCCGACTACGTGGCCGCCGACAAACTCGCCCGTATGCCTGGCATCAACCAAAAACGCACTTCCCCGGTTTAAATAATATAGTAATTCATCCAGCTCTATGGAAGTCCCAAGATTCGACTCCTGGGAAACCGGGGCTTCCGGATCAGCGAGCCAAGGCAAGCCGTTCGCCCTAAAACAGTTCACTAATATAGCCGCCACGCCGGCTACTGCTATAAGCAATAAAATCTTAGTCCGATCAGTCATCTTTCATTATCACCCTTTTTAAAACATCCTCTAGGAGTCTGTCGGACTTGAGTCATTCTCCCCCTTTTGTAAAGGGGGCAGGGGGGATTTAATCAATAAAACGCCCGCTTTCATCTGCAAAATCCCCCTCAATCCCCCTTTTTCAAAGGGGGAAGAGGCTCAAAATTCGATTTTGTACTTAAGTCCGACAGGCTCCTAGGGCGCCTGGTTCTGCCTTGATTTAATCGGCGCTGGCGGAACAAAATAACCATCAACTCTAATTGGAATCTCCGCTTTCGAAAATGACGGTTCATTGGTTTTGAAAGTCACTGCCAGGGGAATTTCTTTCAGAAGCGTGAATCCCCGTGGAAAAGTGAGTATTATCCGGTATTCTTTATCCGGGATTTTTTCAACTAATTCCAATTTTACTTCGGGCGGGTTGACGGTCAATTCCGATAGCTTTAAAAAACCGGCTTTAGTATAACGGACGCTGATAATTTTTTGCATGACCTCGGGCAGAGGGCCGGCACGCATAATTATTCTGCGGGGACGGATATCTACGGCCGGAGGAACATATCCGCTGACCGGAATCCATATTTTAACCGGAGCTGGAAGCCTGGCTTGTATTTCAACTCCGGCGGAATATTTCCCAGGAGACAACCCTGGTTTCACTTCCACTATGAGCTCAAACTCTTGGCCGGCTTTTATCACCTTGAGATATGGTATGAATTCCGGATTCTTACACCGGACATTTGAAATAAACATTGGATCTTTAAGCCGATTAGTAATGGTTACGGTTTGTCGCAGATTTTGTCTCGGATTGATTAATCCAAAGGTTACGGCCCGGGGAGAAATTTCAAACGGTTCCTGCACCCGGCCCTCCAGCCATACTACAAATTTCGGGTTCCCGGGAACATTAATAATACCGTGTATGGCCTTACGGATCTCTCCCCGCATACCCTTGGTATTAAGACTAATCCGAATCCAGCCGGACTTGCCGGGATCAATCCTTGGCTCCCATTCTCCGGCCTGCGTACATCCGCAATCCGGCTTAATCTCCAATATTTCCAGCACCTCTTTCCCGCTATTGGTAAATTGAAAATCGCAGTTAACCTTTTCGCCGGACATTACCTCTCCAAAATCAAAAACCTCTTTTGCAAAAACTAATCGGGGGCCGGCTTTCGGTATCACTTCCCTTCGTCGCTCAGCTCTGGAACCAGCGGTCAAAGTATCCGCCTCAGCCTGAATTTCTCCCCGGACGGGGAACGGCCCTGCGAAACTTATCTGCCCCACTATGAATAAAAACGTAAATATCAAGCTCCCCACTGCCCGCTGTGAATTTCTTTCAACCATGTCTTCACCTTAAGCTTTTTATTTTAAGCCAGCCTTGCTTAAATACCCTCCCTTTCCTACCATACGCGCTTTTTCAATAAATTTTTTCTGGAAGCAGATTCTTGCACGGATGGCATTAAGGAGAATATATTAACCGGCTTTTTGTCAGAATACCAGTTGATTTTTAGTGATGAGGCAGCCGGTTACTGATGTAGCGCAAGTACTGTCTGGGAGTTTGAGCAATTAGTTCGGAATTCAAGTATTCCCCTCCCTTTTTGACGGGAGGGGATAAAGGGGAGGGTGATAAAAGTCTTTGAAATCGCACCATCACCTAACCTCTCCCCTCGAGGGAGAGGAATTATTTATATTAAAATCGACTAATTGTTCAGGCTCCTAGTGTCGTGTTTCTGAAATTCTATGAATATGTCACCCCGGCATGACTTCAGCCGGGGTCTAGAAAAACATTATTTTTACGGATGAATTCCCTGGATTCCGGCTAAAAGCATGCCAGAATGACAAAACATAAATTCAAAGTGTTTTTGAAACACGAGACTAGAATCGGGGAATTATTTTTCTAAAATAATAATTTCTACTCTTCGGTTTTTACTCCGGCCGGCATCAGTTGCATTGGAAGCCAAAGGCCGGCTGGCCCCGTAACCTATCGGGGTTATTCTTTTTTCTTCAAACCCGAACTTCCGGATTAAGTAATGAGCCACAGTCAGTGCCCGGGCCTCGGATAATTGTTGATTGGCGGGGTATTGATAAGTTTTGATAGCAAGACTATCCGTATGACCTTCGATTAAAATCATGCTCCCCGGATATTGCTTAATTATTTTAGAAACCTCCTCGAATAAATACAGATATTGCTTCTTTATGTCCGACCGGCCCAGATCAAATAAAATATTATTGCTTAATTTAATCACTACTCCTCTCTTTTGTTTTTCCACCAATACATTAGAACGCACGGCTTGCCGGGGTGTCATTATTTCGTATCCGTCTTTTTCCTTTACTTTAAGGGTATAATACCACAATCTGCCGCCTTCCACCATTTCGCCTGATTCATCCTGGCCGTCCCAGGTTAAGACCTCGGGCAAATCATGGGAAGCGGTGTATTTCCTGAGTAAAATTTCGTCTTCAGAAAAAATGCTTAATTCCCAATAATCCACTTCCCAAATAAATTTATGCTTTACGGTAAAATTAACCTCCTCAAATCCCGGGTTAAAGGCCGTATTCCGTGCGGTAATGTTTAATTGCGGCGGGGGGTTGACCTTTATCTTATAAGCAAATACTTTGGAGCGCCCCGAAATATCAAAAGCCTCGGCTAAAATTCGGACATCTTCCAGCGACAGGTTAACTTCTCCGGAAAACGTCCGGCCGTTTCTGTTTAAGACCGCTTCCTCCCCTCCGGGTTCCAAAATAATTTTCTCTATCGTTTGATTTTCATATTCCCCCTCGATAATATTCCGGCCGGTTCTTAAAATATTAAGATTAACGGTTAGCTCCAAGGGCGCAGTTTGCTTAACCAGCGTAAAAAGTTCCTGGTTGAAATTCCGATCTGCGTCCCAAACCGTAATTTTGAACTGGTATATATCATCCGGCAGCTTCGCGAAGTCAATTCCAGCTTGAAATTGGTGTCCGCTATTCGTTATGCTCGCATTCCGGGTTAACCAAATGTCCGGAAAAACCGCATTGCAATACTCGATTTTAGTCGTCAGCTTTCCTTTTCCGCGAACAATGCCCTTAATTACGGCTTTTTCATCCATAAAATACCTTTCCGGCAAAAATGTCCGGATATACGGACTCTGTTTTCTGCCGTAAATCACTCCCCCGCCCGCGGTGCCGACCCAGAGATACTCTCCCTCTACAGCTAAGGCGGAAATGTCATATTCCGCGAATATTTTATGCTTGACGGAAAACCACTCTTTCTCCAGGTAATCATAGCCAAACAAGCCATAAAAAGTTCCAAACCAAATTTTTTTTCCATCTTCCGCCAAAACCGACAAAAATCTATCAACCCCCCGTTCTTGAGAGTATGTGTTCCATTCTTTCTTGATTTTATTATATCCCAGTAACCCGCTGCCATCCGTGGCGAACCAGAAATAATCTCCACTACTGCCGATGGCCTTGA
The DNA here is from genome assembly GCA_030591525.1 of candidate division FCPU426 bacterium. Classification (GTDB taxonomy): domain Bacteria; phylum Oederibacteriota; class JAAXVQ01; order JAAXVQ01; family JAUVAV01; genus JAUVAV01. Next base: position 13,677 of record JAUVAV010000005.1, on the reverse strand, counting down.
CTTTATGGCCCAGTGGATTATATTCAAGTTTTATTTTTTCCACCTCGGCCGTGCCCAAATTATAATTGACTGCCTCCCCATTGGATAAATTTATCAGAAACCCCTGCTGGTTGCGTCTGACTCCGGATATATCCCGGCCTTTTATGGCTGCCAGCGAAGTCACAGCTCGGGTTCTGGGACAGTATTGAAACAAACCTTTATTGGTGCCCACAAAAACGTCTTGGTCTTTTTTAATAATCGTCTTTATCTTTAACCCCTGCAAAACCCCGCCGGCATCTATAATTTCAATCTTACCATGCTTCAGCAAAGCTAAACCGCGTGCCGTGCCAATCCAGGTCTGTCTATCATCACATAGCAAGCTCAAAATTCGTTCATCCGGCAACCCCTCCTTCCGGGAAAACACGGTCACCTTTCTACTTTGGTTATTGAAAATATTCAAACCTTTATCCGTCCCTATATATTTTTTCTCCTCATTAACGCCGATACAATAAACAAAATTGCTGGATAATCCCGTGCCGCCGGTTAAAAACTGCCATTCCATCCCTTTTTCGGCTGATACCGAAACTTTTTCCGCCCCGGCCCCTGATATATTCAGAATAACCACCAGCGCTCCAATGATAACATCCTGCCTTTTTATCATTTTTACCACCCTATCCGCAGAATAATCTTTCCGGCTTATTGCTCACCGAACAGTTTCTTCAAATACCGCAGCTTATTTTCCGCTCTTTTTATGTATTTTTCCACCATTGGCCGGTTGCTTTGCATTGCCAAAACTTTCCGCCAGGCTGAAATCGCTTGGGGCAGTTCATTGTCACGATAGGCCAGAATGCCTCTGCTGATATAGGCTTCGGCCAGGAGATCTTCGGCCCCGCTTTGCTTATCCAATTTCAGGCTTTTCCGGAAGCTTTTGATGGATACGGCAAACTTTTTTTCCCGATAATGTTCAATTCCGGCATGATAATGGCGAAACGCCGCTTCCCGGGCATTTTTAATCCGGTTTTTCAACTTTAAAATCTCATAGTCATAAATATCCTGTTTGATTAAGGAGCTTAAAATCTTCATAGCATCCGAGAGCTGTCTTTGCTCATGGTATTTCCGAGCCTTTTCATATTGCGGGCGCACTTTCGCTATTTCCCTTAATTTTATCTCTATCTGTTGGCTCCGTAACTGGGTATCTTTATATTCCGGCGCAATTTCCAAAACCGCCCGGAAGCATTCCCGGGCTTTTTGATAATTTCTTTTTTTCATCCATTTCCGGCCCGCGAAATATTTATTACTCAGCCGTTTGGTTAATATATTTTTAGTTTTATGCAGGTAAAAATCGGCCAAGTGGTAATTGGGATCGATTTTCAAAACCATCTGGAAATGCTTGAATGCCACCGGATACACTTTTCGATTGAAATGCTGGATACCGAGATAAAAATGATAATCTATTTGCATGGTTATTTCTGCCTTTATCATTTGCGCTTTTTCCAGGGCTAAGATGTGGTTTTGATCCAGCGCTAATACCATTTCCCATTCCTCTAAAGCTTTTAAGAGATCTTTTTTCCGATAATATTTTTCCGCCTGGGCTATATGCTTGGCTATGTTATCCAACCGCTGCTGCCGGACTTTTGCCGCTTGGAGGGATTTAACCCTGGTTATTTTTATCTTTATTTGGGCATCATCCGGATCCAACTCCCAGCCCTTTTCCAGTACGGTTATGGCCGCATCATGGTCTCCGCCCTGAGTATGACTATCCGCCTCTAGCATAACAAGTTCCATCTCGGTATGTAGTTTTACCTTCGTCTTTTCCAAGTATTGTTTCGCAGCTGCATCCTCCGGATCCAGCAAGATAACGCGTTCCCATAATTTGATGGCGGCTTTAAATTCACCTTTTTGATAAGCTTTTTGCGCCTCGTGGTAATATTTATTAATCAGCGCCCGGTCAATATGCTTACCCAAATCCAGGGTTACTGATGCCCAATGCAGCCCGTTCAATTTCCGGGAATCATAAGCATAGTCCAGCGCGATGTTTAAAACTCTAATTCCCAAACCCGCGGAAAAACCCTGCTCCTGCATCCCTCCTCTTAATTTCAATATCCGGTATAAATCATATTCCCCTCCCATTTTCCAGCCATCCAGATGATTACCTAATCCGCCCTGGTTTCCCCAAACATCCATCAAATCAAATCCAACATTCAAATGGAAATTATTTATCCAAGCATACGGTGTTTTAGGACCCCAAGTCATAGCCGTTTTAATGATAAAGGGAAGCGGTTCCCGGTTTTCCCCGGACTGCAGGGGTATGGCGGTTATATCTTTAAGATTCATACCCAGAGTCAGATTTTCATATAACCGATATAGCAAGCCCAGATCCAAGCCCACGCCGGTATTCCGCATTCTATAAATTTCCTGGTAATAGATTTTCAAATTCGCCCCAATATTCATATCTTTTCCAAAACCGGAACCATAGCCTAGATAAAAAGCATTTTGGGAATCGTCAAAGGTTCCTAAAGCAGTATTAAGACTATCCCGGATTTCAAAACCCGATGAATTTACACGGGCCCAGCCAAAACCAATGCTTCCCTTGACGCGTAAAGGATGAATATATCCGATAAAATTGTAATAGGTGTTTTCAAAAAGATTGGAAAATAAAAATCCCACCTGATACTTGTTGGTTAGTGCCAATCCGGCGGGATTCTCATATATCGCGTCTATTCCCAAGGGAGAAGCTACGGCGGCATCGCCTAAAGCTATTGAGCGTGCCGTACCCGCGTAATCATACGAAATATTCCCGGAAAGACTCGAGGCATCATTGTCGAATATACCAAAACTCTTTTCCCCTGAAAAAACAAGTATCAAGCTAATCATTATCAGAAAACTAATTTTTTTTGATAATATGGACCTTAGCGTCATAGCTTTATACCTTGTGTTTTATTATATCCCCGTATTTTTAAAATATTTTCTCCTTCTGCCGCACACTGCCTGACTAAGCTAAATACTATCTTAAATTGGTTCCCCATTTTAGGTAAAACCATCATCTCAATAAAATACTACCATAATATATATCACAATACAACTATTTAATTTGCAATATATTGCTAAAATATATCCTCTGTCGTTTCTTGTATTATTGACCGCAAAAAGTTTTTTTAATATGTTAACCGCGAATTCCCCGGCTTGACTTCGTGACATGAGATGAAGATTATTATTGATATGCATGTTCAAGCCGGGGATAGAGTGGGATAGTAATAATGGTTTTCTACAGATCATATTCAATTTCCCCGCTCTTCAGGGCGGGGAAATTGAATAGAAATAACTAGAATTATGATTATTAGGTCGTAGATTTCTATGCGCACCCCGGTTGGTGAAGTATAAGCATATGGCGTGGCTGTCACGGCCAGAGTGTGGGACCGGTGGTATAGTTTACGGTTATGGTAAGCAGTATGGTATAAGGGCGCTGTATTGGATCCGGTGGGCGTTATGCTCAGCATCGGAATGACACCCTGAAAAACCTACTAATTGCCCAAGCTCCCTGCCGCCTAATCGCATAGACCGCAGCTGTGATCTGGCGGCCGCTTACCTAAACAGCAGGTTTCCCCACTTCAGCAATACCGGCGCCAATACCAGGGAGACCACGCTCATCAGCTTGATTAAAATATTCAGAGACGGGCCGGCCGTATCTTTAAAGGGATCCCCTACGGTGTCCCCTACTACGGCTGCTTTGTGCGCGTCCGAGCCTTTGCCGCCATGAGCGCCGCCTTCTATATACTTCTTGGCGTTATCCCAGGCGCCGCCGGCATTAGCCATAAACAGGGCCATGAGTACGCCTGATACCGTGACTCCGGCCAGGAGTCCTCCCAGGGCCTTTAAGCTGATGAAACCGACAATCACCGGCACGCTCACTGCCAGCAGTCCGGGCATCACCATTTCTCGAATAGCGGCCGTGGTGGAGATATCCACGCAACGGGCATATTCCGCCTGAGCTTTGCCTTGCATCAGTCCGGGAATCTCACGGAATTGACGCCGCACTTCCTCTATCATGGCCTGGGCCGCGCGGCCCACGGCATTCATGGCATAGGAGCTGAAAAGAAAAGGCATCATGCCGCCGATAAACAGTCCGGCCATAACTACCGGATCGGCAATATCTATTGTATCCAGATTTACCTGGGTACGAAAAGCTGCGAAAAGCGCCAGCGCGGTTAAGGCCGCAGAACCGATAGCAAATCCTTTTCCAATCGCAGCTGTGGTGTTGCCCACGGCATCCAGCCGGTCTGTTCTTTTCCGCACTTCTTTAGGCAGCCCGCTCATTTCCGCGATCCCGCCGGCATTATCCGCAATCGGGCCATATGCATCAACCGCCAGTTGAATACCGGTAGTGGAAAGCATGCCCAGCGCCCCGATCGCGATCCCATAAAGCCCGGCGAATTGATGCGCAAAGATAATGGCGCCCGCGATTACCAGCAATGGTATGGCGGTTGAGGACATGCCCACAGCCAGGCCCTTGATAATATTAGTCGCGCTCCCGGTGTTGGAAGCATCGGCAATGCTCTGTGCCGGTCCGCGGTTTACCGCCGTATAATACTCGGTTACCGCGGCGATCAAAAGACCGGCAATCAAGCCTATCACCGTAGCCAGGGCAATTCCCCACCAATGATAGGTTACGCCTTGATGGACAAACCGTGCCGGCAGCATAATCTTGATCAGAACTATGGTCAGAACCGCCATCAGGCCGGCTGTCAGGAAAGTTCCCAGGTTGAGTGCGTTTTGGGGATCGCCTCCTTCCTTGGTCCGCACGAAAAAGGTGCCGATGATGGAGAGCACAATGCCCGCAGCCGCAATAATGAAGGGCAGTAAAACAGCGTTGTATTTCACGGCCTCCCCATCCGGCGCAGCGGCAATCGCCGGCACCCATACTGCGCCCAAAACCATGGCGCCGATAATCGAACCTACGTAGGATTCAAACAGGTCCGCCCCCATTCCAGCCACATCGCCTACATTATCCCCTACATTATCAGCTATGGTAGCGGGGTTGCGGGGATCATCTTCCGGGATGCCAGCCTCGACCTTGCCGACCAAGTCCGCGCCTATATCCGCGGCCTTGGTGTAAATACCGCCGCCCACCCGCGCGAAAAGCGCGATAGAACTGGCGCCCAAGGAGAACCCGGCCAGAGTATTAATCACAATCGAGATTTCGGCCCCCTGGAAATTCCAGAGATTGGCATACAAAAGCAGCAAGAGGCCCAGCCCCAGAATAGCCAGACCGACCACGCTCATGCCCATAACCGCGCCGCCGCTGAAGGCTATATTTAAAGCGGCGTTCAAGCTCTTGCGGGCCGCGGCTGTGGTGCGAATATTGGCCGCGGTGGCTACGCGCATGCCGAAATATCCCGCCAGGGCCGAGCAAACCGCTCCCACCGTAAAAGAAAGCCCTACCATCCAACTGGAATTTGACATACATCCGTTGGCCACGGCCAATAAAATCGCGACCACCACAACAAATATAGCCAGTACCCGGTACTCGCGTCCCAGAAAGGCCATGGCGCCTTCGCGGATATGTCCGCCGATCTCGATCATTTTCTCGGTTCCCGCGTCAGCCCGATTGACCTGCCGGGCCTTAAAATAGGCATATCCCAGGGCCAGCAGCCCGGCCGCGGGAATCAGGTACAACATCATTTCAATACTCATTTTGTCACCTCTTTGCTTAGGAGTTATTTGCCGCGCCTACCGGGCAAAATATTTTAGTTTTCGACCCCGGGAATTTACGCCGAAAACCGCATGCTCTGTGGAAGCAACCGAAAATGCAGCAGCTGGTTGAGATTTTCCCGGAGGTAAAATGCATGCTCAGCCCGTATTTATTCAACCCGCTGCAAACGATTTTAAATTGCGAGCATAATAACAAGTAACATGTTTATCCGTCAATATTAAAAAGTCCGGAATTTCGACGCCGTCGAGTTTCTCCCCGCCAAAGCGATATTCCGCCGGAAGTTGCAGTCATGAATAACCACTAATCTGGCCTCCCCGGTCCCCGGGCATGACTATGGCGCGGTTTTCAGTTTTACCCTGCCTTTAAATACCCTGGTTCCGCCTGAACCGGTCACGCCGCCGGAAACCGGATGATAAACTCAGCCAAAGCTTTCCCCGCTATAATATATGAAATACTTTATCTCCATTGACCATGGAAATTATATAGCTCACATTGCCATTGCCACCGGAGATATATTTTTATTAAAATAGATGTTTTGCGGCCTAGAAATGGTTGTTGTTTTTTCGTGTGCTCGGCGGGAAATAACTTCTGTTTCTTTGGGTCCGAAATATTTTGCCATTGTTTTATAATTCACATTTATCGTTTGGTGGCCGATTATCGCAAATTATTTATACAACACAAAAAGAGGTTTGTCCCGAATGGCACTATCTTAAGCTGTTTTATATGACATCTGTATAAAATATTATTATTTTGCATGTAACCCTGTATTATGTAGGGGCACGGCGCGCCGTGCCCCTACTTGCGCGCCGAAAAAATGTCTAAGTTGGTGCCATTCAGATTTGTCCCTGAACTTGTCATAAAAACCATGTTTTATCGTGTTCAGGTTTGTTGCTTTCAGGTGTTGTCCCAGGCGCCCACGGGGGAGCTGCCCCCGCAAATGCAAATTTATAAACCTGTTATCCGGGACAGGGGGGTTACTGCAAACGCTCGAGCTTCTTGAGATCCTCATCCCGGCCCACGATAACCAGGGTGTCGTCTTTGGAAACTTTATGGTCCGGAGTAACCATGACATCATAATAAGCCGTTTCGTGCCCCACGCCTTCCTTGTCGAGTTCCAGGCGGCGGTGTTTGAGCGCGATAACATTAACATTAAATTTATTGCGCAGTTCGGTCTCGCGCAGGGTCTTGCCTACAATATCATCCGGCACCGGCACCTCGACCACTGAGACGCCCTCGGCCAATTGAAAATAATTCAAGACACTGCGAGTAGTCAGCTCTCCCACCAAATCTATGGCTGCTTCCCTTTCCGGAAAGACCACCCGGGTGACGCCGACCTTATCCAGTACCTTGGCATGCAGAAGATTGGCGGCCTTGGCAATGACTTCGGAGACGCCGAGTTCCTTCAGGATCATGACCGACAAAACCGAGGCTTCTATGCTCTCTCCGATAGAGACAATGGCGGTGTCAACACTGTCCACGCCGGCGGCCCGGAGGGCTTTGGCATCCGTGACATCCGCCGCAACTGCATTGCCTACCAATTCGGACATTTCTTCCACTCTCTCGGAATTACTGTCAATGGCCAGAACCTCCATGCGGGCGCGGATCAGGGCCTCAGCCACATGCTGCCCGAAATTACCTAATCCCAGAACCGCGAACGAACGCCGCTTCTTTTTTTCCATGCGGGTTGAGAGTGGCCGCACGGTTTTTAGCCAGTCATCAAATTTAAACCAATCCAGATCCTCTTTGGAAGCCGCTTTATTATTTTTCTTCTTTTTCAACGAACTCATCCTATACTCACCTTCCCTTCGGGATACTTTAATTGCGGATGATGCGCCTGAAAGGCCGCGGCCAAGCCCAGGGTTATGGGCCCCAGACGCCCGATAAACATCGCCGCAATAATGATTAATTTGCCGGGCGCGGAAAACAGGGCAGAAAGGCTTAACTTCCCTCCATCGCCCATAGATAGTCCGACTGTTCCCAGCGCCGAAGTCATCTCAAATAATATACTTCCTAAGCTCCGGTTTTCCACCAGTTCCAGCAGTAACGTCATTCCGAATAAAAGCACGCCCATTACCGCAGAAACCATTAAGGCTTTATACAGCGTCTCGCTCAGCAGGCGCCGGCGGAACAGTATAACATCCGAACGTCCGCGCAGCAGCGCCCAGATAGCCAGTATTACCACGGCAAAGGTGGTGGTCTTTATCCCCCCGCCGGTTCCGCCGGGCGAGGCGCCGATAAACATCAGCGGAATCAGCAGGGTCAGGGAACGAAAAGGCAGGCTGCCGGTATCCTGGATATTAAAACCGGCGGTCCGCGCCACGGAAGAGAGAAAAAATGACTCTCCCCAATTCAACTCCGTGGTAAAATAAAAACCGGCCGCTCCCAGCACGGTGAGAGCAATAGTGGTGATCAGTACCAGCTTGGTATGCACGGAAAATTTTTTTCGCTTTCCCCGCAGAATACCCATAAATTCCTGGAGCACAAAAAATCCCAGGCCGCCGATAATGGCCAGAAACATGATCGTATATATGGCTGCTCGTTTTCCTCCCGCTCCCATCAGGTTGTCGGAGAACAAACAAAAACCGGCGTTATTAAATCCGGAAACCGCATGAAAAAAACCTAACGCCATGGCCCGGCCAAGGGTATACTCGCCACCATAGGCCAGCGTAATTACCACGGCTCCGACCAGCTCAGCGCCCAGCGTGAACAACAGAACATTACGTACAAAACGTCCCATACCCTCGGTTGTATCCAGGTTCATGGCCTGTTTGATGGTATTCCTGTCATTAATGCCGATACGCCGTCCGATCAGGATAGCGGCCGAAGTAGCCAGAATCATGTATCCCAGCCCGCCCAGCTTTACTAACAGGATAATAATAAGCTGGCCAAAAGGCGTAAAGGCTGTGGCCGTATCCCGGACGATCAGGCCTGTCACGCAGACCGCCGAGGTAGCGGTAAACATGGCGTCTACCAGGCTGATACTCTGGCCGCTGGGTATTGACCAGGGCAGCATGAGCAGCAAGGTCCCGCTGGAAATAATTATTAAAAAGGAGAGTACCAGGCGCTGTGAGGGCGTCAGACCATGCGTAGGCCCTCCCCGGTCCGGCCAATGGAATTTGAACAGCTTAGCAAGCGGCGCTTTAATAGCCATAGGATTTAATTACCCTTCCTGCTCAACGGAAAAGCTCATCTGATTCCGGCACATGGTCAGCCCGGAGCCGGGAAGGTTCCCAAGGATAAATGGAAAGAACCACGGCGGCCGTTAAAGTAGCGAGCAGCCAACTGACCCCGATACCTAACAACGCTGAAGTGGAATAGCCTTCATAACCTTTGAGTATTTCTCCGGTCAAGGAACGCACCAGCATGATTAGCAGGATTATGGGAGTCAGGTATTTAATCATATAATCCCAGCCTTTGCTCAGCCGAAGCCGGCCCTGCTTGTTTATATACCTACGCAAAACCCCGGCTTTGAGGATATAACCCACAAATACACATTGCAACAGGCCGGCCAGCACCAGCCCGTATTGGTTCAGAAAATGATCCACAATATCCAGCCAATACAATCCCCCGCCGGTCATAAAAACCAGGGAACCCAGATAACCGGTCACGCAGAGCAGGGTGACCACCAGCTTGCGGGAAATTTTGAATTTATCCGTCACCGCGCTGGTAAAAGCTTCGATGATCGAGACTCCGGAAGACAACCCGGCAATAACTAAAGCCGAAAAGAAGAGTACTCCGAAAAGCTCTCTGAGAAAAGGGAGCTTGGAAATAGCTTCCGGAAAAACCACAAAAGCCAGGGTTGGACCTGCTTTGATTACCTGGTCCACCGGCAGCCCTTTGGCCATTGCCAGGTATCCCAGCACGGCAAAAACGGCAAACCCCACAATAAAGGAATATATACAGTTGGTTAAACTGGTGATAACCGCGTTCTGGACTAGATCCACTTTACGCGGCAGATAGCTGGCATAGGCTATCATTATGCCAAAGCTGATGGAAAGTGTGAAGAAAATCTGGCCGTAGGCTGCCATCCAGACCTTCAAATCGAGCAGCTTTCCCCAGTTCGGCATTAAATAGTATCTTATGCCCTCCCAGGCCCCGGGCAGCGTCATGCCCCATCCGACCAAAATCAGTGTCGTAAGCAGGAGTAAGGGCATGAAAATCTTGCAAGCCCTTTCGATTCCGCGGTGCACCGCCTGGAAAGTAATAAACCAGGTTCCCAGCCACATCAGGCCCGTAGATACTGCAATCAAGGGCCGGACTCCCCCCAATTCTCCCGGCGAAGCGGTCAACCCCAGAAATTTTTTGAGAAAGAATTCCTGCGTATCCGCTCCCCAGCGCAGGTCTAAAGAAAATATCACGAAATTGGCGCACCAACCGATAACCACCTGGTAATAGAACATTATCCCGAACATGACAAAAAGCGGCATCCACCACCCCAGCCATTCGGTCCGGCGGTTGAGCTTGGCAAAGGCCAGGGGCGCAGACGCGTGTTCGCGATGTCCGAGCCCGTATTCCAGGATCAAAAGCGGTATGCCCGCGGTTAAAAGAGCTATAACATAGGGAATTAAAAAAGCTCCGCCGCCATTAGTATAGGCCATGTACGAAAATCGCCAAATATTTCCCAAACCAATGGCCGAACCAATGGCCGCAAGTAAAAATCCGAAGTTTGACGAAAACATCCCCCGCTTATGGCCGCCAACCGCCGTGCTTCCACCCATACCTGGTAAAACCTCCCTGGAAACAACAAAGCAGGCCGTGAAACCCTTCCCACAGCCTGCGAAATGGAATAATACCCACTCTTACCAACCCTGTCAAATGAAAAAATACGCCCGTGGGAACCTTTCACTTACGGTACTAAATTTGCATTGAGATAAAGTAAGCGTTGAGAATAGAATGTCGAAAGTTGACCGCATTTGAATATTATTATCTATGTTTAAGGTTCAAATGCTTCATAACCTATCAGTCATGTTAGTACTATGACTGATAGGTTACGGGATAATCTATTTTCTTATTGACTCATGGATTCGGGCTTTGTTATCCTTTCTTTAACAATTTATAAGGGGGGGGAATGAACAAATTTCTGGCAATTATATTACTGGCCGTATCCATGGCAATAACCGGCTGTGGAAAGTCGCCGCAAGACCAAGTCACCGACCTCTACAAAAAAGGAAAGTTTCAAGCAGCCGTGGTATTGGCTCAAACGACTTTGCAGGAGTCGGAAAAAAAATACGGTCCGGAACATCCCAAGTTATTGGATGCGCTCAAACTTTCGGCCACGCTTTTTACTTCCCTGAATTTCTTCGCTCAAGCTGAACCCCTTTACCAGCGCATCCTGGCCATCCAGGAAAAAACGTTGGGGAAAGAGCACCCGGAGGTGGCGACGGCGCTAAGCAATCTAGCCGCCATCTATACCTCCCTGGGGCAATATTCCCGGGCCAAATCTCTTTACCAGAGCTGCCTGGCCATACGAAAAAAAGCTCTGGGCGCGGAAGCTATTGAAGTAGCGGCCACTCTCAACAACCTTGCCGCGATCTACAATTCCCAGGCACAATATGCCCAGGCCGAGCCTCTTTTCAAGCGCGCCCTGGCTATTTGTGAAAAAAAATTAAACCCTTATCATCCCCGGCTGGCTATTACGCTTAACAACCTGGCATCGGTTTATAATTTACAGAAGCAATACGCCCAGGCCGAGCCGCTTTACCAGCGTGCCCTGGAAATACGCCAAAAAAGTCTGGGCCCGGATGCACCGCTCGTGGCCTCTTCGCTTAATAATCTGGCCGCGCTTTATAACTCCCAGGAACAACATGCCAAAGCCGAGCCCCTTTTCAAGCGCTCTCTGGAAATCCGCGAAAAAACTTACGGCCCCAATCACCCGGAGGTGGCGGCCGCGCTTAAAAATCTGGCCGTGCTTTACAGCGCTAAGCAGCAATATGCCAAGGCTGAGCCGCTCCTGCAACGCGCTCGTAAAATATATGAAAAAGAGCCGGCCCCCGGGCATCCCAACCTAACGACAGTTCTCTTGGAGTTGGCTTATGTTTATACTTCTCAGGCAGAATATGCCAAAGCCGAATCTCTTTCCCTGCACGCCCTCTCAATCTATGAAAAAGAATTTGGCCCCCGGCATCCGAAAACGGGAAAAGTACTAGGACAACTCGCGGAATTGTACGGAAAGATGGGTGAAAATGCGAATGCTCAAAAATACCGGGCGCTCGCCCGGAAAGCCGGCTTCCGGCAATAATCCGGCTAAAAACCTAAAGGCCTTTACGGGATCGTAAATACGCCTCTACGGAACGGTCATAGGTACGTTCCGTCGCCTCATCAAAATAACAGGCCGGCAGTTCGCCCAGCCGGCGGTGGTAAGCCACGCATTCACAGCAAATGCCCCGGCGGGAGCACGGATAAGTACAGTTACAGTCTTTCAGGTTCTTCTCTTTACGGCATTCCATATGCTCTCCTTAACCTTAGGGGAAGTCCAGGCCTTAAGATAAGCTTCTGCTGCAAAATCCTTTTTGCTGTCTTTGCGAGGAGCGGCAGCGACGAAGCAATCTCGATTTCATAAGGGTAAAATTAGATTGCCACGCTCCCTACGGTCGCTCGCAATGACTTCTTAGGGGGTTTTGCAACAGAAGCTTATCTTAAGACCGTCCCCCAAATCAGAAATCAACGCCAACTGGGTACCATGTTATCAAAATAATTCATTGTCACATTGCGTACCTTAGTGCCGTCGGCATTCATAATAAAAATATTCCAGGCATTTTTCCATTTCGCTATGTACGCTATCATGCTGCCGTCCGGGGAGAAAATAGGATCATCCTTGTACATATCATCTTGCGTAATCCGGTAATAATTTTGCCTGTCCAGATTATAAATATAAAGCTGCCGCGTGGTTTGTCGTATAGAGTTGGAAGAAAAAATCAGTGTTTTTCCGTTGGGAGAAAAAACCGGATCTCCGATAAAGGTATATTCGTTAACTTCTACCAAACTCCTGGCCTTCATGGTGAAAAGATCCAGTATGAAAATCTCATTCTTATTATTCATAGTGGATTCAAAGGAAACCGAGTTGCCGTCCGGAGAAAAACCGTATCCATGACTTTCCCCCGTAAAATTGGTAAGTTGCTGGGGATTACTCCCATCCGCACTCATAATCCCAAGCTCTGATAATCCGTGTTTATGCATGGTATACATGATTTTGAAGTCTCCCGGACTCCAAAAGGGGTTGGTTTTATCATCCTTGCCCGCGGTAAGCTGCTTTACTGCCCGGGTGTCAATATCTAATACATAAATCTGGTAGGTTCCTGTCCGGTTGGAGGAAAATGCGATACGGGTACCGTCAAAGGAAAAATGAGGATCGCGGTCAAAAGCATCTGATTCAATTAGCCGTTCCTCCCGATGCCCGTTGGCGTCCATCATATAGAGTTGGTAATACCGGCCGTTTCCCCGATTGGAAGTAAATGCAATTTTGCGCAGCACCCCTCCTCCCGGAGGCGTTGGCGCTGGAGTTGGTGTAAAAACCGGCGCGAGAGGGATTGGCTCAGCAGGTTTCTCCGCAAAAAATATCTTCGCCGGTTTTGGTGTAACCACTGGAACCGGTATCGCTATTTCAACCTTTGGAATCTCGGGTCTCGTTGTCGTTGTCTCCGGTGCAGCCGGCTGTGATTTAGCCATTTCAGGCTGCGGAACCCCTCCGGTGGGAGGCGGTTTAGGACCATAAAGTAGAAATATTATTAATAACAAGAGGGCCGCCAGCATGAGAATATTCAAAGTCGTGGCATCATCATCAACAAAGGTGTTGTTGAATTTCTGTTTTAATGAACCAAGGTACGTTTTAAGAGGTTTCAGCCTCTCCGCATTAAAGATCGTCCGGATGGATCGCAGTCTCTCCGCATTAAAGATCGTCCGGATGGATCGCAGTCTCTCCGCGTTAAAGATCGTCCGGATGGATCGCAGTCTCTCCGCGTTAAAGATCGTCCGGATGGATCGCAGTCTCT
>JAUVAV010000063.1 GCA_030591525.1 candidate division FCPU426 bacterium | reverse complement strand
TGGAACAATTCCTGTCATGGGGTGGTTTGTAATCTTTGTCCGAAAAAATGCTTCCTGCCCGAGGGTATGAAAGGCTATTGCCGGGTCAGGGTGAATATGGGAGGACGGCTGTATACCCTGGTTTATGGCCGGCCGGCTGCAGTGCATATAGATCCCATTGAGAAAAAACCTGTTTTCCACCTCTTGCCCGGAAGCCGAACCTTTTCCCTGGCTACGGCCGGGTGCAACCTGAGCTGTGATTTTTGCCAGAATTGGAGCCTCTCACAGGGCGAGCCGGAAGCATTACCTTTCCAGAGATTGCTGCCCCAACAGATTGTTTCGGCCGCGAGGCAGTACGGCTGCAGCTCCATAGCGTATACTTATTCGGAGCCGGTTGTGTTTTACGAGTATATGGCAGAGACAGCACGCCTGGCCAAGCAGGCCGGTTTATACAACGTGGTAATCACCGGGGCATATATAAACCCAGAGCCTCTCAAGCGGCTTTTGCCCGATCTGGATGTAGTTAAGATTGACCTTAAAGGATTTGACCGGAAATATTATCGTCAGGTAGTCGGAGGCTCTCTGGAGCCGGTGCTTAAAGCGCTTGAGATCGTGGCCAATTCCGGAGTTCAACTGGAAGTCGTGAATCTGGTTGTGCCCGGACGAAATGACTCCCCAGAGCAACTGGCTCTTTTATGCCGCTGGGTGCGGGACAAATTGGGGCCGGAAACACCTCTGTTTTTTTCTAGATTTATGCCGTGTTATCGCATGCCGAATTATCCCAAGACTCCGGTGTCCGAACTACGTAACGCCAGAAATATGGCCTTGCGGGAAGGGCTGAAATATGTTTATTTAGGGAATGTAACCGGCGATGAAGGGGAAAACACTTATTGTCCCAATTGCGGCTTCTTGTTGATCCGCCGGGTTGGTTATGCCGTGTTGTATAACAAGTTGAAGCATGGTCATTGCCCCCGGTGCAGGGAAGCAATTCCCGGTATCTGGGAGCACACGCGCCGGCCGGTGGAAAGTAAAGGAGAATAAGATTTATGAGTATAAAACAAAATCCGGTATTTTATTACCTCGCCGTATTAGTGGCCGGACTTTACTTATTACCTGCCTTGGGCTGCAAATCCCAGGGATCGGGACAGGGACGGGAGGTGCGCGAGCCATGCGTAGCCGGAAGCTTTTATCCCGCGTCCCCGGCTGAACTGGAGCAGTTGGTGGATAAATATATTGAAGAAGCCGCTGCTGCCGTAATTAAAGGCCGGCCCGTGGCACTGCTGGTTCCGCATGCCGGCTATGTTTTTTCCGGAGCTGTGACAGCGACTGCACTAAAAACCATAGCTGGTCTGAACTTGGATACGGTTTATATTATCGGAACTGCGCATCATGCAGGAAGAAGCGGGGCTCTGACCTGGCAAGGCCGGGCCTTCCGAACCCCTTTAGGCGAGTACCCGGTCGATTTCCTGGCCGTAAGTGAATTAATCAAAAAATGTCCTGATGTTCGTTACTGGCCCGCAGCCTGGCCCCGCGAACATTCGGTTGAGGTCGTAATTCCATTTCTGCAAAAGCTGGCGCCTCGCGCTAAACTGGTACCCTTACTCATGGGGGAATGTTCGGCCCGGGAATGCCAATCCGTGGCCCGGGCCGTGGCGTGCCAGGCAGCAGAACGTCAAGCCGTAATTATTGCTTCTGCGGACCTCTCGCATTATCCCTCCTGGCAGGACGCTATTCGGGTTGACCGGGCCATGATCGCGGGCATGCTGAGCATGGAGCCTGAGAATCTGGACCGGATTAATCAGGAATGGATGTCCCGGGGAATCGATCAATTAGCCTGTACTATGTGCGGTCTGTCAGCCGTTAAAACAATTATTATGGCGGGAAAAGAGCTGGGCGCTAATCAAGCGCAGCTTTTGCAATATATCAATTCCGGAGATATTAGCAGGGATAAATCGCGCGTAGTGGGTTATGCGGCCATAGTGTTTTTTCAGGAGTCTGATTTGCTCCTAAACGAAGAAAGTTCCGTATCTCCGGGAGATTCCGGAGAAGAGTTGCTGCCTTCCCGGCAAGCCGCATTGCTGGATATGGCCCGCTTGGCGATTGTCCAGACATTGGCCCAGGGAGAGCCGGTTAATATGTTAGCCGCGAATTCCCCGGCTTTCAAGCCGGGGATGAAGCGGGATAGTAATAATGATTTCCGACATATCCTATCCAATTCCCCGCTCTTCAGAGCGGGGAAATTGAATACTGAAAAACCACCCGAGTGGCTGTTAGAAAAGCACGCGATTTTCGTCACCTTGAAAACCGGATCCCGCTTGAGAGGATGTATTGGCATGACTGAACCGCGCCTGCCTCTGTACCGGGCTATAACCCAAATGGCCTGTGCGGCTGCTTTTCAGGATACGCGTTTTCGGCCGCTAGCTTCCCAGGAGTTGCCGGCTATAAATATTGAAATATCCATTCTCTCGCCTCTGCGCCGGGTTCAGGACGCCAATAAAATCATAATGGGCAAGCATGGAGTGGTTGTCAGATCAGAAGGACGTTCGGGGTTGTTTCTTCCTCAAGTGGCCGAGGAGACCGGCTGGACCAGGAAGAAGTTTTTAAACGAACTATGCAGTCAGAAAGCCGGACTATCTAAGGGCGCGTGGCAGGATCCAAAAACTGAACTTTATACCTTCACCGTGCAGTCTTTTCATGGACCTTTCCAGCCAGCAGAACAGTAAGGATTAACAATCCGGCCGGCGCCAATCCGGCATATTTTCCGAGCAGGGGAAGCAGAAGGGTGTTGGCCAGGAACGCGCCGCCCAAACTGCCGGCCAGGTCTGCGGCCCAGGCTGAGGCCGCTTTTTGACTGTCTGCTCCCAGGCAGATAATCCCGTATAAACCGCCTACTCCCATACCCCCGGCCAGGAGTATTCCCAGGGCCACTAAAAGATTACCGTCGGTTTTAAAAACTAAAAAGTAGGCCAGGATACATACCGAAGCCAGGCTGATAGCGATCAGCCGGCGCCAATGGCGGGGAGATTTTACTTTTCCGGCCGCAAATCCGCCCAGGGCCATGCCGGCCATAAAGGCGCCGAATAGCAATCCGATCTCCTTCCAAAGATTGCCCCGGCTGCTTTGAAAAGCCGTTATTACGAATAATTCCAGACAAATTCCGGCGCCTCCGGCAGTCCCCAGGATAAGAAAATCCGGCCTGATTTTGCGGGCCATGATGGCACGAATAAGAACTAGAACCAGTATGCCAAGGAGAATGCCGGCGCCCATAGAGGCAGGACCGGTGTAACGCGAAAGCCAAAAGAGGCTCTGGAAAACCGTGGCCAGAGGACGCTGATCAGTATTAAGCAAGCCGCGGGTGGAATCCAGGATAGTACATATTTCCTTGATCCGGCGGGCATCAAATAGCAGGGGCAGATGTGCGGTTGTCAAGGTAGAGGATTTTATGGAGAGATGCTTAAGCCTTTGGGCCAGGACTTCAGGAGTAAGCGCAGAAAGATCACAGCCGGGAGAGGCCAGGAAATAAAGCTGATTGCCGGACAACAGCAGGACATGGGGGAAACTGGTTTTCAAAGTATGCCATAACGATCCCAGCAAGGCCGACTCCCTGGCATTGATTCGATTAGGGGAATAGGGAAGGTGGTATTCCAGAATTCCGTCCGGGGTCAGACGGGAACGCAGGAGACGCATAAATTCCAAGGTGTAAAATCGATTCGTGGACAGGTTGCCCGGAGGAGAAATTGCCAAAATTATGATATCGTACAAAGCCGGTTCCTGCTTTAAAAGCATGCGGCCGTCTCCCAATTTATGCCTGACGCGCGGATCAAGATAATTGTTTTTCCAGGGTGTTGGAAAAGCTCTTTGCCAGGCGGACTGAGCCTGCGGATCTTCGTTAAATATGGTTATTTGCTCAACTCCGGGCTGAGAAAGCAAGAGGTTAAGTATTTCCGGACCGCCGTTGAACAGGGCTATTTGCCGGTGTTTTGGGGATATTAAAAACGGCAATAGCGCCAGCGGTTCAGCGGAGTCCGGATCCGGGAAGGAGAAAATCCACTTCCCTGAGTAATAGGCGGAATAAAGACCTTGATCTTCATGCAGTGAGACATGGCCTCTGGCCGTATAACTAGAGAGCAAAGACCGGCCTGGCGCTTGCCGCCAGCCTGAAGAAATCCGGTCAAGCAGGGCCCAGGGATTGGATAAAAGCAGCAGCATGAGTATGGCCAGGCTCAGCCATATTTTTTTCCTGCCAAACGACACTTGTAAGCCCAGGACATAAAGTCCGGTTGCGAGAAATATTCCTGCACTTATGGTCCACGGGTTCCAGTAAAACGCCAGCCAAAATGTAAAGGCCAATCCTGCCAGACCGGCTCCCAGGGTTTCAAAGCCGAATAAATAACCGGCCCGGTTTACGGCCGCATATCCCGGGGGCCGGATGAAATCATGTTCCGTGTTGGTTTTAGCCAACAGGCCGGCATACCAAAGACCGCCGGCCGCGGCCGCTGGAAGAGTTGTAATAACCGTAGCCATCAGCATATGGCCGAAGCTGGGGTCCAGCCCGACTGGAACTCCCAGCCATAGACGCGTTGAGCGGCACAGCAGGATGCCTACCGGCAACATTAAACTATTTAAGAGAGCGTAGCCGGTTAGAATAAAGTTATCCGGGGTTCGCAAACGGACTGGCAGGCGGGGAAAGAGCCATCCGGCCCCCAGGGCGGTCCCACCCATCCATCCGGCCAGGCTAAGTCCTAAAAACAATTCATTACCCGTGAATACCAATGAGAGTTCGCGGATAATACCCAACTGGGTTAGCATGGAAACCGCGCCTATAATTAAGGCCGTCGCTGGGATGGCAAGACGATACAAACCTATCAGCTCCTTGTTTACCCCCTAGGAGCCTGAGCAATTAGTTGCTCAGGCTCCAGAGCATTTGAGATTCGATAGTAGAAATTAGATAAAATATCTCAAATGCGGTCTACTTTCTACTCTCTACTCTCAAAAAACCAACTAAATGCTCAGGCGCCTAGGATAGAAGTAAATTACAATAATTTAAACATACAGGATAGAAGAGCCGGCCGCAATGTTTTTTGTAGGGG
Source organism: candidate division FCPU426 bacterium (assembly GCA_030591525.1). Lineage (GTDB taxonomy): Bacteria > Oederibacteriota > JAAXVQ01 > JAAXVQ01 > JAUVAV01 > JAUVAV01. The sequence goes on along the minus strand of JAUVAV010000063.1, from coordinate 1,842 downwards.
CGGACTTCCATGTCCGCCCTGAGATATTGATTTCCTTGTCTCAAGCGCGTTAAATTGGTATAATCCATGATATTATGAATCGTGCTTCTTTTTCACAACCAAACACATCGGCAACAGTATACTGGAGCTTGAGCGGCCTGGTTTTCGCATTTATCATGCTCATTGCCTGGGCCGCCGGCATCAAGAGCTGGGGAGCCTTTTTCGGGCTTTTAATTTGGGCCTTAATGTGCGGCCGAACGGTTTACGCCATTCTTAAATATAACCGCTATAATCCCTATCGCTTTCAACTTTTTATCCTGCTGGCCGTGGGAACCCTGCTGTCAGTTAAATTTAGTTCTGCCCAGAAAATAGTGGAATGGACGCCCCAGGCTTTGTCCAGCGTTGGTCCGGAAATGCCAATTTGTCATATCGCCTTGGCCAGTACTCTGGGAAATCTTATTTTAAATTCACTGCGGGCGGTAATAAGCTCAGACTGGATAGGCTGGGGTTTTTATTATTACTTGGGAATAGCTTATCTTATCTTTACACTTTTGCTGGGAACCGCCTGGTGTTCCTGGGCCTGCGGGTACGGCGCCTGGGATGAGGCAGTATCACGATTAGGCGCGAAGAAACCCAAGTGGAAATTGCCGGGGAATCCCAAGACCTGGTTGTACTTGAGCGGTAGTATTTTTTTTACGCTGGTTTTATTGGCCCTGCTTCACCGGGAAGCAGTGTTCTGTCAATGGCTCTGTCCCTTTAAACTTACGGAGGACTTGAGGTCACCGGTGATGAGTAAGCAAGGACTGCAGATAGGATTGATGATTGCGGTAGGTCTCGTATTTATAATAGTACTGCCCATTTTAACCGGACGGCGCACTTTTTGTACTTTGATTTGTCCTTTCGGCGCCTGGCAGAGATGGGTAGGCAGGCTTAATCCATTTAAATTAGCTTATGACAAAACAAAATGTACTGCTTGCGGGTTGTGTATTAAAGCCTGTCCCATGCAGGCCTTAGAAAGGGATGAGGAAAATGGTTTGGTCATACATGCTCAGTGTAATTTCTGTGGCCGTTGTCTGGATGTTTGTTCCGCGGGCGCGTTGCAATTTACATGGCAAGAGAAATCGCGGACTTCAGATGCAACCGGGAGTTTTAAAAACCGGGTGGTATTCATATTGACCGCCGTGATTTTAACCGGGGTGGTAGGAGCCGCAATCTGGTTAAAGGCGGGAGAACGCCTTTGGGAGTGGGGGAGAATGTTTTGCGTCTGACAACGCCAAAAGAGTCTATAATTTGAGGATGAGATGAGGTATAATTATAGATTGCATATAGGAGTTTGAGCATTTAGTCGGTTTTTTGAGAGTGGAGAGTAGACCGCATTTGAGATATTTTATCTAATTTCTACTATCGAATCTCAAATGCTCTGGAGCCTGAGCAACTAATTGCTCAGGCTCGTAGACAGAGATGGTTTTGAAATCGGAGGATAACATCGTGAAAACTTCCAATATTGTTTTATCCATGTTTATGCTTTTTGGCGTTCTTTTAGTAATGCTAGGGTTGAAGATGATATCCTTTGGCACGCTTTTTTTTATTACAATTATTCTGGGGATAATATATTGGGTACTAATAGCAAAATCTATAAAAAAGACTAAAAAAGCCGTATCCCAGGATACAAAAGCAAAAGAATCCGGCGATGAGCAAAAAAATGGGCAGATTGATTTAAAACAAACTAGTACTGAAACTAAGGTAGAACAAAACAAGACAGAAAAAGCGAAAACAGAAAAAGCCAAGGCTGAGCAGGCGAGGATAGAGCAAGCCAAGGCGGATGAGGCCAGGGCTGAGCAGGCGAGGATAGAGCAGGCCAAG
>JAUVAV010000066.1 GCA_030591525.1 candidate division FCPU426 bacterium | reverse complement strand
TATCCGTCGGCGTGGCTGTACTCGTTGGCGTTGCTGTCTGCGTGGCTGTACTTGTTGGCGTTGCTGTCGGGGTCGCTGTACTTGTTGGCGTTCCCGTAGGCGTCGCTGTACTTGTTGGCGTAGCGGTCGGCGTAGCGGTCGACGTGGCTGTACTCGTTGGTGTACCTGTCGGCGTTACAGTCGGTGTACCTGTACTCGTTGGCGTATGAGTTGATGTGCCTGCAGAAGTAGGCGTCGGCGTAGCTGTTGGTGTATGCGTAGAGGTTGGCGTACTGGTAGGGGTGGGAGCATCTCCACTTAGCGACGCCTGGTCCGTGTTGGCATAAGCGCCCATATTGACCCTGTCGCCGTTATCTTCGGGCTCGTTATCATAGTAGGTATATTCTGTGACGCCTGAATAGGGTGCTCCCGTATCCAGGCAGGGACTGGATTCAGCATCCGTAACCCAGCCGCCGCTGGTCCAGTGGCCATAGATGGACTGCAAATGGAAATCCGTTCCTGGATTGACGAATTTCGGATCTCCGGACAGGGAATTAGAGCCAGGGGATGGATTTATGGCCAAAGCCTGCCAACTGGCCAGGGTTGAATAACTGTATTCGCCGCCGTAGTAAACCCAATCATAGGCTATCAGGTTGCCGGTAGCAATCTGAAAGAGGTTGTAGTCTGAATCAGGTATCCCATCCGAGAAATCGGTGCAAGTTATAAAGGCTGCTTCCTGGGCTGCTGAACAATCATTGATGCAGAAAATATTGTTTCTAGCGGTATATGATCCTGGGGTGGCTGAGCCTATACCGTAAATGACGTTATAAAAAGTATTGTTATAAAATTCATGATAACTGCCATAATTGTAAATTCCATGACTGCTGTGATTATAGTTTCCAAGAAATCCTCTAATGGTCAGGTCGCGGAATATACAGTTGCGGATGGTAATATAATTTACGCTTGTTTGAATGCCATGATGTTTTGTACCGGTAAAGGTTATCCCCTGAACAGTAACATACGGTATGGCGATTCTTAATGCTCCATAAGTGTTTTCACCGTCCTGACTAGCGAATAGAACGGTGCTGTTATCATTTTTCCAGGTGGGCCTTTCCCCGGAAACCGGGCGGATGGTCAAAGTATCATTGGAAGAAGTCGTAAGATTTATAAGATTTACACCTTCCACATAGTCAGCGCTGTTTTGAATCTGCAGAACAAATTTGCCCTTGCCGGTTAAGTCATTTGATTCATTGGCGCAAAGATCGGCATACGCCTGGCCAATGGTTTTCCAGCAATTGTCTAAAACCTCCGGATCCGCATTAGGCACGCCGCTGTCATCCGGAGCATTGGAATTTATATAGTATAGGGCTTCGGATAAGGTAGTGGCTTTGTTCTCCTCGCCGGGATAAGGAACGCTTGACCAGGAACCGTAGTTGGAGCTGCCATCATAGGCCTTGATGGCGAACCAATATGTTGTAGCGGGCGATAATCCCAAAAGCGTACGGTTCTCGGTTGATCCAAAGTTAACCGGCACCCAGGATGAAGCCGGCGCATAAATGGAGGCTGAATTGTAATTTGCCGTGGTTATCTGCCCGGAAGTGGAATATCTGACCTCATACCCGCTGCAATTACCTCCTCCGGCCCCATCGTCTCCGGGCGCGGTCCACTGGAGATTGACCACACGCGGGGTATTTCCGGCTGAAGCCGCCAGGTCTGTGATGGCGGCCGGAGGAATTGGCGGCGTGCTGGCAGCCGCGGCCTGGGCCTGGGTGGTTTCCAAGGCTGCGTTGTCATCAATATCCGACGAATTCAGGCAATTATCCACGGTCTTGATGGCAATATAATAAGTTTGGCTCGGAGTAAGACCGCCGATATCATACTGCTCGGACGAGCCTTGCGCACCAACCGCCCAGGTTTGGGCATAAGTATTCACGCTCCCATGACTCCACCAGATTGCGGTTCCGCCCACACTCTCGCAGGAGAAGGTGGCGTATTTCACAATATAATAAGCATCCTCAGTATTGTTTCCCGTGGTTCCGTCATCACCCGGCGCGGTCCAGGATATAATAACCTCGCCTTCCTCATTGCCGGTCTGAGCAGTCAAGTCGGGTATATCATTGGGAGGAATGGTCTCGCATACAATAGTTTTAAAAGCTTTATTATTAGTCTCATTAGATTCAGTAATATCATTATCACGATCAACTACTACATAGATATCGTGACTCCCCGGGGTACAGGTCCAATCGATGTTGGCCACATCACTGCCTGAACCCGGGATAGGCGTATTTATGCATACGGTATCAAGCAAGGTTCCGCCGCTATCAGGATCACCCTCATAAAATTTTATAAATGTTCCTCTATAAGCCCGAAACCAAAAATCATCAGTAGCAGTCATCGTTGACCAGGCTTGGCCGGAACCCGTATTGAATGCCAGCATTCCTCCGGGATAATCCGTTCCCGCGGTCCTATCGCATTGCCATCCCCAGCAATTAGAAAGATCCGCTCCGGTGCCCTCGCAAACAATCCAATAGGTGGTGCTGGAATTCAAGGCCGGGGGATTGGCAAATTCGAAATCAATCCAGGTTTTGCTCCCCGGGCCACTGCTGAGCGGGGAGGCTGTGGCTAAAATATCCGGCACGGCATTGCTTGGTTTACCCGTGCCGTCGTCGTTTACGATTTTGACTGTTAAGGTGCCACAACTGCCCGCAGCAGAAATATATAAACTCACTTTAGGCAAGAGAATATTCGAGGCCAGGGTAAAGGATTGGGCCAGGAATTCACCAACATAGATGCCGTAACTCGCATCCGCCACCGCGCCTAAACTATCGTCCCAATATTGCTGAAGATGTGAATAACTATCGTCATTATTATGTATGGTGGCGGATATAGTGACCACCTCATCGGGAACAGGATCATTGGTGGAAAAATTTATATCTGATGCGGATAAGGTTAAATCAGGATCCAGCGAGACTTCGACTTTCACGTAATCAATGGACATAGTCGTATGTCCTGGTCCAGATGAATTGGCTTCATAAGCCAGCAGAGTAATATTTCCCGAGCCATCAATGTAATTGCTGCAGTTGGACATTTTAGAGCCGCTTAAAGTAACGTCCGATGTTCCCACATTAGCTTGCTGCAATAATTCATAGGCGGATGAATTATAATTCCAGATAAGAAACCTGACCGGATAAGTGGCGCCCTGGTGGCCTTCCCATTCCGCATAGATGCTTTTGACATTAGCCGGATTTTCACTCACTGTAAATCTGCATCTAATCGCGCACTCATCCCCGCCTCCCGGATCAGGAAATTCCACATAGGAATTATTGGAAATGGAAAGCGCCGTATATTCACCGGAAGTAATTTCTGCGGCCGGAATGTTATTAACCGCGGGATCTGAAGTCACATCGATTTCATTGCCATAGGCGATATGTGTGGAAGAAGGATTGGAAATACCGGAAAAATCATAGATGGTCCCGAAAACCGGCTGGGGAGAAAAAAAAGAATAGAATATTCCAAAGATAAGTAAAATTTTACTTATCTTTGGAATATTCTCTAATCGTTGCGATAGATAATTTTTTACTGCGTTTCTCAATTTACTATTCCCCCCCCGGGAATTTCTTTGTATTATATTTGTCCCTAAATCAAGTTTTCCTCCCTTGAAAATAATTTATTATCTTTAATTAAGTGATGTATACACTAAGTTAATGCTATTATTGTTTATATTATCTATTCTTGTAATTATTATATCATAATATATGGAACAAGCAATAAATATATTGTACTATATTTTGTGTCATTTATTATGTCCGTTTTTATTGCTTTCCATGAATAAAACTATTTCCAAAATGTCATTCCGAACAAAGCGAAGAATCTCTAAAAATCCTAGTTTTCAAAAAGATTCCTTGGTCGCTTCAATTCCCCGGAATAACAAAAACAGGAGAATTTATTAATAAAATGGCTTTTGGAAACACATTTTTTTGTTCTTGTGGAGTTTTCTAAAAAAGGATTCCGGGAGTATGGAATGGACACTTTATGCGCTGTTTTATGGAATGATTTACTCATATTTTTCTACTAAAAAAAACATCCTTTAAGCAGTAAAATATTGTCCTTATTATTTAGGCTTTTTCTTTCCTCACAGGAACATCTATCTTTAAAACATATGGCATTAAAATTGCTTTTCATATATCAAACAAGTGTATGCTGAATAACTATTGGATTCAATTTACCTGCGTGAACCAAAGGTATGAGCTGATGCTCCCCCCCAGCAAAAAGCTCTACCTTTGGTAAACACGATATTTATACGCGCTCTATATCAGAGATCGATCAAGTTAAGGAGCAGCATGGTTAAATTCCCCATACTGAAGTGCGGGGTATTTGATCCGAAACGTATTAAAAGAATTCTTCCCACAGCTGGTAGTGGGAAGAATTCTTTATAATCAGCCGAGAGAACCGTTCTCTAGCTTTTTGACTGCTTTTTATCTTTCTTAAGACGAATTATTACTTTAATGGCCTGATTACCGCTCTTTCGCTCGCGGTATTGAATCTGAAGCTTCATCCCCGGCTTCAAATTCTCTGGTTTTACTATAACCTGCTGCAAAACCCGGCCCTCTGGCGCCAGTATTACTTGCAGCGTCTGACGGTTTCGATTCATGACAGTTAAAGGTTCAAGCTTGATTACCTTGGCCTTAACCTCCACAGACCGGTTGGTTTTACCATAGGCTGGATTAGCCTTGCTTTTTTTAAGCATTTTCAGCTTTTCCGTTGCCGGCAAAATCACCAGAGAGCGCGCCGTCAGGCAAGAACCTGCTCCTTGGCCTTTGATACGGATTACTGCTCCGGTTTTAATCTCCGCCAGCGCGCCCGCTTCTTCCCTCCAGACCAAGCTTTGGGAATTAAGGCCAACATTTACATCGCCCCGTTTTCCCAGATCAAGCGTCATTTTTCCTTCCTGTAGTTTAATAACAACTCCGGTTCTGATCCTGAGTGGATCCGCTTTGACCTTCTTTCCGGCCAAAGCCGTCTGTGAAATCCCGGCCGCCAAAACCATCGCGGCCACTACGCTGGACAACATTCGCAACTTTATAAGCTGCATACAACCACCTCCCTTTTTTTATTTTTTTGTAATACCCAGCTAGGAATATAGACCGGGAACTTGATATTTTATTTTCTTTTTTTTTATTTTATTTTTTTAAGGTTAGCTGATTTTCCACTTATGGGAGATGGGCTTAGCAAAGGGAAGTGTCGCCAAAAGCTGTTTTACAGCGATTTCCTCTAGTTTTGTCATTCCAAGGGGACCCTGGACTAAACCAATCCCTGGACAAAATCATCCAGGGCAGGCAGGAAAGGCCGGAATCGCAGCAACTTGCTTGGCGCTCATTTTACAATCGCCAATTTATTGACAGGCAGCTTTTGCTGGATGCCGTTTACTGTCAAAATCACTTGATAAAAATAAATCCCCCTTGCGACATCTTCCGTATTCCAGGTGACCATCTGGCCCGGCGCATCGGTTGTTAGTGTAGCAATGCATTTTCCGATAATATTATAAATCGTTATCCGCACTTTCTCTACCGCTGTCTCCTCCCAGGCGAAATTGACCCTGTCTATATTTATAGCAGGATTAGGGTAAACCCTAACTTTCTCTCCAGACTCAGGCAGCTTGTGTTGAATCGTCGGCGTCACAGTAGTTGGCGTCATAGTAGCTGAAGGTGTTGGTACATACCGTGATAATATCTGAAAACCTGCTCCATAATCCGCCACATACGTATACTTCCCGCTTACCACGACGCTTCTCGCAGACCCCGGCGTGTCATAATATCCTTCCTCAATGAGCGCGCCCGGCACGCTGATATTAATCACCCGTAAACCACTGCCGCCATCCGCTACATATGCAGAGTTGCCCTCTACCGTAACACCCCATGCTGACCCCCACGTGTCATAATATCCTTCCTCAATGGGCGCGCTCGGCACACTGATATTAATCACCCGCAAACCGTTGCCGCCATCCGCCACATACGCATAATCTCCGCTTACCGCGACGCCTCTCGCATAACCATAGCCTGGCGTCTCATAATATCCTTCCTCAATGGGCGCGCCCGGCACGCTGATATTAATCACCCGCAAACCACTGCCGTCATCCGCCACATACGCGTAATCTCCGCTTATCGCGACGCTATACGCGTTCCCCGGCGTGTCATAATATCCTTCCTCAATGGGCGCTCCCGGCACGCTGATATTAATCACCCGCAAACCACTGCTGTCATCCGCTACATACGCGTAATTTCCGTTTACCGCGACGCCTCGCGCGCGCCCTGGCGTGTTACAATATCCTTCCTCACTAGGCGCGC
>JAUVAV010000032.1 GCA_030591525.1 candidate division FCPU426 bacterium | reverse complement strand
GCGGACGGCATACGCCGTTTTTCAATAACTACCGGCCGCAGTTTTATTTCCGGACCACGGATGTTACCGGAGCAGTGAAGCTGCCGGAAGGGGTGGAGATGGTGATGCCGGGCGATAATGTGACGGTTGAGGCGGAATTGATCACGCCGATCGCCATGGAGAAGGAATTGCGGTTCGCGATCCGGGAGGGTGGTCATACCGTAGGGGCCGGCGTTATCGCGGAAATTGTGGAATAAAGTACCCCGTAATAAAACGTAATATATTAGCCGTTGGTTAGAGCATTAATAGTAGGGGCGCCTCCCTGTGGGCGCCCAGTGTACCGGAGGGCAGGATGGAGCAGCAAAAAATAAGGATCAGAATGAAGGCCTACGATCACAAGCTGTTGGACTGTTCGGCCAAGGATGTTATTGAAACCGCCAAACGGACCGGCGCACGGGTTTTTGGGCCGGTACCATTGCCTACGCGGATTAACCGCATAACAGTTTTACGCAGTCCGCATGTGGATAAAAAGTCGCGCGAACAGTTTGAGGTGAGAACCCATAAACGCTTATTGGATATTGTTGAACCTACGGCCAAGACGATTGATGCTTTGATGAAGATGGATTTGCCGGCCGGAGTGGATGTGGAGATAAAATTATGATTAAGACCATTCTGGGGAGAAAAGTCGGAATGACCCATATTTTTGATGAAGCCGGAAAGGTTATTCCCGTGACTGTGGTCTCAGCCGGGCCGTGTACCGTGGTTCAAGTCAAAACTACTGAACGTGATGGTTATGCGGCCGTTAAGCTGGGATTTGAGGAGCAGAAGCCGCAGCGGCTCTCCAAACCGGTGCTGGGACAATATACCAAGCGCAACTTAAAACCTAACCGAATTCTCAGAGAGATCCGGCTAACCGACGGGGATGCCTGCGAGAGCGGTCAAACCCTGAGCGCCCAGGTATTAGAAGGTGTTAAATGGGTGGATGTTACCGGTGTTTCCAAGGGAAAAGGCTTCCAGGGCGTAGTGAAAAGATACCATGCCAAAGGTGGTCCCAATACGCATGGTTCCATGCACCATCGGGCACCCGGCTCTATCGGACAATCATCGGATCCTTCGCGGGTTTTTAAAGGGTTGAAAATGCCCGGTCAGATGGGGAATGAGCGCGTGACCGCCATCAAGCTCAGGCTGATCAAGGTGGACCTCAAAAAGAACCTTTTGCTGATTCGCGGAGCAGTGCCGGGAGCGGTACGCGGTTTGGTATGGGTTCGGGCCAGCAACCGGGGAGGTAAGAACTAATGCCCGTGGTTCAGATGGTAAATTACGAGAATCAGCCGGCCGGGGAAATTTCCCTTTCCGAGAAGGTATTTGGCAGGAAGATAAACCGGCACTTGCTTTGGGAAGCGGTTCAGAGCTATCAAGCCTCCCAGCGCAGAGGTTCGGCTTGCACTAAGACCCGGGCTGAAGTTTCCGGCGGCGGGGCGAAACCCTGGCGGCAAAAGGGCACTGGACGCGCGCGCGCCGGAAGCAATCGGTCACCTCTTTGGCGCAAGGGCGGTGTCACGTTCGGGCCTAAACCGAGAGATTACACTTGGGAATTGCCGAAAAAAATGCGGCGTTTGGCCATGTGTACGGCTCTATCTGCCAAGTTGGCGGACCAGGAAATAGTGATTTTGGATGAACTGGCCGTGGAGGAGATAAAAACCAAGAAAATAATTCAAGTTCTGAAAAATCTCAAATTGAACGGCAGGATAACCCTGGTTCCCGGAGGGCCGGATGATAAATTGCGTCTGTCCGGAAGAAATATAAAATCCCTGCATATTCTCAATCCGCAGAATATTTCTACTCATGGTTTGCTGGATTGCGATTGTTTGCTGATGACCAGCGCGGCGGTGAAACAAATCGAGGAGAGCTTAGGCCAATGAAGGCTTATACCATTATTAAGCGTCCATTGATTACGGAAAAAACCAGCAAAAGCAAGGAAAGCAAAAATGCCTATGTTTTTGAGGTTGATCGGCGTGCCAACAAAATTCAGATCAAGCAGGCCATAGAAGAAATTTTTAAAGTTAAAGTTCTCCAGATAAATACTGTCATATTACCGGGTAAAAGCCGGCGTTTTGGCATGCATACCACTCCCATGCAACCCTGGAAAAAAGCGGTGGCTACCTTGAAAAAAGGCAGCCGGATTGAGATATACGAGGGAGTTTGAGTTACTATTTAAGATAGTATAATGATTTCAGGAGAAGTACCATGCCTTTAAAAATTTACCGTCCCACCAGTCCGGGCCGCCGCCAGATGACCGGCTATGATTTTAGCGAATTGACCCGTACGAAACCGGAAAAATCCCTGCTCCGCAAGCAGACTAAAAGCGGGGGACATAATATATATGGACGCTATACTGCCCGCCGTAAATCCGGCGGACATAAACGACGTTACCGTTTAATTGATTTCCGGCGGGAGAAGTATGGGATTCCGGCCAAGGTGCTATCCATTGAGTATGATCCCAACCGGACAGCTCGTATAGCGCTTTTAAGCTACGCCGATGGCGAGAAGCGTTATATTATAGCGCCGGAGGGTATCCAGGTCGGCTTGATATTGATTTCCGGTCCGGAAGCGGATATCCAGACCGGCAATACGATACCTTTGAGGAAGATACCCACCGGCGTCTCAATTCATAATCTGGAGATGAAACAGGGACAAAAGGCCCGTTTGGCCCGTTCCGCCGGAAGTTCGGCTCAGTTGCTGGCCAAGGAAGGCGATTACGCCCAAGTTCGTTTGCCCTCGGGGGAAGTCCGGCTTATTCATCTAGACTGCAAGGCTACGATTGGACAGGTTGGCAACAAACAGCATGAAAATATTACGATCGGAAAGGCCGGCCGTCATCGCTGGTTGGGTTTTAAACCCCGCAGCCGGGGTGTGGCAAAGAATCCGGTCGACCATCCGCATGGCGGAGGCGAGGGTAAATCATCGGGGGGACGCCATCCGGTGACGCCTTGGGGAGTGCCCACCAAGGGATTCAAGACCCGCCGGAAAAATAAAACCAGCAGCCGCATGATAATCCGGCGGCGGAAATAAAGAAGGAGGCTGGATAGTGCCGCGATCATTGAAAAAGGGTCCCTATGTGGAACCTAAGCTGCTAAAAAAAATCGAGGCGTTGGATCAAGCCAATGCCAAAAAAGTTATCAAGACCTGGTCGCGCAGGAGTACGGTAACGCCGGAAATGGTAGGTTATACCTTGGCAATACATAACGGAAAGAAATTTTTGCCCATTTATTTAACGGAAAATATGGTGGGTCATAAATTGGGGGAATTTGCGCCGACGCGTATATTTAAAGGACACGGCGGTAAGACCGAAAAAACAACCGCCGTAAAAAAGTAGCAGAATTGCTGGCTGTACCCTCAGCAGGAGGAAGTTAATGGAGCAAAAGGTCAAGGCCCGGTATGTTCGCATGGGGCCCCGTAAAATAAATATTGTAGCCGGACTGATACGCAAAAAGAAAGTAGATGAGGCTATGAATATTCTGCGCTTTGTAACCAAGGCGGCCTCTCCGGTTTTAAGTAAACTGCTTAAGTCGGCAGTGGCTGCTGCCGAAAGGCGTCCGGGAACTGATCCGGCGGCCTTGTTTGTCAAGGAATTGCGCGCCGATTCCGGGCCCTTGGTACGTAATGCCAAGCGTTTTATTCCCCGGGCTATGGGCCGGGCCAGCAAGATTCATGTTCGAACTACACACCTGACGCTGATAGTTTCAGACGGCAAACCATCAGCCGGGATTACAGCGGAAGCATAAGGAGGCTTAGCGTGGGTCAAAAAGTTAACCCGATCGGACTGCGGTTGGGAATCACGCGGACCTGGGATTCTCAATGGTTTGCAAAAAAGAACTATGCCAAGCTTCTGCTGGAGGATATTAAAATCCGTGCTTTCATCAAGCAGCGCATGGGTCATGCCGGAATTTCCAAGATTGGGATCGAACGTGCCTCGCAGCGTGCCACGGTAACTATTTTTGCCGCCAAACCAGGGATTATTATTGGAAAAAAAGGGAGTGAAATCGAGGTTCTGCGAAAAGAATTGCAGGAACTCACCGGGAAACAGGTTTATATAGATATTCAGGAAATCAAACCGGCGGAACTGGATGCCGTGCTGGTGGCGGAAAATGTGGCCCGGCAGTTGGAACGCCGGGTGGCTTTTCGAAGAGCTATGAAGCGGGCGGTAAGTTCTACCATGGATATGGGTGCCAAAGGCGTAAGGATTGCCTGTGCCGGACGTTTGGCCGGAGCGGAGATTGCGCGGCGCGAATGGTATCGGGAAGGCCAGATTCCCCTGCATACTTTAAGGGCGGATATCCAATTCGGCGTAGCCACGGCGAGAACAACTTACGGAGCGATTGGAGTCAAGGTCTGGATTTTTGACGACCAACCCAAAAGCGCTAAAAAACAAGGAGTAAAGCGGAATGTTGCTGCCTAAAAGGGTAAAACACCGCAAGCAACAGCGGGGCAAAATGAGGGGTATGGCTCACCGAGGAGCTAAAGTCAGTTTCGGTGGTTTTGGATTAAAAGCCATGTCAGCTTGCTGGTTGACCAGCGCCCAGATTGAGGCCTGCCGAATTGTAATTAACCGGCACCTTAAACGCGGCGGGAAATTGTGGATCAGGATTTTTCCGGACAAACCGATTACTAAAAAGCCGGCCGAGACCCGGATGGGTAAAGGAAAAGGTTCGCCGGAAGCCTGGGTGGCGGTAGTGAAACCCGGCCGGATTATATTTGAGTTGGACGGGGTAGCTGAAAAAGTGGCGCGGGAAGCTTTTGTTTTGGCCTCCCATCGCTTGCCCTTGCCAACCCGTTTCGTGCTCCGGGAAGAAACAGGTGGATAAGCATGAGAATTGAAAAATTCCGGGAAATGAATCAGACAGAGCTGGAACATAAAATGCAGGAATTACAGGATAATTTATTTAAGCTTAAGATTAAAGTACAGACCAAACAGGTTGAAAATACCGCTCAGCTTTCGGCCAACCGCCGGGATATAGCCCGGATCATGACCCTGCTGAAAGAAATGCGGCTCGCGGGCATAAAGACCACCGCAGCGGCTGAAGAGCGGAAGCGATAGAGGAGGAGCTATGCCTCGGTTAGCCACCAGCAAAGATAAGGTTGGGGTTGTCTTAAGCAACCGGATGGATAAGACCGTTGTAGTGCGCATTGATCGTTTAGTGAGGCACCCGCGTTACCGGCGCGTTATCAAGCGGTCGAAAAGATACAAGGTGCATGATGAAAAAAATGCCGCCGGTGTGGGGGATATGGTTTGTATTCGTGAAGCGCGTCCGCTGTCAAAGGACAAATATCACACCTTGGTGGAGATTGTGGAACGGGCGAAAGTAATCGAAGGCTAGGGCCATAAGGGGGATAAGCGGGAATGATTCAAGTTCAAACCATGCTCAAGGCGGCCGATAACTCCGGAGCCAAACGCATTCAATGTATTAAAGTTTTAGGTGGAACCCGGCGCCGTTACGCCGGTTTGGGAGATATTATCGTCGGAGCAGTCAAGGAAGCTATCCCGGGGACCCAGGTTAAAAAACACGAAAAAGTCCGCTGCGTGATTGTGCGCGTAGTGAAAAATCATCGCCGGGCTGATGGATCCTATATCCGTTTTGATCAGAATGCCGTGGTAGTGATCAATGAACAAATGAATCCCCGAGGAACGCGTATCTTCGGTCCGGTAGCCCGCGAGCTGCGGGAACGAAATTTTACAAAAATTGTTTCCCTGGCGCCGGAGGTACTATAAATGGGTGCGCTTAAACCGAAACTTCATAAAAACGATATTGTTACCGTGATCGCGGGGAAAGACCGCGGCAAGAGCGGAAAGATTCTTAAAATGCTGCCCCGCAGCGGAACGGCCATAGTCGAAAAGATTAATTTTATCAAACGGCACACCCGGCCGACCCAGAAAATGCCGCAAGGCGGAATTTTGGAAAAGGAAGCGCCGTTGTACTTGGCCAAGTTGAAATTAATCTGCAATAAGTGTAATGAACTGACCACAGTTAAATTTAGTCGGCCGGACGACAAAAGTAAATACGTTCGGATTTGCAAGAAGTGCCGGGAGATGCTGGATTAGCCGGGATTTGGAAGGTGGAGGAGATTTTAGTATGGCGCGATTAAAAGATAAATATCTTAAGGAAATAACTCCGGCCTTAATGGAAAAAGAAACCTATCGGAATCGTTTTGAGGTGCCAAAACTCGAGAAGATTGTATTGAATATAGGGATGGGGCAGGCTACGGAAAATATAAAACTATTGGAAACCGCGGCCGAGGAATTGGCCCAGATTACGGGGCAGCGGCCGGTGATTACCCGGGCGCGGAAAGCCATATCGAATTTTAAGCTTCGCGCCAACAATCCCATCGGAGTTTGCGTAACCCTGCGGGGCCGGCGGATGTACGAATTTTTGGATCGTTTTCTCAACCTGGTTTTGCCCCGTATCAAGGACTTCCGCGGGATATCGATGCGCGGATTTGACGGCCGGGGAAATTATAACCTGGGTTTGAAGGAACAGATTGTTTTTCCGGAGATCAATTACGATAAAATTATGGGAACCCATGGTATGAATATAACCATTGTAACCACTGCAAAAACCGACCAGGAAGCGGAAGATCTCCTCCGACGGTTCGGGGCACCATTTTCCAAGCGCTAAGCCGGGAGGAAGGCATGGCAAAAATTTGTTTGATCAATAAGCAAAAGAAAGTACCGAAGTTCAAGGTTCGGAAATACAATCGCTGTCAGCTTTGTGGGCGGCCGCGAGCGTATCTTCGCAAATTCGGGATTTGCCGTATTTGTTTCCGTACTTTGGCAAGTCAGGGTCAAATTCCAGGCGTGGTCAAGGCCAGCTGGTGATCGGGAATAATCTCCCGCCGACCGTGCGGAGAGAGAATAACCGGATTTTTTCATGGCGGAAAGCCGGGACGGTCCAGCGTTTTTCACGGCTTTATAACCGCCAGGTAAGAGAGGGTGAAATATATTATGTTAGTGTCTGATCCCATTGCAGATTTATTAACCCGTGTGCGTAATGCCAATCGGGCCAGCCACGAAAAGGTAGATATACCTTTTTCAAAGATGAAGCAGGAAATCGTCCGATTAATCAAGGAAGAAGGGTTTATTCGGAATTACCGGATGCTCGAGGGCCGTCCGCAAGGAACCTTGCGGGTCTTTATGAAATACGGACCTAACCGGGAGCGGGTAATCAAGGATCTGAAACGGATTTCCAAGCCGGGCCGCCGGATTTATACTTCTGCGGATAGTATTCCGAAAGTTTTAGGCGGGTTGGGGGTGGCCATACTTTCCACTTCCCAGGGAATTATGACCGACCGTCAGGCCCGCCGCTCCCGCCTCGGCGGTGAAGTGATTTGCTACATATGGTAAGGAGGACCGCTCATGTCGCGCGTGGGTAAGTTACCGATACCTGTCCCTTCGGGAGTGTCGGTGGAATGGAAAAATAGCCACATAAGTGTAACCGGCCCCAAGGGGAAACTTGAGCGGGATTTATATCCTGGCATGGAGCTTGAGATCGGTAAGGATCAAATCACCGTTCGTCCACCGCAAAGCCGTGACTGTTTATACCGCGGGTTGTACGGGCTGACGCGGACCTTGGTTTATAATATGGTTCAGGGAGTAACCGAAGGTTTTGAGAAGCAATTAGAGGTTCAGGGTGTTGGTTACCGTGTTCAAGTGGATAATAATAAATTGACCCTGCTGGTGGGTTATTCGCATCCCGTGGAATACCAGCCGCCGGAAGGTATTACGCTGGAGGTACCTAAACCTACCCAGATCAAGGTGCGGGGAATAAATAAGGAAATGGTGGGAGCGGTAACGGCGGAATTGCGGCGTATCCGCAAACCGGAACCATATAAAGGCAAAGGTTTGCGCTTGACAGGTGAAATTATTCGCCTGAAAGCCGGCAAAGCCGGAGCGGGCGCTAAGAAGTAAGGCTAGGGAGGCCGGGTTTATGTTGAACAAACGCAATCGCGGGGAGGAACGGGATATCCGGCATAGACGGATACGCCGGAAAATAACCGGTACGGTGGAGCGTCCCCGGCTTACCGTTTTTAAAAGCCATAAAAACATCTTTGTGCAGTTGATTGACGATGTCGGAGGAAAAACCCTGGCCTCGGCGAGCACTCTGGAATCTGAGTTGAGAGGGTCGCTTTCCGCCCGGGGAAACATAGCAGCGGCAAAAGCCATAGCTGCGCTGGTGGCCGGGCGAGGCGCAGCCCAGGGGATTAAACGGGTGGTTTTTGACCGGGGAGGAAGTAAATACCACGGTGCGGTCAAAGTGTTGGCCGATACAGCGCGAGCATCCGGTCTGGAATTTTAGGGACCCGCGGCGCGCCCAGGAGGGATTTCTTTTGAATAAGAAAGCGGATAACAGTAACCAGGAATTAAAGGACCGGGTAGTTAAAATTAACCGGGTGGCCAAAGTAGTCAAGGGCGGACGCCGGTTTAAATTTTCTACTTTGGTAGTGGTGGGTGACGGCCGGGGCCGGGTAGGATACGGATTGGGCAAAGCCAATGAAGTGCCGCAGTCTATTGCCAAGGCCGTGGAGGAAGCTAAAAAAAATATGATAACTATTCCCATGAAGAGATCGACTATTCCTCACGCCGTGATGGGAATGTTTGGGGCGGCTAAGGTTATGATGAAGCCGGCTTCCCCCGGGACTGGGGTGATTGCAGGCGGAGCAGTACGGGCGGTAATGGATGTGGCCGGAGTCCATGATATTTTGACCAAGGTGATCGGGACCAACAATCACCATAATGTTCTGCACGCGACTTTTCAGGGTTTGCAGTCCCTGCTAAGTGAAGAGAAAGTCATCTATTTGCGCGGGAAATTGCCGGGCGGGGTTTCGTCCTCCCGGGAAAAAGAGAATGGAAAAAACAATTAGTTTCTTTTGAGGAAAGAGAAAATTCCCCTCCCTTGATGGGAGGGGATAAAGGGGAGGGTGAAAAAGCCTTTAAAAACACCCCCACCTAACCTCCCCCTTCAAGGGGGAGGAATTTATTTTGGTTTTCCGCAACAGTAACTTATTAAGCAAGAAATTTTAAAGAAGCGGGCGGTATCAGGGATATGGAGAAGCAATTGAAGGTGACATTAGAAAGCAGCGTGAATGGAACTACGCAGCGTCAGCGGGGAACGGTCAGCGCTTTGGGTTTACATAAACGGGGAAGTTCACACGTACTTCCGGATGGTCCCGAAATCAGGGGGATGCTCCGGGTAGTGCAGCACATGGTCAAGGTTGAGGAACTCCATTCTCAACGAAAGGAGTTGTCGCAGCATGAAAATCGATAGTCTGGCGCCAGCCCCGGGAGCCCGCAAATCCGGCCGCCGGGTAGGGCGGGGTATTGGATCCGGATGCGGCAAGACATCGAGCCGGGGCTCGAATGGTCAAAATGCCCGCAGCGGCGGATCAAAAGGAGTCGGGTTTGAAGGCGGACAAATGCCGATTACCCAGAAAATGCCTAAACGCGGTTTTTTCAACCGCTTTAAAGAATCCTATGACATAGTTAATGTGCAGGATCTTAACCAATTTGAAGCCGGGTTGCAAATCGGGCCGGCCATACTCCAGGAACGGAGACTGGTTAATAAAAAAGCCAAGGTGAAGATTTTAGGCAACGGTGAGGTGGGGAAGCAGTTGAAGGTCTCTGCTCATAAATTTTCCCGGAGCGCGGTGGCAAAGATAACGGCCGCAGGGGGCCAAACCGAGGTGCTCGGATGATCGGGGCGTTTCAGAACGCTGTCTCCATTCCTGAATTAAAACGGCGTATTTTATTTACCCTGGGGCTGATTTTTATCTTCCGGATCGGATCACATGTGCCCACTCCGGGCATTAACGCTGCTGCCATGCAGGCCATGATGCAGAGCCAGGCCGGGGGAGTACTCGGTTTTATGAACCTGTTTACCGGCGGAGCGCTGAGCCAGTTTTCAGTTTTTGCCCTGGGCATAATGCCGTATATTTCCACCTCGATTATCCTTCAACTTTTAACCGCCGTGGTTCCCTATCTGGAACGCTTGTCCAAAGAAGGGGAACAAGGACGCAAGAAAATCACTCAGTATACCCGCTATGGAACCGTTTTGCTCTGTATTATTCAGTCTTTGGGCATGACCTACATGCTGCATAATATCTCGCCGGCCGAAGGGCAATCGATCGTAATTAACTGGGGCATACTCTTTCAGATTACCACGGTTTTGACTCTGACCTGCGGGACGATTTTTATTATGTGGCTGGGGGAGCAAATTTCCGAGCGAGGCATAGGCAATGGCATGTCGATCATCATTTTCGCCGGGATTGTGGCGCGCCTACCCATGGAAATAGGTTCCATGTGGGCGCTGTTTCAGGCCGGCTCGATTAATCTGATACAGGTATTATTTTTTCTTATAGTGATGGCGATTCTGGTGGGTTTGTGCGTGATCGTGCAGCAATCGTATCGCAAGATCCCGGTACAATACGCCCAGCGGATTGTAGGGCGCAAGGTTTATCGCGGGCAATCCACCCAGTTGCCGCTGAAAGTGGATTATTCGGGAGTGATTGCGGTTATTTTCGCCAGTTCGGTTTTAATTACTCCGACTACGCTGGCCAAGTATTTTGAAAATCCGAATTCCATGGGCTTAGGCCAGACCATAATCCAAACCTTTATTCAGTATTTATCTCCCGGTCATATTGTTTATACGCTGTTATACGGCGCTTTGATAATCTTCTTTTGTTATTTTTACACCGCCATTACTTTCAACCCTACGGATGTGGCGGAGAACATGAAAAAATACGGGGGTTTTATTCCCGGGCTGCGTCCGGGCAAATCCACGGCAGAGTTTATTGACCAGACCCTTTCCCGGATTACCTTGGGCGGCGCCCTGGCCGTGGTTATCATTGCGATTGTGCCCGACTTTCTGGCCATGAAGATGTCCATTGGCTGGTATTTTGGAGGGACCACACTGCTGATCGTGGTGGGAGTCGCATTGGATACCATGAAGCAGATCGAGTCCCATATGCTGATGCGGCATTATGAAGGATTTATGAAGCAGGGAAAACTAAAAGGAAGAAGTTCTTTTTAAGGATGAGATTTATATTTTTAGGCGCACCCGGAGCGGGAAAAGGAACTTATGCCGGCCCCTTGAGCCGGGAATGGAAAATACCTACGATTTCAACCGGAGATATTCTTCGTGAGAACGTGAAGCAGAATACGGAGCTCGGCCGGCAGGCTAAAACCTACATGGAGCGCGGGGCTTTGGTGCCGGATGAGGTTGTGACCGGTATGATGGCCGAACGCTTGTCCGAACCGGACGCGGTCCGGGGTTTTATTTTGGACGGATATCCCCGGACTATCCAGCAGGCCGAGGCGTTGGATAAGATTCTGGCGGAGCAAAATCACGGGTTGAATGCGGTAGTTAATATTGAAGTCTCCCGTGAGGTGATTATTCAACGATTGACCGGGCGGCGGGCTTGTCCCCAATGCCATGCCAATTATAATGTCAATACCTCGTTGCGTCCCCGGGTGGAGAATGTATGTGACCGGTGCGGAGCCGGGTTAATTACGCGCTCGGACGATAATGAAGAAACGATTACTCAACGGTTGGCGGTTTATGCCGAACAAACCGCGCCCTTAATAGATTTCTACCGGCAGGACGGATTATTGCGGTCCATTACTGCGATCGGTGAGGTTCCGGAGATTCTGAACGCGATTCGCGCAGCTGTGAAAGGGAATTAAGGTTTTGATTTCCATTAAAACCCCGGCTGAAATTGATCTTCTGCGACGTGCGGGACGAATTGTGGGCGAGGTTTTAAACAGCTTGGAAGATATGATTCGGCCGGGTATAACTACGCAAGAACTGGATGTCTGGGCGGAGAAGTTAATTCGATCCCGGGGGGCTAAACCGGGTTTTAAAGGCTACCGTGGATTCCCGGCGACTTTGTGCACTTCGGTGAATGAGCAGGTAGTGCATGGGATGCCAGGGCCGCGAATACTTAAAGCCGGAGAGATTATCAGCGTGGATGTTGGGGTCCGGCTCGACGGATGGTATGGGGATGCCGCCCGGACTTACGCCGTAGGACAAGTTAATCCGGAAGCCGAACGGCTCATGCGGGTCACGCGGGAAGCGCTGGAATTAGGCGTAGCGCAAGCCCGGCCGAACAACCGGATTTCGGATATCGGACATGCGGTTCAGACCCATGTGGAAGCGGCCGGGTTTTCAGTAGTACGGGACTTTGTAGGTCACGGTATAGGGCGGGAATTGCACGAGGCGCCGCAGATTCCCAACTATGGGGAACCGCATTGCGGCGTGCGCTTGAAGAAAGGGATGGTATTGGCGATTGAGCCGATGGTGAACGCCGGGCAATATGCGGTCCGGGTATTAGATGATAAATGGACGGTAGTGACCCAGGATGGTTCGCTCTCATCCCATTTTGAATATACTGTGGCTTTATTAGACAGGGAGGCAGAGGTAATAACTATATGAGTCCCCGTAAAAAATATGGAAGCCGCCGCCAGTATAAAAGCGCCCGCAAGAAGGTTCCAAACCAGAGTGCTGCGCCGGCCGTTGCCAAAGAAGATTCCATCCAATTGGAAGGCCAGGTGTTGGAAGCGCTTCCCAATGCCATGTTTCGGGTGAAATTAGAGAATGATCATGTCGTGCTGGGACACATTTCCGGAAAAATGCGGATGCATTTTATTCGGATTCTTCCCGGGGACAGAGTTACCGTAGAGATGTCGCCTTACGACTTGTCGCGCGGACGGATTACTTATCGGTTTAAGTAACCAATATGCTGTCACCCCGGCGAAAGCCGGGGTCCAGGAGATTTAAATAACTGGATTCCGGCTAAAACCATGCCGGAATGACGTATTAATCCAAGTAGGTTGAAATATTAATTTAGCAGAGTGAGGATGGATTAACATGAAAGTTCGGGCATCGGTTAAACCCATGTGTGAAAAATGCAAGGTGATTAAACGAAAAGGCGTGATTAGAATAATTTGCGTCAATCCTAAACATAAACAACGGCAGGGCTAAAAATCCGCCGATCGGCGCTCAGGACGCCAAGGAAAGAGAAAAAGTCCTAGGAGGAAGTTATGGCTCGCATCAGCGGCGTAGATTTGCCGAAAGATAAACGCATTGAGACGGCTTTGACCTATATTTACGGGTTGGGTCCGGTTTTTGCCAAACGCATTGCGGCAGAAGCGGGGGTATCACCTGAGATCCGGGTTAAAAATTTAACCGAAGATGAAATCCATCGTCTTCAGACCATAATTAATCAAAGTTACAAAATTGAAGGGGATCTAAGGCGCGAAATCGCCCAGAATATTAAGCGGCTTATTGATATCGGTTCCTACCGGGGATTGCGCCACCGGCGCAGACTTCCGGTGCGCGGACAACGTACGCGAACCAATGCCAGAACCCGTAAGGGGCCAAGAAAAACCGTGGGCGGCAAGAAGACCCCGGATAAAAAGTAATAAAGATATAGAATTTTAGCGGAAGAAGGAGGCAGCAAGCGTGGCAAAAAAAGTCTCAGGCCGAACCAAGAAAAAAATAAAAAAAGCTCCCCGTGAGGGAAGGGCGCATATCCAGTCCACCTTTAATAATACCATTGTATCCATTACCGATAAAACCGGGGCAGTCATTGCATGGTCTTCGGCCGGCCAGACGGGTTTCAAGGGATCGCGTAAAAGCACACCCTTTGCGGCGCAAATGACAGCCGAGGCCGCCGGCCGGAGGGCTATGGAGGCGGGAATGCAGGAAGTCGAGGTGTATGTTAAAGGGCCGGGGGCAGGACGGGAAGCTGCCATCCGAAGTCTGCAAGCTATAGGTTTAATTATTACCGTGATTAAAGATGTAACACCGATACCCCATAATGGGTGTCGGGCGCCCAAACGGCGCCGGGTATAGAAAGGAGGTACTGACTTAATGGCCAGATATATCGGCCCGGAATGCAAACTGTGCCGCCGTGAAGGAAGTAAACTTTTCCTGAAGGGCAACAAGTGTTTGACGGATAAATGTGCTTTGGAACGCCGGAGTTATCCGCCCGGACAACACAAGGAGAGACGTGCCAAGATTTCCGATTATGGAAAGCAACTTCGCGAGAAGCAGAAGCTTCGTCGAATTTACGGGTTGCTGGAAAAACAGTTCCGGAACTATTACGAGGTCGCCAGCCGCAAGCAGGGAGTGACCGGCGAGATCATGCTGCAATTACTGGAAAGACGCCTGGATAATGTGGCGTTTCGCATGGGATATGGCGTTAACCGTATAGCTTCACGGCATTTAATCAATCATGGTCATTTGATTGTTAACGGACGGAAAACCGATATCCCATCTTACCAGGTCCGGGTGGGCGACCGCATTGAAGTGCGGGAGAAAAGTAAAAAACTTAAATGTATCCGGGAGGCGGTTGACTCTATCGCCCGCAGAGGTGGAGTGCCGGTATGGCTGGAGGTCGACCATGAAACTCTAACCGGGACTTTTAAGCAGATACCCAACCGGGAAGAAATTGGCATGCCGATCCAGGAGCAGTTGGTGGTAGAACTTTATTCTAAATAGTTTCTGTGGCGGGAAGCCGGTTTTAGCAAACTTCCCGTGTTTTGTCATTTCGAGCATAGCAAGAATTCTTTGAGAAAATCCAGAGTTTAAAGGATTTTTTGAGATTTCTCGGCTACACTTCGAAATGACAACTATAAAAAAGGGTGTTTACGCAACAGATACCATATAATTCTGAAACACCAAAGGGGTGCAGCCTGATGAAATGGAAAAGCTTAGTAAAGCCCGAGCGGTTGGAAAGCGAACGGGAAACCTTGAACGACAAGTACGGGAAATTTATTGCGGAGCCATTTGAAAGGGGATTTGCAGGGACCATTGGCAATTCATTGCGCCGGATTCTGCTGTCTTCCATTCAGGCGGCGGCCGTAACGGCGGTTAAAATCAGGGGAATCGAGCATGAATACGCCGCCATTCCCGGAGTAGTTGAGGACACTACGGATATTATTTTAAATCTCAAGCAGTTGAAGGTCAAACTGCTTGAAGAGGGGCCGAGAACCGTGCTCGTGCAGGTTAAGGGAGAACGGGAAGTAACGGCTGCGGATATTCAGTCCACTAATGCCGTGGAAATTTTCAATCCGGAAATGCATATCGTCACCCTGAACGACCGTGACGCCGACCTGGAGATGGAAATTGAAATTAATTCCGGCCGTGGTTATGTGGATGCCGCCAGAAACCGGCAGGAAGAGCATTCCCTGGGGACGATTCCCGTAGATTCCATATTTTCTCCGGTCTTAAAAGTTAATGTGGGATCGGAAAACGCCCGTGTGGGCCAGACTACCGACTATGACCGGTTAATTGTGGAAATCTGGACTGACGGCCGAATCAAACCGGAAGATGCCTTGGCCCATGCCGCCAAAATCCTTAAGGATTATATGCCGGTCTTTATCAACTTTGAGGAGGAACCGGAAGAAGAGGTTGAGGAAGTGGATGAAGAGAAGGAAAAAACCAGGGAGCTGTTAAACCGGAGCATGGAGGAAATGGAGCTTTCGGTTCGTTCCAGCAACTGCCTGAAGACGGCTAATATCAAGATGATAGGTGATCTGGTCAGCAAAACCGAGAGCGAGATGCTCCGGTACCGAAATTTTGGACGCAAGTCATTGAACGAAATCAAGGAGATTTTGTCTGAAATGGGACTGAATTTGGGCATGGATTTAAGTTCTGTGCAGAACCCGGATGTTGCTGAAAAGAAGAAATAACCAGGAAGGAAGAGGCGATGAGACACAGGAAAAGCGGAAAGAGGCTGGGCGTTCCCTCTAATAGAAGAAAAGCTATGCTGAAGCAATTAGTGGAAGCGCTTTTTTTACACGGCCGTATCCAGACGACTTTAATCCGGGCCAAAGCCACCCGTCCGATCGCCGAAAAAGTAATTACCTGGGCTAAACGGGGATCACTGCATCATCGCCGGCGTGCCATGAGCATGATTTCGCGTAAAGATGTAGTTAACCGGATATTTGACAACTTAGTGGAATGGTATAAAGACCGTCCGGGAGGGTATACCCGTATTATTAAAATTGGACCCCGGATGGGCGATGCTGCTCCCATGGTTTTTTTGGAGTTAGTGGATTGGATTCCGGGCGCGAAGTTGCCGGGTCAGCATACCAAGGTGATCAAAGTTACGGAAGAGGAAAAAACCGGTAAAGCGGGGGGCAAAGACAAACCGGAAAAAGAAAAAGCAAAACCTAAGGAAAAGAAGAAGCCGGCGGCTAAGAGCAAGCTGAGTTTGAAGAAGGCGGCCAAAAAAACCGAGGCTAAGGCGCCGGAAAAAGAGAAGAAAATCTCGGAACGTAAGGCTGAAAAAGAAAAAGTAAAAAAGGAACGGGCTGTGGTTCGCGAGAAAGTTAAGCAGGAAAAGACGGAGCAAAAAACCAAGCGCAAGGGCGAAGTGCCTAAACCGGCTGCAAAAAAAGCCGGTAAAGCTAAAGTCAAGGTTGCTAAAGTCAAGAAAGTTAAGCCGAAAACCAGCAAACCGAGTAAAAAGAAATAGGTAAGATTATTGGCAAAAGGGCAGGCCCCCGGGCCTGCCCTTTTTTATTTAATATGTTAACCGCGAATTCCCCGGCCTTCCCTGATAAAAATTATCCCTGGACCAAACCATCCAGGACAGGCAGGACAGGCAAGCCGGGGACATTTCGCTGAAAAAGCAAAATGCGGGATATACATTTATATAATCTACAGATCATATCCAATTCCCCGCTCTTCAGAGCGGGGAAATTGAAGGAGCAAGTATGCCGATTTGTTTATTCAATACCGCTACGCGGCGCAAGGAAGAATTCCGGCCGGCGAGTCCCGGTAAAGTTAAAATGTACGTCTGCGGGCCCACGGTTTATGATTATTTTCACGTAGGCAATGCGCGGGCTTTTATAGTGTTCGATATCCTGCGCCGCGTGCTGGAGCGCAGAGGTTTTGAGGTTACTTATGTTCAGAACATCACGGATGTGGATGATAAGATAATCAACCGGGCCCGGGACGAAGGCCGGGATCCCCGGGAACTGGCCGAGGAATTCACCACCGCTTTTTTTCAGGATTTAGAAGCCCTGGGCTGCCGGAGAGCGGACATTACTCCCCGGGCCACGGAACATATGGCTGAGATTATCGGCCTGGTCTCACGACTGCTGGAGGGCCATCATGCCTACCAGGCGGACGGAAACGTGTTTTTTTCGGTGAACAGTTTTCCGGATTACGGGAAACTGTCCGGGAAGAAGATTAATGAATTGGAGAGCGGAGCGCGGGTGGAGATTGATGAACGCAAGCAGAATCCTCTGGATTTCGCGCTCTGGAAATCTGTCAAGCCCGGCGAACCGGCCTGGGATTCGCCCTGGGGGCCGGGACGTCCGGGCTGGCATATCGAGTGCTCGGCCATGTCCATGAAGTATCTGGGAGAGAGTTTTGATATTCATGGCGGCGGGGTGGACCTGGTTTTTCCGCACCATGAGAACGAGAACGCACAGAGCGAGAGCCTGACCGGAAAACCCCTGGCCCGGTACTGGCTGCACAACGGGTATCTGAAAATCGAGGGCGAGAAGATGTCCAAGTCTTTGGGTAATTTTTGGCTTACCCGGGATGTGCTGAAAAACATAGCTTTCCGAAATAATTACCAGGTGCTCCGTTTCTTTATGTTGTCCGCGCATTACCGTAGTCCCTTGGATTTTAATCCCGAGAATCTCGAAGCCGCTAAAAATGGTTTTGAGGAGTTTGAACATACCTTGTGGAATTTGAAAGACCTGCTGTCAAGAAAAGATATAAGTTATGAGGAAGTCCCGGACGAAGAAGCGGGAAAGCTGGAGAGCGAGCGTAAGGAGGCATTAGCCGGTTTTGACCGGGCACTGGATGATGATTTAAATACTGCGGCCGCTATGGGGCATCTATTAGCCTTGGCCAATACTGTGCGCCAATTTATAGCCGGGCATTTCCTGAAAAAGACCACGGTACTGGAAAGGATCAAGGAGAGTATGCTCGAAATGGCCGATGTCTTGGGCTTCAAACCTGAATTACCGGAAGTGCCAGAAGATATACATGAAAAGAGAATGGCACGCGAAGAGGACCGGAAAAATAAACGCTGGCAAGAAGCAGATGAGAAACGGTGTCAAATAGGTTCAAAGGGATGGAATTTAGATGACATTAGGGGGATTTCTCTAGTAAGCGCTGTTAGCCGTCCGCTATCTTCCGGAAAGAGTCATGTGATACCTGATAACTACCTTCCTTCTGACTTAAAAGAGAAGAAGGAAGACAGCTAGTATTTGTTGTGGAAAGCCATTTTTAGTGGACTTCCCGTGTTTGTCATTCTGAGCCGAAGGCGAAGAATCTCCCAGAGACTTGATATTTCAGGCGTTTCCGTGGAGATCCCTCACTACGTTCGGAATGACAAACTTAAGAAAACACGTTTCCACAACAGATGCTAGATAGGAGTCATAACCATGGGCTTTAAAAAAATATTCGGCCGCCGAGCCGTAATTGAAGCTCTGCGATCTTCCCAGACGCAAGTGGAGAAAATAATGCTGGCCCGGGGAACCCATGGTGCCATCCTGCGGGAAATCCAGGACCTGGCCGAGACCCGCGGCCTGGTTATTGAGGTACAGGACCGGCGACGCTTGGAGAAATTAGCCGGGCGGGTGGCGCACCAGGGAGTGATCGCCATGCTAAAAAGCCGGGAGTATGCTGACTGGAACGTCATGCTTGACCAGGCAAAAGCCCAGCCAACCGGAACCCTTATCGTAGTAGCCGATGAGATAGAAGATCCCCGCAATCTGGGCGCTATTGCGCGTTGCGCTGAAGGAGCGGGAGCCCTGGGAATGGTGCTAACCACTCACCGGAGCGCCGAGATCACGGAAGCGGCTTCCAAAGCTTCCGGTGGAGCGGTTGAACATCTGCCGATTGTCAGGGTAGTGAATCTGGTCAATACCTTGCGGGAGATGAAAGACGCCGGCATCTGGGTCGCGGGTCTGGAAAGCTCGGCCGGACAGGATATCTGGAAAGCGGACCTTAATCGTCCCCTGGCCCTGGTGATCGGCGGTGAGGGCAAGGGGCTGAGGCGTTTGACCAGGGAATCGTGCGACCTCCTGCTGCGTATTCCCATGCAGGGGAAACTAAACTCCCTGAATGCGGCCGTGGCCGCGGGGATCGCCTTGTTTGAAATCCGCAGACAACAGGGCTAATATATGCCACCCACGAGACGTAGGGGCGACGCATGCGTCGCCCCTACAACAAACTTGGCATCCTGAGTAAAAAAACGAGAGATTACCAACATGCAAGTCAGATTCCGTTACTCAACAGGATTGAGAAGAAAAATATTCCGCGGTGCGCTGCTGGTGGGAAGTTGGGATGAAAGCGGGCAATATTCCGACAACTGGAGTTCCCGGCCCATGGAAGCAGCGAAATGCGAGGACGGCTCAGAGTATTTCACAGCCACGCTTGAATTAGACGGCTCCCAGCCAGGCAGGACTTTTGAGTGGAGTGTGTTTCTGGTGGATATAAGCGGCGGCCGTGTTTGGGCAATACCAACCGAGATCAATGATCAGGAGTCAAGCGAGCGGTACCGGACATTCGTGCTCCGGAATTCCGGCGGCTCGGATATTCAGGAAGAAAAATATTATCTGACGCATTTATGCAGACTAGGCGCCAATAAAAACAACCTTGCCGGTGTCTCTGAGCCTGGAATCCGTTTTGTGGTCTGGGCGCCGAATGCGAAAAAGGTAGAGGTAGTATTTGCCGGCCCCAGTGGATATATTGCGAATGACGGTTATGGTATGGAACAGGATCCGGGATTTTCACCACTTCCTATGTCCTGCCAGGCGGATGGAATCTGGCAGACCGGGATGCTTACGGATTTTTCCAAGTATCAAGATAAACTCTACATGTTCAGAATTACCAACGAGGCCGGGCGGGTAATATTTCGAACGGATTTATACTCCCGCTCCCAAATCGGCCAAGGCCGTTTTAATCCCCAAGGCTCTCATTTCAGCGGATATCCGGCTGAGCTTGACGGGACCAAGAGCTGCTCAGTGGTAATTGATCCGGAAAAAGTGGCAAAGGAATTCAGAGCCGGGGCCGGATCAGGCATGATTACCGAGGAAGAATTCTGGCGAGAAGAATTTTCTCCCACCAAGCCTTTGCCTAAAAGAGTGGAAGACCTGGTTATATATGAGCTGCATGTGGGGGCTCTGGGTTTTGGAAAAAACCGGCCCGGCAATTTCCAGGATGCCATGGACCTCCTGGATTATCTGGAGGACCTTGGAATCAATGCTATTGAACTGCTGCCGATTGCCGAATTCGCGGGTTGGGCCCAATGGGGGTATGGGACTTCCCATTATTTTGCGCCGGAGAATAGCGCGGGCGGGCGGGACCAATTCAAACATTTTGTCCGGGCGTGCCATAGACGCGGGATAGCCGTAATCATGGATGTAGTTTACAACCATTATCATCATAATGCCGAACGGGCCCAATGGGCTTATGACTCGGATTCTCCGGAGCATAATATTTATTACTGGTACGAGGGAAGAACGGGCGATTATGCTCAGGCCAATCCGCCGGGTCACGGCGGTTATGTGGATAATATGTCCACCGGCTATGCTCCGCGATATTATTTAGAAATGGTCAGAAAAATGTTTATCAGCAGCGCGGCGGCGTTTGTCGAGCATTTTCACGTGGACGGCTTTCGGGTTGATCAGACTACTTCCATGCATCTCTATAATGTGCTTCACGCCGACGGCCGGGCCTTGGGCCATGTTAATGCGTTCGGGGCTAAATTTCTGCGGGAATTGACGCGCACCTTGAAAATGATCAAGCCGGAAGTAATACTGATGGCCGAGGATCATTCCGACTGGCCAATGGTAACCGAATCTTCAGAAGCCGGCGGCCTGGGTTTTGATGCGGCCTGGTATGCGGATTTCTATCACCAGCTTTGCGGGGACAGCGGGGCGCGGCCGAAAGCGGCCAAGCTCATCAAAATTGCCGGCTACGGCCAGGATCAGTCCCTAATGATGGATTACTTCTCCGGCGCCTTGTCGTGGTCCGGCCGGAACAAAGTCATATATCACGAATCGCACGATGAGGCGGGAAATTCCCGCGGCTCGAAGCGGACCATAGTAACAGCGGTGAATTCCGCGCCCTTGGTGGGCGAGACGAGGCGCAGCGCGGAAGCCCGCTGCCGCCTGACTTTTGGCATGTCCCTGCTCTCGCCCGGCACGCCGCTCTTCCTGATGGGCGAAGAGGTCGGCGCTCAAAAGGATTACCGTTATAATGATTTTATGGATAACCGGGAGGACCTCCAGGCCGGACGGCAGGGAGAGGGCCGGCAATTATTCGCTTTTTACCGGGAACTTATCCGGCTCCGGCTCAGCTGCCCGGGTTTGCGCTCGCGGGATATTGATATTCTGCATGTACATAATGCCAACCGGGTAATTGCTTTCCGGCGTTGGAACCATGACCAGGCATTTTTAATCGCAGCCAGCCTGAACAACCGGCCCTTTTTATCGGGATACAATATTGAGCATAGCCTGCTGGACGAAGGAAGCTGGAAGGAAGTATTTAACAGCGACGCGGCCGGTTACGGGGGCGCCAATGCCGGCAATCTTGGCGCAATTATTCCTTCGGAGGGAGGCCGGATAAACGTCGTAATTCCGGCCAATGGTTTCGTGGTTTTGCAGAAAGAAGGATGAAAATATTTTTATGGTTTTAAAAATCGCCGGGTATGATAAAATTACGGTGAATTTCTAAAAGCCACCGTAGCTCAGTTGGTAGAGCATCCGCCTTGTAAGCGGCAGGTCGTTGGTTCAACTCCGACCGGTGGCTCCAGATAATATTGCCTTCTAAAGAACCAAGGGAAAATTTAATCAGCAAGCCCCAACGACCAGGGGGATCGGGGGAGAATCCCCCGAACATAAGGGGAGTTAGCGAGCGAAAGCGAGCGCAAGAGGGGGGTAACCCCCCGCTTGAGAGCGAAGCGAGGGAGATGGTTCAAATCCGACCGGTGGCTCCAGATTAGGTCTGGAGTAAACAAAAATCTCTTTACAGCCCGTAAAACATCAGATAAACTACTAATTCTTTTTTGGACAGGTGGCCGAGCGGTCAATGGCAACAGACTGTAAATCTGTCGGGCGCAGCCCTACGTAGGTTCAAATCCTTCCCTGTCCACCAGGTTTGAGACTGTGTCATAATTCGTTTTTGTCATGCCCGAATGATCTTCTCGGGGATCCAGCTTAATAATAACCGTTATGACACAGTCTCTTTCAGCGGGGGTAATTCAGTGGTAGAATGTCAGCCTTCCAAGCTGAACGTCGCGGGTTCGACCCCCGTCCCCCGCTCCAAAGTCTGAAAGCATGATTTCCAGGAGGGATTGCGATATGTCCGAACAGGATTTAAAGCCTGAAATAAAAAAGGTTATCGTGGATGGCTTGAAGCTAAAGCGCGAGCCGGAAAGCATCCCGGACCAGGAAAAGCTTTTTGGAGGCGGATTATACCTGGATTCAGTGGATGTTTTGACGTTGGTAACCGTGCTGGAAGAACGATTCAACCTGGAAATATCGGATGATGAAGTGGAAAAATTAAATAGCATCGAAGAAATCGCGCAATTTATAAAAGGCAAATCAAAAGTTTAGTTTATGACTTCAGCGCGCAGGGTGGCAGTTACCGGGATGGGTACGGTTAATAGCCTGGGCACGAATTGCCGTGACTTTTGGGAGAGGTTGATTGCCGGCAAGTCCGGGCTCGGCACAGTCGAGAGTTTTGATAGTGCTGCCTGGCGTACGCATGTTGGTTGTGAAATTAAGGAGTTCCTTCCGGAAACCGGTCATCCTGACCGGGTTTATGATCTCGCAGTATCAGCCGCCCGGGAAGCGATAAACCAGGCAGGAGGACAACTTCCGCCCGAACGTACCGCAGTAGTTATCGGAACTCTGCAGGGTGGAATGAGGAGCTTGGAAGACGAGTTAGCCCGCCAGATTGAGAATCAGCAGGAGATTAATCCCGGGCCAAGCTTGCCGGTGTATATGCTCTCCGGTATTTCGCGTTACCTAGGATCAGTGTTTGGTTTTCATGGTCCCATGGGAGTCCCGGTGATTGCTTGCGCTGCTTCCGGCGCAGCCATTAGCCGTGCGATGGATCTAATTCGGTTGGGGCATGCCGATGCCGTAGTAACCGGCGGCGCGGATGCCTTTTGCCAACTGGCCTTCTCCGGTTTTAATGCCCTGCGTTCCGCGGCTCCGAAACAGTGTGCTCCATTTTCAATTAATCATGAAGGACTGGTAATCGGCGAAGGCGCCGGGATTTTAATTCTGGAGGCGCTGGAATCCGCCCGGCAGCGGGGCGCGGTTCCCCTGGCATATGCGATAGGAGCCGGTTTGGCTGAAGATGCGTACCATATTACCGCGCCCGAACCCGAGGGCAGCGGTGCGGCCCGCGCCATGCAGGCGGCTCTGGCGGATGCAGGTCTAGAGCCAACGGATATTGATTACGTAAATGCTCACGGCACCGGGACTCCGCAGAATGACAGCATGGAGAGCCGCGCGTTTAAGAAAGTTTTTGGGGAGAGAGTTTCCGGCCCTCCGATTTCCTCGATCAAGGCCGCAGTGGGGCATTGCATGGGCGCGGCCGGTGCGGTGGAAGCCGTGGCCTCGGTATTGACTATATTAAATGGAACTCTGCCTCCGACCTTGAATTATCTGCCCGGTGCGCCTGATTGTACTCTGGATTATATTCCCGACCTGGCCCGGCCGGCCAAGGTCAGAAATGTCCTTTCCAATTCCTTTGGATTCGGCGGGAACAATGCCAGCCTGATTTTTAGTTCAGCCAGGGACGATGCGGATACGGTACAGGCATGAAGCAGAAATTTGCGGTTACCGGATTGGGTGTTCTTCATCAACACGGTAGCAGCCCTCAAATGTTTTGGCAAGCTTTATGTGAAGGCCGTGCCCCAGCCGCTGATCAGGAGGGCGTTATCTCTCTAAAGGAATTTACTCCTGAGACCTTATTATCCGAAGATAACATACGCCGTATGGACCGGGCCTCCCAAATACTCGCCATGGCGGTAAAAAGCGCGGTAAATGACAAGAGGAAATCGTCTGCGCAAATTCAGCCTGAACATATTGGCATGTGTGTGAGTACTAATCTGGGCAGCCTGGATACCATAGTCCGGTTTACGGCCCGGAATATTTCCCGTGGGCCTCAGCGCGCCAATCCCATGGAATATCCCAATACGGCACTGAACGCCGGTACGGGCTATGCCAGCATAGAAACCGGCTTGAAAGGTTATAATAATACACTTTCCGGCAGCGGCGCCCTGGCCGAAGCCTGGGACGTTCTGGCGCTCAAGCGGAACCCGGCAATTTTAGCAGCAGGCATGGAAGAAGCATCCCGGCCGCGGCAGCAGGGCGCGTTGGAAATTTCCCGGACACGCCCGCAGCCATTATCTTTGCACCGGGACGGAGCCTGGCTGGGAGAAGGCGCAGCCGCACTCCGGATTGAAAAAGAAAATCCAAGCATTGTTCATCAAGAAGCCGGAGTTTATGCCTGGTATGCCGGCTATGCCGGTACTTTTGACGCCGTTGGATTAAATAATAATGATCCCGAAGGCGGGCAATTAGCCCGGGCTGTCAGACAGGCGCTCGAGCGGGCGGGAATTCCGGCTGAGAGCATTGGTGGAATCATAGTTTCGGCTGAAGGGAGTCCGGCAGAAGATGCGCGGGAAATGCGGGCCCTGGAGTCGGTTTTCGGACGGCGATTAGGTGAGATCCCGGTTTTTGCCATGGCCGGCGCTTTAGGGCGTTTAGATGGCGCGGCCGAAGCTTTTGGCGCGCTCTGCGCGAGTTTAGCTTTATCCACAGGCCAATGGCCGGCTTCTCCCTGGTTTGTTCCTGATCCTAGTCTGCCAAAACTCAATATTGCTACCCAAGCTTCCGCTTTCAACGGCCAGAGCGTATTATTAAGCATTACCGACCGTACGGGTCTCAATTATGCATATCTATTTGAAAAAAATAATTGAAACTTTGCGGTCTGCGCCGGGAAAAAATCGCAATCCGGGTGAAAGGATTTTTCATGCGGGTTGTCTAAATTAACGAAGCGAAGTAAAAATCACATAGCGAGGGAGATAAGCAATGAAAAATATCCGCATTTTCATTAGTGTGATCATTTTAACCGGTTTGATTGCGGCAAGTATCGCGGCCGAGGTGCCCAAATTGATCACCTATTCCGGTAAATTGACGGATAAGCAGGGGAATCTGGTGCCAGATGGTGATTATGATATGAAATTTGTATTATGGGATCATGAGACCAGCACAGCAGAGGTTAATAAAATTTGGGAAGAACAACATCTTATCATTCAAAGTCATGGAGTGCCGGTCAGGGGTGGAGGCTTCAATGTCTGGTTAGGCGGGATTAATTCCCTGCCAATATTTGATAAGAATTACTACCTCGCCCTGACCTTTTATAAGGACGGTATATGGAATGATTTTCACCGACAGAAAATAATAAGCGTGCCTTATGCCATGAGGGCGGAATATGCGAATCATGTCCAGACACCATTAGTTTTCCATGATTCTATAGATATTTCGGCGCCTGAAGGAGGTAGTATATATTTTCACCTTGATGTTGTTCCAAGAAAAGTTGCTTTGTTTTTAAAAGGTGAAAAGATTAATCCGTTGTTTTACACTGAGGTTGGACAACATAAACATACCCATTCCGGAACGCACACTCATGATATTGTATTAGGAAGTCATGATCATGCCTTTAAGCATAACTGTTGCGGTAGTTATTTAAGTACTAATTCCGATACCCCAAATTATGTTGATAATTATAACGGTATGATAGTATCCAGAGATTTGGGAACAAAAACTTCTCAAGCCAACTCGCCTGGGGATACGGATAATGCCGGCTTAATGCCAGTTGGTCTTTCTTTGCATACTGGGACATTTTATGAATATTTAAATAATATGCGATTTTTACTTGATGGAGTTGATAAGACCGCTGATTTACTTGCAAAACTTGGATGGAGTAAATTTGGAGACGGAACAGGGACTCACCCATTTGTTATTAGTGGCACCGGGTTTACAGATATTACACCAATTACTAATTGGACTGTAGGGCAACACGCTATTCATTTTGCGTGCAGTGTAGGTGGGAGAATTAATTATACACTTTATATTTATTATTAAACAAGACCTATCGATTTAAATAGGTTAAGAGTGCTGAAAAAGTTCCGTTGCATTAATATAAGAAGGTAAATAAATTCTTGTGCAAATTCTAGCTACTGTTTTCCAAACTCTAATCCGGGGATTGATTTATTTGCTCGGCTGGACCCCGCGCTGGTTATGCCTGAAAATCGGCGCGTGTCTGGGAAGGCTGGCCTATGCCTTAATGCCTGAACGGGCAGGCATAGCGCGGGATAATCTTCAACTCGTATATGGGGAGCGCATCAACCCATATGATAGGCAGCGGATGGCTGGGAAGAATTTTGCTCATTTGGGAGAAGTATTGCTCGAGGCCATACATGCTGCCGGACGTCCGCATGCACTCGGAAAATTTTTACAAATTGAAGGCCAGGAGCATCTCACTAAAGCGATAGCCCAAGGGAAAGGCGTGGTGGTTTTTTCCGCGCATCTGGGAAATTTTGTGCTTCTGACCGCCGGGCTGGCGCAATTATGCAATTTGAAATTTATTTTCCGCGAATCTTCGGATCAAAAAGTATCCCGCCTCTATGCCTGGTTCCGTGAACGTCTGGGTGTAAAAGTAATCGCGGACAATCCCCGCCACCTGTGTGCTTATCATGCCTATTCCCACCTAAAGGCCGGAGGTGTTTTGGGCATACTCATTGATCAAGTAGAAACCGGCGGGGTTTATGTTGATTTTATGGGACATCCGGCCGGTTCCACCTTAGGGGCGGCCAACTTGGCATTGAAGGGCCGGGCCCCGTTGCTACCGGCCTTTTGTATACGCCTGCCAGACCAATCGCTTAAGCTATATATTGGACCTGAATTTGCAATCCGGCGTGAAGGAACCCCGGAAATTGTCGCTAAGCAGGCGGTGGCTGCTATGAACAAACTAGTGGGGGCACGGGTCCGTGAGTATCCAACTCAGTGGTTTTGGGGACACCGGCGTTGGCGTGCCTGGCGGAAGTAAAAATATTTACAAAAAACCTCTAAAGGGATACAATTAGTTTGACGACACTATATAAAGGAGTACCAGTAAAAACATTAGAAATGTTTGGGAAGAGATAACCGGTACATAGGCATAAATCATGGAAAAGGGTGTGATGCAGCATGCGGCCGATCGTGATCTCCTTGATGGCATTGCTTATATTTCACGGTGCGGCTGTAGCCGGGGGGCCGGGAAGCACCAGCGCCAACTTTCTTAAGGCCGGACAAGGAGTTCGTCCGATTGCCATGGGCGAGACCTATATCGCCTTGGGTGATGGATTAGATACGCTTTACTGGAACCCAGCGGGTCTGGTGCAAATGACTTCACCCCAGGCCAGTTTTATGCATAATTTTTGGTTCCAGGATATCGGAACTGAGTATCTGGCGTACGGCACACCGCTGGGACCATTAGGGGCTGTGGCTGGCGGGCTTACGGTTATGCACGCCGGGACAATAGTAGAAACCCTGGAAGATGAGTATGGGAACTACCGCGGAACGGGCGATGAAATTACGTCCTTAAGTTTTGCCTTGGTGGGGACTTACGCGCAAAAATTATCCCGATTAATGCCGATTAAAGATCCTTGGCTTAAAAATGTTTTGCTAGGCGCCAGTTTGCGACTGGTGACCGAAAGCCTGGATGAAGTGAATGTTTTTGGCGGAGCCCTGGATATCGGCGCAATTTGGCGCCAAACCGAAGAGTTTAAGGATTCGGCGGATAAACCGGCCGTCAGGGACCAGGGGTGGCGCTTGGGATTGACGGCCCAGAACCTGGGAGTTTCAACGGATAAGCTTATGCCTATAAACTTCCGTCTGGGGGCGGGTTATGTTGAGCAGAATCTTTTCACACCCTTGGGACGCGGAACTGCAGGTTTGGATATCCTGATACCGGTTGATAATGATGTTAAATTTACCCTGGGCGCGGAATACGCCCATATCAGCGAGCATACCGAATCCGCGATTCGTATGGGATACAAAGTAGGTCCTGAAATCAAGGACCTGGATGCTTTGGCAGGATTGACTGTTGGCGCGGGTTTTGCCATTCAATCCGGTGTTTTAAAATACCAACTGGACTATGCTTTTGTGCCTTACGGCGAACTGGGATCCACTCATCGCGTAGCCTTAACCTTAACTTTTTTGCCTTCCTCGCCCGTGCTGCCGGGCTCGAAAATATCTCTGCCCACGGACCTGAGATATTCGCCGACCGGCTCTTTAGCGCCTTCCTTATTGCCTGGTCAGGAACAGGAGGAAAACCTGGCAACCAAGCGTGATAAGGAACTGGCACAGGAGCGGGCCCGCGATGAAGCCAAGCTGAAGGTCATGATGAACGATATCAGAAAGAAAATCGAACTGGTCCGCCGCAGCTTGGACCGGGTAAATAAGTTAATCAAGCGGGGAATATTGCCGCCTATCCGGTTTCAGACCGGGAAGGCTATTCTGCAGCGGAAATCATTTCAGACCCTGGACAAGATTGGGGAAATTCTCGAAAAACAGTCTCAGGTAAAAGTTAGAATTGAGGGGCACACGGATTCCGACGGAGAGACCCAGGCCAACCAGCGTCTCTCACAAAAACGGGTGGAAGCAGTTAAAAAATACCTGGTTAGCATTTTCGAGTTGAACGCAGCCAATTTGATACCCGTAGGATACGGTGAAACCCGGCCTATAGGGGATAATAAAAAACCGGCCGGCCGGCTGGCCAACCGGCGCGTGGAAATAAAAGTTTTAATCCCGGCCGGAATGGAATCCGCCGGGAGGGCTGCCAGCCGGCCAAACCAGGTGGAGGCCGAGCAATCAAAAAAAGCGCAAATCCGGCAGGAAGAAATAACCTCCTATGAGGAAATAGATAAACTGAGAGAAAAACTAAAAGTATATGAAATGCAGATGAACCCGGCCGAAGTTGAAGAAATGTTCAATCAGCAGCATCGAAGTCGCTGAAAAGATTTTTATATTCATTCCGGCAGCCGCAGGCTTTAGCCTGCGAATAATTCATAATCTCATCGTTTCTTTATTATATGTAGAAGCTCGACCTGCCCTGACTTGACCCTATACTAACCCTCTCCTTTAGAAATGCCGGCGCGCATGGCAGGTGCCCCTTTACCGAAGACACAAAGGAAAATCATGAAAAAAACCGCAGTAATTTTAATGGGACTTGTTTTATGCTGGCTTAGTCAAATTCCAGCAGCTGGGAGCGATTGGATCCAGGACGGCGGCAGCCTGAATGTGAATCCGGACCAAAACGCAAAGTTCGCTGTTATTAGCAGCTATAATGCTACACCCTATGTGACTTGGTCGGAATTCAATGGCATTACAAATCAAGTCTATGTCAAACATTATGATGGGAACAGCTGGGTGCAGGATGGCGGAAGTTTGAATATCAATACGGGCGAAAATGCAAATTTCCCTTTTATAAGTATTTACAATGACATGCCCTATGTAACCTGGTCGGAATCCGATGAGGTGATAAGCAAAATCTATGTCAAACATTATAATGGGAACAGCTGGGTGCAGGACGGCGGGAGTCTGAATATGAATGCGGCCCAGAGCGCATATGTTTGTGATATAGCGGTCTTCAATGGCACACCGTATGTGTGCTGGCAAGAATCCAATGGCACTGCGAATCAGATCTATGTCAAACATTATAATGGGAGCGCCTGGATATCAGACAACGGGAGCCTGAACGTAAATACCGGCCAAACGGCGTCAGGTCCCAAAATGGATATTTCCCATGGCACGCCCTATGTAACTTGGTGGGAATTCAGCGGAGGCGTTCAAATCTATGTCAAGCATTACAATGGGGTGAGCTGGGTTCAAGACGGAGGGGGTCTGAATGTCAATGTTAACCAAAACGCGCGTTACTCAGATATTGCTATTTCCAATGGCACACCGTATGTGACCTGGAAGGAAGACAACGGCTTGGCAGATCAAATCTATGTCAAGCATTATAACGGGAGTGACTGGAAGCAGGCTGGCGGGAGTTTGAATATAAATACGAACCAATATGCCTATTATCCTTATATTGCCGCTTCCAACAGCCCGCCGTATGTAGCTTGGCGGGAACAAATCGACGCTGCGTTTCAAATCTATGTCAAACACTATAATGGGAGCAGCTGGGAACAAGCTGGCGGGAGTCTGAATATTAATGTGTTCCAAAGTGCGTATTCACCTAGTTTGGATATTTCCAATGGCACTCCCTATGCGAGCTGGCATGAATCCAATGGCACTGCGAATCAAATCTATGTCAAACATTATGTTGCGTTTATGCCAACGGCCACCCCTACCAGCATAGTTACGCCCACCCCATCTCCGGAGGTCGCGCCTTTATTCAAAATTGCCCATGCCTTGGTCATGGTTTCTCGCGGCGAGAGCGCCAAAATGCTGGTCAACCTTTCCCGGTCCTGCCAAGTCCGGCTGCAAATTTACGACCTCGTTGGACGAAGAGTTGCCACGCTCTGGGATGGCTCGCTTTCAGCCGGATCCCATGAAATTCTTTGGGACGGAGCGTATGCCGGGTCCGGAACCTATTTGGTATATTTTGAGGCCGAAGGACAAACCGCCCGCGGCAAGTTAGTGGTGGTTAGGTGAGTGAGTGCCAAGCAAGCTGTTGCTCAAGCAGTCGGTTGCAAGACACTGCCCCAGCTAAAGCGGGCGCGTCCCTGCCTTACGCTACAGGAATAAAAAACAAAAAAACCAAGAAAAGCCAAGAAAAAATATTGACAATATTCTTTCCTTTTGATATTTTTATTAGTCCGTATTGATTCCTATCCTGGTTATTGACTTCATAACCTTTTAAATTAAAATAGTTTCAAGTTTTTATCACTTGCCTTAGCTTGTACTCCCGGCGAAAGCCGGGATCCAGATTAATTTAGACAGAAATGTTATTGTAGCATTTTTGCCCAGGTAGCTCAGTCGGTAGAGCACGTCCTTGGTAAGGACGGGGTCACCGGTTCAATCCCGGTCTTGGGCTCCAGCGAGAAAATGCCGTTTGAATATGGCCGGATGAAGCAGATGCTTGGCGTTTTCGTCTAAGCTCTCAAGATTGCAGAGGGAGGAAGCAAATATGGCAAAGCAGAAATTTGAGAGAACCAAGCCGCACGTCAACATAGGAACCATAGGACACGTGGACCACGGCAAAACGACCTTGACCGCTGCCATAACCATGTACCAGGCGCAGAAGGGCTTTGCCTCGGTGAAGAAATATGAGGAGATTGACAACGCGCCGGAAGAAAAGGCGCGGGGCATAACGATCAATACGGCGCACGTGGAGTATGAGACCGAGAAGCGTCATTATGCGCACGTGGACTGCCCGGGTCATGCGGATTACATCAAGAACATGATAACCGGTGCGGCGCAAATGGACGGGGCTATTTTGCTGGTATCGGCCTCGGACGGACCCATGCCGCAGACGCGGGAGCATATATTGCTGGCGCGCCAGGTGGGAGTGCCGAAGATCGTGGTATATATGAATAAAGTGGACCAGGTGGATGACCCGGAGCTGCTGGATCTGGTGGAGATGGAGATCCGGGATTTGTTGAGCAAGTACGAGTTTCCCGGAGAGGAGACGCCGATCATCCGCGGGAGCGCGTTAAAGGCCATGGAAAAAGGCGTGGCGGGAAATTTTGAGGGCGAAGAGTGGAAATCCGTGCAGGAATTGCTGGATGCGGTGGATGAATTCATCCCGACGCCGGTGCGTGACGTGGACAAGCCGTTTCTGATGGCAGTGGAAGACGTATTTTCCATCACCGGTCGCGGTACGGTAGCCACTGGTCGCGTGGAGCGGGGCAAGGTGAAGGTAAGTGACGCAGTGGAGATCGTGGGCATTACGGATACTAAAAAAAGCGTGGTAACCGGTGTGGAGATGTTCCGGAAGCTGATGGATGAGGCGCAGGCCGGAGATAATATCGGTGTGTTACTGCGGGGCATAGATAAGGAAGCAGTGGAGCGGGGTCAGGTAGTGGCCAAACCGGGAAGCATTACGCCGCACCGGAAGTTTAAAGGCGAGGTGTACGTATTAAAGAAAGAAGAAGGCGGACGGCATACGCCGTTTTTCAATAACTACCGGCCGCAGTTTTATTTCCGGACCACGGATGTTACCGGAGCAGTGAAGCTGCCGGAAGGGGTGGAGATGGTGATGCCGGGCGATAATGTGACGGT
>JAUVAV010000045.1 GCA_030591525.1 candidate division FCPU426 bacterium | reverse complement strand
TCGTTTTCAGCGATTTTAGCCTGTTCCATTTCTGATTTGGCTTTGATCGCGAATTCCATGGATTGGGCATTGCCGCCTTTTTTCATAGCCGCTTCCGCAATATAGTAAAAATCTTCAGCCCGCTTGAGACGTTTTCTAACCAAATTTCTATAATATCTTTCTTTAGTTTTGGCCCGTTGCAATACGGCTAATGCTTCCGCTTCTCTGGCTTTGGCGCTGATGACATCTTGCTTGGCGGCCGCGCGTGATTCAGCATATGTGGCTGATTCCAGTTTGGCTAATTTGGCATTCTTTTTAGCTTTATCTGATATGGCCCTTGTTTCCCCCGCAGCGATTCTGGCTTTCTCAATCGCGGCTAAGGCCGCCTCTTTTTCGGCGCCCGCTTCACTCATGGTATTGCTGGCCGCTTGCAGCATTTCTCTGGCACTATTCGCCCCTTCCTTGGCCTGGGCATATTCTTTTTCGGCTTTGGTTGCAAACCGGTTGGTTCTTTCCTGATCCTTTCTAATGGCCAGCGCCTCTTTCAGAGCTTTCATCTCAACTTCCAGGATCATGTCCTTTCTTGTCCGCACGGCCTTCTTTCTTTTTTTATAAGTGCTTTTTTTGACAGATTTAGTTTTGGTGGAAGTGGTCTTAGAAGTTTTCTTCGGAGGTTGGGCAAAGGTTGGCGTTATACATATCCCGAAGAAAAGCAGTAGAACAAAAAGATGAATACCCCAGACTGATTTCTTTTTCATGATTTTTCCCTCCTGTTTTTAGCTTGCACACCTCTGCCAGGTTGCCATATGAATATGTATGATGATTTGCTGACAGTTGTGTTGAGAAGGAAATACCCCTTCTCTTGGTTATGAGTATTTACGGTTATACTGAAAATATTCTTAAATGTTTTTTGCCCGATTTTGAAAAAAAGTATCATATCCAGGTTTGGGACGTTTGAGGGACGGAGTGAGATTATTAGTTTAAAAAAAGAATTATGAATGATAAAATAAATTTGTTTCTCAATGTCAAAAGAAATATTGCCGCCTATCAGTGATTAAATCTGCCGGAGCATGAGGGTGGTTTCAAAATATTAACTTGAAGATCATGGGGCCTGGCCCCGGATTATAAGAGTGGGAAGACGGTGGGGTGATCCCGGGGAAATACAGGCATTGTCCGGCATCCTGGGGAATAACGAAAACCGGCAGGTGATTAATATGCAATATAATATGATTTGTAAAAGTCATGAAGTCAATGGGCGGGGCCCGGGGTTTTCTGGTAGGAGGGAAAAATTATCCGGGCCGGTTGGTTTTGGTATGGTTTTATTTCAGCTCATCTGCGGGATTAACCTGGCAAGTAATGTCAGCGCAGCAGCAGTAATATATGGCGCCGAAGGCAATCCCACCGGAAACCCGATGGGAGGGGGCCCGGGATATAGCAGTATGGTAATGCCTTCTGAGGCGGATTATACAGTTGAGAACAAGACGCAACTGCTTTCAGCCTTGGCCTCGGCCGGTGAGGGCCAGATTATTTATATCACCGATTATGCCGAGATAAATTTAACCGGAGAAAGAGGG
Organism: candidate division FCPU426 bacterium; assembly: GCA_030591525.1. Lineage (GTDB taxonomy): Bacteria > Oederibacteriota > JAAXVQ01 > JAAXVQ01 > JAUVAV01 > JAUVAV01. The sequence continues at coordinate 14,621 of JAUVAV010000045.1, read as the reverse complement.
ATTAAGATTCCTGGAAATGTTACCCTGGCGAGTGGACGGGGCCGAAACAGCGTGCCCGGCGGTTTGATTTATACCGATGAATTCTATGCCTCGCTATATCCTTTTTTATTGGCGGATGGTGAAAACGTACGCTTAACCGGTCTGCGTCTTCGTGGTCCGGACAGGGAGATAGGCGATCATCATTATTCGCCGTATCATCTGGGCAGAGGGATACAAACGGGCTATCCTTTACTGGAAGTGGATAACTGTGAACTCTGGGGCTGGGGTCATGCGGCTATTCTGTTTACTAAGGGGGCTATAAATGCCCATATTCACCACAATTATATTCACCATAACCGGCGCAGTGGTTATGGCTACGGTGTATGTCATGGTTACAGCACAGAGACCGAACTAATCAATTCAGTGATAGAAGCCAATATATTCGATTATTGCCGCCATCATATTGCGGGAACCGGGACACCGGGGCTGAGTTATGAAGCCCGTTATAATATTTGTCTCGGACATGATAACGGTCATTGTTTTGACATGCATGGCGGGGCTGACCGGGGAGACGGTACGGATATCGCCGGTGATTTGATTTTAATTCATCATAATACTTTCAGAGACAGCGAGGTTACGGCAATCGGTATCCGGGGAATACCCCAGGAGGAAGCGCAAATCCATCATAACTGGTTTTATCATGCCAATGAGTCAGTGGCAGTACGCCAGAGCAATGCTTCTGGCAACCTGAATGTTTACAGTAATTTTTACGGGAGCACTCCTCCTGCCGGAACCAGCCTGCCAATGTGCATACCGAACGCTTATCCCACCGACGGCCCTTTACCCCTGAAAGTCGTTTTTAATGGTTCCTACAGTTATGCTCTCGGAGGCGCCATTACCTCCTTAAAATGGCTTTGGGGGGATGGGAATACGACGATTGGAAAGGGAGCGAGCGGCACTCAGGCAAGCTATACCTACAATGATCCCGGCAGATATAATGTGAATTTAACCGTTAAAGATGATATGGGAATCCCCGCCAGCGGTATCATTCCCATATCCGTGTTTCCGGTTTCAAGAAATTGCCTGTTGTCATTATGGGTGAAGGACAGCTATCGCGGGGATCTCGCTAATTATTTTCAAAAAGAAATACTGGTTAACGGGGAAGTGGTTTGGCAGGATGATGTTGAGGGCGATGAAGGTTGGGTGCATGTACTGACCGAGGTCAAGGAACAAGCCGGGGGTAAAGATGCCGTGACCTTAACTTTACGGGTGCGCTGCCTTACCGGTGTAACCGATCCCCAGAATGAGATAATTGAACTTTTTACTTACTGGGATGATGTAATATTGTTTGGATTTGATCTGGAAAATGGAGACTTTGAGGCTCCAGGCGGATGGAATTATTCCGAGCAGGGATCGGTCTGGCGGGGGTGGCGCTACTCCGGAGATGTTCGCAGTGGAAACCATACTTACCGGCTTTATTATCCCTATATGGGGCAGCCGGGTACAGGATCATGGGCCCGAATCGAGCGGGAAATGACTAATACGCCGCCTGCCATTCTTGCGCACACCCCGGACCAGCAAACGGTTTTAGTGGATACCAACATAGCCATAACCTTCAGCGAGCCCATGCTTCAAAACTCGGTGGAGAATGCGTTTGCAATTAATCCCGTGCGGGAAGGCGGTTTTTATTGGGAAGGGAACAAAGTAATATTTAATCCTTCGAAAAATTTAACATATGGGGAAAATTATACTATATATTTAAATTCCAGCGCCATGGATTTGGGCGGCAAAAACCTGGAGAGTGACTATACTTGGCAATTTACTACCATCAACGCGCGGCCGGGAGAAAAAATAGTGGTTTATCCTAATCCCTATATAGACGGGAAAAGCCGGCCATCCAAAATCCGGTTTTCCAATTTAGTGAATACCTGTACTATAAAAATATTTTCCGTCTCAGGGAAACTGGTTAAGACGATAGAGCATCAGGAAGCGGAAGAGGGCGGAAGTGAAGAGTGGGATGTATCCGAGGTATCCAGCGGCGTGTATGTTTTTTTAATTAAATCCCCAACCGGAGTTAAGCAAGGCAAGATAAGTGTTATCAAGTGAGCGCTAAGCTGGAAACATGCTCCGCAGAAATAGATTTTCGGATGCCGTGGGAATGCAGAATTAATGAATACAAGATCGAATTTCCTCTTCCGGGAGAAATGCCGGCACTATAAGCTCTTGGCTTCCCTATTTCTTTTGCTCGTTGAAAAATTATTCTTAATGGTGCTCATTTTGAGGTCTTAGAGAGGGCCGAGGTTGTGTTTGAGGTGGTAAAATCAGGCGGATTAGCTTATAATATACTAGTTATTTGGAATATGCGCGGAGGGATGCTCCTAAAAGATTTTATTTACTTTGATCCACCCGGCAGGTTTTCCAGATAAATGCGGGCCGGGGTGGGCAGGGGATTCAGCCCATGACGAAAAAAAACATTACTTCTACGGTTATCTGCCTGGCTCTATGGTTTGGGCTGGCGGGACAAGCCGGCTCAGATATCACCTTTTCTAATATCAGCATCGCCTCACTGAAAGACACTTCCGTGATTCTCCAATGGGACTCTGATGAAGCCGCCACCGGCCAGATAGAATATGGATTACATTCTGCTTATGGACAACTTACACAAGTCGAAGGTTTAAGCTATTGGCAGCACGTGGAGATTACCGGCCTTATGGCAGAAACAATCTACCATTACCGCATCCGGGCCAGGAATTATCAGAACCGGGAAACCCTCTCTCCGGTTTTCACTTTCACTACCCGAAGCTCCGCGGAATTGACCGGTTTGATTAAAACCGCCCGAACCAGGGGGGATATGCCCCAGGTCTACTATGTTAAGCCGGGAGGAAATAATTCCCAGGATGGTTTATCCCCGGATACCGCTTGGGCTACGCCTGCCCACGCGGCGGCGCAGGCCGAAGCCGGCGATCTAATCCGCGTATTCCCCGGAAGTTATGGGAGCGTGGATTTCGGACATTATGTTGGAGCTAACGGGATACCCGAAGCCCCCATAACCATGCAGGCCTATAATGGCACGCCGCAGATCACGGGAAGTGTAGATATCCGGGCCGAGCATATAACATTTGACGGCTTCAAAATAGACAATGCCAGCGGCGGGCACGGCATAGATGTACGCTATACCAATAGTATCAAAATTCGGAATTGCGAGGTTTATAATTCCGGAGTGGACTGTATTTATCTGAGAGATAACACTTATGTCATATTGGAAAACTGCCGCGTGCATGATTCCGGATGGAATGGCTTTGGTTTCAAGCCTTCCACTTCCTTTCCGGCCTCGGGGCATCATGTCCGGCTTAAGCATTGCGAGGCTTACGATATCATGCAGCATAACGCCTTTGATGTGCAGGACGATTATGCGACTTATGAAAATTGCTATGCCCACCACTCTTTACTGGCGCCGTTGCGCATCAAAGGCGAGCATATCGTAATCAATGATTTTACGGGCCAGGAGGGTAATAACGGGATTCACTTCACCGGCAGCTTTATCAGTTCCCTGGTAATCAACAGCACCTTCCCGGATATGAGCATTCTTCAATCAAGCGGAATTGTGGAAAATGTAATAATTTGCGGTAATTATACCAATGGCCGGGCCTTTGGTATAGCGGTAAATGCCGGGGCCAATATTCTGATCGAAAACAATGAAATCCATACCAATGAGGAGTGGGGATTTACTTACCGGTTCAACGACACCGGAAGTGTAATCCTGAGAAATGAAAATGTGACTGCGATTACTCCCAATGAATACCGGGTTAGATCAGAAGATGGCGCCAATCTTACCGTGGAATACACGGATGGGAGATGTTTCTCGGTGAACGGCGAGGGAGAGTATACTACTTACGCTTTCTCAGCCGGGACGCGCACTATTAAAGTGTTCGACACCCTTCCGCCGGTTATTGCTGATTACCTGCCCCGGGGCACTAACGTGTTGCTGGCTGCAGCAATTAAAATAACTTTCTCGGAAGCCATGAATCAGGAGACCGCCCAAAATGCCTGGTATATCCATCCTCCGGTATCCGGCTCCTTCGGGTGGCAAGGACCTGAGATGATTTTTAGCCCTGATTCCCCCCTTAAGCCGGTCACAACCTACACCGTAACCATCAACCCCATGGCAGAAGATCTGGCCGGTAATAATTTGGCTGCGGAATTCTCCTGGCGGTTTATTACCGAGGGTAAGGTGCTGGTATTTCCCAATCCTTATATTGCCGGCCAATCCACCCGGGATAGAATAACGTTCAGCAACCTGGGGTCCGATGCGGTGCTGTGGATATATACGACTTCCGGCGAATTAGTAAAGGAATTCACGCCTTCCCAAGCAAGGGAGGCAGGCGTGCAGGAATGGGACATCTCAGGTTTAGCAAGCGGAATATATATTTATTACGTAGATTCCCCCGCTGGAAAGAGCAAAGGCAAGTTAAGCATAATTAAATAGAGCCGTGATTACGAGCCTCAAGACATGATTCGCTTTAGGCTGGGAATGCTGAAAAAGTCTTGATTTAACTGAACCCAACTCACTTTTTCAGCACTCTCACTAATCTACAAACCCCAATTCTTCAATAATGCTTTCAATTCTTTTTAAAATCTCGGGGCTGGTGTTGCGTAGTTCAAATCCGGTGTCGTAAAAATCCGTATTAAGGCTTTTTTGGCACCATTTGCTTTCCGCATCAAAATTTATATATTTGCGATCATTATCGTTGGTTTGAATCAGTATTTTCAAGTGCTATGTTTTGCCGATCTCAATAGGGGAATCGCTCATGACCATTATGCCGGTTATATTAATATCCACCAGGAAACCAAGCGGGGCAGAAGCCATCGTAGACTGAGTGTTCCGTAAAACACACTAACCCTTTTTTCCCTGGACAAAACCATCCCCTGGACAAAATCATCCAGGACAGGCCGGGCAGGCCGGAGGGGGAAACTCAATAAGGAAACCCTGCAGCAAGTACAGGAAATAACAAATTTTAATTGTTTTCATATAAGTACAGGCGTAAAATAAAAATACCAAAAGGTATTAACAATTAATTTTTAATTGATGCCTAATAAGCAGTATTCACTTCGAAATGGTGTCTTCCGGGCAGGCTCGGGGCCGTCTGGGGGGCAGGCGATTTCATTGCCATGCAAGGGGGCAAAATGCGCGGAACGATACCTTTCAAGGGGATAACCCTCTTTTTCATGCTTTTTTTGCTGGCCGTAAATCCTATAAAAACACACGCCGCTGCACCATCGATAGTCAGTTTCAATTCTTTCGGCGGAACTCCTGTCAACAAAGATAATTCTCAGGATATTATGTATTTAATCCAGCCGGGCGAAAGCTTGAGTTTTACTGCCGCGTGCTCGGAAGCGGCCGATTTTGAATGGCAAGTGAATAAGGCAGTTATAAAAACGGTAACGGCACAGACTACTGATACCTTGTTTTGGAACGTACCGAATGAGAAAGGCATATGGGAAATTCATCTGAAAATATCAAACGTCAATGGAGAAACGCATCAAGAATGGGTGGTTTCTACCTTGGATATTAATGAGGCCCCGGATATTTTTGATAATTTTAGTGATAAGAAAATCGCCGGTAGGATCGGAACCGATCCCTGGGGGCGGAGTTTGCCGGTCTGGACGGTTGAAGGCGGAGGCTTTGATAGTACGCGCGGTTACCTCTGGCCTACAGCTGTGACAACTTATCACGCCAATTTATCAACTCCCACAACGATTACGCGTGGGACCTGGATTTACCGCTATAAATATCTTAACGGGACCACGCCTTTGTGGGTGTCCGGTAATTATTATCTGACCGGAATTTTGTCCCAGTATCTAAACCCGCAGACAGAAACCGGCTATAATGCTTTGCATAAAGGCTTGTTTCTAAGTAATCCCCCTGATGGTCACTGGTGGGTGGGTTCATTTTTGGCTGCCCCCCGGGTTTATTATTCCGGATATATTATAAACATGATTGGAAGCCAAATCTATCAAGCCCCCGCCCAGAGGGATAAAATAGCAGGCACGGAGTGGCACGAGATTGTTTTCATAAAAGACGAGCAAGACTATGTTTATTCTTATCTGGATGGTGAATTTGTAAGATGGTCCACCGATATAATTGATGATATGACTTCGAACCGGTTTTTGCTTGATTTTCTGGATTGTGATGCCAGCGATCCGGTATTTGCCTATCCCATAGTGGTTGATGATGTCAGGATATATAAGGACCGGTATCTACCGCCGGTTAATTCCATCTATTATGATAACACGAAAAACAGCATAGTTATTAAGGGATTAGGAGCAACGCTCGGCAAAATTGCCGCTAATATCGATTCCATTTATTTTGCATATAATGCCGCAAATAATAGCGCTGTCTGCAAGACTGACATTACCCTGGAATACGGGGCAGAACTTAAAATAACCAACGGCACCTTGAAAATGGATTGTGCGACCAATGGCCAAAGAAAAATCAAATATTACACGGATGCTAGATTTATTATTACCAACTCGACTATCACCACGACCGGCGCGCCTTATTTTTCCTGGTCGAGAATGTCGGATATAACCAGATTCGGCACTTCGCCGGACGCGAATTTTAAAAACACTTTTGAAGTTGTCGATTCGGTTATTGACAACTGCGGCAGATTGGTTTTGGAGCGGCCGGTTAATTTATATTTGAAAAATTCCAGCTTTACCAATCTTACGGACAATTCCGGGGTGATCGAAGTTTATTTCAGATGGCCGTTGAAAAAATTCGAAATTGAAGGGTGCACCTTTAGCGGAAAAAGCGGGGATGAAATATTTTGTCTTGTGGGCGGAGATCAATTTAATGAATTGATCCCCCAGCCGGTAGGAATAGATATTATCGATTGCGATTTTTCTGCGATTAAATTTTCGCGGCAGGCGGATAATCCCTACTATCATAGTCCCGAAAGCCCGGGGGGGACTGCCAATCTGATAAATTGCAAATTAAACCAGGTTCAGTTTAGTGGCACTGATCTTCGTTTCAAGTATTATCTCGACGTAAAAGTAGTTGACAGCGGCTACGCGCCGGTTTCCGGAGCCGCTGTCCAGGTGATTAATGAACAGAATAATACGGATTTTCCAGCGGAAAATCTTCTGACCGGATATCAGTTCTTCAGAACCGCGGATCAAGTTTCGGCTACGGGTGAGATTTATTTTACGGGGCAGGATAATCATTTTAAAGGCCTGGCTGATATCAATAATATTTCGAATACCACTACCGATTCAAATGGGCATACTGCTTTGCCTTCGGATGAAACGAACACTTTAGTGATTACCGAAGGAACAGATAACGGAACTGTAAATGATCATTTTACCTATACGATCAAAGCTAATCAGGGCGGAGAAACCGGAGAGTTACAGGCAGTGACACCTGATGTCAGTTGGTATCGGACGGATCCTCAAATACCCGTGAAAACAGTGGTGATCGTGTTAGGCGGGCAATCTTATATAACCGCCGATGCCGATCCTCCCTATCTTGCCATTCTGACTCCCCGGGATGGCGCCAAGGTGTTGGGCAGAGTACCGGTGCAGGTCTCCGCATCGGATAACCTGGGCGTGGCCAGAGTTGAATTTTACATAGATAATGAAAAAGTAAATGTCGATACAATTTTGCCCTACGAATGGGATTGGGATACCAAAGAGGTCCCGAGGGGGAAACATCAGATAAAAGTAATGGCTTATGATGCCAAAGCGAATAGTGCGGAAAAAACAATCACGGTGGATGTGATCGAAGCCCAGGGAGTCATAGCCTATCCTAATCCGTATATTCAAAATCAAACCTTGAGTGAAAAAATCAATTTCGGCAATTTGCCGAAGGAAACGGTTATAAGGATTTATTCCTTGTCCGGAGAATTAGTCCGGAAAATAGAATATCAGGATATAGATGAAGGCGGCGGTACGGAGTGGGATCCCAGCGGTATCAGCAGTGGGATTTATATGTATATTGTGACTTCGCAAGGATCAGTAATAAAGCGGGGGAAACTGAGTATTGTTAAGTGAAGCACCTCTTTTTTATGGGGGTAGTGCCATGCGGAAAGTGAGTTGGAAATTAAAAATAAAGGATTAAACCGTTCCCTTGGTCTTCCACTGTCTCTGTATGACTATTAAATATATAGGCACAGAATTTATTTCCACCAAAACGCTGACTATTTTCTGGCCTTCGGATAATCTGATGGGCCGATTGAAAAATATCGGGAGCCCGGTAGCAACAATTGATTGACGTTTACCCAAGTTTCGTTTGACTATCCCGCATAATATATTCACCATCTCTTGAATGGTATCAATTATGTCCTCTAGGGTGAGAGCGGGTTCCTTGGGGCCCATTCCCAAAAATAGGCGGGCCAGATTATGGAGAGACGATTCTTCAGAGAGCAGTCCTATTAAAACGCCGTCTTTATCACCCACCAGCGGCACATATACGCCTATAATATCCTCTTTTAAAATAAGATTAGATGAAAAAGTGCGTTTTGTAAATTTAAAATATAAAAAATGTGGGAAAGGGGTGTACGATGTCGCTTCCCATTTCCCGGACAAACCGGTATTCATCCTTGACGCCGGCGGATCGCAAGGTATATACTTTGCGGCGGTTATGCCGCTAAGTTGCCCCGCAGCACCTGGCGGGAAATCACACGATAATTTCAAGGATAATACCGCGTGTCAGATCACGAAAGCTCCAAGCAAGAAAACATATCCCAAAACCGGAAATTAGGCGAGGAATGGAATGATTGGGATGGAAAATTGCATCAGGCCAATACGCAGGCGCCGGCCGGGATTTTTTTAGGCTTAGCCGGAGTCGTGATTGCCGGTTATATTTTAGCCGGAGGGACGGCGGCCTGGCTGATTCTGCCCCGCCTGGCATCCCTGGGTCTGGAGCGCGTGCTGTTTTGGGTGGTTGGGATATGTTTTGGTTATCTGGTTATTTGGTATCTGGCCTTGGTTATGGCGGCGCTGGGTATCAAAATTTTGAGACCGGTGGTTTGCCGGCTGGGTGGAATTCGCTGGATTATTAATCCCAGCATTATACTGGCTAGAACATGGGGTATTTCCCGCGATCAGGTTGCGCATGCTTTCGTACTGCTGCATAACCGTTTGGAGGTCATGCCACCCCGGGTGAAAGATCCCGCCCGGCTTCTGATTTTAGCCCCTCGTTGCCTGAGCCGGGAAAATATGCAAGGACTTCGGGCTTTAAAAGAGAAGTATGGATTCTCGCAAATAACGGCTTTTGGAGGCACTGAGGCCCGGAAGGCAGTTGACGAATATAAACCCCAAGGGATTGTGGCTGCGGCTTGCGAGCGGGATCTGTTAGTAGGAATCAAGGATCTGAAGGGACGAATCCCAGTATTGGCTTTTTCCAATCAACGGCCCGAAGGCCCTTGTAAAAACACAGTGGTTGATTTACACGCTATTGAGAATGCCGTGAAAATGTTTCTGGGTGTGTAGGGCATGGCATCACCAGCAGTTGTAGGGGCGACGCCTGCGTCGCCCCTACGTTCCGTGGGTAGCATATCTCAGCTTTCGGGGATTGAAAAAAACATAAAGTATAAACATGCGGAAAAATGAGTGTTTAATACATTATGGCATCGCCGGCATTTGCAGGGGCGACGCAGGCGTCGCCCCTGCGTACGGTGGATGGTATTAACGTAACCAATAATCAAAGGAGGAAAGTATTATGAAAATCAGTATTGATGAAACATTATGTACAGGATGCAGTATCTGCGTTACCGAACTTCCGGAAGTCTTTGAGATGGGAGATGACGGGTTGGCTAAGGTAATCGTAGAGTCTCCGGATGGAGACCTGGTGGAAAAGGCCAAAGAAGTGGGGCCCATATGTCCGGCCGGCGCCATTAACATCGAGGACTAAGCACCGGCTGAAATAAAGCTGGAGGCGCGTCTTCGGCCGGCAGCAGAGTATTTTTAATACGTTAGCCGCGAATTTTTCGGCTTGACTTCGTGACATGAGATGAAGATTATTATTGATATGCATGTTCAAGCCGGGGATGAAGCGGTATTGAAATATTGGCTTTCCACAACTCGGATCAAATTACACGCACTTCAGTACGGGGTAATTTAATCCGGCCACAGGAACTTACTGGTATGCGAGTAGCGATAATATCCGATATTCACTCTAACTTGGAAGCACTGCAAGCTGTACTTAAAAATATTCGTTCCACAGAGGTTGATGAGATTTATTCTCTGGGCGATGTGGTGGGCTATGGAGCGGATCCGGCGGCGTGTTTGGATTTAATTCAGTCAGCCTGCAGTATTATGCTTAGGGGGAATCATGAAAGCGCGCTTTTAGATCCCTCCCAAACGGCCGAAATGACAACCAATGCGGCCCAGGCTATCAACTGGACTAGGCGCCAATTAACCTCTCGGGAATTAGGCCTTATGGCAAACTGGCCCATGGTCCGCGTGGGATCGGACGCACGGATGGTACATGCTTCGCCGGATCATCCGGGGGAGTTCCATTATTTAACCAGCCGTTGGGATATTGAGAATGCGTTTAAGTTCTTTTCGGAACAAATTTGTTTTTATGGACACACCCATCAGCCGGCTGTGGCAGAGGAGATTATTCCAGGTGTCTTAAGAATTCTTCCGCCTCGCTCATTTACCATGGATGAAAAATGTCGCTACCTGGTGAATGTTGGAAGCGTAGGGCAGCCGCGCAATAGAGATCCTTCGGCTTGTTGGGTACTGGTAACCGGCCATCCGCCAGAGGTCAGGTTCAATTCAGTGGTCTATGATATTCGGGCCGCCCAGGAAAAAATTCTTAAAGCTGGATTGCCGTCCCAATTAGCAGAACGTTTGGCCAAAGGGGTGTAACCGTGGGAGTGAACAAAGGGCAGGGTCAAATCTAGAACGGATAGTATCAAAATGGAACAAACCGCTCTTTTCGTTCCTTGACAAATATATAAAGCGTCTTTATAATCTGTTGCATCTTGAATACCCCACAGATTGCCTCTCCAGCCTGTCCTGAGCGTAGTCGAAGGAAGCTGACTTTAGAATGTAGCAATAGACTACATCTGCAAGTAAGCGTGGAGAGCCCTCGCCTGCCTGCCCTGAATATATTAGTTCAGGGGATGGTTTGGTTCAGGGCGGCTTGGGATGACAAAATGCGGGAAGTCCAAAAAAATGGTTTTCCGAAACAGGGCTGAATTTAAGGAAGGGAAATATTTTGGCGCCGGAGCTTGAACTTCGCACTACGCAAAAACTGGTAATGACTCCCATGCTGCAACATGCCCTTAAAATGTTGCAATTACCTACGCTGGAACTTAATGAGGTTATACAGCAGGAAATAGCGGAAAATCCCCTGCTGGAAGAGAAAGAACCTGAAGAAGGAACGGATACCGAAAATGTAGATATGAAAATGCAGGAAACCGGGGTACACGAATCCGCTGCGGAATATACCAAGGAAGTAGAAGTCAATGCAGACGGGTTGGGACCAGAGGGATATGATAAGGAAGAATGGGAACGCTATTTTCCGGACGATGATTACAGCCTTCCTAAATATGACAGGGAAACACCCGGGGAATTTATAGAACAACAGATTGCCAAGCCGCCGACCCTGGAAGAGCATCTGCTCTGGCAACTGCGTCTGGTCTGTGCCGATGAAGAAGAATACCGTATGGGCGAATTAATTATAGGCAACCTGGATGCTAGAGGTTTTTTACCTCTGCCTTTATCTGAGGTTGCCCGCCAGGCCGGTACGGATGAAGATCAGGTGGCTGATGTTTTAGCAATGATTCAGGGTTTGGAGCCCTTGGGCATAGCGGCCCGCAATGTAACGGAAAGTCTTTTAATCCAGCTGAGGAACCAAACCGAACGCAACCCTGTTGCGGAAATTATAGTAGAACGTCATTTTTCAGCGTTGGAACGCCGCCAATTTGACCAGATCGCACGGGCTGAAAAAATATCCCGTTCCCAAGTGGTGAAGGCCGCGCAGGTTATCGCCGGGCTGGATCCTTTTCCCGGGCGGCATCAGTTTTCTGGAAATATTCAATATGTTGTTCCGGATGTAGTGGTGGAGAAGCATGACGATGAATATATCATCATCGTGAATGACGGCGCCTTGCCGGGATTGAAAATCAGCCGTACCTACCGCCAGCTTTTACGCCGGAAGTCGCAAGTTTCGCCCGAAACCCGCAAGTATCTGGAGGAAAAACTCCAGCGGGCAATCTGGCTTATGCGGAGTATTGAACAACGGCGGAGAACGCTGTACCGCGTAGCTGAGACCATAGTGGAGATTCAGCACGATTTCTTTGAAAAAGGAGTTGCCTGCTTAAAACCTTTAACCTTGCGGGAAATCGCCGAGCGGGTAGAGCTCCATGAATCCACCATCTCCCGGGTGACCAGCCACAAATATGCACAAACGCCGCGGGGACTTTATGAGTTGAAATATTTTTTCAGCAACCGGATACAAACTAGGGATGGAAACATTACTTCCTCCACCAGCGTGAAGGCTGCGCTGCAGGAATTAATCGCGCGGGAAGATCCCCGGCGGCCGTGGTCGGACCAGCGTTTGATGCGGTTGCTGGCGGAAAAAGGATTGACCATCGCCCGCCGAACCGTGGCTAAATACCGGGAGGAAATGAACCTGCTTCCGGCCAGCCGGAGAAAGCGTTTGGAATAATTTTAATATGTTAACCGCGAATTCCCCGGCTTGACTTCGTGACATGAGATGAAGATTATTATTGATATGCATGTTTAACCCGGGGACATTTCGCTGAAAAAGCGAAATGCGGGAAACACCTTAATGTTTCCTACAGACCATATCCAATTCCCCGCGCTTTAGAGCGGGGAGATTGAAGGAGGAGGGATTATTGAAATTCATAATTACAGGCCGCCGCATGGACGTAAGCAGAGGAATTAATCTATATATCCGGAAGCGTTTTAAAAAGTGGTCTACCTTTCTTGAGAATAACGCTGAGGTGCATGTTGTTCTCATGGAGGAAGGATACCGCCAGGGAGTGGAAGCGATAGCGAAAGACACTCGTTATTCGGTATCCGGGAGGCAAATCACTAAGGACATGCGCCAATCCATCGATTTACTGGCGGAAAAGATCGGCCGGCAGTTGGCACGAAAACATGAAAAGCTGATCGATAGTAAAACCTCAGGTTCCCGTGTCCGGCTCCCGAGAGAGGAAGCCGGGAAGAAAATCCCGGAACCGAAAACCGGGGGGAGGGTGGTAGAAGTTGTGTCCCTGGAAGGAAAACCTATGACACAGGAAGAAGCCGCGCTGCAGTTGCAGGGATTAAGACGAACTTTTCTGGTTTACGAAGATGCTGAAACCGGACAAACGGCCGTGATGCTTAAACGTCCGGACGGGAACTTCAAGTTGATAGTTAAGGAATAATTTTACGGAGCTCCATCAACAAAGGAGGCATTTCAAGCAATGCGCATAATGGATTTTCTCTCGGAAAAAAATATTATTGTAAACATGAAAGCCAGGAATAAAACCGAGGTTATAGAGGAGTTGGGCAGTCTTTTAGTCGGCAGCGGATATGTCGCGGATAAGAAGAAAATAGTCCAAATTTTACTAGACCGCGAGGAATTGGGCAGTACGGGCATCGGACAGGGAATAGCGATTCCTCACGGCAAGGCCGAAACCGTAAAGGAACTGACCGCCGCTTTTGGATTATCCAAAGCGGGCGTACCTTTTGAAGCCCTGGACGGCGAACCAGTGTATATTTTCTTTCTGCTGGTTGCTCCGGAAGGTACCGCGGGCGCTCATTTAAAAGCCCTGGCCCGGATTTCAGGATTACTCAAAGATAAGTACATTCGAAAAAAACTCATGTCTGCTCAGAGTACAACGGACGTGGTAAAAGTCATACAGGAAGAAGAAAAAGCCACGCATTAGGGGGGCGATTTTTTCAAGCTTTTTTCTGTAATATATATAGGAGCCTGAGCAATTAGTCGGTTTATTAGGTGGTCATTCCCGAATGCTCTCATCCCTGGACTAAATCATCCAGGACAGGTGGGAATCCAGAGGCTTTGATTTTAAAGGAATTAATTGTAGGGGCGGGTTTTAAACCCGCCCCTACGGGAATATAAATATCATGCGGGTATGATAAAAGCGACTAATTACTCAGACTCCTAATAGCTTGCCTTGCATCATCCGGGCCAAGTGGGAGCTAAGGGAATCAGGATTTCATTTTCAGGCGGCATAGACAATGATCAATTTATTATTGGAAGAATTTTACCTGGAACAAAAAGAGGAATTGTCCCTGGAATTGGTGGCGGGACAGGAAGGCCTTTCCAATAGAATCACAGTACCGGATATCAACCGGCCCGGTCTGGCCTTGGCCGGATATTATGATTATTTTGCGTTTGAGAGGATTCAGGTTTTAGGACGGACGGAAATTTCTTTTCTTCAGGGCCTGGGGAAGGAGAAAGTCCGGCAGGTTTTCCACAAGCTGCTGGAATGGGAGGTTTGCTGTTTTATCATCACCCAGGGGTATGAACCGCCTCTGGAACTTTTGCGCGCCATAGAGGGCAAGCAGGTTCCGGTCTTTAAATCTCATATGGCTACCACCAAGCTTATCGCCGAGTTAACCATTTATCTGGAAGACCAGCTGGCGCCGGAAACTTCCAT
>JAUVAV010000069.1 GCA_030591525.1 candidate division FCPU426 bacterium | reverse complement strand
TGTGGTGGTGAGATGAGGATAGTAGCTTTGCTGGATGACAGCGAAGTCGTAGAAAAGATACTTAAGTATTTACGTCTTTGGTCTGAACCTGCACTTACACCAGATACAGCACGTGGTTCACCGGAATCCGTCATTCCGGATAATATTTATGAGCCATTTTATGATGATTTACAGCTTATCCCTAAAGAAAGAATAAATTGATGGGGGAGGACTATCCCGACAGCCTATGAGAAGGGCATTATTAATGCGAAGTTGCAGCCGGCTGCGAGAAACGCCTTGATTAACACCAGATCATCTTTTTTATCGGTCTAAATTCAGCCTAAACCGCCCCGCTTTTAATCATTGACACACTATTTCGGATTTTGCTAAACTTTTCTTGGAAACCAATTTCCTATCATCTTTTTGATGATGGTCTCATACTGTTTACCGCCTCTGATAAATCGTTATTCCTCCAGGACGTTCTTACACGACAACCATAGAACCCGCGGATATGAAAAATAACACTATACGACTCATTATTAAGAAGTGATGCCGAAAATCGGCAATTTATGATATAATAAAATCTGATTTAATCCTATCATAGAGTGAAAAAAATAAATTAAAGAAAGCGAGATGATGCTACATGAAGAAACATCCGATTTTCTCCTTATACTTTATTTGTTTTTTATGGTTTCTCTGCTCCGGCGAAAGAACTGTATTGGCTGACCAGCAGGAATTTCAAGCTGCCAGCAGCGGGAATGCCTTTCTGGATATCGGCGCCGGCGCCCGGGCCGTAGCCATGGGCGAAGCTTTTACCGGTATTGCCGATGACGTTACCAGCATATACTGGAACCCCGCCGGTTTGGGCCAGGTGAATAATGTGCAGATATTGCTTATGCACAATCAGTGGTTTCAGAATGTTATATATGAGTATGGCGCCGGCAGTCTGCCCATCTTGAACGGTGCGTTGGGACTATCCGTCATCTATGTAAGTTACGGTTCTATGGACAAACTGGATGAATTCGGTGTTAATCAGGGAGATTTTACAGCCTATGATTTAAATCTGGGGGCAGCTTATGGTATGAAATTATTAGAAAATTTCTTAATCGGTGCGGGGTTAAAAATGCCGATGACTGTTATCGACAACGAATCGCAGCTTTCTTTTGCCGCAGACCTGGGTTGCCTGTATAAAATGCCGGGTCTCGAGATGCTGCAGATTGGTCTTATGGCAATGAATGTTGGTACCAAGCTCGGGGAAGCGACACAACCCAGCCAGATTAAATTGGGGCTGGGACTGCTGGAAGCAGTTGACGGCTTGAAAGTAGGCCTGGATGTCAACAAACATATATTTGAGGATTCCTTGCAAATCAATCTGGGCGCCGAATATCTGATTATGAATACTCTGACTCCCCGCATAGGTTATAAGATTACAACTGCAGAAACGGGATTAGATTCCGGATTGGTCGGGCTTACGGCTGGTTTGGGCTTTTGCTATTCCTTCCAGGATTTTAGCCTGGGTCTGGATTATGCCTATGTGCCCTACGGTGATTTGGGCGATACCCATCGTATTGCCCTCTCAATGGCATTAGGTGCGGCCCCCGCCAAACCGTCGGCAGCTTCCTCTTCCCGGGGCCAATCTTCTTATGCTGCATCCGCAGTAAAAACCTCGGATTGGAACACAAGTTATACGGCTCCAGCCGCAGCAGCAAGACCGGTAACCAAGCCGCTGCTCCCCCCCGGCAAAGTACGCCTTAAAAAAGTAGGTTCCCGCATCAAGGTTAGCTGGCAGAGCAGTCCCTCACACCAGCGTTACGGCTATAACATTTACATGAAAAAAGGGGGAAAAGGCAAGTATTTCAAGGTCAACAGCCGGGTAATGCGGAAAAATTCCTTTACGAGCAAAAAAATGCCCCGCAAAAGAACATATTACTTTATCATAAAAACTGTGGATCAGAATGGCAAACAGAGCCGCGGCACGGTTCCGAAGAAATTGTATTTATAGCAGACGGTAATATCAGTCAAAGGCAGGTAAAGGAAATGATAAAAAGATGAAGACCGATCAAGAAAATATGAATTGGTTTTTAAGTGTTTTTTTCATGGGCTTGGTCCTGATATTACCTCCCGTCCTTGCGGCTGAGGAAAAAAAATATGATATGGATTTACTTACCGGCCCTTCACTGGAAAGGCCGGATAGAAAAAAAGCCCCAACGGCCCTGGCTTATCCTCCCTGGCGTGAACCAACAGATCGAGCTCCGTCTGAAAACTCGAAATACCTGGTTGGCACGGCCGCAGTATCCGTGATTTTTATGAAATCCACAGCAGATGCTTCAGACTGGGATAGCGCAGGAAAAACCACCACTGCTATGACTGAAATCCAAAACGGTCTTAATTGGCTGGGCAATGAGGTGAATACTGCCGCTGGCTGCGAAAATGCCAATGTGTTGTGGGTGTATGCGCCCGCGCAAACCCTAACCACTACTTATGACCCGGTTACCCTGAATGCAGATACCTATTGGTATGCACGCTTAGCTGGCTATGAAATTCTGGGGAGCCTGGGGTATGAGGCATCAGTTCAGGGCGGTGATAATTATAACTGGGATTTGCGCTCAACTTATCAAACCGACATGGCTTTCACGATTTTTGTGGCTGACTGTTCCGGCAACTTTTTTCAGGCTTTTGCCTATAGAGGCGGGCCATTTCATATGGTGGGATATCCTGCTTCTCCAGCCATAGTTACGGCTCATGAAACCGGGCACATTTTTGAAGCCCTGGATGAGTATTCCAGCTCCAATTCCACGGCCACCAGCCGGGGCGGGTATTTAAATATCATAAACGGCAATTTCCAGATAGGCGGTATAATTGATGAAGTGTGCTTAATGAAGTCTAATAGCCAGCAACTTTGCAGATATACTTGCGGACATATGGGACTTTTGATTCCGGATACGGTGCCGGATAATACTCCGGATGCTTTGCAGTACGAAATCGGCGGCGTAGTGCGGGAAGATCAGGTTCAGTGTTTGGATTACGCTATTGACGATGATAATATCGGCGGAACCAGCGGCAATAACAACCACGGCCTGGACGCGGGTGAAACCGTAGGTTTATCCCTGGAGTTTGGCAATTACACTTATGTCACTATGCGCGGCATTACCATGTCCGCTCAGACCACCTCGCCTTATTTAAATTTTCATAATTCTCAGGCCTATCTTGGGGACATCGCGGATAAAACCTGCTTTACTACCCCGGCCGGCACTTTCACTTTAAGCGCGGACAGCAGCCTGGGGGCGCATATTTTTATTCCCATTACTTTTACTGTCAAGACTTCCCAGGGCTGGCAATTTCATTCCTGTGTGGAACTGTTTACCGGCCCCCGGGTTCCATATATCTCACAGATTACGCCTGATCAGCTTAGCCGGTCGTATTATGTGAATGTAAAGATCGAAGGAGCGAATTTTGCCAGCGGCGCCCAAGTAAGGCTTTTACGCTATGGCTGCCCAACGATTCCGGCAGCTTATATTTTTGTTGAATCACAAAAAGAAATTTATCTTACCTTTAACCTAACCCAGGCTGCTTCAGGTTATTGGGATATGGAAATAGTTAATGCCGATGGCAGTCAAATTCGCATGGCCAATGCCGTTATTATAGGCGAGCTTGCTAACCCGGGAACAGTAAACTTGACGCCAGAAACCATATTGGCCTTTCCCAACCCGGCCAGCGGTGACACGGTTACCTTTAGTTACTGGATAGAAGAAGATGCCCAGGTAGTGATTACCATCTTTACAGTTAGCGGGAGAGCGGTAGGCCGGATTGAGGAATTCAGGTTCGGCGGTGGGCGTCGAACCACTCAGTGGAACATCTCTTCTCTTCCACAAGGGATTTACTTTTATCAATTTCAAATCGGAGAGAAAAAACATCCGATTCAGAAGCTCGCGATTATTAAGCAATAAGAATTTTCTCTATAATAAGGGCGATAAGCGTTTTTGCCTAAAGGAGCTGATTACCATGGTGGGACGCTATGGACTGGTTATACTTCCGATCTTATGCTTAGTCTGCCAGGCAGTTGCCGGAGATAATGCCTGGACCCGGATAGGCCCTTGTGGCGGCTGCGTTTATGGATTGGCGGTTGATCAAACCGACGCTGACACGGCTTATGTGACTACTAATGCAGGCTTATTTAAAACCATTGATCGCGGGGAAAATTGGGATTATGTCAGCGAAGATCTGGACTGCGATAATGGAACCGAAGGGATTGCCATTGATCCCGGCGATCCTAACCATATTTTTCTGGGCGTAGGCCGGGAGGGTCTTTTTCACTCATGGGATGGCGGGCAGAACTGGTCTAAACTTAATGCCTCAGGTCTGGAAACATGTCCTTATCTGGAAAAAATAATCATCAGTTCTTCTAATCCTGAGGTTATTTACGCTACAGATTCGAACAATACCATAACCGCGGTTTACGTCAGTACCAATCAAGGCGTGGATTGGCAAAAACAAACAAATGGCTTTCCCGTCCCGGCGGAACCTTATTATTATTTCAAAGTACGTGATTTAGCCATTGATCCGGCAAATTCCTGCTGCGCTTATGGCGCCGCTAATGAAGCAGGACTCTGGTTAACCAATGATCTGGGTGATACTTGGAATCAAGTCAGCGGAGACTTGCCCCAGGGCGTAACCAGCGCAACAGTAGCTTTTGAATATGGAAGTTCCTCGACTATTTTTGCCGGCACGGCAGAGCAGGGTATTTATCGCAGCCAGGACAGCGGCAGCACCTGGGCGCTTGATTTAAATACTCAAGGCCGTTTTTATTCCATATTGAGCCATCCGGCCTTGCCCGGCGACCTTTACGCCGGCCGAATATTTAATGGAGGTGATATTTTCAAAAGAACCTCCAGTGATCCGTGGGAATGGATGGCTGCGGGCATCAGCTGCACTTATCATTTAGCCGCAGGCTTGACTGACTCCACAGTAGTATATGGCGCCGGCATGGGCGGGGTTTATGTTACTTCTGACTCCGGAACAACTTGGGTACGCAAGATAACCGGTATCACCGCCGCGAATATCTCGGTGATCGCGGTTGCGCCTACCAATGCCGATTATGTATACACCTCCATGTGGGATACAAATTTAATGCGCAGCCAAAACCGCGGCCTGACCTGGGAACAATCCGGCGACGCCTTGCCCACCACCATGGATACGATTGCCGTTAATATTTCTAAACCCGAAGATATTTTCGTCGGCACCCGGGGAATGGGAATTCATTTCAGTTCGGATTATGGCGATACTTGGGCACCAAAAACCGATGCTTATCCGGAAATCGGTTTAGTGGCTAAAATAAAAATTGCGCCGTCAAACAATAACGTTGTATATGCAGCCCTAAAAAGCCAATATGTTTTCAGAAGCCCTGATTACGGCAATACCTGGATTGATATCAGCAGCGGTATCCCGGCTTCTATTTCTTTCGCCATTACTGACCTGGATGTGGATCCCCGAGATGAAAACATTGCTTATTTGACTTATCAGGATGGCATGGCCGGCGACGGCGGGGTTTATAAAAAGAGCGGGGCTGCTGACTGGCAGCCGGTCAACCAGGGACTGCCCGCAGATACCCTAGGCTTCAGTGTGCTGGTGCATCCCTATAACCCTGACACGATTTATGTCGGTACTATGCGAGGGGTTTATCGCAGCTCCGATGCCGGGGCTAATTGGCATTCTTATTGTGTTGGCTATGAAAATATTTTAGGCCAAATCAATGCCCTGGTGCTTATGCCGCCCACTGCCCCCCAGCCGGAAACTTTATTCGCCGGCACCTGGTGCCGTGGTGTTTATAGAACCCTGGATCAGGGCGCTACCTGGCAGCTTTTTGAGACAGAAGGACCCGGCCGGCTTACTGATCTGGCTCTGGATCTCGACCAATTGACCATATATGCTTCTACTACTGACTGT
>JAUVAV010000053.1 GCA_030591525.1 candidate division FCPU426 bacterium | reverse complement strand
GAAAATAATCTTTCCCGGGGCCGGTCACCTTCCGGCCAGGCGGAAATCGGAAATTTAGTCTCCATATTGTCTCCTGGAAAATTATTGGTTTTACCAGTTTAGACAATATGGAAGCGTTTTTCTTTTTATTTTTTTTTATAAATTAGTTCCTGTTGCGGAAAGAGTTTTTTATTTCTTTGTGGTTCCGTCATTCCGGCGTGCCTTTAGCCGGAATCCAGAAAAACACTGCAATATAAGCAAAGATACTTCCTGGATACCGGCTTTCGCCGGTATGACGAGTTTAACTTATCTTCCCACTAATTACACAATCCCCTATATCATTCCGGCGCATAGTCCGAGGGCATTTCATAACCGGCATCAAAATCCATGCGGTCCTCGCTTTCCAAGGCGTCTTTACCAATCGGCTCCGGAGTGGCTTGTGTTCCCGCGTTTTTAGTTTGAGGGACCGGGCTGGACGTAATCACGGCGGGAGGTTCTTTTTTCTCTGAGGAAGACTCCACAATTTCTTTTGCCGGGGAAACCATTTCAACCAGGTGTTTCAGCCGCTCAATTTCCTTAGTTAGCTGCTTATTGGTTTCTTTACAAACCTCGTAGGATTTTTTAATGGCCTCATAGTCTAGGCCGGTTCGCATTATACCCGTTTGCAGAGCGACTAAAAAGATCAGAATGCATACAATAACCGTAATGGTCTCACGCATCAGTAATACCTCCAGAAAGTTCAATTATTTGATCCGCTGCCGGATCATACTCCGAACGGCAGGTAAAAAAAATAATCTGCCGCTGCCGGGCAAATCGCAGCAGACATTCCAGGGTCGCCGCCTGCCGCCCGGAATCAAGCGCGGTCAGGGGTTCATCGAGTAAAAGCGGCGGATTTTTTCCGCTTGAAAGAACCTCGGAAAGAGCTAATCGCAACCCCAGATAAAACTGATCGAATGTTCCCTGCGATAGCACTGTGGGATTTTCCCATTTTCCGGTCTCGGTTATTAATATCTTACTTGATAAATCTTCATCGTCAACCGCAATCTTGCCGTATCGCCCGGAACTGAATGCATGAAGCAATTTCCCGGCCTGTTCCTCAAGCACTTTTCGGGCTGGATTTAAAGTATCTTTCCTGGCCCGGTCCAACAGTTCAAAAACCAAGCGGCAGATATCTTCTCTTTTCCTGAGATAGGCCAACCGTTGCTGGATTTCGGCTGTTTCTTCCTCCAATCCGGATAGTTTATCACTGCCGGACTGCTCATGCTCCAGAATGGCCTGTAAACGGGCGGCTTGCTGCCGCCGGCCGGAAAGTCGTGCGCCGAGTTCTTTTTGTTCGCGTTGCGAACCGGCCAGTTTGGAAGCCGGCAGAAGCAAGCCAACCATTTGCGGGTCACTCAAAATATCTTCCACCAGGCGGAGCTCACGCCGAACAACCTTCCACTTCTCCTGATCAACCGGCTCCAACTCATGGAGTTGACTTTGTAACGCCTCCCGCCGCGCGCTTAACTTTTGTGATTGAGGCCAGGAATTAAAAACCTCTTCCGGAGACATTCCTCCGGCCCGGACGGTGAGACTTCGTATCCGCTTTTCCAGGTCCTCCTTTTCCTCACGGAAGAGGTTAAGCCGGCACTCAAAATCATGCTTCCGGCGATTAGTGATCTTTTTCCTCTGCCAGCCGGCTAAAAAGGCTGCCGTACCGCTCAAAAGCAGGGAAATTCCTATCCAGGCCTTAAAAGGCGATAAACCCACGCCTATAACAAACACGCTCATACCTAGAACCAGTAGAATTTTTGAAGCCGCATCCCGTGATGGTTCTGCCGGCAATCGTTCATCCAGCCGTCTTTGTCTGCCAATAAGATCTTGTAATTCGGAAATCTCTTCCATTGAAAACCCTGCGGCCGCTTCGTTCTTCAGTCTTTGGTTAAGCTCTTCCAGCTCGGATTCTATTCTCTTTCTCAATTCAACCGCCTGTTCGAAACGGGCATCCTGTTCAATCAGCAATGCTTTGTTCCGGTCTGCCTCGGCCAGTTTTAAATTCACTTCGATAAGATGGTCGAGATCCGACAAGCGGGATCCCTCCTTCTCCAGAATCCTGCTTAATTCCTCAAGTTCCCGGAGCCGCTCTCCCCGCAGCGCCAGGATTCTCCGAGCCTCGGCGCTTTCCGCTGAAAGCTGGGTTAGACGGTCCTGGGCTGATTTTATAGGACCGGGAACCTTGGAGGGCGAGCGCAGTCCCTTGCCTAACTCTCTGAGAGCATCCTCCAACCGCTTTAAAACCAGGAGGGCATCCCGGCCTGAGACCGCCCCGGTCATTAAACTGGAGAGGATTTTGCCTATTTGTTTACGGCTGGCAGCTGTTCCCAAATCAGATAAGGAACGAACATCCAAAGAGGAACAAAGATTGTAGAAATCCTCGGTGGGAATACCGAGTTCTTCGGTTATTTTAGCTTGAATAGTTTTAAAAGTCCGGAAAGTCTCTTCATTTTCATGCAGGAATATTTTGCGTCCGGCAAAATCTTTACGCAGCCGGCAAGCTCTGCCTGCGTGATCTGTATATTCCAATTTCAACTCGCAGCGTTCTGCTTGCCCCCAGCTGGTCCAGTCCTGGACAGTCTCACTGGAACTTGTAGGATTGCCGAATAAAACCGCCATCAACGCAGCACGCAGAGTACTTTTCCCGGATTCATTCGGCCCGCGGACTACATTCAAGCCGGGTTTAAAATCAAACCTGGCCCGCCGCCAGCATTTAAACCGCTGAATTTCCAGACGGGTTATGACCATGGCATAACCTCGCGTCCGGACAACATGGCGCAACCCAGCTGCAGAACCTGCTCCAACTCTTCCCGCCGGCCGGTATCAGCCCCGGACATTTCATCCCGCACCATACGAATAAAACGTCCGATTACCGTGTTTTCCGGATATTTACTCAGTTCTTCCGGAGACAGCACGATACTGGAATCGTCCCGCAGGCGGACATAAAAAAAATGTTCCTTTAACGCCCTTTTAATTTCCTCCAGATCAGGTTTGACTTCCGGAGAAACCAGGCCGCTAAGCGTCAATTCCAGTACAGCTTCCGGATCAGCCTGAGAACGTGCCCTTTCCAGTGTTTCTTCAATCTGGCACGCTTCGGCGGCTAATCGCAGCAGTGAACGTTTTCCTACCCGATGCGGCGTAATTACCGGAGGCTTATTATGTTCAAAATAAACTACCAGGACTGAGCCTGATCCGCTCTCATCCATGGCTATCATTTCCGGCGACCCGGAATACCAGCAGGCCACATCGCCCTCGGAACAGTCTCGCTGATTATGCCAATGTCCCAAAGCGATATAATCCAGGCCGGTCGCCTTAATTTCCCGGGGCGAAAAACATGCTTCTTGCCGGGCTTTATTTTCAATTTCAAGAGAAGCATGGGCCATCCCGATTTGCCAGAAAGGGCTGTCAATTCGGCGCCATGCGGCTAAAGGACGTTCCGGCTGGCGGGCGTTAATGAGGGATACGCCTTGGATAAGTACGTTTAACTCTGCGTTTTCCCATAACGGTTGTTCAGGTTTAAGCAGTACTAAGGTTGTCTCGCTTTCCAGCCTGGGCAAAATCGCGTTCTCTGCCAGGTTGTCATGAGTTCCCGCGATCATAATCGCCGGTATGTTCATCTCATCCAGCCGGACCAAAGCGTGCTTGAAAGCGTTTACGGATTCCGGCGAAGGTGTATTACTGTCAAAAGTATCTCCGGAGAATAAAATCAAATTTACGCGCTCCCCTCCGGCCACCTTAACAATATCCCCGAGAACCTCGCGCAATCTCCGGCGCTGATCCGCCCCCCGGGAACCAAGTCCCACGAATTTAGCCCCTAAATGCAGATCCGCGGTATGCAGTATTTTGAGAGGGAGTCTCAACTATCTTTCTCTCCTTTTTTCTGCGAATCCAGAATCAAGGTCACCGGACCGTCGTTTTCCAGCCCTACCAGCATATGCTCTCCAAAGGCTCCGCGCTTGACCTTAATGCCCTGAGACTCTAATTCGCCGCAAAAATGCCCGAATAATTCTTTCCCGGCTTCCGGCCGGGCGGCAGAAGTAAAATCCGGCCGTCGGCCCCGGCGGCAATCACCGAGCAAAGTAAATTGCGGAATAGCCAGAATCTCCCCGCCGATTTCCCTGACATTCAAATTCATTTTTCCCGGTGGATCTTCAAAAACCCGCAAGCCCGAAATCTTACGGGCTAAATAGATACTATCCTCGGCGCTATCCCCGGCCGCCACCCCAATTAGAAGCAGTAACCCGCGTTCGATAGCGGCCAGTTTCTGCTCCTTTACGCTAACTGAGGCCTGCATGACTCTTTGAACCACGGCCTTCATGCCATGTGCTCCCGTTTTATATCAGTTAATTGTAGGGGCGGGTTTAGAACCCGCCCCTACCGAAATATAACAATCTTTCGGGTATGACAACCCTTTCAGAAAACAACCTTGCCACAACAGTAACTATTTAATAAACATTGTAGAAATCTCAATTTTATAGAGGTCTCATATGAAAGCGGAAGGGATATTCAGTTCTAATCCTGCTTTTTCTGGCTTTTATCTTCGTATTTTTCAAATACGCGTTTGAGACGTAGTAAGAGGTCACTGGGATCAAAAGGCTTGATAATATAATCATCCGCGCCCAGCGCAAATCCGCGGGCGATATCCGCAGCTTCCGCCTTGGCAGAAATAAAAACTACCGGTAGATTGATCGCGGGTTCGCTCTTTATGGCCCGGCAAACCTCAAAACCATCCATATGCGGCATCATTATGTCAAGCAATAGCATATTTATATTATATTTAGTAATCTTGGCAATCCCCTCCGGCCCGTTGGAAGCACTGTAAAATTCGTAGCCTTCCGCTTCCAGGACAAATTGGACTGCATTTCTAACATCTTCCTCATCCTCTATAAAAATAATTTTTTTATTCATTAATCACTGTCTCCCTACTTTGAGGTAGATTTACTACCGGCCTGTATAGCAATACCAACCGCTCCCATAACTCCGGCTTTATCCGCCAACTCAGCCGTAACGATTCGGGTGCATTCCGCCAGAGCCTTCATGGTACGCTTTTTCACTTCTGCTTCTACGTAAGGCAAGAGATCCCGGCCGGAAATGGATACTCCGCCTCCAATAATAACAATTTCAGGATTGAGCAAGTTGATAATGCCGGCTATCGCAATGCCTAAATATTTTCCGGTTCGCCGGATTATTTCTTTCGCCACGGCATCCCCCTTGCGGGCCGCCTGGAATACTGTTTTAGCCGTAATATTTTCCGGCTGATCTTCACATAGCTCCCGCAGGAGTGACTTATTGCCATCTTGCAGGGCTTCACGGCCGGCGCGGCCAATCGCCGCACCGGATACTAATGTCTCCAGACAGCCGCGATTACCGCAGGCGCAGAGCGGCCCCTCAGGCAGAATGGTAGTATGACCTAATTCTCCGGCGCCGCCGGAAGAACCATGGAAAATCTTGCCGTTTAAAATAATTCCGCCGCCGACACCGGTTCCCAGAGTATATACTACGACATGATTATATTTCTTGCCGGCCCCCTGCCATTTTTCTCCATAAGCCGCAACATTGGCATCGTTATCCACCACCACCGTTTTCTTAAATGCCGATCGAAGCTTTTGGCGCAAGGGTATGTTTATCCATCCCGGCAAATTAGGCGAAAAGCGAACTACGCCGGTGGTATAATTAAGTACTCCGGGCACACCGACTCCCACTGCCTGCAATACCGAGCTCGGAATATTTTCCGACTTTTGGAGCTGTTTAGCTAATTTAATAATATGGTCAATAATCTGCTCCGGCCCGCGGTGGGCCAAAGTCTCTATTCTATCGAAACCAATTATTTTACCTGCAACATTCGCTAAAGCCACACTTATATTGCTGCCACCCAGATCAATTCCTAAATATACTTTTTTCAAGCCTGCCATAGCCGCTCCGCAATTTTTCTGTATTTTATGCCTCATGCCATAATATTTCAAGCTATATTTACATCTCCGGACCAATGCTCCACCGCGGTCTGCTGGTGAACAAAATGCCGCAACAAATCCATGGCCCATCCCCGGTCCCGCCATGCCTTAAATTCATCGCGGTAAATGAACAACCCGCCAGCCGGCCGGTTAAACCGGGACGACGCGGCCTGACACAGTTCGGGCAAGTCTTTAATAGATTGCCGGGAAGCTAATTCCGGTTCATCCATCCAAAGCAGGTTAAAGGTGGTAAGCCAATCCAGACCACCGCGCGATACTCCGCCTAAACATCCGGCCCAGATGCCTTCGCCATCCAGCACGCCCAGCAATATAATCCCGGGCTCGGAAAGGCGCGAGAAAAAACCTTCGAGCAAAGCGTGCGGCCAGCCATACCATTGAGGTTCCGGCGTATCTACTCCCAATTCCCGGGCGGCATTTCTAAGGGCCGTTATAATCTCACGGGACGGATGAATCCCGGGAGATGCCATTTGGACAGCCACGCGATTAACCACCGGGGCTAAAACATCCGGCGCGGCATTTTTAAGTATGGCTTGCCATTCCACGTGGTCGGAAGGCAGCGGGGATAAGGAGGTCAGCCTCTCGAGTTGTTCCGTATCCGGATCAAGCCATTGAAATCCAGGATTCAGCATGGAATCAACTCCCAGAATTTTACTCCCCGGCCGGGTATCACTATCTTAACCTCATCCTTCCCGCCTAAAAATTTATTGCTGTTCCAGAAATCCTTAAGCACAAATTTCCCTTCCCGCCGGGCCATGGTTTCTGTGTTGTCCGGGCCACGGTTGATGGCGGCAACAAACATGCGATTACGGAATTTGTGGAAAGTCAAACGAATTTCGGGATTATCCAGAGTTAAAAGCCGGGGAATTCCTTTTTGCTTAAGCAGGCGCAGGATTTTATTTTCAGAAAATTCCGGCAAGTAATATAATCCTCCGGATTTTCTGCCCGTTTTTTTTCCGGTCACACTGTTTTTATTGATTTTCATCTTTGCCAGTTCACTCCAGGAAGTATGTTCCGACGCGGCTGGATGGCCCGGGTGCGGACCGACCACCAAAATATTAACTCCGGCTTCCAGCAGTTGAACCACCAGGGACTGAATCTGGACGCCCGTATGGTGCGCGTCCGGAATTAATACGAGGTGCGACCGGCGCAAACGGTCCAGACCAACATCCGCCGGGCTTTTTAAATAAGCATAATGATGACGCCGTAACAAACCCTCCAGTTTTTCGGACAAATTCCGATAAGCCTCGGTTTCATTATCCAGGCCGGTTTTTTCCCCGGCCGGCTTTGACTCCGAGCCTCCCATTAAGTCCCAACGGTGAGCCGGCGGGGTTTGAATATATTTAGAGCGTTCAAGTTCGGGAATGGTAAGCAGGATAATATCACCGTAAACCCGGCTCTCCAAAAATCCTTCCCTCGGGGAGAGGTTCTGTAAGGCTTCCCAGATACGGTGATGCGTATGACGCGGTGTGCCCTGGCGGTCGGATAAAAATCCAGGCCCCGGACCCGCGCCGGCCGGCGCGAGGACATTCCAGGCGCGCATACCGGCTGCCATATTGCTCAGCATTCTGAATTCCGCCTGTGAATTATTATCTTCCGGTAATCCAACCCGGGCTTGAAACCAGGCCGGAAAACTGTTCTGGTATGCCAAGTCGGATAAATCCTCTGATTCGTGTTCGGGTTCTACAGCATATAAGGGCAATTCCGGCATGGCATATGCGAAACAGCGGCAACGTTCAAGTTCCAACAGGTTATTCGGACGATCAACCGTGGGAATCGTTGCCAGATAAACCGGAA
The DNA here is from genome assembly GCA_030591525.1 of candidate division FCPU426 bacterium. GTDB lineage: Bacteria > Oederibacteriota > JAAXVQ01 > JAAXVQ01 > JAUVAV01 > JAUVAV01. The sequence continues at coordinate 3,265 of JAUVAV010000053.1, read as the reverse complement.
TACGGTCAAGACCTATTCCGGAAAAGAGGTTATGCAAATTTTCAGCCGCCTGGATAAAATATTCCTCGCGATAACGCGCCCAATCAAGCAGCCGGACCTCGGGATAGCGGCCGGTTTCGGCCTGCGACCGGGGAGGATCAATTTCCTGAAAAGAGGTGAAATTAGTGCTATAAATCTCATTTAAACGTTTGATTTGCTTGTAGCTTTTTTCAAGCAAAGACCGGTAGAGCGTGATGGAGTCATCATGGTAATCCGCGGCAAAAGCCGCCAAACCAGGACCCCATCCCGGTGCCTGAGTAAGACCGATTCCTATAACCGGCCCATCGGGATGGATTACTGTTGCCAGGCTTTGGCTTAGTGCGAGGGCAAATGGTTTTAAAGTTTCCAGCAAAACCCGTGAAACCAGGGAGGGCAGGGCAAAAACCTCGCCACCAAAACAAGTATCAGAGGCAATAAAATCTCCCTGGGCATTTCGGGCCAAAGCTTTTTCATCAGTCAAAAGCTCTTCCGGATAACCGGCGGCCGCGACTCCCGGAAGATTACGCGGTCCTACCTCCAGCACGACTTTCAGCCCCAGCTCGCCCGCCTCGGATATAAATACCTTCAAATCATTCTGCGGGCGTATCTGTCCGAAATCATACTGTCCGGGCGCTGTTTGATGGACCCGCGGTAAAACACCGGTAGAAACAACCTCATGTCCGGCCTGCCGGTAAGTTCTAAGCACATCCCGCCACCGCGAACGTTCCAGGTCCCAATAATTGATTTGGCCCCAGACCCAGGAAAGATACCGGCCGTCAATCTCCCATCCGGTGGCGCGAAGTTTAACCGTCATACAGCTCTAAATTTCCAGGGGCATAGTGATAAATCGATTTTTCCCGGTCTTCTTGGATTGATAGAGCGCTTCATCCGCTCGCTTCAGCAACTCTTCCATCGTACCGACTTTACCGGTTGCATACGCGGAAGCGCCAAGCGAAATAGTCACTTTCTTTTTGGGATCACTACTGACAAATTGCTCCTCCTCAACCAGGACGCGTATGCGTTCCCCCACTGTCTCGGCTCCGCCCAGGTCGGTTTGGGGTAGAATCATAATAAATTCCTCGCCCCCATAGCGGGCCAGAATATCAACTACCCGATTGGCGTTTTTCATTATAATCGCAATTTTCTGAAGAACCTGGTCGCCCTGCATATGTCCAAAAGTATCATTGATCACCTTAAAATCATCAATATCAACTATGATGCAGGCCAACGGATATTTATAACGTCTGGCCCGCTCGAGCTCTTCATGAAACCTTTCCATCAAATAGCGCCGGTTATATAAAGCGGTCAAGGGATCTGTCATGGATAGTTCCGATAGTCGCGCATTTGTCTGCCGAAGACTATCATGTTCCCCCTTGATGCGCAGTGCCGCCTCTACCCGCGCGATTAATTCATCCAGGTCAAAAGGCTTGGTAATATAATCGTGTCCCCCCATATGGAGCCCCACGACCTTGCTGTCTGTTTCCCCTTTGACCGTTACAAATATAACCGGAATATGCTTCAGGCCTTCAGCTTCCTTCAATAGTTTAAGAACTTCATAACCATTAAGCTTGGGCATCATCACATCCAAAAGTATCAGATCGGGCACCATTTCCTTAGCCATGGCAAAAGCTTCTTTACCGTCCTTGGCCCACATAGTGGAATACCCTTTGGCTTCCAGAATGATTTTTACCAATTCGGCGATATTTTCATCATCCTCAGCGATTAATATATTTTCAGCCACAATGAACCTCCACAAAATGTTCTTATTGATTTAAAAATATTTTGCTTTTGCATCCCGCTGCTGGTGCGAGGGGCGGGACTTGAACCCGCACGGATTGCTCCATACGCCCCTCAAACGTATGTGTCTGCCAGTTCCATCACCCTCGCACATAAAATAATACTTTTTATGAAAAATACCTTATTATGTCCGTAATGTCAAGCGTATCCCTAAGCCCCAAAAAATATTTTAGCAAATATACTTACGATTCTGCTGCAACTGATGCCATTTACAACAAGCCACAATATGTTTAACATCTATTGAAAACAGCTCATTTTCATAATCAAGACATTCTTTCCCGGCATACTTACACCGGCTGTAAAATCTGCAGCCAGGTGCAGGATTCACCGGCGAGGGAAGCTCACCTTTTAATATAGATCGTAATCTTCCCCGTCCCGGTTTAAGTTTTGGCAGCGCTTCCAACAGAGCTTGAGTATAAGGGTGCTTTGCGTTTGAAAATATCTCATTTGCCGGCGCAAGTTCCATTATTCTTCCCAGGTACATAACCGCCACTTCATCAGCCAGTTGACCCACCACACGCAGATCATGGGATATAAAAATCATGGAAAGATGCAGACGTTCTTGGAGGTCCAGAAACAGATTTAGAATCTGTGCTTGTATGGAAACATCCAGAGAAGAAACCGGTTCATCCGCAATAATCAACTCCGGCCCCACTGCCAGAGCCCTGGCCAAGCCTAAACGCTGGCGTTGTCCCCCGGAAAGCTGGTGTGGATATCTTCCCATAACCTCATTACCCAATCCCACCATCTCGAGCAAATTATTGATTTCATTTTTATTATTTGGCTTGTCATGTAACCGCAAAGGTTCTTCAAGTGTACGATAGACGGTAAGCCGGGGATTAAGACTTCCATAGGGATCCTGAAAAACCGGTTGGAATTTCCGCCTAATCCTGCGCAAGGACGTGCCTTTAAGATTATGAATTGCCTGACCATCTAAATATATCTCGCCTCGACTGGGCTCTTCTAATCTGCAAATTAATCTACCGAGAGTGCTTTTTCCACAGCCGGATTCTCCGACCAATCCAAGCGTGCTATTTTTTTTCAAACGTATATTAATATGATCTACAGCTACTAGACGATTTTTAGGCTGAAAAACACTATTACGCTTTATAGTATAATCTTTACCTAAGTTTTTTAATTCCAGCATTTTTTGTCCTTCTCACATGCTTGGGCGGACATGGAAGTCCGCCCCTACGGAAAACCTCACAATTTCGCGTAGGGGCCGGCTTCCATGCCGGCCCACGGATTCAACATTACACATTTGGGCGGACATGGAAGTCCGCCCCTACACAAACATCACAATTTCGCGACATATAACATCATTTACACCGGATTCCAACACTCGTAACCCGTGTTATTATCACCTAATTCCATAGGAGGGGTTAGCTTCGCACATTTCTCCAATCTTTGTGAACACCGTGGATGAAACGGGCATCCTGACGGCATTTCT
>JAUVAV010000065.1 GCA_030591525.1 candidate division FCPU426 bacterium | reverse complement strand
TGTTTTTTCTCTGGCGTCACAAGCAGGGTTACCCCAAGGGGATGTCTGAACGGTTCGGCTTGCCCGTCAATGCCGTGCAGCAGCAGTTAAAACGCCTGGAGATAGGCAATGTCGTAGTTAGCCGCCAATTTGGGCGGACGCGGGTCTATGAATTTAATCCCAGATACCCTTTGCTGCGCGAGCTGCAACGCCTGCTGGAAAAAGCTTTTTCCTACCTGCCCAAGGACCAACTCGAAAAATATTTCACGGCCAGGACACGGCCCCGGCGTACAGGCAAACCTCTATGAGTTTTTCCTGGAAAACAATAACGCTAAAGGAACTAGCGGCCATGGTGGGACGGACCTTGCGAACTCACGGGATTGAAGCCGTTCTCGTCGGCGGAGCTTGTGTCTCGATTTACAGCCGGAATCAATATGTTTCTAAAGATGTGGATATGATTACTTATGCGCCTATGCCGTCGGTCAAAGCCGCACTACATGTTCTGGGTTTCGAGCCCAAGAGCAGCCGTCACTTTGAAAAGAAGGGTTGCCCTTTTTATATCGAATTTGTTGCTCCGCCCGTGACCATAGGGGATAAAGTCATAACTGTTTTTAGGGAGATGAGAACTTCGTTGGGCAAAATCAAACTACTTACGCCAACCGATTGTGTAAAAGATCGTCTGGCGGCTTATTTTTATTGGGATGATTATCAGGCTTTTAATCAAGCACTCCTGGTGGCTAAAAATCATAAGATCGTTTGGCGGGATGTGCGTGCCTGGGCTATAAAGGAAAATCATCTAAAAAAATATCAGCAATTTATCACTCAATTTAAAACCCAGCGTAAATAATTTTATCAAGCATAGGGCTAGGAAAAAATTAACTCATACTTGCTTTAAATTGCGGGACTATGCTATAGTAACCAGGGTTAAAAATAATTTAGAATCGGTTTTAGGATGTATTTTAATCGGGAATTCAAAGTGAGCGTAATAGATTATCCGGTTGTTGTACATCACCATCAATTGTTGGGCTACGCATGCGTAGCCCCTACGTTGCCTGCGTGGCATATCTCAACGAAATATTTACGTGCGGGAAAGCGAATATATACAAGTAAACTCGCATTTTAGAAAGGGGAAGGGTAGTGCCGGAAATAACCGAAGAGACCGTAAAAAAAATTTCCCGGCTGGCTAACTTACGGCTGGATGCTGATGAGACGGCGCGCTTTACGGAACATCTGGAGAAAGTTCTGGAATATATGCGCAAGCTTAATCAATTGGATACTACCGGCATTCCCCAAACCGCGCATGCTTTACCCAAGCAGAACGTATGGCGTGAAGACCAGGTACTTCCCGGACTTGACCGTTCTGAAGCGCTGGCAGGGGCGCCGGATGTCCGGGATGACTGTTTCCGGGTTCCGCGGATTATCGAATAACCTGGGAAGGATATTATGGACCTGCACGAACATTCGGCGCTGGAAATTAGGGAAGGCATTGCCCGGGGGAAATTCACGGCCCAAGAAGTCTGCGAGAGGGTTTTCGCCCGCATTCGGGACTGGGATCCGAAGTTTCGGATTTTTCTGGCATCGGATGAGGAGGGTGCGCATAGTGCGGCAACTGAGGTGGACCGTAAGCTGGCAGCGGGAGAACCTGTCGGACTCCTGGCCGGCATACCCCTGGCCCTTAAAGATAATCTCTGTACCAGTGGTTTTCCCACTACTTGTGCCTCGCGAATTCTGGAAGGATGGCGCCCGCCTTACAATGCCACGGTAGTGGAGCGGGTTAAGGCGGCAGGAGCGGTTCTGGTCGGCAAGGTCAATATGGATGAATTTGCCATGGGCTCCTCCTGCGAGAATTCGGCTTTTTTCCCAACCCGTAATCCCTGGAATCCGGAATGCGTGGTCGGCGGCTCTTCGGGCGGATCAGCCGCGGCTGTGGCCGCGGACCTGGTTCCCTTGGCTCTGGGATCGGATACGGGCGGCTCGATTCGTCAGCCGGCGGCATTTTGCGGAGTAACGGGTTTGAAACCGACCTACGGCCGGGTTTCACGTTTCGGTCTGGTGGCTTTTGCCAGTTCTCTGGACCAGATAGGACCTTTGGCACGGAGCGTGGAGGATGCCGCCTTATTGCTGTCAGTGATTGCGGGTCATGACCAGCAAGATGCGACCAGTACGGATCTTCCGGTTCCGGATTATTTACTTCGGCTCAGGGAGGGCGTGAAAGGTCTTAAGATCGGACTGCCGCGTGAGTTTATTTCCGCCGGAATCCAGCCGGAAATAAAGGCAGCCTTGGAAACCGCCCAGAAAGTATTTGCCGATGCCGGTGCCGATCTAATCGAAGTTGCTCTTCCGCATTCTGAATATTGCCTGGCAGCGTATTACCTGGCGGCCACGGCCGAGGCCTCATCAAATTTGGCCCGTTACGACGGGGTACAGTACGGCCTGCGGGTATCCGGGGATAACCTGCTGGAAATGTATGGCGCCACGCGCGCCGCCGGATTCGGCTCAGAGGTGAAAAGGCGTATTATGTTGGGGACTTACGCGCTCTCGGCCGGATATTATGAGGCTTATTACAAAAAGGCCTTGCAGGTTCGCACTTTAATCCAGCGTGATTTCGAGCAGGCCATGACCAAGTGTGATTTAATCCTGACACCGACCTCGCCCACCACGGCTTTTCGCCTGGGAGAAAAAATGGAAGATCCCCTGACCATGTATCTCTCGGATGTTTTTACCATTTCGGCCAATCTGGCCGGGCTGCCGGGAATCTCAATTCCTTGCGGTTATTCTTTGGAAGGTCTGCCGATTGGATTACAGTTAATTGGCCGGGCTTATGACGAAGAAACCATGTTGCGGACGGCTTATGCTTATCAATCCCGGACGGATTGGCATAAACAGCGGCCTGCGATGGAGGAAACGAAATAATTGAAAATGGAGGAGTAATATTATGCTTTGTAACAAGTGCGGAAACCGGAAAAAATTTCAGGCGCTGATCACCTATTATGAGCCGGCGGAAATCTGGGAGTTTAATGATGACGGCACAGTAGGGCGTTTTAACCAGCCGGATACAGGCGACCTGGAGATTAAATTATCCTGTCCGGTATGCAATGCGGAAGACATCGACCATGAGGGCTATGATGTAAAAACCTTTGTGGAAAGCCCGCTGCAGCGTTTGGACGGAGATGATTGGGAAGCTAAAATCCAGGAGTGCGAGAAAAAAGCGTAAGCCGGGCAAGATGCCCGGGCCGCCTGGCGGGGACACTTTTTTAATATGTTAGCCGCGAATTCCCCGCCTTTCCCTGACAAGACCATCAGGACAGGCAAGCCGGGGATGAAGCGGGATAGTAATAATGGTTTCCTACAGCTCATATCCAATTCCCCGCTCTTCGAGCGGGGAAATTGAAGGAATTGAAAATGGATCAGGATTATGAAATTGTTATTGGGCTGGAAGTTCACGTTGAACTAGCCACGGATTCCAAAATTTTTTGCCCTTGTCCCACCGCGTTTGGAGCGCCGCCCAATACTCAGGTTTGTCCCGTATGCCTGGGATTGCCCGGGACTCTGCCGGTGTTGAACCGGCAAGTGCTGGTGCTGGCGATACGCGCGGCCTTGGCCTTGGAAGCCACACCGGCGGAGCATACCAAATTCGACCGCAAAAACTATTTTTATCCCGACCTGCCCAAAGCCTATCAGATATCCCAGTTCGACCAACCCTTAGCCCTGCGAGGTATCATAGAAATCACTACCCCGGCCGGCCCGAAGCGGATAAGGATTACGCGCGTGCATATGGAAGAGGATGCCGGCAAACTGCTGCACCCGGGAGCCGATGGACGCCTGGGAACCGCCGGCAGCTCGCTGGTGGATTATAACCGTACCGGGGTCCCGCTGATTGAGATCGTGAGTGAACCGGATTTGCGCTCAGCCGATGAAGCTTATGCCTATCTGATAGCCTTGAAAGAGATCCTGCAATATGCCGGAGTTTCTGATTGTAATATGGAAGAGGGAAGCCTGCGTTGTGATGCCAATATATCAGTGCGCCTTCGGGGTGATCAGGTTTTGGGAACCAAGGCCGAACTTAAAAATATGAATTCTTTCAAGCATATCCGTTCGGCTATCGAGTATGAAGCCCGGCGGCAGATCCGGGTATTGCAGGAAGGCGGACAGGTGGTTCAGGAGAGCCGTCTCTGGGATGAGGAAAAAGGTGTGTCCTATCCCATGCGGAGTAAAGAAGAAGCCCACGATTATAGGTATTTCCCCGAACCGGACTTGCCGGTTATCACGATTAGCGCGGAAATGTGTGAAGCCATAAGCCAAAGCCTGCCCGAACTTCCCCAGGCCCGGCGGCAACGCTTCCGGCAGAAATATACCTTAAACGAATATAACGCCGGGGTTTTAACCTCCTCCCGGGAACTGGCCGATTTCTTTGAGTCTATGGTGGACTGCCAAGCGCCGGCCCAGGCGGCCTGTAACTGGCTGACAGTGGAACTGCTGGGTAAATTAAACGCCGAAGGCCGCCGGATAACGCAATCCCCGGTTGGTCCGGAACATTTGGCTGAATTGGTCCGCATGATCGAATCCGGAAAGATATCCGGAAAAATCGGCAAACAGGTATTTGCCGAGATGTACCAAAGCGGCCGTACGCCGGAAGATATTGTCGCTAAGCAGGGACTCTCCCAGATTTCCGATCCAGGCGTCCTGGAAAAGGTGGTGGACGAGGTTCTGGCCGCCCATCCCGGACCAATAGCGGAATACCGAAATGGCAAAACCCAAACCATGGGATTTCTGGTAGGCCGGGTTATGCAAGCTTCCCAGGGAAAGGCCAATCCCAAACTGGTGAACCAGATACTGAAGGAACGATTGGATAGATAAGGAGCTTGAGCATTTAGTCGGTTTTTTGAGAGTAGATAGTAGAAAGTAGACCGCATTTGAGATATTTTATCTAATCTCTACTATCGAATCTCAAATGCTCTGGAGCCTGAGCAAGTAATTGCTCAGGCTCCTAGAAGGAGGCCTTTTTTCTTGACAGTAGCAGCCCCTGAGTCCGGCCTAATGGTCGGCGCGGAAATTATGCTAACAGTGTATGCTTTGGCGTACGGCGGGGAAGGCATTGCCAAGCATAAGGGAATGGTGGTTTTTATCCCCGGCGCACTTCCCGGCGACGAGGTACGGGTTCGTATTCTCCGGGTAAAAAAACGTTTTGCCCGCGGAGAAATGCTGCAGATTATCAAAGCCTCTTCGGATAGGATACCGCCTTTCTGCTCCCAGGCTGGAATATGCGGAGGCTGTACCTGGCAGCAGTTGGCCTATTCCGCTCAGTTAAAGGCCAAGCAAAGCCTGGTGGAAAATGTTCTTCAGCATATCGGGCGTTTGAAGTCCATACCAGTACATAATATTATTAAAGCCGCGTCCCTGAACGGTTACCGGCATAAAATCCAGATTCCGTTTCAAGGCGAAACCGGAAAAGTTCAAGCCGGGTTCTATGCCCGGCAGACTCATACCATAGTACCAATCGAGGAATGTCCGGTTCAGCCGGCGGCGGGCAATCGTTTGTTCCGCGCGGTCCAGGAACTGGTTCAGGAGTTTGGATATTCCGGCTATGATGAAATGAAGCGCCAGGGCCAGGTGCGGCACCTGGTAATCCGGCTGGGTTTGCACACTCGTGAGATTTTGGCCATGCTGGTAACCGGCGAGAGCGAGCTTCCGCGGATTTACGAGTTTGCGGAGGAACTGCATCACCGGATTCCCGAGGTAGTCGGAGTGGTGCAGAACATTAACCCGGCGGCGACCAATGTGCTGCTGGGTCCGGAGTTCAAACTGTTGGCCGGCCGGCCGTACTATTACGAAGAGATCAGAGGTATTCGATACCGGATTTCCGCCCCGGCTTTTTTCCAAATCAACCCCTGCCAGCTTCCCAGCCTGGCCGAGGCGGTCTTACAGGCAGCGGCTTTATCCGGCCGGGAGACAGTAGTGGATCTTTTTTGCGGGGTGGGTTTTTTAACGCTGGAACTGGCACGCCACGCCCGTATGGTCCTGGGCATTGAATCGGTTGCCCCGGCCATAGAGGATGCTTTGGCCAATAAGCATCTTAATGATTTTTCCAATGTCGACTTCATTGCCGGGGACGCCGGGGAGGGAGTAACCAGGTTAAGGGCCAAGGGATTTGCGCCGGAAGTAGTGGTACTGGACCCGCCGCGAAAAGGATGTGAACCCCGATTATTACAAAAACTCCTGGCTTGGGCGCCCCGCCGGATAGTGTATATCTCCTGCAATCCTGTAGCTCTGGCGCGTGATCTGGCCGGCCTGGCGGAGGGAGGGTATCAGGTTAATTATATTCAACCCCTGGATATGTTTCCGCATACTTATCACGTTGAGAGCGTAACCAGCTTAACGCGCAAAAAATAAACGAGGCTTGCATTGTCCAAAACCCTTATGCTTATCGATGGTACGGCCCAACTCTACCGGGCATTTTATGCGATCCGCTCGCTGAC